>CAZXQG010000005.1:0-121567 GCA_964642725.1 uncultured Chitinophagaceae bacterium
TCAAAGACGGTGACATAATTTCTATACGCCATAGTTGATGAGATTCAATCTTGCAGTGGCTCCAAATTATCAGTTGACGTTCATTTGATATGTTGAGAACATCATTCGGGGTTACATGGGGCACGTCGTGACTTAATTCTCCTTCGGGCAATACCTCTTATGAAAGCAATTTCTTTCATTTTCTTATTGATTTTATTGGTTTGCACGACCTCATGTAAGAAATCTCCCCCCGTTGCACCTCCTGTTGACACAACCCAGCCCGGTTCGCGAAACTACACGTGGACTGTCGATACCATCCGACAAGGACCCTACGATTTCATCGACTTAATCTCCATCTGGGGAAGCAGCCCAAGCGATGTTTGGGCTGTTGGAGGTGCTGATGTTTCTTACAACACAATCTGGCATTATGACGGTACAGGCTGGAGCAGAGATTCGGTTTTTGCTGCGGGAAACTTGCAAACCGTCTACGGCTTCGCTCCTGATAATATCTGGGCTGCATCGTCCCCCGGCGATGGCGCTTTCCATTTTAATGGCAGCAATTGGACGACGATTGGAAATCTCGTGCTCCCAGGTTATCCTGTTTCATACCTTAACGACATTTGGGGAGACGGTCCCACAAACATTTATTTTATTGGTGCGGCAGCAAATCCGAGCAACAATACTGCAGAGGGTGTTATCCTCCATTTTGATGGTCAGAACTGGACATTTGTGCCGGTATCAAATACAAACCAGCTCTCATTTATTCGGATAAGAAAAGATACCCAGAGCAACGTTTATTTTCTTGAAGGCTGGAACTTCAACGGAGGCGACGATATTTCTTCTATTTTCACCTTTGATGGCCAGAACATCAAGCAAATATATCAAACCATGGATTTGACTACAATAAACACAATTAACGGAAAGGTGTACATAACAAGTGGGAAAAAAGTGTACACTTTCGTAAACAATCAATTACAAGTATGGAAAGACTTCAGCGGAACATTGTTTGCTGATGAGACGTGGGGGCGAAGCGAGAAGGATTTCTTCTGCGTTTCAACTGACGGAATATCGCACTATAATGGTACCGATTTGAAAACGCTTTTTCCTACCACTACACTCCCATCGTCGGCGGTGATTTTCCCTAACGATGTTTTTTTTGTCGGCTACGGAAGCGGCGGTTCAATTGTTATTCACGGGATACTCAACAAATAAAACGCGCCAATGAGAGCATCCTCTTTTGCCTATGCTCCCTTTTCTAGTTGATTCTTTTTCTCTTTCACCCATTGCTCCTGAGACCGCAATTTAGTACAATTCGTATACCAAATTTCCCATCCCAATTATTTCTAAACTATCTAAGGAGGCCGCATGATGCGCCTTGCTCTCATCGCATGCTTTTTGTTTGTTGCTGTTGCAGCATACGCCGGAATTGTCCGTGAAGAGGTCATATATTCGGGAGATGGAGTGACGCTCAAAGGGTACCTTGTGTACAACGATTCGATCAAAGAGAAGAGACCGGGAGTGCTCGTCGTCCACGAATGGTGGGGCAACAACGACTATTCGCGCATGCGCGCCGACATGCTTGCTGAACTTGGCTATATTGCTTTTGCCGTCGATATGTACGGAGACGGGAAATTGGCCGACAATCCCGCCGATGCAGGAAAGCTGGCGGGCGGAGTGATGAGCAACATGAATGGAATGAAATCCCGGTTCCTCGCAGCATTGGAAGAACTTAAGAAAAACAAAGCCGTCGATCCAACCCGCATTGCTGCCATCGGTTATTGCTTTGGCGGCGGTGTTGCGCTCAACATGGCATGCGCCGGCGCCGATTTGCAGGGAGTGGTAAGCTTCCATGGAAGCCTATCGACAGTAAAGCCTGCTCTACCTGGTATGATCAAAGCGAAGATTCTTGTTTGCAACGGAGCGACCGATTTGTTCAACCCCGATGCGGCTGTAAACAAATTCAAAGCAGACATGGATTCGTCAAAGGCCGATTATAAGTTCATTAACTATCCCGATGCAGTGCACGCATTCACGAACCCGGCCTCAACGGAAGCAGGCAAAAAATTCAACATTCCGATCGCGTACAACGAGAAGGCCGATAAGAAATCGTGGGCGGATATGGTGGAGTTTTTCGGAATGATTTTTAAGAAGTAAGCCGCAATGTATCCGACAGCGATGCCATGACTGAATGCAGTTTGAAAAGTCATGGCATCACTTGTGCGATGTCGGATGATTGATCACCGCACGGTGTAGGTAAACGTCAGCATAAAATATCTCCCCAGGACATTGTTTTGAGTGTCCTCCACATAGGTGCCCGTCACCGTCCGGTTGACGCTTTTGTTCTGGTTCAGCAGGTCGACAACCGAAGCCGTCAGTTCCCCTTGCTGCTTCGAAAAGAATTTCTTGCCGAGACTCATATTCCACAAAAGTGTATTCTTGTCGTATCCGCCGCTCAATCCGCTGTAGAGCGCGTTGTCCATTTCATTCCTGAACACAATCCCCTGCCAAAAAATAAAATTCGTTTTAACGGTCGCAGTATGGGAGTAATACTGGCTGTTCAGATCCGGTTCAAATGTATTCCTTGAGATGTTGTAATTTCCCTGGTATGATAGTGTGAAATCTACGTTTTCGCTTACGTTGCTGCTAAGGACTGCTCCGCAGCTCGGGCCGTATGTTTCAGCAACGTTCAGATCCTGATTGATCAATCCCGGAGTGCGTGCGAACGTTATTCCCGAAGTCAGGTTGAGATTGCTCTTCAGAAATCCGACCACAATGCTATGAGTAAAGAAGGAATTGACATTCCATTGGTCGTCGAGGTTGACAGGATACGAAAGCTGAGTCCCCCGATTCATGAGAATGCCTGAAAGAATGGTGTCCCGTTGCGCAGTTAACGTCGCGTTGCCGATATAATTATTAGTGTGCACGACTGATAATAATAAGAACGTGCTTCGTCCGTTGTCAACGTTCGTTACCGAATACCGGGTTGTCAGGTTCTGGCTGTATGATTGGTTCAAGCCCGGGTTTCCCTTTGCAAGCTGAAGTGGATTCGAATTGTCGACAATATTCTGCAGCTGGCTGATGCTCGGCGCCTGGGTTGACGTCCGGTAAAATATCCGGAGATTAGTATGCTCGGCGATATTATACATGAGCATAGCGTTCGGCAGTACGTCGTAGAATGTTCTTGTGATTGTATTCGAAGAAGGAAATTGCTGCTGACCGCGAAGCGCGGCAATCTGGTATGAGACGCCCGCCGTCGCATTTAACCCGGTCACCCGCAAACGATATGCAATTCCGGCATTTTGCGTTGTGTATTCATTCTCATACGTATTAGATAACGAAGAGTCGGGAAGACTGTATTGGTTCGTAAGACGGTCGAAATTATATTTCTTGTTATCCGAGTTGTTCTTTGAATACGATGGATTGTATGTCAACTGTAGAAGACTGGTGACTCCAAGAGGCTCGGTGTATGCTAACCGCGACGACAGCGTATACCCATCCGAAATAGCCGGCGTTTGTTGATTGATGGTATCGGCAATATTCGCCGGTCCCTGATAGTAATCGTTCACCGCCTGTTGCAGAGTTGTCCCTCGCTTTCGATTGTACCCGGTGCCGAGGTCGAGCGAAATTGTTCTTCCGGGCAGATCAAACTTATGCCTGAAAACGATATGATTGGAGAGATTATCGCCGTTCGTATTTGCGTTATTATCGTTAGCTGTTTGGTTAATCAATTGCTGCGTTGAAAGACTGCTCACCCCGTTTAGTGTGCTTGAAGAGTTGTTGTTCTGAAAATACAATTTTGGAAGGTCGATAATTGAGTTTAATGTATCGGGTGAATATTCAAGCCGGATGTCGAGCCGATGGTTGCCGTTCTTGCTGTTTGCGTCGCTGTTTTCATTATAGAACGTGCTGGAATCGGGCGTAGGAAAATACTGCATATGCAGTTTCTGGTTATTATCGGTGTTTGTAAGATTAAAAAAATAACTCTGGTTAATCGTAAGATGGCTCCCCCATGAATCGGAGTAATTCATACCGATTGAATTTGTGGTCGCGATGCCATTTTGCTGCCCGACTAGAAAATTGCTGACGTTTCCTCCGGCTCCGCCGGGTCCTCCCCCGCCCCCCGTAAAACCACCACCTCCACGATATCCTCCGCCCCCGGGGCCCCCTCCGAACCCGCCACGCTGATTTGAATTTCCAACAACTCCCAGCAAATCCTGGGTGGAAAAATTTTGCTGATTAATATTGTTAGAAAGCCCGATAGCGGACAGCCTCGTTCCTTGTTGAAAGTAATTAGCACTTCCCCCGGCGAGATACCTGTCATCCTCGCCATAACCTCCGTAACCCTTTCCAAACTGCTGGTTGCGCTTGTCGGATCTCGTGATGATGTTGAGAGTCTTCACCGATTGTCCGTCATCAAACCCGGTAAACTCAGCCTGGTCGCTCATCTTGTCGAAGATTTGAATTTTTGCAATCGCATCTGCGGGCAGATTGCGGAGAGCGAGTGTCGGATCGCTTCCAAAAAATGGTTTCCCATCGACAAGCACCTGCTGAACGACTTCTCCCTGTGCGGTAACGGTGCCATTCGTGACGATCACGCCCGGAAGCTTGCCGACAAGGTCTTCGGCGATGGCATCGGGATTCGTCTTGAACGCTCCCGCGTTGAATTCCGTCGTGTCCGCTTTTTGTACAGCCGGGGGCGGCGATCCTTCGATATCCACCTCTCCCAATTGAATTGGAATCTGCGTCAACAACAGGTCAGCCAGTTCAATCGTTTGATTATCGATGTGAATCGTTTTAGTGAACATGTTGCAACCGACATACGTTGCCTCAAGCGTGTACGAACGCATTGCGATTCCTGAAAACTTATAGAGCCCATTTTCATCAGTCGATGTGATGAATGTTTCTGCCGGATCATCGTGATTAATGAGCTTAACATGAGCACCTGAGAGGGGCGACTTTGTCTTAGCCTCAAGAACCCTCCCCCGAAGGTTCACAGCTTGGGCTGACATTCTAGCGGGGAACATCAATAGAACAGTGAAGAGGAAAAGAGGAATAATCTTTGTCATCAATGCGAAAAGCTCGTATTCGTTAGCCTATTCGACCCCTGCATGAGAGAAATGGTTTAACTGTTCACCTGCGGCTCTCTTCCATCATCATCGTTTATTTTCTCATCGATTTTTGCCGCAGGGTTCGCTGCTTCGCCAATTCCGGAAACATCCTTGATTAAGAGGTAAAAAGTTCCTATTCTCTCACAGTTTGTTCACTTGGAAAGAGATGGATGGATATCAGCCGATCGTTTTCTCATATGTTTAAAGACAGCTCTTGGTTCTTCAAAGTCTTTATTGGAGGAATGTTTCTCACCATGAGCATCGTTGTTGTCGGCCTTCCATTCATTCTTGGTTATGAAATCGAACACATTCGTCATGTCGCCCAGCGACAGGACTCTATGCTTCCCGAGTGGAAGAATATGCGAAGGATTTTTGAGGAAGGTCTTACAGTGTTTCTTGCGGCATTTGTATACACTGCCATGATTTTGGCTCTCATTGTCGCGGTTAACGGAGCGCTCACGATGTACTCAGTAGTCTTTGCAACCCTTGCGGTCGTTTTCTTTTGGATGCCTCTTGTCTTTATCCAGTATTCCAAGCGGCCTTCATTTTTTTCCTGCTTCTCTCTCCCGGAAATTCTGAAGCGTTGTGCGCTCCATCCCCTCCTGTATGCCATCTCTTTGGTAACAGGATTCCTAACGATTGCCGCAACCATTCTTTTCGGGTGGATGTCAATAATATTGGGATGGCCGTTTGTTGTGTTCTGGGGAATATTGGTCCAGTCGCATATTCTCGGACAACTTGCCGAAGTGAATCAACGTTCAGTGCGATGACCCGACTCGATAAGAAAGTAAGCTACTTTTTCAGAAACTTTTGGGATGCGGCCCGGTATTATTCTCACGGGATCATGGTGCGTTTCATCGAGGATGATGTACTGTTTCTTGCCTCCGGTATTGCGTTCAACGTCCTGCTCTGCATTATCCCGCTGCTGCTGCTCGTTTCTGCACTCCTCGGCGTCGTCTTGAATTCGTCCGACATGGCGATGCAGAATATCGAAAAATTCCTGACGAAAGCGCTGCCCAATCAATCGCAGGCCGTGGCGATCAAAAATCTTACGTTTCGCATCATCAACGATTTGGTCGAATTCCGGCAATCGATGGGAGTGTTCGGAGCGATCGTTCTCATTTACACGTCAACATCGCTCTTTAGCTCGGTGCGTTCAGCGCTTCATAGGATTTACCATATCACAACAAGCACCGGCATTTTCTTGAGCCAGCTGAAAGATTTGATTCTCGTCCTGGCTCTCGGATGGCTGTTCATTTCCATCAACACGTTGAATTGGTTGTATACCCTCATCTCCCGGTACAGCGTCGAAATGTTCGGACCAAATTTTATTGTCATGCAGACCGCACTCCCCGACTTCCTTGCGAGGCTTACGTCCTTCATTCTGACTGTCCTCATGGCATTCCTCGCCTACCGGTTCATTCCGTTTTACGGTACGACAAACCGTTCGTCACTCCTCTCAGCGGTTGCAACCACCATTCTCTGGAAAATCGCCGGTTTTTTGTTTGCACTTTATTTGACGACTTTCCAGCCGTTCAGAAAAGTGTACGGCGCGTACGCCTTTGTCCTCGTGGCGATGCTTTGGGTGTACTGCTCGAGTATAGTATTTATCCTTGGAGCTGCAGTCGGCGGGCTGTACAGGGAAAGAAAAGAAATCAGCGATATTTGATAACTGAAAATCTGTTTACGGGAATCTTGGCGAACAACCGCGAGACAGTTAGAAAGTGTCTAGTTTGCCAGAAATTCTTTTACGGTACTTAAAAACTCGTCCCGCTTTTCGATATAATAGAAGTGCCCCGCTCCGTCGAACGTGTGCATTTTCGCTTTCGGAATTGAACTCCCCAGCGACTCCATGACAAACGGCGAGATATAGTCGTTCTGGCCGACCAAAATCAGAGTTTTTATCTTCAGAGTCTTCAAATCATTCCGCACATCAAAATCCTTTAAGTTTCCCGAAATGTCAAAGTATCCTGTTCGTCCCCACATCTCTAGGTAGACAGGCCACGAGCGTTCCGGCAGCGAGAAATCAGTTGGAACACTGGCAGCGTTCGTGAAATAATTCGGGATCATGATGCCCGAAAGAACCGTGCGCTCGTACGCATCCGAATATCGTCCGTCCGTAAAAAGGCTGTCCTTCTCGTACATTTTGACGAGAGCTGCGATTTGTCTCGGCATGAAATCTCTGAAACTATTGAGCCAGATTGTTAAGTCGGAAACTTGGGCGGTCGTGCTCATCAGAATCAATCTGTTAACATGTGTCGGGTATTTGATGGCATATTTTTCTGCGAGCATGCCTCCCGTTTCGTGCCCGATGATGTTGAGCGCGGAGATGTTAAGATGGGTGCGAAGGGATTCAACGTCGGCAACCATGTTGTCAAGCGTGTAAAGCCCGGGGTTCTTGAAACGATCCGACCGGCCACAGCCGCGCGGATCAAAATAGATCATTTGGTTGGAAGAGTCCAATTCTGAGAGCGCCGGAAGAAGATAATCGAACGAATATCCGGGCCCTCCGGGGATCACCAACGTCGGCGAGCCGCTTCCTTCTATCCGCACAAATAACTTCACGCCCCCTTTGCCCGAAACATATCCCGTGATCACTTTATTCTTCAACGGAATCATTTCAGCATTTACGGCATCAACTTTCCCTCCACGCGTGCAGCCGGGAAACGAAGCGCCTACGAGGGCAATAATAACCGTCAACAGAAGCATGCGCATAAGGATCCTCCTACAGAGGCAGGCCGTTTTTGAAATTTGTTCGAGCAACCGATCTCGGCTCTTTCAAAACCACGACGAATGTATATAGTTTTTTACAGAATGTAAAGAATTATTTTTTCAGCCATTCGGCGTACACTTTGTCGAAATCCTGCTTTTCAAACTTCGCCGTTCCGTATTTTTCTTCAGCAAGGCGTTGGCGCAGTGCTTCGTACACCGTAACGGCGCATGCAACCGAAACATTAAGGCTTTGAATCATGCCCATCATTGGGATCATGATCGTCGCATCGGCAAGTGCGGCCGCTTCGTCCGATACGCCCGCATGTTCATTGCCGAAAACGAATGCCGTCTTCTGAGTCAAATCGAGTGAGTAGAGCGGACGGGCGCTCTCCTCCAGACGAGTCGCATAAATTGCGAACCCCTCAGCGCGCAGTCGTTCATAACACGATTGCACGGAATCATACTTACGCAGCTGCACCCACTTGTTAGCACTCGAAGAACTTTTCTTCCCCACCCGCGGAAATTTTTCCTTTGTGTACACAAGCTGCACCTCGTGAATTCCAACGGCGTCGGCAGACCGGAGCATCGCACTGACGTTATGCGGGTCATGGATGTTTTCGATAACAATGGTAAGGTCCGGCTGGCGGCGTGATAATACCGTAAATATCTTTTTAGTTCTTTTCTCCGATTTCATTCTCGTTATCCTTGATCCTCCCGGTGCGCCCCGGACGTCGTCTCCAGCAGGATGATTGAACCGATCACGAGCGATGCGCCGACAATCTGCAGCGGACCCATCGTCCCTCCTAAAAAAATAAATTCCGTTGCGATAGCGACAACCGGTTCCAGCGTGCTGGTGATGATTGCGCGCGTCGGAGAAAGATACTGAAGTCCGAAAAAATAAAACGAATACGGAACCAAGATCGACGTCGTCGAGACGAGAGCGAACACCTTCCAATCGTCAAATGAATATTCTGCCGCAAGAATTGTCTGCGGCGGCTGCACCACCAGCCAAAAGAGTGTTGCCGCGCCGAGCGTGAAGACCATCGACGACCATACGGAATACTTCTTGGTCAACGGTTTCCCTGCAAGGTTGAAGATCGCGTACGAAACCGCCGCCGCGAGCGCGAAGAGTATCCCCTTGTGGTTTCCAACCAATAAACCGTTCAACCCTCCTACCGCCAGGAAAATGCCGGCGGTAGAAAAGATCAGGGCGAAAAGTTTGAGCCGTGTCATTTTTTCATGCTGAACCACAATGGCGAAGAGCGCGACCATAATCGGCGCGGAATACTGGACGACAATCGCCGTCGCTACATTCGATTCTTTGATGGCAAAATAATAGAAATAGTTCGACCCCGCTATCCCGCACACTCCGACAAAGAAAATATGCGGCACATCTCTCATCTTAAACGTAAGCATTCGCGGGTTGGTGACGAGAAAATAGACTGCGAGCACGACAAACGCAATTGAAACGCGAGTCTGAACGATGATGAGCGGAGGGTATTGAATATTAAATAGATGCTTTACTATCGTTGCCGACGCGCCCCACAATGTCGCCGCGATCGCAATAAAAAGATAGCCTTTGAATTGCTTCATTGTGGAGGCGGCTCTCCGGCGTCGTCCGCTTTCATACGGTAGTATTCGGACAGGTCTTCGTCTCCGAGATAATAATAGAGATGCGAAAGGCGGGTGCACAGGTTTTTGTTCTTCGAAACATTGTCGACCCCTTTCTTCACAAAATCGATCAACGTTTCAAGCGGGGGAATATTGAGGTCGGGGTCGTAACAATCGCTCGCGTCGAGATACGCGTCCGGCACCGAGGGATTGACCAAAGCGGCTTTCTGATAATACATCAGGCTGTGTTCAAAATTGTCTTCCGAAGAGAAAACCGCCGCGAAAACGTTCGCCATCCACATAAAAACGTCGTACGCGTTATGAGGAAATTCCTTTGCAAGTTTCTCCCCGAACAAAATAATCTCTTCGATGTGAAGTGAATCGTTCCAGAATAGAAGCCGGTAGAGTTCGACATCGTCAATTTTTTGAACGATTGCAGATTCGAACGCGTCAAAAATCTCGTTGAAATTCGTTGCTGAAGAAAAGCGTTGCCGTATTTCTTCTCGAGAGAGTTCGGGCATCATTTCCTCAAATTGAGGATTAAAATACGGAGGGTTGTGGTGAAAATCAATACCAAACGAGGTGGGATAGTGGAGTTCTTTGCGCGCCGCATAGCGAGACCATGGTTTTTCCACGATATCGGAAATCACGTTGCTATAGCGAAGTCATAGCAACACTTCTTGTCTCGGCTGCTACTTCATCAGAACAACTTTCCGAACAGCCGAGAACTTTCCCGCCTGAAGGCGGACAAAATAGATACCGCTCGAAAGCCGGGCGGCATTCCACGCAACGGTGTAGATTCCGGGGTTCATTTTTTCATTCACCAGCGTCGCGACTTCTTTCCCGAGGATGTCGTACACCTTCACCGAGACGAATCGAGCATCGACGATCGAAAATTGAATTCGCGTGGACGGGTTGAACGGATTGGGATAGTTTTGACGAAGCTCATAACTCGCCGGTGCTTCGGCAGCAGAAGCGTTTACGGAAAGGAGAATATCGTCGCTCCCTCCGGCATCAACATACCGCTGCTTGAATTCCTGAAGATACAGATTGGCGATGTGTTGGCTGTGAATGATAAGTTCGTTCTCATTGTTCGCAGTCTCTGCCGCGCTCGACCAATTATGAGAACCGGTAAGGACAACGCTGTTGAGAGAAAAATCTTCCGCGTCGATGACTGCATATTTGTGGTGGAGCAGGCCGGTGAGACTCGCGGCTTTGAGAAGTACATCGACGCCGGCATTTTCCAGCGTTGAAAATTCATTTCCCGAATCGGTATTGTTATCCATGACGATATGGACTTTCTTTACCGCGCTCTGTTTTTCAATCAAGGTCGCCGCAAGATCATCGCGTGTAAAGGTGTACATGCAGACGTCAATTGACGAGGTGGCAGCATTCAAGGCCGCATTGATCTTCGATGTCGTCTTGTCCGATGGACTGAAATAGAGCTCCATCGCATATCCGGCGATGGTAAAGCGATGCGGAGTGTTGTCGGTTTTCCGCGCCCCGAAGCGCGACTCAGATTGGTTCGGGCTGTCTCCGCTGCTTCCCCACATCTCGTTGAACTCAATCGTGTACGCTTCCGCAAGAGAGCCATCCTGAATCTCAATCATGTTCTGAGCGTCAGCGTTCGTGCCAGGATCGGTTGCATTCCACGATCCTGTAACCACCCAATCAACGCGCGCCGTGTCGCGGTGGTCGAAAATGTAAAACTTATTGTGCATGAGCCCATTTCCAGCATTGAGGAGGTCGTATGCGTCGTCAATAACCGTAATGCCCGCGTTTCTCAAAGTATTCCACGGGGCCGTTGTGATATTATCGTGTTCTCCGATTACGCGAATTTTTACGCCGCGATAATTGTGGGCGGCGATCAACGCCGATGCAATCGTTGCACCGACCGTCCCGCTGAAACTATACGCGCACATATCAATAGAATGCTGCGCCTGGCTGATCCGGTACAGGAGAACTTTTGAAAGGTCAACCAGTTGCTTCGCGCTCTCTGCCTGAGCCACCGAGTAATTGACTGATTTATTAAAAAAGACTCCGATCGAGTCGGTCGAAGTTGAGCCCGTAATAAATATCGCGTCGCTAGTGGAGTTCGACCCGGACGCATCCGAAACAGTCACCTGATAATGATAGACTGTCGAGGTTGCGAGATACGTCAAGGATATTTCATGCTGAGTCTTACCTGATGAGGACATCGAATCTGTGTACGATGTTGTCAATCCGTATTTCACCATAGCATTCGAAGGCGATGAGGTTCTCACGTCAATGACCGCAAAATTTGGCCCGGTTTCCATTTCGTATGGCGCTTGCGTGAACACCGGTCCAGGCAGGGCAATGATGTCCGCGGGTGTCCGGGGATCAACTTCGTAGTTCGCGGTAAACGGCGCAGCGACCGGCGTACCCGGCTTGTATTGCTTCAGAATGCCGATGAGATCAAAAGTCCCCGCCGGCGCCGTCCATGTATTCGGCACAAATACAGCCGTAGTACCGGTTGCATCGGTAATGCTTCCGTTCGCCGCACTGTACGTAACACCATTGACGCGAACCAGCCTCCCTTCGTTCGGCTCGGTGAAAATGTCGGTGTTGAACGTCTCGTTGACATCGTGTGCAGTCACGACAAGCGGTGCGGGAAGAGGATTTCCGCTCGAATTCAAAACATATGTTGTCGTGTCGAGGGAAAGTTCGACCAAGCCGTGAAATTGTGTGATAGTCCCGGTAACAGTGACACTATCCCCCATTTGATAATCAAACGAACGGAAAGGATGGTAAACGCATACTCCGCCGGTGGCGTCCTGGACAAAAATATTCGTATACGCTGCGCTAAAATCTCCGGTGACAATTCCAGATATGGTCGCCGTCGCGCCGATCTGATACGGCGGCACCGGAACCCCTTGCACATTATTGATATGAAGGTCGACGATGTGAACGACCTTTATCACCGTTACGGTTACAAGGGAAGCAATCCGAACAGGTGCACCGCCGTTGAGGCCTGTCTTCACAACGAAAGCTCCGGTCACCGAAGAGTCTGGAGCCGTGAGCGATGCGATGGTAATATTGCATGAATCAGTTTGTGTAATTACTCCTTTGCCGACAAAGATTGTATCGCCTGAGACAGCAACCGTCCCCGCCGCAATGCCGCTGCCAGAAAGCGAAACGCTTGAAGCTGATTTGGTCCAGGTCCATGCGGCGGGAAGAATGACTATAACGCTGTCGAGCGTATTCGTTCCATCGCCGGCGATTGATATCGTGAACGAAGAAGTCGATTGGGCATTCACCCTAGCCGGCGAAATCAGCGCTGTGCCAGTCCCATTCCCTCCGACCGCGAGAGACGGTTCCACCGGGCTGGATGCATTCTGAGGCTGGGGAGCAGACCGCGTGACAAAATCATTTGCATTATCGTCGGAATCGTACCCGTTACCAGCCAACTCGTCCGCGCCGCCGACTTCCATTGTCGTTGACGTGGATGTGCTGGTAGCTTTCCTTTCAATCGAGGTTGTGTTGCTTGGAGCCGGTGCAGGACCGCTGCCTTCATAACCGTTTGCGCCTGCACCATATCCAACCCTATCAACAATAGAGCCGCTTGCAGGATCCGCTCCGCTCAACGCCGTCGTACTGCTGACCAGAGCGACTTTTCCGGCGGTTGAGCTTAACAAGAGAGTCCCTATAAAATCCGGCGTCGGCAAATTTACGCTCCCCCCTGTTCCGGCTGCCTCTTCCACCAGGAAGAAGCCGTGAGGCGCAATGGTTCCCGTCAAATTAGTTACTTGCCACGACGAGGTGCCGATTGCCGATGCATATTGAACCGACCATCCTGACAAATCTACCGTCGATGATGTCGGATTGTACAATTCTATAAAATCGTTCTTGTATTTTGAGCCGGAATTTCCTCCTCCACCGTAAATTTCACTCACGACAACGTGATTTGCGGATTGCGCATTTACGGGTTGAACATACGGTTCGATCAAAATTATCCACAATAAAACAATCCATGCCAACGCAAACTTCATGAATGCTCATCCTTTGTGATATAGTCTTTGGAATAGTTTTATTTCTCTTCAATATATAAAACAACATCCCCAAACAAAACAGTATTTTAGATGAAGTTCTTTACATCCTTCTGTCGGGTTTCAAAATGCGCGACTCTAAATATTTAAACTGGGCGTGCATTCTCATAAACCAATTACCGCTTACGCACTTAGAGTGAGATTCTTCGTGCCAGTTTATCGTTGACTTTTGAGGTAGTTTGAGTTATATTTTTAGACTTTTGAATGAACCTTGTGCTGATGGTTCTCTCTTATGAAAACAAAGAAATGCATATCCGCTTGGAGGTTAATACGTGAAACAGTATCGTGGTAGGCTGATTCTGATTTTGGCGGCGATTGGCCTTGCCCTCTTTTTTCTCTACCCTACCTTCCAGTCATACAGACTGAACAAACATCTTGAAACTCTCTCCGGCGCCGACAGCGCTGCGTTTCTCCAAACAAATGAAAAAGAATTCCGCAATGTCCGCGCAAAACGCATCAAAGTAGGCCTCGACCTGCAGGGAGGCGTGCGCGTAGTGCTGGAAGTAAACATTTTGAAGATGTTTGAAGAGATGGCGAAAAACAAAGACGACCAGTATAACGCGATCGTTGCGGAGATCGAAAAAGAGACGCAACTGAGCGGGGAAAATGTTACCGATATTTTCAGGCGAAAGTTCGATGAAAAGCAAATCAGGCTGAGCCGCTACTATGGCAATCTGCGGGAAACAAATGACGATATCGTCAAAAAGCTGCGCGACGAATCCGACAAAGCCGTCGACCGCGCAATAGAAATTGTCCGCAACCGTGTAGACCAGTACGGCGTTTCCGAGCCTTCCATCCAAAAACAGGGAGCGCGCAGAATAATCGTTGAACTCCCGGGCGTTTCCAAAGAAGATGAAGTCCGTCAATTGCTGCAGGGAACGGCGCTCCTCGAGTTCAAATTGATGAAAGACCCGGACATCATCTACAAAACAATGGAAGCGGTCGACAAATATCTTGCCTCGCAGGGCTTCACCGACACGGCCTCTTCGCGGGTTTCCAAAGACACTGCCAAGCAGCAGGTTGACGCACTCTCCGCACTTACACAGACGGATTCTACAAAATCCATTCTCCCCGGAGAAAAAAATCCGGAACAATTCGCGAAGGAGCACCCGTTCTTCTCACTCGTGCGCCCGAATCAGAAAGGGACGGGAGAGGGATATGCTTCGGAGAATGACCGCGCAAAAGTTGACCGTATTCTCAACCGGCCCGATGTGCAGAAATTACTTCCAAGCGACATGGAATTTTATTGGATGTCAAAGCCGAGTTTCACGAGCGAAGCAGTAAAGTTCTACGGCTTGATGGGCTTAAAGAAAACGCCCGAACTGACCGGCGGCGTCATCGTCGACGCGCGCGCAACGATCGACCCGAATTTCAACCAGCCGATTGTTACCATGAACATGAACAGCGAGGGCGCGCGCGATTGGGCGAGAATCACCGGTGCGAACGTTAATAAACGGATGGCCATCGTTCTCGACAACGCAGTCTTTTCTGCACCCGTCATTCGCGGGAAGATCACCGGCGGCCGATCCGAGATTGAAGGGATGGAAAACATTGACGAGGCGCGATTGCTGGAAATCGTCCTTAAAGCCGGCGCTCTTCCGGCACCGGTTGACATCATCGAACAGCGGAGCGTTGGTCCGTCACTCGGCGAAGACTCGGTCCGTGCCGGCATCAATTCATTCACGTATGCGCTCATCATTACCGTCCTGTTCATGATTTTTTATTACCGGACGGGCGGACTGGTGGCAAACACCGCCCTCTTTATCAACGTCCTATTCGTTTTCGCGACGCTCGCGGCGTTCGGCGGGACCTTAACGCTCCCCGGAATTGCCGGCATTGTGCTCACGATTGGTATGGCGGTTGATACGAACGTTCTTATTTATGAAAGAATTCGCGAAGAGATGACGACGGGAAAAACGCTGAGTGCGGCGATCTCTGCCGGATACTCGAAAGCGTTCAGCGCCATTTTCGATTCGCACATCACGACGTTTTTCAGCGGCGTTGTCCTCTTTCAATTCGGGACAGGTCCGGTCCAGGGATTTGCTCTCACGGTCATGATGGGAACGGCGGCAAACTTATTCACCGGCATCATTATTACGCGCGTCATCTTCAATTTCATGACATCGCGCTCAACTTCCACCATTAATTTTGGTTAAACACTCGACTCGGAGTTTTTTTCATGAGGTTATTTAAGAAAACAAATATTGATTTTATGGGAAAGCGGAAGATTTGGTATTCGCTTTCGGGGTTAACGCTCTTCATCGGCATCATAGCGATTATCTTCAAACCGGTGAATTACAGCATCGACTTCATCTCCGGGACGGAGATTCTCGTCCGATTTCAAACACCCCCTTCCATCAACGAAGTCCGCGCAACCATGGACAAGGTCGGCCTGCCGGGGACGGAAATAAAGACATTTGGCGCCTCCACCGATGTTCTCATCCGGACATCGGCGCAACAGGATTCCACAATTGCAGACAGAATTCGGTCGGGGTTGTCGGCACAATTCAGGGATAACAAGTTTGAAGTCCTTCGTAAAGAAAAAATAGAACCAAAAATAGGGGCCGAACTTCGAAGGAACGCGGTTTATGCTGTCCTGGCCGTGCTCGTCATCATCCTCATTTATATCGGATTCCGGTTTAAATTCATCTATGGTGTCGCGGCGGTCGTTGCGCTCTTTCATGATGTGCTGCTTACCTTGGGGTTGGTGATATTATTTAACGGTGTTTCATCCCATTTGAATCTTGAGATTTCTCAAAACCTCATGGCGGCATTCCTGACTCTTATCGGATTTTCAACGAGCGATACCGTCATCGTTTTCGATCGTATCCGGGAAAATTTGAAGATCTACAGAAGCGAAAGCCTGTTTACGGTAATGAATAAATCGATCAATGAAACATTGAGCCGGACAGTCATTACGAGCGGCACGGTGATTATGGTGTTGGTGGTATTGATTATTTTCGGAGGTGAGGTAAATCGTGGATTTGCGTTTACGTTTCTGATCGGGACGATTACCGGGACGTATTCATCGATTTACGTCGCGAGTGCCATCGTTCTTGACTATACACGATACAAGAATCTCAAAGCCCATCAGGTCTAATGAGGACGGCGATCGTTGCCGTCTTTTCTTAGGGAGATCCGACTAATGAAATTCACATCGAAAGAAATCGCAGGGGTTACCGTAATCACGCTGGAAGGAAATGTTCTTGGCGGCCCCGATGCGACGGAATTAAACAACACGCTTCACAAGTTTATTGACGCAAAGAAAAAGAAGATCGTTGTCGACCTGAAAGGCGTTTCCTCGATGAACAGTTCCGGGCTCGGCATGCTTATCGGCGGCGTTACCACAATGCGCAACGTCAAAGGCGACCTTAAACTCGCGGGCGCTTCAGAAAAGATCCTCAAACTTCTGCAGGTAACAAAGCTGCTTTCCGTCTTCGAACATTTCGATACGACAAAGAAAGCGGTTGAAAGCTTCTGAATATTTTCCTAATTACGAAAAAGGCGCCTTGTCAATACAAGACGCCTTTTCTATTTTGGACCGTCTGCGATCTGCGAAAAATATGCATCTTCCGAGAAATCACGGCATTTTCGCGCAACGTCTCCGTCGACACCGGGAGTTTTACTTCGTAAATTTCTTTTCTACATCCGATATTTTATCGACACGCTTTTTATGCCTCCCGCCGCCAAACCAGGTTTCCAGCCACACTTTGACGATGGATTTGATAAGTTCTATTCCAAGCACTTTTGCCCCGAGGGTAAGAACGTTGGCGTCATTATGTTCCCGGCTGCTCTGAGCAACGAATTCGTTGAAACAGGCAGCAGCCCGTATCCCTGGAAGTTTATTGCACACAATGGATGAGGCTACTCCCGTTGCATCAATCATGATTCCCCGCCATGCTTCCCCCTTCGCTACAATTCGAGCAACCGCGTAAGCGTAATCAGGATAATCACAGGCATCTTCTGAATTTGTCCCAACGTCCAGGATCCGGAATCCAAGGTCTTCAAGGTATTTCTTCAGCAGCTCTTTCGTTTGAAAGCCGCCGTGGTCGCTGCCGATAACAATTAACTTCGAACCAACTTTCGACGAAGAAATCGTCGCGGCCCTGTAGGATTCCGAAGACGGTGACGGCTTCGGCCCGTCCGATGCTTCCTTTGTATCGATGAAATGTACTTTCAGTTCCTTTGCTTTGTCTTTCGCAGAGGGAGTGACAATGGTATTCCTGTCGGCGAAGATGCTCGTCTTCCCTTCTTTAACCGCTTTTACAATATCGCGTTCTGTGAGAACTGTTTTCGCCATGGCTGGAAATTTCTTCTTAACTATTTCGCGTACTCTTCGTCTCCCCACTCAACAACTTCAAGTTTCACTTTTGCGGTGCCCGTTCCTTTCATTCCCAGCTGTGTTGCCGCAGCAACCGAAAGGTCAATGATGCGCTCCAGCTTGAAGGGTCCGCGGTCGTTGATGCGCACGACAATCGACCGTTTGTTGTCAAGGTTTGTCACGCGGACTTTTGTGTTAAACGGCAGCGAGCGGTGGGCAGCGGTCATTTTATACATGTCGTACGTCTCTCCGTTCGCCGTTTTCTTTCCATTAAAATCATCCGCATAATAGGAGGCGATGCCCTCCATGGTTTTCAACGACTTCGCCTCACTGTTCCCTTCATGAGATCTCGACTCAGTCGATCGCTCTCGAGTGAAGCGCGGCGACGATGCGCATCCTGAACTGATGAAAGCCGCAGCGAGTACACCGACAATGAACCCGGAATAAACGAACAGCACCTTCGTATGTTGCCGGCCGGACTCTTTCACAGTTCTCGTTGTGGTGGATTTTCGGAAACCGTCGAGCTATAAATAATCGTTCATCTGTTTGCGGCGTATATGATCGACAATCTCTTTCACATCCTGCGATGCACCGCGTTTGCAGATCAACAACGCATCTCCCGTGCTGACGATAATGAGGTCGTCAACACCGACCGTCGCCACCAATTTGTCGTTCGTGTGAACATAGCAATTGTTCGTGTTGAAGGAAATCACTTTCCCGTGAAGCGAATTTCCATGTTCATCTTTCGACGAAAGACGGTAGACTTCGTCCCACGATCCGACGTCACTCCATCCGAATGCCCCGCGTATCACGTACGCGTTCGTCGCTTTCTCCATTACGGCGTAATCGATCGAGATTCCGCGTATCAACCCATACGCGTGCTCGATGCTCTGTTCGAGAAGCGGCGTCCCAAGCGACGGTTCGATGCTCATCAAATGGTCGTAGAGTTCCGGAAGTGAATGCTTGATCTCTTTCAAAATGACGTCTGCCCTCCAAATGAACATACCGCTGTTCCAGAAGAAGTCGCCGCTTTCGATAAATTTCTGGGCAGTCGCAAGGTTTGGTTTCTCGGCAAACGTCTTTACTTTGAAAATTTCTTGTGGCGGCGTTTTGCTTGTGCCCTGTTCATCATCAACGATCTGGATATATCCGTAACCGGTCTCCGGATGGGTCGGCTGAATTCCGATAGTGATAAGGGACGATTGCTCGTGCGCCGCATTTACGCCAACCTTCAAAACACGACGGAATTCTTCCTCGTCGAGTACAATATGGTCAGAAGGGAGCACCACCATTACGCCGTCAGGGTCCAGCCTGCTGACAAATATTGCAGCCAGTCCAATGCAAGTCGCGGTATTTCGTCCGATCGGTTCGCAGATAATGTTTTCAACCGGGATCCCAGGCAACTGTTTGATTACGGCATTCTTTTGCAGTTTGTTCGTGACGATAAAAATATTTTCGGGAGCAACAAAGCCGTTCAGACGCCCGACAGTGTTCTGGATCAGAGTATGCCCGCCCGCCATTTCCATCAGCTGCTTCGGCATTCGTTCACGGCTCCGCGGCCAGAACCTTGAACCGACTCCTCCCGCCATGATCACGGCATAGATCGTTGTTTGTTCACCCACATTTCACCTTTAATGTTTAAGCAGCGCTTCGGGGTCTTGAAGAATTTGATTGATGCTTTCAAGCATTGCGGCTCCGTTGGACCTTTCAGTAAGCGCCTTCGAAAGACGTTCGCCGACTTCACGCATGACTTCCGCAACACGCTCGTCTTGAGCCAAACCCGATGAATCAACATACCGAATGAATTTTAGCACCGATAGAAAGAACTCGAGAATCTCCTTCTTCCCGTGCGCACGAGCGACCTCAGTTGAACCTCTCGCGATCATCGCTAGCACTGCAAACACGCTCTTGCGTTCAGAGGGAGTCTTCGTGCCGATCTTTGAAACAATTTCTGTGAAGCGCTGAAAGCCGAGCAAAAGATTTTGATCGAGAATGTCGGCGAGAGCCGGGGATTCCACGACAGCCGGCGGGGGCGGCGTTTGAGGTTCGGGCTTTGAAAACATCTCTGGCTGAACTTCAGCAGGAAGGTCAGTCGGTTCCTCCGCGACAAGAACAGGCGGTACCGGTTCCGTCTGAGGCTCGGCCTCAGGAAGATTCTCAGGCTGCGTCTCGGGTTCCAGTTCCGGAACAATTTCGGGCTGATTTTCTGTAAGAAGTTCCGTTGGTTCCTCCACAACATCGACAGGAGGCGCCGGTTCCATCTGAGGTTCAGGCTCGGAAATAATCTCAGGTTGAATTTCAGGAAGAACCTCCGCCGGTTCCTCGGCAACAGCGACTGGGGGCTCTGGTTCCATCTGAGGTTCAGGATCTGAAATAAACTCAGGCTGAACTTCAGGAAGAAGCTCCGCCGGTTCCGTCTGAACTTCCGGTTCGGGGAGAAGCTCAGGCTGATCGTGAGAAGCAAGTTCCGCCGGTTCCTCGGCGACAACGGCAGGCGCGGACATTGCGGTCTCAACCGGTGCGTCAAATGGTTCGCTGAGAAATGCTTCGAACAATTTGTCGCTCAGCAACATCGCATCGATGTCAAATTGATCAGGAGAAAAATCTTCGCCCGGCTGTGCGACGCGTTCCAGCAACCACTGCATGGAAAGTGCGGCTTTCGTGAAACCGAATACCTGGCTCAAATGGTGTAACTCGTCTTTTAGATTCGGCGCCTGCTCAAGCCGTTCGATCAAAACCCGCATCTTGCTCCCGTGAAAAGGAATCAAGCTGTCTTGCAATCCCGCTTGGGTTCGTTGAAGCACCTGCAATAAGTATTGTTCTGGGTTATCCATGTTTGTAATTTCTCGGAACTCTCTCGGAAACTGCACAGAATATTTCATACGGGATTGTGCCGAGCGTATCGGAAATCTTCCAGCAGGAAATTTCCGAATCGCCGTCCCGTCCCATTAACGTCACCCGGTCACCAACCTTGCACGCAGCCCGCTCGCCGACATCGATCATGAGTTGGTCCATGCAAATCGCGCCGACGACAGGGTATTTTTTCCCATTGACGAGAACGTCCGCTTTGTTCGTCAGCCGCCTGCTGATGCCGTCAGCGTAACCGATTGAAACCGACGCGATATTCGTTTTTGACGATGTGTAATAGCGACGTCCATAGCTGACGCTTGTTCCCTTCTCTACTGTTTTCATAAACTCGATCCTTGAACGTATTGACATTGCAGGTTTCAACGGCAGAGGTTTTCGAGTCTCTCGAGAAGGATAGCAGCCATACAGCATGATTCCGGGGCGAACCATATCGAAATATGACTCTTTCAATTGAAGGATCGCACCGCTGTTGGCGCTATGTTTTATGGGAATGTGAATACCGGCTGAATCAAGCCCGTGGAGAAGTGAAGTAAAATCCGACAATTGTTTGCGGGCAAACGACAGATTTTTCGCATCCGCTGTGGCGAAGTGAGTGAATATTCCAGCCACTTCAATATTGCCGAGCATACTCACTTCACGGATAAAAGCTGTCGCATCTTTAGGGGCGATGCCAATCCTTCCCATGCCGGTATCGACCTTCACGTGAACGACGGCTTTTTTCCCCGCACCGGCCGCGATCCGGTCAAGGTTCCGCGCAATCGAAATTGAACACAAAGTCGCTCCCAGATTGTGCTCGACGAACAACGCAAGCTGCGGTTCCGGCGGCGCCGTCAGCACCAGTACTGGAGCCTCGATTCCGTTTTGCCGGAGAGTGACTCCTTCTTCAACAATGGCCACGCCGAGGTGCGATGCCAGTTTCTCTTTCAATATCGACTTTGCAACCGGAAGCATTCCATGACCGTACGCGTTGGCTTTGACAACCGCCATTATGTATGGCTGCTTGCCGACCTGTTTTCGAACTTGCTTGAGATTGTGATGAATTGCTTTGAGGTCAATTTCTGCGTAGGTCGGTCTCATGAATTCAATCTTGGGAAAAAAAATCAATGCCAATATAGCAGATTAATGAAGAAGAATCAACGAACATACAAAAAAGCCCACAAACGGATTTAATCTTTGTGGGCTGTGAGACAAACTATTACGGCGGCTCAGTGGTTTTCTGCAATTTTTAAACGATTGATGGCGCGAATGAGGGCAATTCGAGCGCGCTCTTCGTCAATGCGTTCTTCCTTTTGCAAACGCTCGGCAGCACGCTCTTTGGCTTTCTCTGCTCTCTGCACGTCAATTTCATCGGAGCGTTCGGCCGTCTCCGCTAAGAGAATAACCTTGTTGCCGTTGACTTCAACGAAACCGCCGCTCGTTGCATAACGGCTGACTGCTCCGGCAGGATCGACGACTTTCACCTGCCCGACCGTAATCGATGAAAGAAAGGGTGCATGATCGAACAATACCTGGAAGCCCCCCGCCACACCCGGTGCGCTGAAACTTTGCACTTCCCCGGAGAAAACCGTTTTCGTCGGAGTCACTATATCGAGATTAAAATTCTTTCCTGACATCAGAGTTCGTTGTTATTCTTTTTATGCAGCCTGCAATTTCTTTCCTTGTTCGATCGCTTCTTCGATTGTCCCAACCATGTAAAAAGCATTTTCCGGTAAATAATCATAATCGCCGTTAATGATTCCTTTAAAACCTTTAATCGTATCCGCAAGTTTCACATACTTTCCCGGAACGCCGGAAAATTGTTCGGCTGTGAAGAACGGCTGCGACAAAAATTTCTGAATCCTGCGGGCACGCCCCACGACCAGTTTATCCTCGTCTGACAACTCATCCATTCCAAGAATGTTGATGATGTCTTGGAGGTCTTTATATGATTGAAGAATATTTTTTACCGAACGAGCTATATCGTAATGTTCCTGTCCTATAATTTCCGGGTCCATGATCCGTGATGTAGAATCGAGAGGGTCTACCGCCGGATAGATTCCCATATCGGAAATCTGGCGGCTTAACACCGTCGTTGCATCAAGATGGGAGAATGTCGTCGCAGGCGCCGGATCGGTAAGGTCATCTGCCGGAACATAGATTGCCTGGACCGATGTGATTGAACCTTTTTTCGTCGAAGTGATTCTCTCTTGCAGTGCCCCCATTTCAGTCGCCAGCGTCGGTTGATATCCGACTGCCGACGGCATGCGTCCGAGCAATGCAGAAACTTCGGAACCCGCCTGTGTGAAACGGAAAATGTTGTCGATGAAAAGGAGAACGTCTTTACCTTCTTCATCACGGAAATATTCCGCCGTCGTCAACGCAGTCAATCCTACCCGGAGCCGAGCACCGGGAGGTTCGTTCATCTGCCCGAAGATCAACGCGGTCTTCTCTAATACTCCGGATTCTCTCATTTCACGCCAGAGGTCATTTCCTTCTCTCGTCCGTTCACCGACGCCGGCAAAAACAGAATAACCTCCGTGTTCTTTGGCGATGTTATGAATCAATTCTGTGATCAATACTGTCTTTCCAACACCCGCACCGCCGAAGAGCCCCGTCTTGCCCCCTTTTGTGTAAGGCTCGAGCAAATCGATCACTTTGATCCCAGTTTCAAACATTTCTTTCTGAGTGCTGAGTTCGTTGAAGTCCGGAGCCGGACGATGGATCGGATAGTAGGCCTTTGCTTCCACAGGCCCTAATGCATCGATGGGTTTTCCAATGATGTTAATCAGCCGTCCAAGCACTTTCGGGCCGACCGGTACCGTGATCGGTTGGCCGGTATCGACGGCCTTCATTCCTCGCACCAGCCCGTCGGTTGAATCCATCGCGACGGTACGCACCCGGTTTTCACCGAGATGCAGCTGCACTTCGACAACAAGGTCTTCTTGAACACCTTCTATGTTTGTCCGTGGAATTATCACGGCATTGAGAATCTGCGGGAGCGCCCCGTCCGAGAAATCGATATCGATAACCGGTCCGATGACTTGAACTATTTTTCCTTCGGCCATTCTGATCCTTTCATAAGCCCTTATTCACAATATTCGTAGCTAATGTTTCAAATTAACTAATTTTTTAAGAAAAATCAATGCAAATCTAGGTGAAGAATGATTCCATAACTCAAATTATTCCGCGAAAAAGTATCTCGAACTGCGAAAGTTCAAGAACATAAAGTCATTGCATCACTTCACTTTTAAAAAATCATCGTTTGAGAATGGAGGCTATGATAGCCTTCCCATGCAAACGCCCGTTTTCAATAAATATTCTGTTATTATTTTTTCCTGCTGCAATTGAACCGGCAATGTAGAGCCCCGGAATGTTTGTTTCCATCGTCACCTCGTCGTAATCGGGCGCCAGCGTCTCGGAATTCGTTTCCACTCCTATTGCTTTGAGAAAGCTGATATCGGGGTGGTAGCCTATCAGGGCAAAGACAAAATCGGTTGGAATTGAAAAGCGGCCCCGGGCGTTGTTTTCGAGAACAAGCGAATCTGCTTTTATCTCTTTTACCTCAGTCGAAAAATGTGTTGTTATCGTCCCTTCTCTTATTCTGTTTTCGATGTCCGGAAGGATCCAGTATTTTATTCCATCGCTCAATTTTTCCCATCGATGAATAAGAGTGACGACCGCGCCGTGACGGTACAATTCTAGCGCGGCAATCGCGGCGGAATTTTTTCCGCCTATGACGGCAACATTCCGCCTGAAGTACGAAAATGGCTCTGAATAATAATGAGAGACGGTTGGAAATTCTTCTCCGGGGATATTCAAAAGGTTTGGATTGTCGAAGTAACCTGTTGCAACGATGACGTTTCTTGTTTTGTATAAAGATTTGCTCGTCTTTAGTTCGAAGCCTTGGTCTGCTTTTCTTAAGGAAACTACTTGTTCAAAGAGTTGCAGCCGGAGCTTAAAATGTTCGGCGACTTTCATGTAGTACTCCAACCCGTCTGCTCTCGTAGGCCGCATTGACGACGAAGAAAAAGGAAGGCCGCCTATCTCGAGCAGTTCCGGCGTAGAAAAAAAGGACATCGCCGTTGGAAATTTTTGGATGGAATTGACCACCGCGCCCTTTTCAATAACGAGATAGTGCAAACCCGCTTTATATGCTTCGATAGCAGCCGACAGCCCCGCCGGCCCCGCTCCAATGATCACAACATCATACATTAAAAGCCCTTTCTCACAAAAAATCCGTCCTTCGTTTGAACTTAAGGGACGGATCTCTCATGCATAATACGAAGAGCTGAAGGTGGGATTTGAACCCACGACCTGCGGTTTACGAAACCGCTGCTCTACCGCTGAGCTACTTCAGCCATGCTTTGATAATATAAAAAAATTAGAAGAAAATTCCAATAAACGGCCCGTGAACCATGCGCGCATAGTCTTGCGTTTTATCGCTCATCGACCATTTCTGAGTCTCAAACCGGTAACCCGCCGTTACACCATCTCCGATAAGTTCACGAAACAAAAATTGAAGTTCGGCAACGACGGCAGTAGACGACCCGCTTTCTACACTGAACCCTGCCGTGCTGTAATAAAGAATTCCAACGCCGGTGAATTGAACTCCAAAATTCTCTGTTATGTGTTTGTACTCCAAACCTGTCCCAATTCCGACACTTGCAATGTTAAAATCTTTGGATGAATTTGATGCACCGCCGGCCTCTACAAAATTCGTCGAAAACACAACTGGCAAAAACAAATTTCCGCGGTCGGAGGAGGCGGTTAATGAAATATCGGTTATCGATTCAGCGGCCAGCGAAATTTCCGAGCGGCTGTCAGTGTTAAACCTGTATGACGAATAACCAAAGGCAATCCGCAAGCCCAGCTGCCGGTATTCAGCGGACCACAAAGGGGACTTGACATGGATTTTTGCTGAATCGGAGAGCGTATTCCCTCCCGCCGGCTCAAAATCCTGAACCGATGTGTTTATCCCGAACGAACGGAAATCCTCGAGCGAAGGATAGTTCTCTTCAAAAAGCTGGCTTCGAGATTCTTTCGACGAACACACGAGAAATAAGAAAATAAAGCAGCACCTGGAAACAGTCATGTGTGTAACTCTTGCACCGTCCATAATATTTTTGCTGGTTGAATGTACATTTTTTTAATGAAACTTTCATCCCGCTCAATTTGAGAAACAAAAACATTCAACGTATATTATGCATTAGATAAGGGCAGGAAAAATATGATGAACCGGTTTTTCAAATTTGGATTCTCGATGGCAGGCTGTGTCGTAGCGTTAGTCTTCGTTCTCTCATCGTGCAAAGACACATCAAATTCGGTTTCGAACTTGGACGAAATAGTTTTCCCTGCAACGGGTATCAGTTATGAGAAGCAAGTGCAGCCGCTCTTTAACATCGGCTGCGCAACTACCTCATGCCATGATAACCAGGACAAGACGCTCAACCTTACAAGCTACGGTTTATGGAAGTTAGATCCGGGCGTTATCTATAGCGGGGATACAACCAATAGCAGATTCATATGGTGCATTGAAGCAAGGCCTGGATCATCCCCCATGCCGCCGGCGAGGCCCCTGGTACAAAACCAAATCCAGGGATTGAAGAGGTGGATCTACGAGGGTGCAAAAGACACGCAGTAATCTGCCTACTTCTTTTGTAACAAATACACCAAATCGAACTCTATGCCTCCTTCCGAGTGTTCTACAATTCTTCCTATCTCTTTTCCGTCAGAAAGCAGAATAAACGTCGGCACTTTTGTCACGTGATACTTCTCCGTCACTCCCTCGCGATTTCTCTTTGACCTGTCGACGCCGTACAGTTCGATGTTCGCTTCAGGTATATGCGCTAAAGATGCCGTCTTAAAGAATTTTGGAAGTTCGCGTTTCGTGTCGCCGCACCATGTGCCGCCGATGACGATGAAGCGAATATCTTTCGCGGCTGAGGAGAGAAACACGACGGATGCAGAGTCCGGTGTGAACGATGCAAAGTTTTTCGCGTACCAATCAAAAGAGGAGTCGGCCTCTAACAGCGAGGATGAAAACCTGCCGGTGATAATCTTCTGTCCGCGCGGTTCGACTGAAACCTGATAGGATTCGCCGGAACCACACCCGGCAATAAGTAACAATACCGCAAGAAAAACCGTTCTACGCGCCATTTCAATCCACCTTTGTGACTCTGATATCTTTGCCCCACATAAGCTTCGAGCGCAGAACATCGTAGTAGCTCTTGTCTTTGCGTTTCACCAGCTTCACAGAATAATCCGCTTTTTGTACAAAGAGATTGACCGGAGGAGTGAATACTTTTTCCTGCTGGCCGTCCGCCGTCACGCGCACATTCTGAAGTTTCGACTCGACGAAGACCCGGACAACGCTCGAATCCGGAACGATGACGGACCGTGCAGTCAACGTATGGGGGCAAATAGGGCTGACGGTGAGAACGTCGCTCGCCGGAACGACGATTGGGCCGCCCGTCGCAAGGGAATAGCCTGTCGTTCCTGTGGGCGTGGAAACAATGATCCCGTCGCCTCGGTAGGTCATAAGATAATCGTTGTTGACGTATGTTTCGAGGTCGATTACGCGTGAAGAGTTACTTTTGTCGATGACGATATCGTTCACGCCGAACATCTGGACGTCGTCACCTTCCGCGGTAACCTTGATAACC
The DNA here is from genome assembly GCA_964642725.1 of uncultured Chitinophagaceae bacterium. Classification (GTDB taxonomy): domain Bacteria; phylum Bacteroidota; class Ignavibacteria; order UBA10030; family UBA8401; genus JAGVPT01. The sequence continues at coordinate 27,308 of CAZXQG010000005.1, forward strand.
ATTCGGTCTTCGATAACATGCTGGTTGTTCAGGATATCGTCTACAAACGATTCTACTTCGTCTATCGAAAGTTCAGCAAGGAAACCAAGTTTCCCGAGGTTGACGCCAAGGATTGGCACGGCGGCACGGCCGACGAGTCTTGCTGCCGAGAGAATCGTACCGTCGCCCCCGAAAGCAATAACCATGTCGCACTCGGCAACAATTTCCTCGAGAGGCGCAGTGTCTTTTTTGAGGATGACCTTTTTCCCAGCCTGTTTGTTGACGACCCTGGCAATTTCATCGTGGGTAACAAATTCAATGAGGCGCTTTTCGCCGGTCCCTAACAGCCTCAATACAGCGTCTCCCAGCGTGTCTTTCGATAAATTCCCAACGATTCCGAATTTCATTGCGCCGCCTCGTCCTTCACCGCCGGCGATGGAGTTTCTTTCGCCATCTCATCAACATAATTCAATTTCAGATCCTGAAGCACGCCGATAAGAAATCGTTCTTCATCGGGCGAACGATTTCCCTTCGTCTTTTCTTTCAGCATATCGATCAAGTCGATCGATAATTGCGCTTGTTCCATATTCTTTTCAATCTTATCGGTAACGGGGTTTTTCATTTTCCCCATTTGTTGAAGCGCTGCGGCTTGAAACATCGAAACAAGCTGAATAAACATCATCTCATTCTTTTCTGAAGTATCCATAATTCACTTTCTTTCCGACGCTGAACGATGCAAAATGTTCGAAATAAAATCCAGAATTCTGCCTTGGCCGATGCAATGGTACGAAAGAGAAGAACCAAAATCAACTTTACCTATTTCGCGAGGAATCGGAATTCCATATTTCCCATAGTTTTGCGTATTTTGTAAAAACGTATGCCGACGAAAGAACGGCAAGGATCAGTCCGGGAATTCCATCCAGGAAGCCTAATCGAAAACAATACATTCTAAGAAAAAGCCATGGAGGTCTGATCAACAGATCGACAAGCCGAAACGGTCTTCCGGCTTTGAACAATTCCTCGCTTGCCAATGTGGTATACCGATTGAATTTCTCTAAGTAATGGCGAAGATTGGGGTCGGTGAAGTGAAGCAGGTCGTGATGAAGTTCGCCGATTGTCCCTCGCACTACCAGCCCCTCGTGAACGGCCGAAGTAGTGAACGAAGCTGAGTCCTTGCGAAAAAGCCGTACGACTCTTCCCGGGTACCATCCGGAATGTTTCATCCAACGACCGAGAAAATACGCCCGACGAGCGACAGAATAAGCCGCCTTTGACGGGGAGGATCCCATCAATGATTGGATTTCAGCGCCTAACTCCTGTGTGACGCGCTCATCGGCGTCGAGCCATAGAATCCACTTATGATGCGATTTCTCTACTGCAAATGTTTTTGCTTCGGAAAAACTTTTCCACGGCTCTATAAAGATGCTTTGAGTGAATTGCCGAGCCAGCGTTACCGTTGTGTCGCTGCTCTCAGCGTCAACGACAACGATTTCGTCCGCCCATTGAACGCTTTCGAGGCACGCAGCAATATTCCGTTCTTCATTCCGCGTAATGACAATGACTGACAACGGTGTCATACACTCTCCGGGGCGGGAAGCTTCTTCACCGCATAAGCCAACCCGACTGTGAACCAGACGAAAACCATTATTTGATGGCTGCCGAAATTCCATTCAAATAACCCATTGAGAAGAAAACCGATGAAGACGGCAAATGCCCCCAGCGTAACCGATCCCGCAAGCCAATCGGCAGTTGAGCCTCTGAACATTTGATATTCCACGACGAGTATTTTACAGAACATAGCAACAACGATGGAAAGGCCGATGAGACCGAGCGTCACCAACAGCATGACAAAATTATTATGAAGATGCCCCCCTCCTTCGGGGTCGTCCGCAGATTTGTATTGTGCGTAGACTTCATGAACATCGGAATCTCCAATCCCGAGCAGAGGATGGTCGGCGAATATTTTCAGGCCCGTTGACCACATCACTAACCGAGAATGATTTGTCGGGTCGGAAAGGTCGACGATGCTTTTTGCCCGATGCACTTGGCTGGCAGGAGCGAACAAAAAAAACAACGCAAGGAATGCAACAAGAACGAAAAAGAGGTATTTATTTTTCAAAATACTTATGACGATCACTCCGCCAAGAAATCCAACCCATGAACTCCGGGTATTGGTCAGGATTAACGCAAGAAATGACGGGACAAAAAACAACGACAACCATCCTTTGACCGCCGCCGGTGTTTTCTTGTGGAGGATAAATGGAACAATCATCAGGCACGCGATCATTTTCAAACCGCCCGTCGTCATGTAGTGTTGAAACACGTATAATCTTCCCTCGTGGACAACATAGTAATAGACTATTTCAATGATTGATGTCACCGCCACCGCGCCAAAAATAATGAGCAGACTGTTCAACACTTTTTTCCTGGAGTCAAACGACAGCAGCACGAGATACAGAACGGAAATGAGCAGCAGCCGCTTTGTGTTGACAGCCGCCTGAGCCGGAAACACCGCGGTCGCGGTCGTCAAAAATTCGATGCACACATATGCAAGAAAAAAATAATCGAAGGAAGTTCCACAAAGCAACCATCTCCGCTCTGCAAAACTCCAATACACTACAAGCATCAACGATAGCCCGAAGACAATTGAGGAAGCCGCAATCGATATCGAAATGACGGCTACTTGAGTAACAAGAAGAGCAAAAAGAATTGAACTCAGGAGCGCTTTTCGCGACTCGGGAAGAGAATCGGCGGTGGTCATTGGAAAACTATGTTGTTTGTGATATGTTCCGACGCAGCGGATCTTGTTTCTTCTATAGCATTGAGAACCGGTTTTAGCTGAAGCGTCTCCATGCATAAGACTGGACGTTTGTCCCTGCACAATTCCCACTGCTTCGGTTTAGGATTACGGGTTGCACAACCGATACATGGCAGGTCTACTCGTACATACCGTGAAATCTTCCTTGGATCATAGGGGCCAGTGTCCAACGGATCGGCAAATCCCATGAGCATCACGACGGGTGTTTGCAGCGCACAGGCGATATGGAGCGCGCCGGTATCGGGCCCGACAACTAGATCGGCACGGTCAAGGAATGCCATGAGTTGTCGGAGCGACGTCATCCCGACGAGCGAAACGGAGCTATGTTTCATGCCGGACCGAATCGACTCAACTTCACGCTCGTCCTGCTCAATGCCTGTAAACACAATCTTCGCATCATACAGCTCGACGAGAGAATCTGCAAGCTCGCTGTACCGAACCGGAAGCCATTGGCGGACCGAATTGGGCGCGCTGCATCCCGGATGGAGGCAAACAACATAGTCATTATCCGAGATTTGCAGACGATGGAGGTATTCCCTGGCGCTTTTCTTCTCTTCCTCTTTCGCAACGAGAAGAGTGCCGTCAACTTTGCCGGGGTCAGTCCATTCGAGAACTGTTTCAGTCTGCGCATCGACGGTGTGCAATCCGGGCGTCCGCGGAACCGGAACATCGAGAAGCATTCCGAGCGAATTGTCCATGCCGCAAAGATATTTCGCTCCGGCCAGTTTCGCCATGATCGTATAATGAGAGTTGGCTTCTTCAACGGCAATGATGTCATAGCGATAGCGCCGAAGATGGAGAAACAATTTTGTATGTTCGAGGAGTGAAAACTTCGCGGAGAGTGGAAAAACATTTCGGACGCCGGGAAAACCCTCAAGTAGAGAGACCGACCTCTCACTGACAACCGCGTCGATCGCAGCTTCTACAAATGTCGTATGGAGCCGCAGCAACACAGGTGTAATCGAGACAACATCGCCGAGCAAACCGTTGCGAATCACTAGAATGCTCTTTACTCGCTCCCGTTGCCCAGCAAATTGCAAAAAGCGCCCCTTCTTCTTGGAGGGTGCCAATGTTTGACCGGATGGAGTCATGTCGGAAATATTTGTTTCCCAAACTTCATACATTGAACTGAAGGTCGTACAAACGTTTATACAAACCATCTTTCTGTTTCATCAACTCGACATGCCGCCCCATTTGTTCGATTCTTCCGTTCTCAAGGACGACAATCCGGTCCGCATTCCGGATCGTTGACAACCGGTGCGCAATCACAAGAGAGGTGCGGTTCTTCATCAAACGTTCAATCGCTTCCTGAACGAGGATCTCACTCTCCGAATCGAGTGCCGATGTCGCTTCATCAAATATCATGATAGGAGGGTTCTTCAGCAATGCACGGGCAATAGAAAGACGCTGCCGCTGCCCTCCGGAGATTTTTACACCCCGGTCGCCGATGATCGAATCGAACCCTCTCGGCAACGCATCAATAAACTCGAGAGCGTTCGCAGCTGCAGCGGCATCGCGGATCTTCTCCTCAGGACAATCGCTCAACCCATAGGCGATGTTGCTGCGCACGGTATCGTTAAATAAAATTGTCTCCTGGGTCACAATCCCGATCTGCTTCCTGAGCGATTGCAATTCTATCAAACGTATGTCAACTCCGTCGATCGTAATCAATCCTTCGACTGGATCGTAAAATCGCGCGAGAAGGTCAACGAGGGTCGTCTTGCCGCTGCCGCTCGGTCCGACAATTGCAACGACTTCCCCTTTCCGAACCCTGAGGTTGATACCGCGGAGGATTTCTTTAGTCTCGCCTCCCTGCGGCACTCCGTTCGAATAGAAGAAGGAGACGTTTTTGAACTCAATGCAATCGCGAAGATTGCCGATGGAAGCGGCCTGAGGATGGTTTCGAATCGAAGGTTCAATATCGAGTATCTCAAAAATCCGTTTTCCCGCAGCTGAAAATTCTTGCAGCCGGTTAATCACGCTGCTCAGTTCCTTGACAGGAGGCATCACCTGGAATATCGCAAGAAGGAAACCGAGAAACTCCGCCGCCTTCATCTCTCCCGTCACGAGGACCTGCCGTCCACCGTACCATATGATGGCGACTGCCGCCAGAATCGAGAGGAACTCCGTGACCGGAGTTGACAGATTCCTGATCCTGGTCATTGTGAGAACAGTGCGAAAATAACTCTTTGTTTCTTTCCTGAATTTCTTGTCTTCGAAATCTTCCATCCCGAAGGCCTTGACCACCTTGACGTTCGAGATCGTTTCCTGCAAAACCGAAGTGATATCAGCCATCTTCTCCTGTATTACTCTGCTTTCTTTGTGAAGCCGCAAGCCGATCCAACTGATGATAAATAGGGAAAACGGGAATACGCCGAATGAAAGGAGAGTTAACTTCCAGCTTAAGGTAAAGGCAATACCCAGAAAAACCATAACAAGGAGCGGCTCTCGAATCAAAGTTACGAAGCTTGCCGAGACGCCGCCGTTGACGACGTTGACATCGTTCGTTACCCGGGAAATGAGATTGCCCGTCCGCTCGTTGGTGAAATAGCTGAGCGAGAGATTGTGAAGATGACGGAACAACTCATTCCGAATATCCATCATCAAACCCTGCTCAACATGCGCCATCGTGTAGGATTGGACATAACCGAAGGCGTTCTTGAGCAGAAACACGACGAGAATGATAATGCAAATCCGGTAGAGCGAGTCCGTTTTCGAGCCCGCGAATACGAATGATTGGAGCGATTGATCGAACCGTTGTTTAAAGCCGACTATTTCGTTCGGCACGACGCTGTTCCGCGGAGGAGTGGCTTGCTGGAGCGCTTGCGGGGTTGATTGATCGAACAGTGTTTCGAGAAGCGGGATCGAGAGATAAATTGAAGCGCCGCTAAAAATAGAATAGAATATCGTACACGCTACAGAAATCGTCAGCGACTTCCAGTACGGCCGGACATAGCGGAGTATTCTCAAGAACACACGCATGCAACGATTCTCTCTATTTTAAGGAAATATTCCTAATGGCAGACGCAGGCCTCTTCCCGGCATCACTGTACAACAAAATTGACAAGCTTGTTCTTGACGATAATTTCTTTCACAACACGTTTGCCGTCGACATGCTGTTTCACATTTTGTTCCGCATACGCCAATTGTTTCAGGGCCGATTCATCGATGTCGACGGGAACATTTCTCTTCGCACGAATTTTTCCGTTCACCTGAAAGACCACTTCGACCGTTGTTTGCTCCATTTTCGATTCATCGAACGCCGGCCACGGTTCACAAGCCAACGATGATGTATGCCCCAGCTTTTGCCATAACTCTTCCGCAATGTGGGGAGCGAACGGCGCAAGCAGCAGGACGAACGGCTCGAGAACTTGACGTGGACGGGATTCAGCTTTTGTTAATTCGTTCACAAGGATCATCATTTGCGAGATCGCAGTGTTGAACCTGAGCGCTTCAATATCCTCGCCAACTTTTTTCACCGTCGAATGGAAGATGCGTTCAAGCTCGGAGGAAATTTCAACTCTCTTTACAGCGGGATCAAGAGTTCCGTCTTCGCCGACATACAAACGCCATACGCGGTTCAGAAACCGATAGACCCCTTCCACACCGCGCGTGCTCCATGGCTTCATCTCTTCAAGCGGCCCCATGAACATCTCGAACAACCGCACGGAATCCGCTCCGTACTCTTTGACAACCTCATCCGGGTTGACAACGTTGCCGCGCGACTTCGACATCTTCCGTGAATCTTCGCCGAGGATGATGCCTTGATGCCTTAGCTTTGTGAACGGCTCCTTTGTGCTTACGAAGCCAAGGTCGTACAACACTTTGTGCCAGAACCTGGCATACATCAAATGCAGCACCGTGTGTTCGGACCCGCCGACGTACAAGTCAATCGGCATCCATTTGCGTTCGAGCGCAGGGGAACAGAATTGCGTGTCATTTTTTGGATCGATGAACCGAAGATAATACCAGCAGGATCCCGCCCATTGAGGCATTGTGTTCGTTTCCCTGCGCCCCTTCATTCCGGTCTCCGCATCGACGACGTTAACCCATTCAGTCGCAAGAGCGAGCGGAGATTCGGTTGTTCCGCTCGGCTGGAATTTTTTCAGTTCCGGAAGAATCAGCGGAAGTTCATCGTCGCGGAGCGGTTTCATTGTTCCGTCTTCACAATGAACGATCGGAATCGGTTCGCCCCAATAGCGCTGGCGGGCAAAAAGCCAGTCGCGCAGCTTATAGTTTATTTTCCGTTCCCCGATTCGTTCAGATTCCAGCCATCGGATAATTTTTTCTTTCGCCTCATCGACATGCAGTCCATCGAGAAACGCGCTGTTGACAGCCGGCCCGTCTTCCGTATATGCTTTTCCTTGAAAACCTTCAGGCGGCTGCACCGTACGGAGAATGGGTAAACCGAATTTTTCCGCGAATTCCCAATCTCTCTCGTCTTGGCCCGGAACTGCCATGATGGCACCCGTGCCGTAGCCTGTCAAAACGTAATCGGCGATCCAAATCGGAATTTCTTTTTTTGTCGCCGGGTTAATAACATAGCTGCCAGTGAATACTCCGGTTTTCTCCGTGTCGATGCCGCGCTCGAGGTCGCTTTTCAGGCTTGCTTGAGTTCGATAACTCTCGACGGCTTTTTTCTGATCTCCCGTCGTTATTCCATCCACAAGGGGATGTTCGGGGGCAAGCACCATGTAGGTCGCCCCAAAAATCGTATCCGGCCTTGTCGTGAAAATTCTTACGTTGTCATTCCTCCCTTTCACCGGGAAATTAATTTCTGCTCCCTCTGACCGGCCGATCCAATTTCTCTGCTGCTCCAATGTTGAAGCGGGCCAATCAAGTTCTTTTCCATCTTCAAGCAGCCTTTCAGCGTACGCGGTAATCCTCATCATCCATTGCCTCATCGGCCGGCGTTCGACAGTGTACCCCTTGTCGGTCCATTCAGCAACTTCTTCGTTCGCAAGGACCGTCCCCAGAGCCTCGCACCAATTCACTGGAATTTCGGCGATATAGGCAAGGCGGAATTGCGCGAGGAAATCATGCTTATCCTTTTTGCTTTTCCGCTTCCATTCTTCAGCGGTGAAACTTTCTCCGACAGACAGACCCTTTGTCCCTTGACGAAGCAATTCCTCTTCAAGAGTTTGTATCGGCCTTGCCTTATGGACGCGTTCGTCGTACCATGAATTATAGATTCGAAGAAAAATCCATTGCGTCCACTTATAATATGCCGGATCGGTCGTGTCTATTTCCCGCGACCAATCGTAACTCATTCCGAGCATTTTGATCTGACGGCGGAAGGTCGAAATGTTTTGTTCGGTGGTAATGCGGGGGTGGATATTTGTCTGCATCGCATACCGCTCAGCCGGCAGCCCGAACGCATCCCAGCCCATCGGATGCAGGACACTGTACCCTTTCATCCTTTTGAACCTGGAAAGAATATCGGTCGCCGTATATCCTTCGGGATGCCCGACATGAAGTCCGGCCCCGGAAGGATATGGATACATGTCGAGAATGTAGACTTTGGGCTTTGCTGAAGAACTATCCGTTCGAAACGTCTGATTTGCTTCCCAGTATTGCTGCCACTTGGATTCTATTTCTAAAAAATTGTATTTCATCCTTTTTGTCTTCTGTCGTTGTATATCTGCCTATCGCTAAACACTCTCCGTTGGAGCGAAATGAAAATGACTCCGTTCGTTGTGCGCTGCTCATGGTTCATTGTTGATTGTCTTCTTAATGTATAGCATTGCCGTCCCCTCCGTCCCGATTCGAAACCTCGACTGCAGCTCTTCTACGGTTGCGCCATTCTGTGCCATAATCGTCGCAGCAGTGTGCCGCAGCGAAAACGCTGTAATCCGGCGAACTTTTCCGTTCTTCACGCCTGCTCTCTCAAGATACATGTTGACGCGCTGCCTGATTCCGCGTGTCGTCATTCTCTTTCCACGTGTCCGATTCCCTGCACTCATGATCAATGGTTCATTTTCTCGGGCATCATTTCTGAAGGCAAGATATCCGAGGAACGCTTCCTTCACATCGTTAGGAAGAAGAACGGTTGTTTCTTTTGTCGTTTTACCTTTGCCCTGAACATTGAAGATCATTGTCGAGCTAACGATCTTCAAATCGCCGATATTCGCACGGATCAATTCTATCTCCGATAATCCGCATCCGACCATCGCTTTGATGATTGCGAAGTCTCGAAACCCCCGCTCATCATTCCGATCGATCGACTGAAAAATCGCTTGAATATCCTGCAACGAGATCGTCTCTCGAGAATGCTGCTGCGGTCTCTTGTTTCCTTTTACCTCTTTTGCAGGATTCCGTTCCAGGACTTTGACCTCGACCAAATAATCAAAAAGACGCCTCAGTGCCGTAAGGTAAGTGGAGACCGAAACTGGTGCAAGCTTGATTTTTTTTATTAAATATGTCTTGTATCGCTCTACATCCGCTACACGGAACAGAAATTTTTGATCCAACGGATACCAGCGCATGAATTCATGCAGTGAGCGTTCATACGTGCCGCGAGTTTCGGGCTTGCTCTTTCGCAGTTCTTTCAGAAATCCCTCGAAATGGCCGAGCAATCGCTTGTGAGAAATCCGGACAGAAGAAAATTGCGACGATTTCATTCTCCTACAGCAGAGTTTTTAGTGGGACGTTTCGCTCATCTTTCTTCTCAATAACAGAAATTAACGAAAATTGAAGAGAGAAGCAACGAAACGCGCTGCTGGGTACCGACTCAGTTTGATAAATTTTCTGGGTGGAACAGGCATTCATGCCTGTCAGATAGGTCAGACAAGAATGTCTGACCTACAGATACATTGAAATTAAGTCACTACCCGCTGTTGCAAGCCGTCTGACTGCTTCTATCAATTGGATGGATTGAAAATCAATCCATTTTTTTTGAATTAGCATTTTTATTTATTATCATTTAACGGTATGCATCGAATGAAAGAAATATTGCTTGCCGGGAATAGCGTCGTCATCAAGATTGGGACGAACCTCCTGGCCGACCGGGCGAAAGGGATCAACCGCGACAGGATCGATACGATCGCGAAAAGTGTCTCCTCCCTGCAATCTCGCGGCAAGCAGGTCGCAATTGTTACATCGGGTGCGATAGGCGCGGGGATGTTATTGCTTGGAATGAAAGAACGTCCGAGGGCGATTCCCGAAAAACAGGCTGCCGCAGCCATCGGTCAGCCGATTCTCATGGAAGTATATGAGAATGCGTTCAGAAAATATCACTGTACGATTGCCCAAATTCTTTTGACAAAGGATGATTTCGTCAACAGGGCGCGGTATATCAACACCAAGAACACATTCTCTGCCTTGTTCGAAAAAGGAGCCGTCCCGATCGTCAACGAGAATGATACCGTAGCCGTAGAGGAAATCAAGCTCGGGGATAACGATAATCTTTCGGCCCTTGTTGCCAACCTTATCGAAGCAGACCTGCTGATTATCCTCAGCGATGTCGATGGACTTTTTTCAGATAACCCGACGAGAAATCCGAAAGCTCAATTGATTTCCGTTGTGGACAAGGTTACGCCAAATGTTGAAAAACTGGCGAAGAAGCATGGCAGTGAAATGAGCACCGGCGGGATGTTTACCAAGGTCCAAGCAGCGAAGCAATGCGTTTCCGCGGGAATTCCCGTCATCATCGCAAACGGAACGAATCCCGGCATTCTCGATGAAATCTTCGCCGGCAAGAATTCAGGAACGCTGTTCCTGCCCGCAAACAATAAAATGAATGTGCGAAAAAAGTGGATCGGATTTGTGTCGGATTCAAAAGGGGTCGTCGTTGTTGACGGCGGGGCAAAAAGCGCTTTACTCATAAAACAAAAAAGTCTTCTTCCATCCGGAGTTCTGGAAGTGCGTGGAGAGTTTGAGACGGACGATACGATTTCAGTCGTAGACACGGAAGGAAATGAAATTGCACGGGGCGTTGCGGGATATGCATCATCCGACCTCAATAAAATTAAGGGGAAGAAAACCAGCGAGATTCAGAAAACCCTAAACCGGAAAGGCAGCGACGAAGTCATTCACCGTAATAATCTTGTGTTGATTGGAACAGAATAATGGCCGCCGGCAACGTCCCCAAAAAAGCCAGATCGGTAAAAGAAGCAAGCAGCGTATTGTACAATTGCTCATCACGGCAGAAGAACGCCTTGCTCAAAGCGATTGTCTTTCGACTACGCGATCAAATTCCAGAGATTCTCCAAGCGAACAAAAAGGATCTCAAAAGCGCCGCAGCCGCAAAGTTATCAGACGTGTTAACAGATCGCCTCACATTGAATGAACAACGGATAGCGCAAATGATGGAAGGGGTAAAGGACGTCATTAAATTAAGCGACGCCGTCGGCACTGTAGTCGAGAAAATAAAGAGACCGAATGGACTCTGTATAGAGAAAATGCGAGTTCCCCTGGGTGCAGTGGGTATTATTTACGAATCGCGGCCTAATGTGACAATCGATGCGGCAGCGCTCTGCCTAAAATCCGGAAATGCAGTATTGCTTCGCGGAGGTTCCGAAGCAATCCACACAAACAAAAAACTTGTTGCCGTTATCAAAACAGCGCTGAACGAGGTCGACCTTCCTGCGGGCTGCGTCGAGTTTATTGATACCACGGACCGAGCCGCAGTGCTGGAGATGTTGAAGCAAGAAAAATATCTCGACGTGGTCATTCCCCGAGGGAGTCAGCAACTGATCAGTTTTATTCAGGCAAACTCCTCCGTGCCCGTAATCGCACACGGCGAGGGCAATTGCCATATCTATGTGGACAACTCTGCCGACATTGCAATGGCAGAAGAGATTGTCTTCAATGCTAAAGTCCAAAGGCCGTCAGTCTGCAACGCTGCTGAAAAACTGTTAGTCCACAGTTCCATTGCCGCACAATTCCTTCCTCGCGTAGCACGAAGGCTATCGCGCGCGGGAGTTGAAATCAGAGGGGACAAAGAAACGCTTGCATTTGTTGAGAATGCAATTCCTGCTGCACAAACCGATTGGAGTAAAGAATATCTGGACTTGATCATCGCAATAAAAGTAGTAAAAAACCTCGATGCAGCGATCATGCATATCAACCGGTACGGTTCACACCATTCCGATGCGATCGTCACGCAAAACACAAGTCATGGCGAACGATTCTTACGGGAGGTCGATTCGGCCGCTGTGTATGTGAACGCTTCGACGCGGTTTACCGATGGTTTTGAATTCGGCCTTGGCGCGGAAATAGGGATAAGCACGCAAAAGCTTCATGCGCGCGGTCCGATGGGACTCGTCGATCTGACAAGCATTAAGTACGTCGTTCACGGGAAGGGACAGATCAGAAAGTAGGAATTTAAGAGCCAGGAGTATGCCGAAGAATTCGCTTCACTGTTTGCTCATTGTTGATTGTTCATTGATGTTTCACTCAACGCATTTCATCACAACAAGTGTGATATCGTCGGATTGCGGCGCGCCAGAAGTGTAGCGCGCAATTTCGTTTTGAATTTCATCGAGAGTGCGCTGAGCTGTCAGCGGGCCGATAGTTCGCAAAAACTCTTCAACCTTCTCTTCTGTATAATCAACCCCTTCGACATTCATCGCTTCGCTTATTCCGTCGGTGAACATGACAACGACGTCTCCGGGAAATAGCTGAACGTCTCCCTCGATGTACGGCGCCGCCTCTCTCGTCACGCCGAGAATAATTCCCCCTTCCTTCAGCCTTTCGATTGACTTGTTCTTCCGCACAACGAAAGGATAATTATGACCCGCATTTACATAACGGAACATTTTAGTGACCGGATCAAAAATTCCCCAGCAAAAGGTGATGAATTTATCGCTGCCGGTATTGTCGCAAATGAGGCGGTTCACCCGCGAAGTCATTTCAGAGAGAGGAAGATCGAAATGAACAAGCGTTCGGATCGTTGCCTGGACATTCGCCATCAAAAGCGAAGCGGGCGCCCCTTTGCCCGACACATCACCGATGGCTATTACGCAACGCCCGCCTTCCAGAACAACGACGTCGTAGTAGTCCCCGCCAACCTGCTTTGAGGAGATGTTCAAGGCCGCAAGATCCAGTCCCGGAATTTTCGGCAGTGAACGTGGAAGCAGGCCTTTTTGAATCTCGCGGGCGATGTTCAATTCATTTTCCATCTTTTGCTTTTCGACAGCTTCGTAAAAGAGGCGCGTGTTTTCCAATGAAATGATGGCGAGATTTCCAAGACTGTAGATGAACTCCAGGTCCGAATCCGAGTACACTCCTCCGCGAAGCCGCTCGCCAAGGCACAACATCCCTTTCACTTCATTCTGCACCTGAAGCGGAATAAGAGCAACGATCCCCTGCTCCTCACAGGCCTCCCGAAGAGTCAACAAAACTTTTTTTCGCTGAAGGTCAGATACTAACACGGGTGAAGTGATGTTTTCGAACAGCACCTGCTTGTATTCTGAAAAATCCTGTGTATTGATCCGCGAAGCAACGGTCTCGCCGTTCCGGAGAAACACTGCATAGCGGCTTGCCCCCACTTGCCCCATCAGCGTAAACGTGAAAAGCTTCAACAGCTTTTCCCTGTCAAAAATAGCGTTGAACTCTTTGCTGAGCTCGAACAGCGTGCGCAATTCCTGGACTTTTTCGTCGAGTGCCCGGTTGACATTCTTCACTTCCCCGAAGGCAATTCCTTTTTCAATCGCCGCTGCGGAGATGCTGATAATTGCCTCGACAAAACCTTTCTCCTCTGTCGTCAGTTTTTCTTTGCTCACACGTTTGCCTATCCCAAAAAACCCCAGGACGATGCCGTGAGATACGATCGGAAACATCCTCACAATGCCGATTTTGAAAAGCTGCACCTCATCGGGGCTCATGGTATGGGAAAGGGCAAAGCTCCTTCGTGGAACGCGCGGGAAAACAAATTCTTTTGAAGCAAACTCAACGGGAATTCCTTTAGAGTTTTCTATACGGAAGTGCTTCTCTTTCGTTTTAATGAGCACAACGCTCTTAGACATCAGGAGTTTCCCCATCAATGTTAAGAGAACGGTTCCGAGTATGAATTTCAGGTCGAGGGAAGAATTCACAATGTTGCTGAATTCAAACAACGGCGTAATATCGGCAAGGCGATTGATGTTCGGCGAATGCGTGGAAGGCTTCAAAAGGAACGATCCTTGGCGTTCATAATTCGGATGCCTCATTCGATGTCAATGAGGGGCAAGAATTCTTAGTGGAGATATTTAATAAGTCTCACGACGTTCTTTTTAGGATGAATCGTGTACTCCACTTTATCCATCAACTTCTTCATCAAATACATTCCCAATCCGCCCCGTTTGTAGTGAGACATGTACTCTTTCATGTTCGGGACCGGTATCTGGTTGGGATTAAAATGTTTTCCATGATCCTCGATAAGAATTTCAAACTCCGGCTTTTTCATCGAAACGACAATGTCAATTTGCTTGTCCGCGGCATAGCTGTAGGCGTGCTTGATAATGTTCGTACATGCTTCATCAACAGCGAGGGCAATATTGTTGACGTCATCTTCCTTAAAGCCGAAGACCTTTGCCGCATCGGCGACAAATTCGCGCGCCATGTTCAGCTTCTCCGTCTGGCTTGGAATGCGCAAATTCAATCGAGTTGTCTTTTGATTACCGCCGCTGGTCAACGTTCCAATCTCCTTTTTCCCGTGAGGTTCATGGTTTCCTACTTGCTCGATTGTTTCTTTGCATCGAACTTTTTCACCGCCTCGTGTTCATCGGTGAAGATTTCGTACAACATCGGAAAACCGAGAAGGTCGAAGATATTGTAGACTTTCGGCGACATGTTGGACATCTTGATGTCTCCCCCACCCGTCCGCACATCCTCGATGAAGGCCATAAACACTCCCAGCCCCGCGCTGGAAATGTATGCCAGGTCCTTGCAATTGACCAAGATATTTAGTTTCTCTTCTTTGATGAGTTTTTGAAATGCCTCTTCAAGGTTTGGGGCGGTATGCGCATCCAAATATCCCTTCAAGTCCATGACATGGACTTTTCCGCTCACCCGAAATGAAATCTTGAATTCGTTCATCTGATAACTCCTCACAATAATAGTTGAAAATCGTCTCTCTCACCGTGGCGCTCCCTTCCATTTCACCACGAACACAGTGAGATCATCATCATATCCTTGAGCGTCCGTGTAACTCCAGACGCGTTGAATGATTTCTTCCTTAATCTCTTCCGCAGAATGCGAGCGCTTTTCTTGAACAACGCTCATCAAACGCTCGTAGCCGAATTCTTCTCCCGCTGAGGAGCGCGATTCCGTAACGCCATCCGTATAAAAAACGCAGACATCCCCCTTATTCATCATGATCCTTTTTTCTTCAAGCGAGTCTTCGAATAACATTCCGGCACTCAACCCTAAACCCATGCCGGTCGGTGTAATGTACTCAATCGAGGCAGAAGTTGCATACAACATCGGGCAATGTCCGGCTCGGCTGAGAACAAGCTCCCCTGTCGAAACATCGAGGACGGCATAAATTAAACTAATAAAAGATCGTTTGTCAATGCTCGAGATCAGCGACTGATTTGCTTTGATGAGAAATGTTCTGGGAGATGAATAAATTTTGCTGAGCGACTGGAAAATACCTTTCACTTCTGCCATATAAAAAGCGGCTCCGACTCCTTTGCCCGAGACATCGCCGATGACGATGCCGACATGGCGGTCATCCAGTATTGCAATATCATAATAGTCGCCGCCAACTTCGAGGGCCGGTGCGGAGACAGCCTGCATTTCCACGTTCGGGAATATCGGGAGCGTTTGCGGGAGAAGGCGCTTCTGCATTTCCTGTGCGAGTAGTAATTCCCGCTGAAGACGCTCCTTTTCCAGCGACCGTTGAATCAATGTTGCGTTCTCGATCGCAATGGTCACTTGGTCGGCAAACCCGGACAACACTTCGATGTCGTCTTGGTCAAAACCGAAATCCATTTGTTTCGTCGCGTAAAGGATTCCTATCAGATTTTGATGCGACACCAGCGGCACCACCAAAAGCGATCCGACCTTCTTGAGCTTTGTCATATATTTCGTGCGACGGTCGGTGCTCACATCATCGATGAGCAGGACTTTTTTTGAGGAGAATACGAGCGAGCGGATCGAAACCTGATCGCCGAATAAGATCGTCTGGATATCCTCGGTTGAAATATTCCTCGCAGAGACAATTCCATTGCTGGCGTGGGAGGATTTTCTCTCTCCTTCGTTTGGAAAAACTTCCAGCCACGAACTCGACGCCTCACAAACCTCAAAGGTCATCTTCGTGACAGTCTCCGCCAATTCGTTAAGGTCAAACACCTGCGTAATGAGCCTGCTGAGGTTGTGGAGCGAACTCAATTCGGTCTGTTTCCGGTCGAAGGCTTCTGCCGTCGGCAAATGGAAGAGTGTGCTGATGAATGCCATTCCAAAATACACGGCGCCGAACAACGAGGTCAATTGAACAAACGTGTGCAGCGGATAACTGAAATAGAGGAGTGCCTTTGCCAAAAACGGTTTGTCTGAAATGGAGAGAAGAATGTTGACCGCCATGAAAGCAAAAAAAGCGAGCAAGGCGTAGACCATCGCATAAATCTTCTCACGACGCGACAGGTACGCGATCCATGACAATCGGAACGAGTTAACGATAATCATGACGACGGCAAGAACAAAAAAGACGGTCGTGTAAACCGACAGCTCGAGCGGCCGGAGGTTGATCGTCGTCGCAGATGCTAGGAAGAAAAAGATCAGCAGAATCCAAAAATTGCGCCGCGTCCCTTTTTTCCTTTTATACAACAGCATGTCCTTGATATTGAGCATTGTCATAACCGCCACAATGCCGGCAGCGATGCTCAGAACGGTGGAAAAAAGAATGGTGATATAATCGCGGGGAAATAATTTGAACGCCCGAGTTTCAAATTCATTGAAGTGCAGCACACTTGCAGTGATCGACAGGGCGACAAAGATTCCAGCCCATGCAGCAACCCGACCGATTCGCTGAATCATTGTGAACTGGCGTTCTTTTCTCAGCGTTTCGATGTAGAATGTGCAGAGAATAAAAGCAAGAATAACTAACGCTCCGCGGCCAACGGAAAAATTTCCGAGCTCAGCATCGAGGCTCTTCATCGTGGCATCGATAATGAACACCGAGCTAAAAAGGAGAATGGAAACGAGGAGTGAAAGTAGTTTTCTAATCTTCATGAAAAACGGTTGATGGAATACGTATGATACTTACTTTACTTCGTTGAAAATGAGGGAAAGTTGCAGCCAGCCGCATCAAAAATATCGAAAAGCGGGTTGAATAACAAGGAGAAGAGAGGAGTGCTTTTCGGCCTATTTCCCCTGTTGGGTCAAAACAATTCTCAAAAATCTATTGCAAAGAATGAGAAAATTTCTTATCTTCATTGAAGAAATTAAGCATGTGAAGGAAAGGAATTTTTAGATATTATGGCAAAAGTCTGTGAAATATGCGGTAAAAGGCCGATTGCGGGAAACAATGTAAGCCATGCAAACAACCGGTCTCCGCGTCGATGGCTTCCAAATCTTCAGGAAGTGCGGGCAATGGTCAACGGCTCCGTCAAGCGTGTGAGGGTATGCAGTTCTTGCTTGAAAGCAGGAAAAATTCAGAAAGCCATCTGACCAATAACGAGGTTTTAAGATTGCAAAGGTCATCGTCACGATGGCCTTTTTTGTTTGTCCGGCGCCAGAACATTAATGCGATTTAATGAGCCACTTTGCCCACGCGCTTTCATTTTTCGATATAAATAGGTAGATTAGGCAGAATTGAGGAGATGAGATGTCCCCACCTAATCAGCTTACACTGCTGCGAATCATTTTAACGCCTGCATTTGCGTTACTCCTGTTTTCTGACTCTCCGACAAATAAACAGTTAGCATTGCTCGTGTATTGCCTTGCGGCGCTGACCGATTGGTACGACGGATGGGTTGCACGGCGATGGGGCTACATTACACGGTGGGGAAAGTTTCTCGACCCGCTAGCAGACAAAGTGCTGACATCGGTTGCGTTTATTTCTTTTATCTATATCGGGTACGCAAGCGCGTGGATGGTGTGGATTATTGTTACAAGGGATATCTTTATAACGCTTCTCCGTTCATATTCTGAATACAAGGGTAAGCCGGTCGAAACAATAAAATTTGCGCGGACAAAAACATTCTTCCAACTCGTCGTCATTTACCTCTTCCTCGTCGCATACGTCATCAGAAGCTCTCCGACGCTCTATGCCCATTACGGTATTTGGGTTGAAATTGCAGCCGCCAAAGAAATCATGTTCGGGCTGATGTTGATAGTAACAATCCTTACTGCATGGTCGGGAGTTCTCTATCTCGTCCAAAACTGGAATATCATTAAAGAATTATTCATGCCGAATGATCGAGCCGCCGAAACTGAACAACCCAACTGACACAATCGTTGTAGAATCTCAGCCGTCGCCGGCTGTATCTCCGCTTATTAAGATTTTTGCGTCCGCTCTTTTTTCAGGCTATGCACCGTTTGCCTCTGGAACAGTGGGAACGTTGGTCGGAATTCTCATTTACCTCATCCCCTCATTTTCCCAAACAGCAATCCTGCTGCCAGCGTGCGCCTTTGTGTTCGTCCTCGGAAGCCTTGCAGCCGGTACAATGGAAAAAGCATACGGCCATGACCCGTCGATCGTTACTATCGACGAAGTCCTGGGAATCTGGGTCAGCCTTCTCTTTCTGCCAAAATCATACGTCATTATCGCGGCTGCTTTCTTTTTCTTCCGACTATTCGACGTGCTCAAGCCGTGGCCCGCGAACGTGTTCGACAAAAGGCACGGCGGCTGGAATATCATGCTCGACGACGTCGTTGCTGGAATATACACGAACGTCGTTCTTCAAATCGCTTTCAGAGTTTTTTAGTGCATTCAAACCTCCCAACATTTTATGGACAGTCATCATGGACGGTGAAGTCATCACCATTGGCGACGAGCTTCTCATCGGTCAAGTCATTAACACAAATCAGGCGTACATTGCCGAAAAGCTCAACACCGTAGGAGTGTTCGTCGAACGAATGACGACAGTCGGCGACAACCGGGTAGATATTCTTCGGGCGTTCCGCTCGGCGTGGGAAATGTACGACGTTGTGTGCGTTACCGGCGGACTCGGGCCGACGCATGATGATATCACAAAAAAACTTGTTTGCGAATTTTTCACAACCGACCTGGTGAGAAACGAAGCTGTCTTTAACGACGTCAAAGCTCTTTTCGCAAAACGCAACATGGCATGGACAGCATCGGCAGAGGGGCAGGTGCTTGTTCCGCGCACATGCAAAGTCCTTCGCAACAGCAGCGGCACGGCACCGGGAATGCTTTTTGAAGAAGCAGGCAAAGAGGGAAAAAAATACTTTGTTGTGATGCCGGGAGTCCCCTTCGAAATGAAAAGCATTATGGACGAAGAGCTTCTCCCCTACTTTGAAAAAGAGCATTTCGGCACGGTCGTTCGTCATCGCACACTGAAGACAACCGGCATCGGAGAATCAACACTGGCCGCAGAAATTGGAAGTATCGATGAAGTGATCGGAACAGACGGAACCACAACACTTGCATTTCTCCCTAATCCTCTCGGCACGAAAGTGCGCATCACCGTTCGGGATAACTCCGTCGAAGCCGCAGAACGGAAATTAACGGCGGCTGAACAAAAACTGAGGACGCATGCGCAACAATACATCTACAGCTCGAACGAAATGGAACTTGAAGATGTCGTCGGAGCACTTCTGACAGAGAGAAAACTAACGATTGCCGTCGCCGAATCGTGCACAGGGGGATTGATCGCGCACCGCATTACAAACGTCTCCGGAAGTTCAAATTACTTCAAACGTGCCTTCGTCACGTATTCGAACGAGTCGAAGATTGAGACGCTGTCCGTTGCGAAAGAGCTGATCGAGCAACACGGAGCAGTGAGCTGTGAAGTTGCGTCGGCGATGGCAGCAGGAGCACGAAAGAATGCCGATGTTGACATCGCGCTTTCAACCACAGGAATTGCCGGACCAACCGGGGGAACGCCGGAAAAGCCGGTCGGTTTAGTGTGGATCGGGTATGCCGATTCAAAAGACTCCCTCGCCTTGAAATTCAATTTTAACGACCATCGCCTTCGATTCAAAGAGCGGGCGTCACAGGCCGCCCTTGAGCTGCTGAGAAGAAAGTTGTTAAAACTTGAAATTCGAAAATAGCCCCCGATGAAAGGCATGCGGACGTTCATTGGCATTTTCCCCCCTCCCCACATTCAATCGGCTATAGCAGAAATTCAATCGTCGCTCAAAATCGACGATTCCGGAATTCGCTGGGAAGATCAAAAAAAATTTCACGTAACAATGAAGTTTTTAGGCAACGTGCCGCAGGATCAACTTCATCAGCTTTACATTGTATTGGAACGGAAGAGCCAATCAATCAGCCGGTTCGAAATAACTCTGACAAATGCCGGTTGTTTTCCTACCGCGCGGGCTCCAAAGACAGTGTGGATCGGCTCTTGGATGGATCAAAACATCCTGCTTCAAGACTGTTTCACGGCTGTCGAAAATGCGTGCGCCTCTGCCGGCTTCAAGAAGGAAGAACGCCGGTTCCATCCCCATATAACGCTCGGCAGGGTAAAAGGAAAAATTTCTGAAAACTTGATTAAGAAGATTGAAAATACTACCTTTGAACCATTACAATTCCTCTGTACCGAGTTGCTCATCATGAAAAGCGACCTCTCCCCCTCGGGTTCAGCATATTCACAACTATCCAGTATTCCATTGAAACAATAGGAGCTTTTATGTCCGAAGAAAAAGAGTCGAAGATCCAGGCGTTGAAAGTCGCCATCGATCAAATTGAAAAGCAGCACGGCAAAGGATCGATCATGAAACTGGGCGAAGGGCCCATCGTGAAGATTGATTTCATTCCGACCGGCTCGATTTCGCTTGATGCTGCGCTGGGCATCGGCGGAATTCCCCGCGGGAGAGTAACCGAAATTTACGGACCGGAATCGTCCGGTAAGACGACGCTCTGCCTTCACATCATCGCAGAAGCGCAAAAGACGGGCGGGCTCGCAGCGTTCATCGATGCCGAACACGCGCTCGACACGGCGTACGCAAAGCGCCTCGGCGTCGATACAAATAATTTATTGTTGTCGCAGCCCGAGTTTGGCGAGCAGGCTCTTGAGATCGTCGAAACGCTCGTCCGAAGCGGCGCGTTGGATGTCGTTGTCATCGATTCTGTCGCAGCGTTAACGCCGCGCGCGGAGATCGAAGGAGAAATGGGCGACCCCTCAATGGGCGTGCAGGCACGCTTAATGTCCCAGGCGCTAAGGAAACTGACTGCAGCCATCAGCAAATCGAAAACATCCGTCATTTTCACCAACCAGCTCAGGATGAAGATTGGCATTATGTTTGGAAACCCTGAAACGACAACCGGCGGCAATGCATTGAAGTTTTACGCATCGGTTCGGCTCGACGTGAGGCGCATCGAAGCGCTGAAAGACGGCACAAACGTTATCGGCAACAGGACAAAAGTAAAAGTCGTAAAAAATAAAGTTGCCCCGCCATTCCGAGAGGCACAGTTTGATATTCTGTACAACGAAGGAATCTCAAAACTCGGAGATTTGATCGATATCGCCGTCGAGCACAACATCATCGTAAAAAGCGGGTCATGGTTCTCCTATAAAGAAGACCGCATCGGGCAGGGACGCGATGCCGTAAAGGCGTACCTGACAGCGTCTCCAAAAATCGCCGAGGAAATTTTTATTGCTGTCCGTAAAAAATTGGGAATGATTCCAGACACCGATACGGCAGCGCCGGCGAAGCAGGCTCCGGCAAAACAAGCCGAGCAGGCATCCCCGAAAAAGGCAGCGAAATAGAATCCGTCGAAGCGCGATGCGCATTACGAAAATACAGCGGCAAAAGAAACGAGCGTCGCGGAAGTCGGTGTTTATCGACGGGAGTTTTGCTTTTGGCGTCAGCGATGATGTGCTTCTTAAATTTGCACTGCACGAAGGGGCTGAACTCGATCAGGGGACAATAGACCAAATTCTTGAAACCGAGGACGAAGAGACGGCAAAGCAGAAAACACTTCGGTTTCTCTCCATCCGGCCTCGCAGCAAGAAAGAGATCCGTGACTATTTGTTCAGAAAAGAATTCTCGGCCGACATCGCAGAAAAAGTCGTCCGGCGGTTAGAAGCACTGAACATGCTCGACGACCTCGCATTCGCGCGCATGGTTTGCCGGGATGCCATAGCGAAAAAACCGGCTGGTGCGAAATTACTCCGGCAGGGACTAATGAAAAAAGGCGTTCCCGGTCCGATCATAGAATCCGTCCTTCCCGAATTTTCGACGCCCGAGTTGGAACTCCAAATGGCGCTTAAAGCGGCAGAACGCCAAAGCGTGCGGATCGGACGTTCATCAAAGCAACTCGACAGCGATCATTTTAGAAAGAAGATAGTCGACTATTTAATACGACGCGGCTTTACATTTGACACTGCATTGAGCGCGACCAGACAACTCCTTTCGAAATAGTTATGCACAAATTCTTTAGAAGCCGGCACTGGAAAGTTTTTCTCGTTACGTTCGGTATCACCGGATCGATTTTTGCTCTTTCCCTTCTTGGCCAAGTGTTCCTCCTGCTCACGATGTCGTTTATACTGACGATGGTCCTGAAACCGCTCGTCGATTACCTGGAGAACAACGGAATTCCGAGACCGGCAGGAATTCTTGCAATGTATGTCATCATCGGCGGAATTCTTGTCTTTGCATTGATCAACGTCTATCCAATTGTTATTCTTCAATTATCAAGCCTCTCTTCGTTGATGAACAGCGAGCATCTTTCGGCATTGCTGAAACAGATGGCTGCCTCAATCTCGGATAAAATCCCTTTTATCAAAGCAGACATTATTCTCAAGAAGCTGAATACTCTCCTTCCCGAATTAGCCAAAACGGCGGAAGATTCCCTGACAAGCGCTCTCAGTCTTGTTGCATCCTTCATTATTGTCCCGTTCATCACATTCTTTCTGCTTAACGATTATTATAAAATGCAGAAGGCGTTGATTGAAAACGTCCCCAATAAATATTTTGAGATGGCGTTGAACGTCGTTCACACGCTCGATCGTCAAATCAGCAAGTACATTCGCGGCGTCTGTATCGATTCGCTTGCAGTGGCAATTCTATACATCATCGCATATTACATTATCGGTGTTCAATACGCGACCCTGCTCGGACTGGTAGGTGGAATTGCAAATATCATCCCGTTGGCAGGGCCTGTTATCGGCGCGATTCCAGTCATGATTGTGTCAATTATTCAATTCGGCGATTTTCGAATGATCATACCGATCGTGATTTCAACCGTCGTCGTGCGGCAGCTGGACGATATTTTCGTCCAACCGAACCTCTACGGCAGGCTACTCAACATGCATCCGTTGACGATTCTTATCGTCATTCTCTTAGGAGGCGAAATGCTGGGGATTCTGGGAATGGTGCTGGCAATTCCGGTTTACACGGTTATTACGGTAACAGCACGTGAAACAAACTGGGGACTCAAAAACTATCGGATCACGGAGTCCAATGGATAATTTTTTTACAAGCCGGTATTGGAAAGTATTTGTCGTTACTTTCGCCATCGCTGCGCCGATATTTATCCTCTCGCTGTTCGGAGAAATTTTTCTTCTCCTTGTGCTGTCGCTTGCCATGACGATGATCCTGAAACCCCTTGTTGATTTCTTTGAAAAAAAAGGTTTACCCCGGGCCGTCGGAATACTTGTCCTCTATCTTGTTATCGGTTCTCTATCGTTCGGCGGCTTCCTGACGGTATATCCCGTTATCGTGCGTCAGATTACAAATATTGCAGTGTTCGTAACAGGAGACCGCCTCAACCTTGTGTTAAACCAGCTCAGTTCATCGATAACAGGGAGTCTCCCTTTTCTCAAATCAAGCGATTTAATGACAAAAATTGAGACAACGCTCCCTGTCCTTGCAACCAAGGCCGAAGGCGCAATGACAAGCGCACTCGGCATAGCCGGATCGTTCATCATTGTCCCGTTCATAACCTTCTTCTTGCTGAACGACTATGACCGAATGCAGAAAGCGTTCATCGAAAACATACCGAACAAATATTTCGAAATGTCGCTGAATGTGATCTATAAACTCGAACAACAACTCGGCAAGTACATCAGGGGAGTGTGCATCGAATTGATGTCCGTAGCACTCCTCTACATCGGCGCATATTCGATCCTTGGGTTTCGATACGCCATAATTTTTGGCATGGTGTGCGGATTCTCGAATATTATTCCGATGGCCGGCCCATTGATCGCCGCGGTACCAATCATCGTCGCCTCGCTGATTCAGTTTGGCGACTTTCGCATGCTGCTTCCGATCGTTCTCACGACATTCGTCGTTCAGCAAATCGACCAAATGTTTATCCAGCCGAACGTGTACGGGAAAATCCTGGATATGCATCCTTTGACTATCGTGCTTACCATCCTTATCGGCAGCGAGTTGCTCGGAATACTCGGGATGGTGCTTGCAATTCCGATCTTCACCGTTATCAAAGTTACTGCTCGAGAAACTAACTGGGGGTTAAAACATTATAGGATCACACGCTCATGACACGCGTCGTCTTTGATATCGAAACGCTTGCCCTCCCGCTCGATTCGTTCGACCAACCGACGCGGGAATATCTTTTTAAGTTCGCCGACACGGAGGAAAAAATTGAAGAAGCAAAACAGAACTTGAACCTTCACGCGCTCACTTCTCAGATTGTGGCAATTGCTCTTTTGAATCCGGATACAAACATGGGGAAAGTGCTCTTTCAATCGGATTCAAAAGAAGAGTTCACCGCTGCGGACGGCCTTGTGCAATACAAATCCGGATCGGAAAAAGAAATCCTCGAAGCGTTCTGGAAACTGATTGCATCATACCACCAATTCATTACCTTCAACGGCCGGGGATTCGATTGTCCCTTCCTGATGGTCCGATCGGCGCTCTTAAACGTCCAGCCGACACGAAACCTTGTTCCCTACCGGTACGATGCGAGTCAGCACTGCGACCTTTTGGAACAGCTCACGTACTACAATACTACGCGCAGATTCAGCCTTGATTTTTATTGCAAATCGTTCGGCATCGACAGTCCGAAAGCTCACGGGATCACCGGGCTTGATATGGGAAAGCTGGTCGAAGAAAAGCGATTTCATGACATTGCTGAGTATTGCCTCGGCGACGCCCGGGCAACAGCGGAGTTGTTCAGACGATGGAGTCAATACCTCGACTTTAGCAAAAATAGTTCTTGACAGGAGCAACTTTTTTTGTTAGTTTTACGTATCAAACTTAGTTGATGGATAAAGTATGGTCGAAGTAACCACAGCACTTAAAGCGTTGTCAGAAGAAATTCGAATCAGGCTGCTCCTCGTACTATTACATGAGGAAGCGTGCGTCTGCGAACTCATGGCAACGTTTAATATGGCTCAGTCAAAGCTCTCTCATCATTTGATTGCTCTTCGCGATGCTGGATTCATCAAAGATGAAAAAAGAGGAAAATGGAATTACTATCGGATCGATACGAACAGCCTCGACCCGATGAAAAAAGAACTTCTCTCTTCACTCACTGGCTGGGTTGACGATGATTCGATCATTGAGAAAGATCGATTGACGCTCGAAAAAGTAAAGAACAAAATGCAGATCTGCTGCTAATTTTTTTGAATTAACATATCAACAATAATTGATGAAAGGATTTTCCTCATGAATACCGACCTGGAAATTAAAGAAAACGTTAAGGAGAAGTATTCACAGATAGCAAAGGGCCAGATTTCTGTTATTGCCACGAAAACTTCCTCCTGCGGTTCGGGGCAGAGTTCTTGCTGCGGAACCGGCTCCGAATCCCTGGTGCAGATGTCGTTGGACTACCATCCAGAGGATCTTTCAAACTTGCCGGAAGGGGCTGACTTGGGGCTTGGCTGCGGTGTTCCGACTGCGTTTGCTGATTTGAAAGAGGGGTATACGGTTCTTGACCTCGGTTCCGGCGCCGGCATTGATGTATTCATCGCGGCCCGGCATGTTGGCATTACTGGAAAGGCCATCGGCGTCGATATGACAGAGGCAATGATCGATAAGGCAAAAATCAACGCGAAGAAAATCAATGCAACAAACGTCGAATTCCGGCTCGGCGAAATCGAGGCATTGCCGGTTGAAAACGCTTCTGTTGACCGCGTCATCAGTAACTGCGTGATCAATCTTGTGCCAAACAAGGAGAACGCATTCCGGGAAATCTATCGCGTCCTGAAACCGGGAGGCAAATTCACCGTGTCCGATATCGTTGTTGATGGCGCCATTTCCGTGGAAGAAAGAAACAACGCCGCATTGTGGGCAGGATGTATCAGCGGGGCGATCGACAGAAACGAATACATCGCGATCATTAAAAACGCGGGTTTCAAGAATGTTGACATCGTCTCTGAAAAACATTACGATTACAAGCTCGACAATGCGCGTTTGAATTCGATAACCATTTCCGGGACAAAATGAAACCGAAGATTCTCATTCTCTGCACTGGCAATTCCTGCCGAAGTCAAATGGCCGAGGGATTTCTGAAGTCATTGGATCCTTCACTTCATGTCTTTTCAGCGGGAACCAACCCCGCGGCGCGCGTCCATCCGCTCGCCTCAAAAGTGATGAAAGAAGTCGGTATAGACATCGGCGGCAATAAACCAAAGGATGTCGAGGAGTTTATCAACGATTCTTTCGATTACGTAATTACAGTTTGCGATAATGCGAAAGAAACATGCCCTGTCTTCATTGGAAAGGTTCATCATAGATTACATATGGGATTCGACGATCCTGCTGAAGCCGTCGGAACGGAAGAAGAAGTTGCGGCTGTGTTCCGGCGTGTTCGTGATGAAATAAGAAAAACGTTCACCAGATTCAATGAACAGAAGATCACAAAGGCATCATAGAGCAATTTGACAATCCATCATTAACAACATTAACAACGGAAGGCCCTTTGGGAAAGAAACAATTCTGTTTGCTTGCGTCCACATAGGATAAGAACTCATGGACAACATACGCAAGCAACTCTCACTGATTGATCGATACCTGACGCTTTGGATTTTTCTAGCCATGGGCTTAGGTGTCGGGCTTGGATCATCGTTGCCCCGCATAGCGGATTTCTGGGACTCGTTAAGCTCCGGAACAACAAACATTCCGATCGCTATCGGGCTCATCCTGATGATGTATCCGCCCCTGGCGAAAGTAAAGTACGAAGAACTCGGCGATGTGTTCAAGAATAGAAAAGTGCTTCTCCTCTCGCTTATTCAAAATTGGCTCGTCGGCCCGGTGTTAATGTTTCTTCTCGCAATAATATTTCT
Organism: uncultured Chitinophagaceae bacterium; assembly: GCA_964642725.1. GTDB lineage: Bacteria > Bacteroidota > Ignavibacteria > UBA10030 > UBA8401 > JAGVPT01. Next base: position 54,410 of record CAZXQG010000005.1, read on the forward strand.
GCATGGATATCCAGAATTCATGGCCGGACTGATCATAATTGGCCTGGCTCGCTGCATTGCCATGGTCATTGTATGGAACGAACTCGCTCAAGGCGATACGGAATACGCTGCAGGCCTTGTCGCGTTCAATTCGATCTTTCAAGTTCTTTTCTTCCCTCTGTATGCCTACTTGTTTCTGACGATCTTCCCTTCGTGGTTTGGGCTGCAGACATTCGTCGTCAATATCACCATCACCCAAATTGCAAAGAGTGTTTTCATCTATCTCGGCATTCCATTCTTAGCCGGAATGATCACGCGATTCATACTGCTGAAACTGAAAAGTAAAGAGTGGTATCAAGAAACATTCATACCGAGAATTTCTCCCATCACGCTTATCGCTCTTTTGTTCACGATCGTTGTGATGTTCTCTCTCAAAGGAGAATACATACTTAAAATTCCGCTTGACGTTGTTCGCATTGCGATCCCCCTTATTGTCTATTTCGTCACAATGTTCGGCATTTCATTCTATCTTGGGAGAAAGAGCGGGGCGGGATACGCAAAGTCAGCGACGCTATCTTTCACAGCAGCAAGTAATAATTTTGAATTAGCGATCGCTGTTTCTATTGCCGTATTTGGAATTCATTCCGGTGTGGCATTTGCAGCGGTGATTGGTCCCTTGGTTGAAGTGCCGGTGTTGATATCGCTTGTAAACGTGTCGTTGAGATTGAAGAAGAAATATTATTAACATGACAATTGTCCACTCGCACACTCAGTCTTCTCTTCTGCGGTAAGCTGCATGCCTTCGCAGTATGGCAATTCTTCCCTTTCACTCTGTGCAATCTTAATAACCAGGATGATACAATAAGAAAAATTCATAAACTCTCAAACAAAAAAGCCTCTCATAGACTGAGAGGCTTTTTGTTTTGCCAAAGAGCTTTTCTATGCAGGGAGCTTCCTATATCGTCTCGCAAACTCATTGTAGATCGCTGCTGCTGCTGAAAGCTTCAACAAATCCCACCATGAAAAAATCAAAAATCCGCTGACAAGCGACTCCTCAAAATTATGGAGGTAAAAAAGATTCAGAAATGTTGCCCCGCTCGCAAAAACTACAACAAGTCCTAAGAACATTACTGCGAAAGTCCACAAATATCCGGAACGGATTTGAATAAGATGTCCCACCAAGAGCGCCGCGATCGGGAAACTGAGCAGGTATCCTCCCGACGGCCCAATCATTCGCGCGAAGCCAAAACTGCCGCCAAAAAAAACAGGCGCGCCGGCCATTCCAATGCCCAAGTACAACAGTTGGCTCAACGATCCGTTGCGGCCTCCCAGGAATGCAGCTCCCAGCAGAACAAAAAATGTTTGCAACGTATATGGAACAGGTTGATGGGGAATCTCAGCTTGCGCTCCAAGAGCAGTCAGCGCAGCAAATACTACAATCCACACAGCCTGAACGAGGATGGTTGATTTTTCTCCCGTCAACGGCAATACCGTCGCACGTTGGAAAAATGGACCTGTTGTTTCCATCATGTCTCCTACTATTATCACAAATGTTTATGAAACCAGGCGGAAGTTAATTCGAGAACTCGATTCATGGCCGGAGCCGGTTTTGTATACGGATGCCGCGCTCCATACATATGGCCAATTCCATCCAGAAGGATGAGATCAGTCAGCGTCTTATCTGAAACATCGTAGAGGCTTTTTACTTCTTCAATCGGAACCGGAATGTCGTTGGTTCCATGGATCAAAAGCAGCGGTTTCCTCAGATCGTGCACTGCCTGCTTTATATTTAGTCTCTCCCCATTTTTCTCAAGATCGTCGAGCAAGTCCGTCCGTAATCTGAACAAACTCTCTGGGTTAATGGACGGAAGTCCGACATACCCTTTTTCCCGCCACCGCTTTCGCTGTCCTTCTGTATACCGGTTAAAATACGAAACCGTCGACCATCCCGCAACGGCTTTGATTCTCTCATCTTCTTGAGCTTTGATGATCGCAATTCCGCCGCCCCGGGAATGGCCTGCAATTCCGATCTTCGATTTGTCGATAATTGGACAATCAATTCGCCCCGTCGAAATTCCGTCCAGAATTGCTGCAACATCATCCAGCTCAAGGCTGAATGTATTGATTGAAAACTTTTCCCGTTCCGAAAACTTCCTGAAATTTTTCCCGATGCCATTATGAGAGAAATTGAAAACGATGGAGACAAAACCGGCTTCGGCAAAATACCGGCCTATCGCAGGAAACGGCCCCCAATCTTTGAACGCTTTGAAGCCGTGGCAAACGATGACAACGGCCAATTTTCCGCCTGCAGTTTCCGGCGCCTCTTTTCTCCACCTGATGTCCCCGTACAATTCAACTTCCGAGGACGTTGAAATTTGGAATACACGTTCAATGATTTCATCCATAGAAAACCACTAAGAAAATAGCCAACAGTCGAGTGAATGTCAAGAAAGGGATCCTTGAGCGGCCCCTCTTGTGCAGGCTTCAGCGATGCATTAGTTTCATGATCAAAGCTCAAACACTATCGCGATGTGTATTTACAATATGCCTAGGGTCATGGTACCGCTCAAAATCTCCCCTTCAAAAAATTATTGACTCTTTTCGCGGTATTGCTTATATTTATAGGCTTAAAAGAAATGCTATTGAGAGTCTCCCGCCGTTGCGGGGCCAAGAAACCGGCCAGCTGAGCCGATACTCCAGTTCGTTCTTACGAAGTGAACCTCTCATGTATCGATTAAGAGTTTTTTCCGGCAGGGCAAACCCCCAGTTGGCAGAACAGATTTCGAAAAATCTGGGCGAGGAATTGGGCAAACTGGATATTCGGAACTTTAGCGACGGCGAACTTTGGGTCAAGTTCATTGACAATGTCCGCGGTGCCGACGTCTACATCATACAGCCGACGAATCCGCCCGGGGACAATTTAATGGAGCTTTTGCTGACGATCGACGCTGCGAAACGCGCCTCCGCGCGAAAGGTGACGGCCGTTATCCCGTATTTTGGCTACGCACGTCAGGATCGTAAGGATCAGCCGCGTGTGGCGATCACGGCAAAGCTCGTTGCTAATTTGTTGACGGAAGCAGGCGCCGACAGAATTATTACTATGGATTTGCATGCGCCGCAGATCCAGGGATTCTTTGATATACCCGTTGACCATTTATATTCCTCCGTGGTCTTTGTTGATTACTATCGGAAGAAAAAGATTCCCGATTTGACCGTCGTGTCCCCCGATGTGGGCGGAATCAAAATGGCCCGGGCATATGCAAAAAGGCTGGAAGCCGACTTGGTGTTGATCGATAAGCGCCGGCCGGCCCCAAACGAAGTTGAAGTCATGAACATCGTAGGCGAGGTCAAAGGAAGAAACGTCCTTATCGTTGACGATTTGATTGATACCGCAGGAACATTTACCAGCGCAGTCAAGACCCTGAAGGATGCCGGTGCAAAGGATGTGTACGGAGCGTGTACACACCCGATCCTTTCAGGAAAGGCAATGGATCGCATTAACGGCTCCCAAATTTCCAAATTGCTCGTGACGGACACTATTCAGCTGAAGCAATCATCTTCGAGAATCGAAGTCATGTCCGTCGCAAAGATTTTTGCCGAAGCCATTCATCGCTCCTTCGACAACAAATCCATCAGTTCGCTTTTTGACGTTGATAAAGATAAAACCCAGGACGATTAGTTTTTCTAAAAGGAGTAAGATATGTCAGAAGTAGTTCTTCAAGCAGAAGTTCGCTCGCACGTCGGGAAACATATAAAGGCACTGCGACGCTCCGGGAAAATTCCGGGTGAATACTATTCGCGCGGTGAAAAGAACATTCACCTTGCGGCGACTCCGCTTGGATTGAAGCCGCTCATCTACACTTCAGAAGCTCACATTGTAAGCCTGAAGCTTGACAACGGTGAATCAAAGACGTGCGTGCTTCGCAACGTTCAGTTCGACCCCGTATCAGAATTACCAATCCACTTCGACCTGCAGGGCGTTCGCGCAGACGAAGAATTAACCATCGAGGTGCCTGTGATGCTCAACGGCACGCCGAAAGGCGTCAAAGACGGCGGGACCGTTCAGCATGTGATGCACCGACTCAAAGTATCCTGCTTACCGAAATTCATTCCCGATCATATTGAAGTAAATATTGCGGAACTTGGAATTAATCAGTCCATCCACATTCGCGATATTAAGGTCGACAATGTCAAGATTCTCGAAAGCGAATCCAGTACGATTGTCGCAGTTGTTCCTCCGACCATCTTGAAAGAGGAAACACCTGCCGACGCGGCTGCTGCAACTGCCATTGCCGAACCCGAAGTTATTGCTAAGGGCAAGAAGCCAGAAGAGGGTGAAGAAGGCGCGGAAGGTGCACCTGCCGGAGCAAAAGCGGCGGCACCGGGTGCAAAGGCGGCTCCAGCGGGCAAAGCGGCAGCACCCGCAGCAAAAGCTGCCCCGGCAGCTCCCTCTAAGAAGGAAGAAAAGAAATAGTTTTGCGTTCGGTAGAAATATTTTTAATCTCTGTTCTTTGAAACGTTTTTCTTAATCAGCATCTCCCTCATTGCAGAATTTCCTTGACGAAGAAGCAGATTCAGAGAAAATAGCATGCGTTGTCGGATTGGGAAACCCCGGCAAGCGGTATGGTCTGACGAGACACAACGTCGGCTTCAATGTTGTGTCGTCGCTTTCGCGCTCGCTACGGTCGCCCATGATAGAAGGCAACGGGGAATTCTTTTTTTCTGAGTGTGCAATCGAAAGCCGGCGCTTTCTTCTGGCGACTCCGTCGACGTACATGAACGAAAGCGGAATGGCCGTCCTTCAACTGATGGACCAATTCAATGTCGCGGCTTCGGACCTGCTGATCATCGTCGACGATTTTCAACTGCCGCTTGGGACTTTAAGAATTAGGGAAAACGGAAGCGACGGCGGACACAACGGACTCGGCTCTGTCATTTACCATCTGCAAACGGATAATATTCCGCGATTGCGTTTGGGCATCGAAGGTCCGACATGTCCAACGGAAGATAGAAAGGAGTTAATGGCTGCCTACGTGCTTTCTCCATTTGATAAGGAAGAAATCCAGCGCTCTGAAATGATGATTACGCATGCATGCGACGCCGTGCTCGCTCTGGTTCTTCACGGAATTGAATTCGCTATGAACAATTTCAATAGATCGTTCTTAGACGATGACATGACAGTGTAAATAAGTTTTAAGTATTAAGTTCTAAGTTTTACGCTATAAGTTTTGTTTATTTATCCATGTAATTGGTCGTAAATTTTTAACTTTTAATCTAAACTCAACACCCTGTTCCATCATAAAAGAGATGGAGCCATCATTACACGTCCATAGGAGACATATCGTTGGAAAAAGAACACAAGATTTACGAGACGACATTTATCGTCAATGCGGCGCTTGATGACGCCCAGATTGACGCCGTCATCGAAAAAGTCAAAGAAGTCATCGTGAAAAACGGCGGCGAGGTCCGCTCGCTGGAAAAATGGGGCCGCAAACGCCTCGCCTATACGGTCGACAAAAAAAACAACGGGTTCTACGCTTTCTTTGAATTCAAAGGTCCCGGCGACCTCATCGCCAAAATGGACCGGCATTATCAATTGGATGAGCAAATTATCCGCTATTTGACGATCCAATTGGACAAGAAAGCGCTGAAAGCAAAAGAAATCGCCACTGCGCTCCTAAAAAGTCAAGCGGCGGCAGCACCCGGCGTCGGAGATGTAGTCGCTTAACTTATCATAAAGTGGACAATTTCACCAAACTTTTTCGAAACCAGCAATAGAATTTAAAAGGAGAATTCACCGTGTTCCATCAAAGTCAAAATCGGCGAGGAGGCGACGACCGGCGGGAAAAGCGCGACTCGAATGCAATTCGAAAAAAACGCACATGCCGTTTCTGCGACTCGAAAGAAATCTACATCGATTACAAGGACGAAAAAAAATTGTACCGTTTCGTCACCGAGCAAGGGAAAATAATTCCCAAGCGTATTACCGGTTCGTGCGCCAAACACCAGCGCCAATTGGTGAAGGCGATCAAGCGAGCACGGCATCTTGCGCTGCTCCCCTTTGTGTCCGACGCCATTAAATAAATTGCACTCATTAAGAATGCTGGAGAAAGTATGAAAGTCATTTTACGTCAGGATTATGAAAGCCTGGGAAAAATCGGCGAAGTCGTTGCAGTGAAGGACGGCTACGCGCGGAATTACCTTATTCCGAGGAGCATCGCGTACCGGGCAACGACAAGCAGCCTGCGCGCCCTGGAAGAAGAAAAGAAGCAACACGAACGGCAGGAACAAAAGCAGTTCAAGGAAGCGGAAAAACTCGGCGTTGAACTCGAAAAACTCTCCGTCACTATTCCGATGAAAGTCGGCGAGGATGACAAACTGTTCGGTTCCGTCACTTCCCAAATGATCGCCGATGCACTGAAGGAAAAGGGATTCACGGTAGACAAGCGGACGATCGAGCTTGAAGAGCCGATCAAAACCCTCGGCATATTCGAGGTCCCCGTGAAACTTCATACTAAAGTCAGTGCAAAAGCAAAAGTGTGGGTTGTCCGGGAATGACCTGACAGTATCCCTTTTTTATACCTGACGTCACGAAAGAGACGGTCAGGTATTTTTTTTATCACAAACACTAGAGTGAGGACTTGTTCATGGCACATCAACAGCCGTTGTGGAGCGGAAGGTTTAAAGAGCCGCTGTCGGAAATAGCTCTCAAATTCTCTTCCTCTGTCGACCTCGATAAGCAGTTGTACCAGGAAGATATTGCCGGAAGTATCGCTCACGTCGAAATGCTTGCCGCGGTAAAAATTATTTCACTGGAAGAATCGCGCCGCATTCGAACCGCATTGAGGGCGATTGCGAAAGAAATCGACTCAGGAAAACTCGAGCTTTCGTGGGAGAAAGAAGATGTTCATATGGCGATTGAACAGCGGCTCATTCAAAAAATCGGACCTATGGGAGGGAAACTTCATACTGGGCGCAGCAGGAACGATCAGGTTGCGTTGGACGAACGGCTGCATCTCCGGGGCGCGATTCGCGAGATGCAGAAGCTCACTCTCCAGCTTCAACGAGTGCTGCTATTTAAAGCGGAGAAATATTTCGACACAATCATGCCCGGGTATACGCATCTCCAACGGGCACAGCCGGTCTACCTCTCACATCACCTTCTCGCTTACACTTCAATGTTCGAACGGGACTTTGAGCGGTTGACGGACTGCTACAAACGACTGAACAAACTTCCTCTCGGCGCAGCGGCGTTGGCCGGCACATCCTTTCCAATAGACCGGGCCCTTGTGGCGCGGAAGCTCGGATTCGACGGAGTGATTGAAAACAGCATGGATGCGGTCAGCGACCGCGATTATCTGATTGAGTTCATTTCCGTATGCAGCATCGTCATGACTCACCTTAGCAGGCTCGCGGAGGAGATCGTCCTTTGGAGCTCGCAGGAATTCAATTTTGCAAGAACTGACGACGCGTATACTACGGGGAGCAGTATTATGCCGCAGAAAAAAAATCCCGACATGGCGGAGCTTGTGCGCGGAAAAGCCGGCAGAGTGTACGGCGACTTAATGAATATTCTGACAATCATGAAAGGGCTTCCGCTCGCCTATAACCGCGACATGCAGGAGGACAAGTTCCCGCTCTTCGATGCGGTCGCCACCACGCGTCAGTGTTTGTTCATTTTCTCGCACATTCTTATCCATACGAAGTTTGACAAGAACAGATTTGAAGAAGAATTAAAGAACGATTTTCTGACTGCGACCGAGATCGCCGATTATCTGGTAAAAAAGGGAACGACCTTCCGCGATGCTCATGCGATTACGGGAAACATTGTTGCTCATGCTATCGAACACAAAAAAAGCCTTGCACATCTAACGTTGTCCGAGTTGAAACGCTTCTCTCCCCTGCTTGAAGAGGACATGTTCGATCTGCTTGACCCGCATAAGAGTATCGAGCACAAAAAGTCGGCAGGAAGCACGTCTTCCCAGGAAGTAAAGAAGCAAATCATACATTGGTCGCGTGTGCTGAGGGGGAGAAAATTGTAGGAGCTGTGAAGCGCTCGGATTTTAGCTATCGGGCTTCTTTCAACGATTTCAACCGCACAGCCTCAAACTCATCCCCCTTGTTCCATTGAGGCATCGTTCCCCGGTTGGCAAGAAGATAGGCAAGGTGGAAATAAAATTTTGCCTGCTGAATCGTCCCTTCGTACGTCCAATCGCTTCGAATCTCGTCGCTCGGCTGGTGATAATTATAGGCGTTGTATTCTTCAGCCATTTTCATTCCCCAACCTGCGGGTTTTCCTACATAATCAATTCCGGGGTCAAAGTAGGCCGTAGGAACGCCGACTGCGGCAAAGCTGAACTGGTCTGACCTGTAGAACATCCCCTGTTCCGGAAATTGATCGGGTTTGACAATAAAATTCGCCACCGCTGCTGCCATATTCACTGCTTCATCGATTGTCGTCCGTCCCCTCCCTATCATCGAAATATCCCGCGTCTCGCCAAACATGTTCACACCATCCATGTTGATATCGGCGGCGATCTTTCCGAGAGGAAATGTTGGATGAGCAGCATAGTATTCCGATCCAAGCGTGCCGGCTTCTTCTCCTCCCACCAGCAAAAACAACACTGATCTTTTCGGCCGTTGTGCGAGATGTGTGAAACCCTGTGCGAGGGTCAACACCATGCTTACGCCGGATGCGTTATCGACAGCGCCGTTGTCAATAGAATCTCCGTTCACCGGTTGAACAATCCCTAGATGGTCGAAATGAGCCGTGAAAATTACCACTTCATGCGATAGAGCCGAGTCGCTTCCGCGCAACAAACCGGCAACGTTGGCAGTCATCATTTTCCTGATCGTGTTATGAATATGCACCGAAACATTTGTGCAAAGCGAAATCGGTTTAAATTTTCTTGACCTCGCCGCTTTCATCAATGCTTCGAGATCTTTTCCTGACATTGCTGTTAAGCGTTTGCTGGCGCTTGCAGATAGCCACGATTCCAACTTTATCGGTTCCTCTTTGGAGCCGGCGAGCGAAAAGTTTTCTCCGGTCCATGACGTTTGGACCACTTGGAAAGGATAACCGGCAGATTCAGTGGTATGAATGATGATAGCACCTGCCGCCCTTTTCCGGGCTGCGATTTCATACTTGTATGTCCATCTGCCGTAATACGTCCTCGCCTTGCCGCCAAAAAATTTTGGGTCGCTCCCGGGAGGATCGTCGTTCATCATCAACAAAACTTTTCCTGCCACGTCAACACCTTTATAGTCGTCCCAATTTTGTTCCGGCGCGACAATGCCGTATCCGACGAAAACAACTTCTGCATTGTTGATGTCAACATTTTCATCAGGCGTGCCTGAAAAACCGACGAATTCCTCCCGAAACTTAAAGTGCTCTTCTTTTACGCCGCATCGGGCGACAAAATCCATCGTCGGATCGGCCGTCGTTCCGATAATAGGGAATCGCTGAAGGTAAGTTCCATTCTCGCCCCCCGGTTCGAGGCCGAGAAGCTGAAGCTGGGAGAGAAGATATTTTTGCGTTACCGCGTCGCCGCGAGTCGCGGGCGCACGTCCTTCCAACAAATCGCTGGCTAAGAATTTTAGGTGACTCTGAAAAACGTGCGCATTGATCGCGGTGAAGGCCTGTCTCTCATCATCCGTCATTTGAGCATGGAGAAAAGCGATAAAGATCATCGAACAGGAGACGACAAAAACGGTTTTTTTCATAATCTCTTCCTTCAGATGGAGCTTCTGGGCATCAGCACTACTTTGCGCCTGCATTCAATTGCAATAAGGCAATGAATGTCAGCGCCATTGCGAATAAACTAAATGCCGCAGCAAAAGGAAAAAAGAAAACCAACTCATTGATGCCCCACAGTAAAAGGGTCGCCGAAATTGTGATAAGAATGTTCTTCGCGAGGCTCGGATTTTGGGCTGCAGAACCAGAAACGATCCATAGAATAACAGAGATCAATAATATTGCTAATGCTGACGCGTATCCATATCCATCGTAATAGTCGCCCATGCTTCTCATTGCACCCATAAACGGAAACCTGTGCTCGGTCATTTGTTCGATGACCTGCTGTTTTTCCAGCTCAGCTGTCTGTTTCCACGTCAGGCTTCCGATCATGTGTCCGACATCATGGAGAATCATAACTATGGAAGCAACTCTCAGCAAAATTTTCGGCTTCATAAATATTCCCTCTGTTCTTGATAGACACAACCGCCGACTCAAATGAATATGTCATAGCTATTTCAATTGCTTAGCAGAGAATCTTTACAATGTCTTGTTGAATGGGTTCCCCGGGTATGATGATCTTCTTTTCTTTAGAAATGTACACGTCAATTTCCAAACGTACGCCAAATTCACCCGGTAGGTAAATTCCGGGTTCGATAGAAAAACATGTTTCAGGAATAATCTCGCGACGGTCATGGGTCTCCAGGTTGTCGATGTTGGCGCCGTTCCCATGGACTTCTGTTCCGATATTGTGCCCCGTGCGGTGAATAAAATATTCGCCATATCCGTTGCCGGCGATAAATTTGCGGGTAATATCATCCACGTCGCATCCCCGTACTTTGCGCCCGCCGGCGAATTCTTTCTTCAAATAATCCACTGCCGCATCACGCGCTCCTTTGACGATTTCAAAAACTTTTTGATATTTGGCGGGGATATTCTCTCCGGCATATGCTACCCAAGTAATATCAGAATAAACACTCTCTGGCTTGTCCTTCTTCGCCCAGAGATCGATCAAAACATAATCTCCTTTTTTTACTTCCGAAAAAATCTCTTTTGCCGGTTCATAGTGAGGATTTGCTGCGTTCGCGTTCACCGAGCAATTTGGAGCATCGTCGATAACGAGATTGTTCTCTTTGAAGTATTCGACCATTCGCTGCTGCACGTCGTACTCCGTCACTTTTTGTCCAGCGCGCAATCTCTCGCCGATGAATCCGAATGCGACATCGACCGTCTTTCGCAATACTTTTGACGTTTCAAACTGATCGTTCCGCTGTTCATCCGTCCAGCGGGCTTCAAAATATTGAACGATATCTGCGGATGAAACGACTTCGACCCCGAACGAACGGATAAGCTCTACCGTCCCCGCATCGACTTTTGAAACATACGGGATATCATTGTTCGGAGAATATTCCATCGCAACCGATTTCATTCCGCGAAGAGTTCCCTTGAGGGCTTCCTGGAGCGATTGCCAGCTAACATAGACTGTTTTGTTGCCGGGGAGATGGTCGAGATTGTATTGTTCAATGCCATGAACAAGTTTCTGCGGCGTGCCTTGTGCAGGGATGAAGTAGAAATATCGCCGCATTTGCGTGAGGTGCGACGGGAGTTCCAGTAATTTCGAAGCAAAAATATTGGATTGCCTGAAATTATATAACAGCCATCCATCTAGGTTGTAGGTTTTAAGCGTTGTCTGAATCGCTGAAATTCTTTGAATTAATTCGCCAGCTTTTGACATGGAATGTGTCCTCTGCTAATGTCGGGAAATGTCGTTGCCTGCTACATGTCCGCCAATATAAATAATTCTTACTCAAATAAAAATCCCCGAACGCGTTTTCGCATTCGGGGACTTTGTATTCTGCTTGCTGCAATGCTTCTTAGTACATGTCGCCCATGCCGCCGCCCGGAGGCATTGCGGGCATAGACTTCTTTTCCTCGGGCTTCTCAACGATTGTCGCTTCAGTCGTTAACAATAACGCTGCGACGCTCGCTGCGTTTTCAATGGCAATACGAGTTACCTTTGTCGGATCGATGACGCCTGATTCGACGAGGTTTTCGTATTTCTCGGTAAACGCATTGAAACCAAAGTTGCCCTTTTCGCTCTTTACTTTATCGACAACAACGGAGCCTTCGAGCCCGGCGTTTGCGACGATCTGCCGAATTGGCTCTTCGAGTGCGCGTTTGACGATCTCAACGCCGGTCTTTTGGTCTTCGTTTGAAGTCTTCACTTCATCCAGTTTGGGAATGGCGCGCAGGTACGCAACGCCGCCGCCGGGGACGATTCCCTCTTCAACAGCAGCTCGTGTTGCGTGAAGTGCATCTTCAACACGTGCCTTTTTCTCTTTCATCTCAACTTCGGTTGACGCGCCGATTTTCAGAACGGCAACACCGCCCGACAGCTTTGCGAGACGTTCCTGGAGTTTTTCCTTGTCGTAATCAGAGGTTGTCTTCTCAATCTGTCCCTTGATTTCATTGATGCGCTTTTTGATTTCATCTTTCTTACCGGCGCCCTCAACGATCGTCGTATTGTCTTTGTCGACAACCACTTTCTTTGCTGTGCCCAGATACGCGAGCGTTGCGTTTTCGAGCTTGAAACCTTTCTCTTCCGAGATCACCGTACCGCCTGTCAACACGGCAATGTCTTCAAGCATTGCTTTTCGTCGATCGCCAAAACCCGGGGCTTTCACCGCGACCACGCGAAGGGTTCCGCGGATCTTGTTCACGACGAGTGTTGCAAGGGCTTCGCCTTCAACTTCTTCCGCGATCAGAACCATCGACCGGCCCGACTGTGCCGCTTTTTCGAGGATTGGAAGAAGGTCTTTCATGGATGCGATTTTTTTGTCGTGAATCAGAATGAGAGGATCTTCGAGCACGGATTCCATCGTGTCGGCGTCCGTAACAAAGTACGGCGAAAGATAACCGCGGTCAAACTGCATACCTTCGACGACGTCCATTGTCGTTTCGGTACCCTTCGCTTCTTCTACGGTGATGACGCCATCTTTGCCGACTTTTTCCATTGCATCGGCAATGAGGTTTCCGATTGTTGCATCATTGTTTGCCGAAATGGATCCGACTTGGGCAATTTCCTTCTTCCCTTCGACAGGTCGGCTGATCTTTTTCAATTCCTCGATCACTCTTGCTACCGCGAGATCAATGCCGCGTTTCAGATCCATCGGATTCGCACCCGCTGTAACGTTCTTGAGTCCTTCACGTACAATTGCCTGGGCGAGTACGGTAGCGGTTGTCGTTCCGTCGCCGGCGACATCAGATGTTTTCGATGCGACTTCACGGACCATCTGCGCGCCCATGTTCTCTATCGGATCTTCAAGCTCAACTTCTTTTGCAACGGTAACGCCGTCTTTGGTAATAGTTGGAGCACCAAATTTCTTATCGATTACTACGTTGCGGCCTTTCGGTCCCAGCGTTACTTTGACCGCATTGGCGAGCTGGTCGACACCGCGCTTCAGCGCCGCGCGAGCATCAAAGTCGTACTGAATTATCTTTGCTCCCATAAAATTAACACTCCTTTTAAATTTTGGTTTTTCGTTGCTTCAATTACTTAGGCATGATCGCGAAAACGTCGCTCTCACGCATGATAAGGACTTCTTCCCCGTCGACCGTAACCTCTGTTCCAGAGTATTTTCCATAAAGAACTTTGTCGCCCACTTTCACTTCCATCGGAACTTTCTTCCCTTCCTCTGTAAGTTTCCCGGGTCCTGCAGCCACCACCTCGCCCCATACCGGTTTCTCTTTGGCAGTATCCGGAAGGATAATTCCGCCTTTTGTTTTTTCTTCAGCCTCGGCAGGCTTTACAACAATTCTGTCAGCCAAAGGATGTAATTTCATACAAGTCTCCTTAACTTTAGGTTGATACCGTGTAACTATGTTATTTTATGTAATTTAGAGCGTCAAGATCTATTAGCACTCATCACCTATGAGTGCTAATATACATACGATTGTTGGGAATGTCAAGCCTCTGAGGTCAGATTTTGGTCCCGGAAACGATCAGGACGAATTCCCCCTTAATTTGGCGGGACGAGAGCACTTGCCGGATAGAAGATAGTCTCCCTCGAAGGATCTCTTCAAATTTTTTTGTCATTTCACGACCGATGACGGCTTCCCGGTCGCCAAAACTATTTTGAAGATCTTCAAGAGTTTTAAGGATGCGGTGTGGAGATTCGTAGAAGATAATTGTCCGGGGCTCATCTTTCAATTGTGATAATTTTGTTAAACGCCCTTTCTTGTGCGGAAGAAATCCTTCGAAAACAAACGACTGGGTCGGCATTCCGCTCGCAACAAGTACCGGAACAAAGGCTGTCGGGCCCGGAAGCGGGACAACCGGCAGCTCGTTCCGAATGCAGGCTTGAATAATCGAGTACGCGGGGTCTGAAATCCCAGGCGTCCCTGCATCAGAAACGAGAGCGACAGCCAAACCTTCTTTCAGCTTTTCAATTATTTGTGGAACACGAATCGTCTCGTTATGGCTGAAAAAGCTAAGAAGCGGTTTTTGGATTTGGAGATGATCGAGTAGAACTTTTGTCGTGCGCGTGTCTTCCGCCGCAATCACATCAACTGCCGACAGAATTTTCACCGCTCGATAGGTGATATCGTCAAGGTTGCCAATCGGAGTTGGAACAATGTACAGCGTTCCTGGGCGAATTTCTTCCGGCATCGGCCTATATACCCCAATCGCGAACGTAACGGAAATCTACGTTGACAGTCCGTTGTGATATCTTTGCCACGACCGGCGGCCGTCGCTTGAATTGGTTTTGTTTCACGCGCTTCTTGATTTTGGCAATAAACTTTTTCTCAAACCCCAACGCCGCCAGTTCATCATCCCTGCGGCGCTCATCAATCATGTAGTACAACAGCCGGTCGACATCGCTGTACAAAAAACCGAGCTCGCCTTCATCCGTCTGGTCCTGCCATAGATCCGCCGTCGGCTTCTTTTCAATAATCTTGCGAGGAACACCTAGAGCTTGCGCCAGCTGCCATACCTGCGTTTTAAAAAGGTCGCCGAGCGGGTTCACCGCGCATGCCATGTCGCCAAACAATGTGCCGTACCCCAGCATCGTTTCTGTCTTGTTCGACGTTCCTACAACGAGCGCGTTGTGATGAAGGGATCGATCATAGAGAATGATCATTCGCATCCGCGCCATAATGTTGCCGCGACGGACGTTGTCTTTGATATGCTGAGATGTAATAAACGGATCAACCATCGGAGTAATATCGACAATTTCCGAATGGACCTTCAGTTCCTTCACAACCGACTCAGCATCGGATTTGCTTTCCGGGCTGCTCGACGAATACGGCATCAAGACAACAAACACATTTTCTTTCCCCAATGCTTCCGCAGAAAGATAAGCGGAAACGGCAGAATCCACTCCCCCGGACAATCCGATCACCGCCTTTGTAAATCCGGCATTATGAATCTGGTCACGGACAAAATCAACCAGCATTTTACGCACAAATACTGGATTAAGAAGCAGCTCATTACCGGAAATGGTTCTAGTCGTAGTTTCCATAGTTTTCTGTTTTCAAAGTTCGCCAATGTTGAGTTCTTGAAGAGCTTTTCGCATGATGGTGAATCCCTCTTCCAGCTCGCCGCGTTGAATTGTCAACGGCGGCCTGAAGCGAATGGAACGGTCACCGCATCCAATGATGATCAAGCCTTCTTCGTACGCTTTCTGGCGCAGCTGATCCCGGTTTTGCGCCGAGTCCATGTCGATAGCGCACATCATTCCACGCCCGCGCACATTGGAAACTAACGACGGAAACTCGGCTCCCATCGCATTCAACTCTTGCAGCATGAATTCTCCTTGCACGTGTGCGTTTTCTACCAAGCGTTCTTCCTCAATGATCTCCATTATTCTCGTGAAACGCACCATGTCAACTAAATTGCCGCCGAATGTCGAGTTGAGTCGGCTCGGCTTGTGAAACACATTGTCAAGAACATCATCAATACGCGTGCTGCTCATAAAGCCGCATACATGAGTCTTCTTGCCAAACGCCATCAAATCCGGTTTCACAAAATATTCATGAGCCCACATTTTTCCCGTAAGCCCGATTCCTGTCTGGACTTCATCAAAGATAAGAAGGATTTCATTCTCATCACAGATCTGACGAAGCTTCACCAGAAATTCCTTCCGGAAATGATTATCGCCTCCCTCGGCTTGGATTGGTTCGATAATGATTGCCGCAATGTCGTCCGGATTGTTAATGATCGCTTCTTTGATTTGACGGACGGCAGCCTCTTCATCATCCATTACTTCTTTTAAATGAACGCCATTGAGCGGGAACGTAATGGCGGGATTTAAGATTCGGGGCCATTTGAATTTGGGGAAATAATTCGTTTTCGTCGGATCTGTGTTGGTAAGCGATAATGTGTAGCCGCTGCGTCCGTGAAACGCTCGGCGAAAATGAATGATCTGCCTTCCCCTCTCTTCTGTATAGCCTTTGATAAAATTCTTACGAACCTTCCAATCGAACGCTGTCTTCAATGCGTTCTCAACTGCCAGCGCGCCGCCGTCGACAAAAAAAGCGTAGGGCAAATACTCCGGTTGTACGATGCGCGAAAAGGTCTCGACAAACTCGGCCATTTCCACGCTGTAAACATCGGAATTAGAAGGCTTGTTGACCGCTACTGCTGCGAGCTTCTCAAGAAACTCCCGTTCCGTCATCTTCGGATGATTCATTCCAACCGCGGAGGAACCGAAGAAGGAGAAAAAATCGAGATATCGTTTGTTGAAGCGCGAATCGTACAAATAACAACCTTGACTCTTCTTCAGATCGACAACCAGGTCGAATCCGTCAACAAGCATATGATGCGAAAGCGTGAGATGGACGTCTGTCGACGGGACGGTAATTGGAGTTTTCGTGGTAGGCTTGCTCAGTGGTTTCTTTTGACGGCTGTCGCCGCCGTTATTTTTTGTTCCACCATCGTCGCTCGCCTTTTTGACGGCTGATTCTGACATGTTACACCTCAAGTTTTTTTTCGGTTCGATGAAAGAGTGGTGCCGTACCTCAGCCACCGTACCTCAGAAAAACTCCTGATGCTCGAATAACGAAACGAAATACAGGTGAAACATGCTTGTCATTCAAATACTGTTACAATTGAAAACTTTTCTTGCCTACCGTCAAGTCGCCGAATGCCAAAGGTATTGTGTTGGTCTTTATCGCCATCACTTATTGGCGCACTTGGCCTCTCGTGCCGAAGGCATCACTTCGTGAGCGGTGAAAGATACAATATCAATTATTTGGAGTTGACTCTAGTAATTGTCTATTTGTGCCCGTTGCAACGTGCCGCTGTAATCAACATAGACAGCTTTCCATTCCGTGAAGAAATCGTAGACAGTCCAGCCACCTTCACGATGGCCGTTGCCGGTTTGTTTCACACCTCCGAATGGCAGATGCGCCTCTGCTCCAATTGTAGGAACATTGACGTATGTGATACCGGCTTTGATATCCCGTACCGCGATGAAGGCTTTATTGACGTCGCGAGTGTAGATCGACGACGAAAGGCCGTATACAGTGTTGTTGAGAATCGAGATGCTCTCATCCAATGACTTCGAACGAATCACTGACAACACCGGTCCAAAAATCTCTTCTTTCGCTATCCGCATTTCCGGAGTGACATCGGTAAAAATCGTCGGCTCGTGAAACCACCCTTTGCTCAGTCCGTCTCCTTTTGCTATCGAACCGCCGGCTGTGAGCCTTGCTCCTTCTGCCTGTCCTACCTCAACATACTCATGCACATTCTCACGTTGTTTTTCGTTCACACACGGACCAACGTCGGTTGTGGGCAACAACCCGTCGCCAAGCCGCAATTTCTTCGTTCGCTCAAGGAGCATGGACATGAATTTATCGTAAATCTTTTCATGCAGGATGAGCCGGCTTGTGGCAGTGCACCGCTGACCAGTAGTTCCGAACGCGCCCCACAATACGCCATCCAATGCAAGGTCGAGGTCGGCATCGTCCATCACGATTTGCGCATTTTTTCCCCCGAGCTCAAGCGAGACACGCTTGAGCGTTTCAGTCGCGTCCTTTTGAATTTGTTTTCCCACGACAGTCGAGCCGGTGAAAGAAATCAAATCAATATCGGGGTGGGATGTAATTGCGCTGCCGACTTCACTTCCTGCCCCGTGAACAATGTTGACCACGCCTTCCGGGATACCGGCATCCATCATAATCTCAACCAATGTGGCAGCGGTTTTCGGCGTGTCTGTCGCCGGTTTAAAAACGACGGTATTGCCGGAAAGAACGGCGGGAAAAATCTTCCATGTTGGAATCGCCATCGGAAAATTCCAGGGAGTGATAATGCCTGCAACTCCGATCGGAACACGGATTGCCATTGCAAATTTGTTTGGAAGCTCCGACGGAACGGTGTGGCCGAACAACCGCCGTCCTTCCGACGAAGCATAGTACGCAGTATCAATCCCCTCCTGCACATCGCCGCGAGTTTCCGCGATGACTTTTCCCATTTCCCGCGTCATTTCCCGCGCCAGTTCCTCTTTGCGGGCAACCATGATGTCCCCGATCTTCCGCAGAATGTCGCCGCGCTTCGGAGCGGGAACAAGCCGCCATTTCTCAAAAGCCGCGCGCGCAGCCTTCACCGCTTCGTCAACATCCTCTTTGCCCGACTTCGGAAAAACGCCGATCAATTCATCCCAATTCGCGGGGTTACGATTCTCGAAAGTCCTCCCCGATTTCGCGTCAACCCGCTTTCCGTTGATAAGGTTTTGAAATTTCTGTGACATGAATACTCCAATGTGCGGCGTCAGCGTGAGATTCTATTTTCGCGTATACTTATTTCCCTAAACCGACTCTCTCAAATATATAATCGACATGGCGCAGGCTTTTCGAGGGATCGAACGCCTCGTCCAGATCCTCACCGGAGAGCAGTGCTGTTACTTCCGCATCTCCTTCCAGCACTTCCTTAAAATTCTTTTTTGACTGCCAGACATCCATGGCATTTTTTTGGACAATGCGGTAAGCATCTTCCCGCTTCATTCCTTTTGTCGTCAAGGCGAGCAAAACGGGCTGCGAAAAAACCAGGCCGTGAGTGAGCTCGATATTCACTCTCATATTTTGAGGATACACGAGGAGCTTATCAATAACATTCGTCGTCAGAGCAATCATGTAATCGAGGAGGATGCAGCTGTCGGGGACGACAATTCGTTCGACGGATGAATGTGTGATATCCCGCTCGTGCCAGAGGGCGACATTCTCAAGCGCTGCCTGTGCATTCCCCCGAAGAACACGCGACAGGCCAGCGATTCGCTCGCAGGTAATCGGGTTGCGTTTGTGCGGCATCGCTGAGGAGCCTTTTTGTCCTTTCGAAAAATACTCTTCGGCTTCCAACACTTCCGTTTTTTGGAGATGACGGATTTCAGTCGCGAATTTTTCCAGTGAGCTGCCGACCACCGCAAGAGTCGCCATAAATTCGGCATGACGGTCGCGCTGAAGAATTTGTGTCGATACCGGCGCCGGTTTAAGACCCAGTTTTGCACAAACGTATTCTTCAACGCTGGGGCTCAAATGCTCGAACGTTCCGACTGCCCCTGAAATCTGCCCAACGGAAATCGTCTCAATGGCGTGCAGAAGGCGCTGAATGTTCCGCCGCGTCTCATCGAACCAGAGCGCCAACTTCAGTCCAAATGTGGTCGGTTCGGCATGGATGCCGTGCGACCGTCCGATCATTACCGTTGTCTTAAATTCTTTGGCGCGGCGGGCAAGAACATCACGTAATTCTTCCAATCCTTTCAGCAGAAGCTCGCCCGATTGCTTCATCTGCACCGCCAACGCAGTGTCGAGTACGTCAGACGATGTCATTCCAAGATGGATGTAGCGCGATTCCGGACCGACGTATTCGCCGACGTTCGTCAAGAAAGCGATGACGTCATGTTTCACTTCCTGTTCAATCTCGTCGATCCGCGCTATATCGAACTTTGCTTTCTCACGAATAACCGCTACCGCATCTTTCGGGATGACGCCCAACTCAGCCTGCGCTTCGCATGCAAGGATTTCTATTCGCAGCCAAATGGAGAATTTGTTTTGATCATTCCATATTTTGCCCATCACCGGGCGGGTATATCGTGCAATCATTTGCTATCAGAGCCTTATGTTCGTTTCTCGAGTGTCAGATTAACTTTGAATGTCCTTTTATCACGGTAGACTGTTAAATTGAGGATATCGCCTGCTTTTGCATCGTTAATGATTGCGATAATCGTTTCTTCGGTTTGAATTTTTTCGCCGTTGATTTCCAGGATAATGTCGCCGACCTTTAAGTCCGCCTTCTCTGCGGGACTGCTTTTCTTGATGTCGCTGATGATAACCCCCTCGGCATTTTTTAGACCAAAATACTTCGCGATGCGCTGGTCGACAATATTCACTTCCATTCCCGTCCAGAAGTTGCGTTCGACTTTCCCTTTTTTCTGAAGTTCATCCACGATCGACTTCACCCGGTTGATCGGAATGGCAAAGCCGTAGCCGATATACGCCTGGCTCACACCGGCAGTGTAAATGAGCGTGTTGATCCCGATAACCTCTCCCGCGCTATTGACAAGCGGCCCGCCGCTATTCCCAGCATTGATCACCGCATCGGTCTGTATCAGGCCGCGGTATGAGCGATTCTCGTCGACATTCAGGTTCATTCCCTTGGCGCTGACAACGCCAACGGTAACAATCGGCTTGTCGATATTCTCAAATAGTCCGAACGGGTTGCCGAACGTGATCACCCATTCGCCGATGATAACATCGTCGGAATTCCCGAGCTTGACATACGGAAAGTCTTTCCCTTTGATCTTAAGCAACGCAACGTCCGAAACCATGTCCGTGCCGACAAGGTCAGCCGGAAATTTTTCTCCGTTCGTCATCGTTACGATAATTTCTTTTGCATTCCCGGCCACGTGGTCGTTCGTAAGGATGTATCCTTCAGGTGAGATGATGAATCCGGACCCTAAACCTTTTACTTCCTGCTTTAGACTCCTATTGCCAAAAAACTGACGGAAGAACGGGTCATCCCCGAAAAAATTTGAAAACGGATCCCGATATTCCCTCACCTCGGTTACGGTAATGCCGACGATCGCCGGGCTCACGCTCTCCACCGTCGCCGTAATAGCATTCTTCCTCGATTTCGAAATATCGTCGTCCGAATTTTTCTGCTGTTCCTGGGAAGTAAACAACGAGCTTTGCAGCTGTGAGCCCGTCGTACCGGCATTCGACGCATTGCTTCTCGGTGCGAGAGAATATCCGAGTACGCCGCCGGCACCAATGCAGACGATAAATAACAAAAGCGCCTTTCGTGACATTTTATTTCCCGTTTCTTGTTCGTGATAAAATCAAATCCCGGAGGGGTCCGATATGCCGGATGAACAGAACTGCAGACATCACGGAATAGGCCAAAAGAATCTCAGCGTCTGAAAAAGCTGCAATCGTGAACTTCACAATGAATTCGTTCGGCAAAATGAAACCCATCATTGGCGACCCAATGATCGCAACAACGTTTCCGACATGGACATTCTTCGAAAAAGAATATCCTACAACCCAACAAAGAAGCCACATTGCGACGAAAATCCAGCTTACCATCAGCATTGCCCCAGCGGCGGGGGCCAACCCTCGCCCCCCCTTAAACTTCAGCCACACGGGATAACAATGCCCCACGACAATACCAAGGAGAGCCGTAAAAAGAGGCGCCGTCGTTGAACCAAAAAATAGAGATGTAAGGAAGATTGCGAATGCGCCTTTTAACACATCGATAACAAGCACAAAAAGACCGACAAACCGTTCACCAGTCACTTCGTATGCATTGAGCGTCCCAACGTTGCCGCTGCCTGCGGTCCGAATATCGAAATGTGCTCTTCGTTTGACAACAATGTAGGCAGTAGGCAGGGAACCGATGAGATAACTAAGGACAAAAGCTTCCAGGATTAGCAAAAAATTGCTGCCGCACTATTGAGTGTTTAATGTTTGCGAAAGCAAAGTAGCAAAAAATCGTCCGATAGTCAAGGTAAGCAGCGGGACATTTCCGTATAACTTGAAGTCAACACAGCAGTTGTACCGGCCTTCCTTGATTCTTCAAGCTGAAACGAGTATATTCGATAAGAAAAAAAATCAAATGGACCAGACCTACCTTAAGAAACTTTTAGCCGACCTGAAACGCGGACGGATTTCGGAACAGAAGGCACTTTCTTCGATCCAAAATTTTTCTTATGAATCGCTCGGCTTTGCGACGATCGACCATCATCGTCAATTCCGTCAAGGTTTTCCCGAAGTTATTTTATGCGAGGGAAAAACTCCGCAGCAGATTTCGATCATCGCAAAAAAAATCGCAGAACGCGGCAGCGTTCTGCTGGCAACCCGGGCGAGCCGAAAGGACTTTGCCGCCGTGCGAAAAACTGTGAAGAACGCTCATTACATGTCCGATGCGCGAACGATTACGGCGAACGAGCCATTGCCGGCCGATTCGAAAAAGAAACTTATTCTTGTGGTCACAGCAGGAACTTCGGATATCCCCGTTGCAGAAGAAGCTGTTGTCACGGCAAAGATGATGAAGCAAAATGTAGAAACAATGTACGACGTGGGAGTCGCCGGTATTCACCGCCTGTTGAACCAAAGCGACAAACTCCATAAAGCAAGCGTCATCATTGTTGTGGCAGGAATGGACGGCGCCCTCGCAAGCGTCGTCGGCGGCCTCGTGCGCGTCCCAGTTATCGCTGTTCCTACCTCGACAGGGTACGGCGCATCATTCGGCGGCATTGCACCGCTGCTGACTATGTTGAATTCATGCGCTGCAGGGGTCACCGTAGTGAACATCGATAATGGATTCGGCGCCGCCTTTGCGGCTTGTCTCATAACAAAGTTGTAGGCAAACAATTTTATCGGTATTCGGTGTAAGGAAGAAGGAAAACGTTCATGCTCAGCGACTTGAAAAAAATACAATTCAGACAAAACATTTTGGAAACAATCGGGAACACCCCGCTGGTAAAGCTCAATAGGATTGCGAAAGGGTATAAGCCGCATATCTTTGCTAAGGTGGAAATCTTCAACCCTGGTGGCTCTGTGAAAGACAGGATTGGGGTGGAAATTATTGAGGATGCGGAGCGGAGCGGACGGCTGAAGCCAGGCGGAACAATCGTCGAATCAACTTCCGGAAACACTGGAATGGGGCTTGCGATTGTGGCGGCAATCAAAGGCTACAAAACTGTCTTCACAATGCCTGATAAAATGAGCGGCGAGAAAATTCAGCTGCTCCGCGCGTTTGGAGCGGAGGTTATCGTTACGCCGACAGCAGTCCCGCACGATTCTCCCGAAAGCTATGCGGAAGTTGCAAAGCGTATCGTCCGCGAAACGCCAAACTCAATTCTCGCCGACCAGCACTTCAACCCGAAAAACGATGAGTCGCATTACCACACAACGGGTCCGGAAATTTGGGAACAAACCGGCGGCCAAATCGACTACTTTGTGTGCGGCATCGGTACGGGGGGAACGATCAGCGGTGCCGGAAAGTTTTTGAAAGAGAAAAATCCCAAGATTAACGTGGTCGGCATTGACCCGAAAGGATCAATCCTTCGCGAGTTTTTCTACACAAAAGCATTCTCCCCCGTTTTCCGAACATACAAAGTGGAAGGCATCGGACAGGATTATATACCGGGTACGCTCCATTTCGAATACATCGACGAAGTGATCGAAGTGACCGATAAAGAATCGTTTCTCACGGCGCGAAAGCTTACACGGGATGAAGGTATTTTTGCAGGCGGTTCAAGCGGCGCTGCGGTTGCAGGAGCATTCAAGCTCGCCGAGCGCCTCTCGGAAAAAGACGTTGTCGTCGTTCTGCTGCCGGACGGCGGTTCCAAGTACCTCAGCAAAATCTACAACGATGATTGGATGAAAGAAAACGGTTTCCTCGCCCCCGAACGCATCACACTCCGGTATGTGCTCGAATCAAAATCATCGAAACTTCCGCAGTTGATAACCGTTGATGCTTCCTCGACAATTCGCACCGCGCTCGATTTGATAACCGGTAAGAACATTTCCCAGTTGCCGGTCTTCGAAAATAAAAAATGTATCGGGAGCGTTTCCGAAGGAAATCTCCTTACCATCTTACTGAAAGATTCGTCCAAGTTTGATGCGAAAGTGCAATCAGTGATGGAACCTCCTTTCCCCGAAGTCCACATGAACGAAGAAATCAGCCGGGCGGTGGAATACTTTGCAAAAAAAGAGCCCGCAGTCTTAGTGAAGGACGATACCGGCCTCATCGGAATCATTACCCGGTTCGACGTTTTAGGGTACCTTTCCCGGTAACTCGCTTATGCAATGGGAGAAATCAGCAGTTGATAAACTTGATGAATTGGTACAGGTTGTCCGCGACCCGTTTCGCGAGATCATCAAGAACTCTGCACAGGCGCATGCCGAACGGTACGCGGCGCAGCGGGAGAAACCTCACGTCACGATAAAAGACGCCGTGCTCGGATTTCTTCGCGCACGTTCTCACAAATTGAACTCGGAGGGCTTGATGCTGCTCAAAGAACACGCGATCGAAGAAAAGGAATTTACCGACTACGAAAACAAGGGAATGATATGAAGTTCTCATCAAAGACCGTTCACGCCGGACAACGACCCGACCCGACGACCGGCGCCGTGATGACGCCGGTCTTTCTCACATCGACGTACGTCCAGGAAGAATTAGGAAAAAATAAGGGGTACGAATATTCCCGCGTTTCAAATCCAACACGGACAGCGCTCGAAATGAACATTGCTTCTCTTGAAAATGCGGGAGAAGGAATGGCGTTCGCATCCGGGATGGCGGCGATCGATGCTCTCTTCCGACTTCTGTCGCCCGGCGATCATATCATCGTGACAAACAACGTTTACGGCGGAACCTACCGCATCGCTAAAATGGTGCTTGAACAATTCGGACTACAGTTCGATTTTATCAACACGACCGACATGAACAGTGTTGTTCGCGCGCGCAAACCGAACACAAAAATGATCTTCATCGAAACACCGACAAATCCAACGATGGAAATTGCCGACCTCGGGGCGATCGCAAAATTCGCGCGCACGCATCATCTCATTTCTATCGTCGACAATACGTTCGCCACGCCGTATTTGCAGCGGCCCATTGAATTCGGTATCGAGGTCGTCGTTCACAGCGTTACAAAATATTTGAACGGGCACAGTGACATGCTCGGCGGGATGATTGTTACGAACAACATCGGCATCGCCGAGAAGCTTCGCTTCTGTCAAAAAGCCGTCGGGGGAATTATGAGCCCCTTTGATGCATGGCTTTGTTTGCGCGGAACAAAAACGCTGGCGGTACGAATGAAGCAGCACTGTGAAAACGCGACGATTATTGCCGAATGGCTGGCGGCGCAGAAAAAAATCCTGAAGGTAAACTACCCCGGTTTACGAAGCCATCCTCAGTATGCGCTCGCCAGAAGGCAGATGAGCGGGTTTGGCGGAATGATTTCGTTTGACGTCGGAAGCCTGAACAATGCCAAACGATTTTTGAAACGAGTCCGCCTTTGCGCGCTCGCCGAAAGCCTGGGAGGCGTCGAGACACTCATTTCCCATCCTGCGACAATGACGCACGCTTCAGTTCCGAAACCAGATCGAATCAAAAACGGCGTCACTGACGGGTTGGTTCGAATTTCGGTTGGAATCGAAGATGTAGAAGATTTGATCGACGATTTAAAGAATGCGCTGAAGGGAATCTAAAGAATAGTTATGCCATGAACCTAGAGCCATGGCATGACTTGCTATCTAAGAAATTGTTTCCTCACCAATAACCACGCTGCAAGCGTCATCCCATCCCAAATCTCCCCGCGTGCCATCATCGCCTCAAGTTCATCGGGAGCAACACATACAATTTCAAATTCTTCAGTCGCTTCAGGCTTTGCCTTTACATACGAAAGATTTCGCGCTATGAATACTCTGCACATTTCGTCTGTGACTCCGTTGAAAGGATTGAACTCTCCCCCCATGATCCATGATTGCGCAATATATCCTGTTTCTTCTTCCAACTCCAACCTGGCCATCTCATCGTACGTATGTCCTGGCTTCACTCCGCCGCACGGGAATTCAATGCTCTCTCTGTCTCTCAAATAGCGATATTGATTGACAAGAACGATTCTGCCGTCATCCATCACCGGAACGATCATGCTCGAGCCTTCCGTATGCACGTAGTGATATTCCCCCTTGACCCCGTTTGGAATCTGGAATGAATCAAGATAATAATTCCACCAGGGATTCTTATAGATAATTTTTGACGTGAGTTTCTTCCAGCGGGAAAGCATATCGGATGGATAGAGTATGATAGATGATTTTGAGACTTCCCTTAAAAAGGATCAGCCCATTCCGCTATTGGCAGCAGAAACAACGGAGAATTATCTGATTCATAAGAGAAATGCCATTAATGCCGCTATATGGGTTCTGACTTCTGTCTCCTGACTCCTAAAATCTTTCAGATCAATTCGCTCTCGGCAAAGAAAAAAGCGACTTCACTCCTGCCATTCTCGACAGAGTCGGATCCATGAACAATATTCTCGCCTTTGCTGTCGGCAAACAGCTTGCGAATCGTGCCCTGGTCGGCATCTTTCGGGTCGGTCGCTCCGATGAGCCTGCGGTAGTCGGCGACAGCGTTTATTTTCTCCAGGGCAACCGGAACGCACGGACCCGACGTCATGAACTCGACAAGCCCTTCATAAAACGGACGCCCCTTATGTACAGCGTAAAACGCGCCCGCCTCTTCTTTTGTCAACCGAAGTTGTTTCATCCCCAGTATCGTGAATCCTGCCTTTTGAACTCTTGACAACACTTCGCCCTGCAGGTTTTTCCTAACGCAATCAGGTTTTAAAATGCAGAGAGTACGTTCTGTCACGCATTGACTCCTTTTATCTCAATTATTTTTCTTCTCTTTTGATTTCGATTTCTTTTTGATAAGAGCGCGTCTTGGTGCTTTCTTTGCTTTTGCGGAAGTACCTTTGGCGCGTTTCTTCGCCAAAGCAATCCTCATCGTCTCCCCGATCATTGCCGGACTGTCGCAGACATGGATGCCGGCCTCGCGCATCGCTTCCATCTTTTCTGCGGCAGTACCTTTTCCGCCGGAAATAATTGCACCCGCGTGCCCCATTCGTCTCCCCGGAGGCGCGGTGCGCCCTGCGATAAACCCAACGACGGGCTTCTTGACATACTTTGCAATGTAATCAGCGGCCTCTTCTTCTGCGCTTCCGCCGATTTCTCCAATCATTACGATAGCATCTGTGTTCTCATCCGCGTTGAATAATTGAATCGCATCGATGAAACGAGTCCCGATAATCGGGTCGCCGCCAATTCCAATGCACGTCGATTGGCCGATGCCGCGTTCGGTAAGCTGCCATACCGCTTCGTAGGTTAGCGTTCCGCTGCGCGATACGAGTCCGACACGCCCTCGTTTGTGAATGAAGCCCGGCATGATTCCGACCTTACACTCGCCCGGAGTAATGATTCCCGGACAATTCGGACCGATCAATCGCGACCCCTTATGCTTCACATACTCATACACGCGAATCATATCTTTTGTCGGAATGCCTTCCGTGATGCAAACGACAAGTTTGATCCCTGCATCGGCTGCTTCCATGACCGCATCCGCGGCAAATGCGGCCGGAACAAAAATTACAGACGTATCCACTCCCTCTCCGCTGACTGCCTCAGCGACTGTGTTGAACACCGGCACTTCGCTGCTAAACTGGTCTTTCTCGTTCCCTTTGTACATTGTGCCCCCCTTGCCGGGTGTGACGCCCGCGGCAACGTTCGTTCCATATGCAAGCATCTGCGACGAGTGAAATGTCCCCTCGCCCCCCGTGATGCCCTGGACTACAAGCCTGGTTTTCTTATTGACAAGTATGCTCATAGGTTTTTATGCTTTATTGTAAGATGGAAATTATCTCCCGACACCGAAAGGCCATCATCAAGAATTCCTGCAAAAAAAACTTAATGCTTCATGAGTAACGCGAGAGAACTGGAAATTATGCTGCGGCTTCCAGAAAATCTGCTACCTTCAACAATGTTGCTTCGTCAAATTGCTTGCCCATAAGCTGCAATCCTATCGGAAGGTTTTGACGATCAACGCCCGCGGGAACGCTGATCCCTGGAATTCCTGCAAGGTTCGCGGATACGGTGTAAATATCGCTCAAATACATCTGAAGCGGGTCGTCAACCTTTTCTCCAAACTTGAACGCCGTGGTCGGCGAAATCGGTGTAATCAAGCAATCGACTTTTTTGAACGCATTGAAAAAATCTTCCTGAATCAGCCGCCTGACTTTTTGTGCTTTCTTATAGTATGCATCATAATAACCGGCAGAGAGAACATACGTACCAAGCATAATGCGGCGTTTTACTTCCGCCCCAAATCCCTCACTCCGCGACTTTGTATACATCTTCATCAGAGTATCAGCGTGCTTGCTCCGGTACCCGTAGCGTGCACCGTCGTAACGGGCGAGGTTCGACGACGCTTCTGCCGTTGCAAGGATGTAATATGTTGCGATGGTGTACTCAGAGCGCGGGAGAGAAACCTCGACAATTTCTGCGCCGCCATCTTTCAATTGGGCGATCCGTTTTTCAAGCACGGACCGAATTTCAGGATTTAACGCTTCGTTAAAATACTCTTTCGGAATACCGAGTTTCAGTCCTTTGACGTTTCGATCCATTGCGGAGAGATAATCGGGTACCGGAATCTTTGCCGACGTCGAATCACGCTCGTCGTGCCCGGCAATGACTCCCAAAACGCGGGCGATGTCGCGGGCAGAGTTTGCAAACGGGCCGATCTGGTCAAAAGATGATGCGAAGGCAACAAGCCCATACCGCGACACTCTCCCGTACGTCGGCTTCAACCCGAAGATACCGCATAAACCTGCAGGCTGACGGATCGAACCGCCGGTATCGGATCCAAGAGCAGCTGTCGCCATACCGGCAGCAACCGCAACTGCCGAACCTCCGCTCGAACCGCCCGGAACCCGCGATTCATCAACAGGGTTCTTTACCGGTCCGAACGCTGAGTTTTCGGTCGACGAGCCCATCGCAAATTCATCCATATTGGTTTTGCCGATGATAATTGCGTCTGCTGCCCGCAGCTTCTCGACGACCGCCGCGTCATAGATCCCTTCAAAGTTTTCTAGAATCTTTGATCCGCACGTTGTTCTCTTTCCTTTCATAGAAAGGACGTCCTTGACCGCCACAGCCATTCCCGCAAGCGGTCCGGCATTTCCCGCCCTGATTTTTTTGTCGACCGAACGCGCTTGCTCCAGCGCTTCTTCTTCAAAGATCAAAAGAAATGCATTGAGGTTGTTCCGGCTCGAGATAACTGAGAGGTATTCGCGGGTACGTGCTTCGCATGAATCTGCGCCCGTCCCAAGACGGGCGCGAAATGAATCGAAGGACTCTTTGACATTCACTCGTGCAATTCCCTTTTGCAAATAAACATGCCCTTTACTTTTTTACCGTTGAAGAGGTGGTATCGGCGGGCTTTTCCGCTGGCAGGTTTTCTGGTTTTGTCAACTCCGATTGAACATCGCGCATCGCCCTCTTGAATTCCGCTATTCCTTTCCCGAGGCTCTTTGCAAATTCCGGAATTTTCTTCGGGCCAAAGAAGATGACGATCACCAGCATGATGAGCATGAGCTCCGGAAATCCTATGTTTTCAAACATCGTAATTCTCCTTCACGTGAAGACGCTGCGTGTGAACGTCTATTTTTTTTCCGTTTTTTCTTCTGAAACGGCTTCTTCAACCTTCTCTTGCACTTCTTTCATCGCTTTGCGAAATTCTTTCATACCCCTGCCAAGTCCTTGTGCGATCTCTGGAATTTTCTTCGGACCAAACAGCACGAGTACCACGAGACCAATCAAAATCATTTCCGGAAATCCGAGACCCATCACCGGCTCCTTTCTCGAAGTTATCCTTCGCGAATCAACTCAACACTAAACTCTCGATCATCGACTGAAAGATTTTCTTTCCGTCGGCAGAACCGAGCGACGTTTCAACAGCCCGCTCCGGATGGGGCATCATCCCCAGAACATTCCCCTCTTTATTGATGATCCCGGCTATATTATACAGTGAGCCGTTCGGGTTGGAGACGTCATCAATCTCCCCGGATTTGCTGCAGTAGCGAAAAACAATTTGATCGTGCTCTTGCAGCGACTCAATAATCTCACAGCTCGCAAAATAATTCCCGTCGCCGTGGGCGATTGGAATCTTGAGCACATCGCCCTCTTCGCACTCCGCCGTAAAGCGTGACGCTGCATTTTCAACTTTCAACTGAACAAATTTGCAGACGAATTTCAGCGAGCTGTTTCGCAGCATAACTCCCGGAAGCATTCCTGCTTCGAGGAGGATTTGAAAACCGTTGCAGATCCCGATAACAGTGCCGCCGTTCTTTGCAAACCGGACAACCTCCTTCATAACAGGGGAAAACCGGGCGATTGCCCCGGTCCGAAGATAATCTCCGTATGAAAAACCACCAGGAAGAATAACGACATCCGCTTCACCGAGCGATGAGTCCTTATGCCAAATGAAATGCGCTTCCTGATTCATAACATGTTTTGCGGCATGGTACGCATCATGGTCGCAGTTTGAACCCGGGAACACGACAATTCCGAACTTCATTTTTGACATTTCGAGAACCCTTGCTATGATTGTTCAACAATAAACGAATAATCTTCCATTACCGGATTGGCAAGAAGTTTCTTACACACTTGTTCCGTTATCTTCTCGGCTTCTTCTTTGGTGGGACTGTCAATCGACAGTTCGATACGTTTTCCAATCCTGACGTCATGGACGGATGCCAATCCCAGAGAATGGATGGCGTGTTCAACGGCCTTGCCTTGCGGATCGAGAATTGATTTTCTTAATGTAATCGAGATGTTGGAATGATACACTGAGACTCCGTTCAAATGTCGTAACTTGTCGCCTCTTCGGCCTGCTCTTCCTCCGCTTTCGCGTCAACAAAGCCGAGCAGTTTGCGAAGCGCGAAATAAATATAGCGAACTACACCAAACAACAGAAAAACAACAAAAATATAAAACAACGCTTTTCCCCGTGTAAAAATAAGTATTAGCCCCGCAGCCGCGACCGAAATGATTCGGATAGGATGCTTCCTGAACTCTCTTTTCGAGAGCTTCGGCAACGGATCGTATTTGACTTTGCTCACCATCAATAGCGACACTGCAACAACCATCGGGGCCAAGATATCCGCCGCAACGCCCCGCAACCCAAAAACTTCATCGTGAAAGCTGAGGACAAACGCAACGATCGTGATCGCGCTTGCCGGTATCGGCAGCCCGTTGAAATAGTCCTTTTCGAAACCGACAAGCTGCACGTTGAAGCGAGCAAGCCGTATTCCGCCGAAAATGACTAACATCGAACTGATGATAAGGCCGAGGCCTTCCAGCTGATACAGATGCAGTCGGTACACTAAGAATGCCGGAGCCGCACCGAACGTCACAACATCCGAAAGTGAATCAAACTCGACTCCGAATTCGCTCGACGATTTCGTAATTCTTGCCATCACTCCGTCGAGTGAATCAAAAACTCCGCCGAGAATAATAAACCACGCCGCCACATCAAAATGCCCATCGCTTGAATTGACGATGGACAGGAAACCACAAAACATGTTCAAAACTGTGAACAGGCTTGGGACGACGGCCCTGGTTATTTTCATGCTGCTTTCTGGCGTTGTTCTACTATCGTACAACGGCGAGAATCGTCTCCCCTGCTACCATCTTTTCGCCAATCGATACTTTAATATCGGAATTTTTCGGAACAAAAACATCTACGCGCGATCCAAATTTAATCATTCCAAACCTCTTCCCTGCAATCACGTCGTCTCCAACCTTGAGAGTACAGACGATCCTGCGTGCAATAAATCCAGCAATTTGTTTAAAAAAGACTTTGAATCTGCCGTTGTCTATCCCGATGTGGGTCTGTTCATTATCGAGCGACGCTTTATCCTCAAATGCAGCAAAATACTTCCCTTTCACATGATCGAAGTAAGCGACTTTGCCTGAAATCGGAATTCTGTTTACGTGAACATTGAGCGGCGACATGAAAATGCTGATTTGCACTGCAGCCCCCTTTAAATAGACGCCTTCAGCCACTTCTTTGACCGCAACGACTGTTCCATCGGCCGGGGAAATAACGCTTTTATTCCCGGCTGGAGTCGACCGGTCTGGGTCGCGGAAAAAATTAAGCGAGAGCAGGAATGCCACTCCGGCTAGCGCGATCAGTGTGTACTTGGCTAAAGGATTGGGGATGAAGAAGTAGGAACCTGCGATGACAACACAACAAACAACCGTTACCGTGAAAAAGCTATCGTACCCATATTCCGTAATCAATCGCTGCACTCCAGAACGTGCCACAAGGAAAAACGAGGATATTTCTTACTCAATTTCCGTGAAATGATACCAAAAAAAAGAGGCAAAGTCAAGGTAACGGTTTATAGGGAAAATTTCTGTTGATGGGAAACAGCATTGTTAAAAAAATCTGAACCGGTTCGTTCTTGCATTTTTCCCTCGAAATTTGTATTTTAGTCATGGAAAATATTGCCAAACGAATGAGTAGAATTAAAGAAAAAATACCGCAGGTGATTGAAGTTTACTTCACCAAGTTTTTGAAGATCAGAAACCAGACTTAACACACTTTTTAACGTCCCGTCCTACCAACGGGACTTTTTTTTGATACCAGGCTCAGTGATACTCGGAGAATTTCAGCGCATTCTTGAAGAATGGATTCCACCCGCAACCGCATGGAAGGGCGACAATAGCGGTATACAAGTGGGCCGGACACAATCAAAGATCAGCAACATTCTTCTTGCGCTCGACGCAACTATCGAAGTTGCTCATGAGGCGGAAGCACGCAACGCGAACCTGATCATTACCCATCATCCGTTGTTGTTTCATCCTCTGCGTTCTTTGACAGAAAAATCCCGGGCAGGCGAAATCGCGCTCTATCTTGCCGAACGCAAGATAAATCTTTACGCAGCGCACACCAATCTCGACCACGTCCGGGGAGGCGTGAGTTCCATTATGGCCTCGCTCCTGGGATTGCAGAACGTGCGCACGCTCTCTCCCCTCTCGGAGACGCTTGTCAAACTTGCGGTTTTTGTACCGCCGAGCCATCTTGACAAAGTAGCTCGCGCCATGCATAACGCCGGCGGGGGAAGATTCACCAACTATCAAGAATGCAGTTTCCGCAGTGAAGGTATCGGCACATTCAAAGGGATGGATGGAGCAAGGCCTTTCGTCGGCACGAAAGGAATAATCGAAAAAACTCCAGAGATTAAACTGGAGATGTTGGTAGAGACGTGGAACCTCAGGGCAACAATGGCTGCTATGTTCAGAGAACATCCCTACGAAGAGGTCGCGTACGACATCTACCCTCTTCAGAATAGAAGTATAGAATACGGACTCGGGGCAGTTGGAGAATTCCGGCGACCGCTTACGCAGGAAAAATTTTTGACCTTGGTCAAGAAAGTGTTCATGACGCCGGTACTTCGGTATACGGGAAGGAAGGCAGAGCTGCTAAGAACCATTGCCGTATGCGGAGGCTCAGGCGGCGAGCTTATCTCCGAAGCAATTCATCAGCATGCAGATGCATTTATTACCGCAGACGTCAAGTATCACGGTTTTCAAGATGCAGAGGAGGACATTCTCCTCGTCGACGCCGGGCACTTTGAGACAGAACGCCATATCCTCCCAGTTCTGGCGGAACGAGTGAAGGCAATTATTACAAAGGAAAATCCGTCATCAAAAGTTTTCATCACAAAGAAAAATACAAACCCAGTATCATATTATTAGTACAGTATCGATGTAAAGGAGTTATGAATTGGACGAAACGCTAAAACTGTTATACAGGTTGCAAACGGTCGATAGTTCATTGGACGACTTGGAAGATATGAAAGGGGACTTGCCGGAAGCGGTGAGAAAGTTACAAACTGAAGCTGATAGATTAAGCGGGTTGATAAAAGAAAAACAGGGCGTCATTACCGCATCGATTATTGCGCGGGATAAGGCCGATGTTGATATTTTGGAATTCAAAGAAAAGCTGGAAAAATACAAGACGCAGCAATACGAAGTCAGAAGTAATAAAGAGTACGACGCATTGACAAAGGAAATAGATTTTGCGACGGACGCGATAATAAATTCGCAGAAGCAATTCGAAACGCTCGAGAATACGATGACGAGCGCAAAAACAGAGATCGAAACACTGACGAAACAACTTGAAGAACTTACCGTACAGCTCGATGAAAAGCAGGCAGAGCTTGCCGAAGTTTCAAAAGCAAACGAAGACGAGGAACTGGGTCTAAAGCATCAGCGAGAGAAGATTGTCGTGCGGCTGGAATCGGATATCCTCTCCCGATACGACCGCATCAGAAAAGGGCGTAATGGAAAGGCTGTAGTCGCTGTCCGGCGGAACTCGTGCGGCGGCTGCCACAACAAGATCCCGCCCCAGCGCCTGCTGGAGCTGCGCACCCAGAGCAAAATGTTCATGTGTGAACATTGCGGCAGGATTATTATTTCGGCCGAGCTTGCACAAGCGAGTGAAAAAGTAGCATGACGATCCACGGATTCACCGATGGCGCTGCGCGGGGAAATCCGGGGCAGGGTGGAATTGGCGTCGTTCTCAAGGATGAATCGGGGAATGTGCTGGCAGAGGGAAAGAAATATCTTGGGAAAGTGACCAACAATGTCGCTGAGTACAGCGCTCTGATCGAGTGCCTGCGCCGGGTTAATGCCTTGATCGGGGAGGCAAACGGATTTTCGTGCAGCAAGTTGGTACTTCACTCCGACAGTGAATTGATGGTCCGGCAGTTGAACGGCGAGTATAAAGTCAAAGACCGGACATTAAAAAAACTATTTGACCAAGTGCAGGAGATTCTCCGTTCTTCGCAGTTTGAATTCTCAATCAAACATGTGGCGCGCGAGAAAAACAAGGAAGCCGACCGCTTGGCAAACGAAAGCATCGACGAGCACGCACAATAATCGGGGCGTTCGCTCGGGAAAAAATGAAATTTAATTCATACATCTATATCACGTGCTGACTCGTTCACTTAATATTCTTGCATGCAACACTGGGCGTACGTCAGGCAATCGCTTAAATACTGCTGTACATTATTTAGGAGGAAAGTCCGAACTCCATTCCGCGGATTCTCGCAGAGATTCCGCGGGACGGGCACGGTGCTGGATAACATCCAGGAAGAGCAATCTTACGGAAAGTGTCACAGAAAATATACCGCTCCGGACGATGCATTTGCATTTGCCGGTGCAAGGGTGAAAAGGTGCGGGTTTCCATTGGAGACCTTAATGTAAGAGCGCACCGCGGCGTTAGTGATAACGACGGCAGGACAAACCCCACCGGGAGAAAGACCAAGTAAATTCCGTTTTCCTGCGAACCGATAACGTTTGCCGGAAGAAGAGATGCCTACTCAACTTTGCGGAAGCAAAAACGGAATGGGTAGGTCGCTTCAGTTCGTTTGTAAAAACGATTCGAGATAAATGATTGCCTCCTTCCGCCGATGCGCAAGCATGGGCGGAAGAAGACAGAATTCGGCTTACCGACATACCTCAGAAATATTGCAGGAAGAACGTTTTCGCGCGTGGTACAGATGCTTTTTCAAATCAGGAATTGAATAACCGTGTGTAACGGTGTATTCAATCGCTTGGAGGAGAAAGCATTGACACCTATCAAAGAATACCGATGGACAATTTCGGAACCCGCCGACCCATCGCTCGTCAAGAAACTGTCCGATGAACTCTCTATCGCTCCCTCGCTCGCGACGATCCTCGTCAACCGCGGTATTGATGATTTCGAAAAAGCTCGCCGCTATTTTCGCCCCTCGGAGAGCGAGTTCCACGATCCGTTCCTTATGGACGGAATGTATCTTGCCGTTGAACGAATTCTCTCGGCCCGGACGAAAAATGAGAAGATTCTGGTTTATGGAGATTATGACGTCGACGGAACGAACGGCGCCGGCATGCTGTATCTTTTCTTCAAAGAACTGGGATGCGACGTTGCCTATTATATCCCCGACAGGATCAAAGAAGGATATGGAATTTCGCGCGCGGGTATAGACTATGCCAAAAAACAAGGCACGGGTCTTCTGGTCTCCATCGATTGCGGGATTACCGCGGTTGATCAAGTAGAATATGCGCGATCGCTCGGCCTCGATGTTATCATCTGCGACCACCATGAGCCGGGTAATGAACTGCCGAAAGCGGTCGCTGTGCTCGACCCGTTGAAACCGTCGTGCGGGTATCCATTCAAGAGCCTGTGCGGCACCGGAGTTGGATTCAAGTTGATTCAAGCCCTGGCGCGAACGGTCGGCACCGAGTTGGAGATCGGAAAATACCTTGACTTCGTCGCGCTCGCTACAACGGCCGATATCGTTCCGCTGATCGACGAGAACCGCGCCTTTGTAAAACTGGGACTCGAAATCATTACAACACATCCCCGGCCGGGCATCAAAGCCCTCCTCGACAGCGCCGGACTCAAACCAGATGCGACGACGACCGGCCAAGTGGTATTCGTGCTGGCGCCGAGAATCAATGCAGTCGGAAGGCTCGGCGACGCAAAGCGGGCAGTAGAACTCCTTGTCACTGACGACTACGCTTCGGCAGTAGATTTTGCTCGAGTGCTGGAGGAAGAAAACATCAACCGGCGCAAAATTGACGAGGATGTTTTCACCCATGCACAGCAGCTCGTCAAGGAATTTCTTGATGTTGAAAGCGACGGCGCAATCATCCTTCATCAGGAACAATGGCACCCGGGTGTTGTCGGGATTGTTGCGTCCCGGATGGTGGAAAAATATTATCGCCCGGCAATCATGATGACGACGGTAGATGGCGTGGCAAAAGGCTCCGCACGCAGTATTGCGGGGTTCAATATCTATCAGGCCCTGAAACGGTGCGAAGATAAACTCCTCCAGTTTGGCGGGCATAAATATGCCGCCGGGCTGACCCTCGAAGTCGACCGCGTCGAGGAATTTAAGGAGGCATTTAATGCAATTGCGAAAGAGCTGTTAACAGAGGAACTTCTTACTCCGGTCATTACGATCGATGCAGAGATCGACCTCGGAGAACTCACTCCGAAGTACACTCGATTACTGAAACAATTTGCGCCGTTTGGCCCGAAAAATATGAGACCTACATTTGTTGCGCGGCGCGTCGAGGCGTTAGGACAGGCAAAGATTGTTGGGAAAAATCATTTACGTTTCAAGATTAAAAAGAACAATATTACTTTAGACTGTATCGGTTTCAATCTTGGATATTTGCTGGAGCGAGTCAACAACGGGGACAAGTATTACGACATTGTATTTGCCGTTGATGAGAGCGATTTTTCAGGAGTTCAGCTCCCGCAACTGAAAATCAAAGATCTACGGACGGCGGCCGCAGGGAATGGAATTCACTAGAGTTCATCTCAAAAGTGCTTTGTGTTGTCATTCTGAGCGAAGCGAATGCCGAAGGCATCCCTTCGGGAGAATCTGATCATCGATCCGGCAGGAAAACATGGATTCTTCTTCGCGACGCTCCTCTGAATGACATGATCCGGGGTTTTGAAATAACTTCTAAAATTTATTGAACCTGGAATTGTAAGGAGACACATCATGTCAGGTCATTCAAAATGGGCAACGATCAAAAGAAAGAAAGCGGTCACAGATTCGCGCCGCGGAAAGATTTTTACTCAAATCATAAAAGAAATCACCATCGCAGCAAAATCAGGGGGCGGTGACCCGTCCGGCAATCCGCGCTTACGGCTTGCAATCGACAAAGCCAAAGGCAGCAACATGCCCGCGGACAACATAAAGCGCGCCGTCATGAAGGGAACGGGTGAACTTCCCGGCGTTTCATATGAGGATGTCACGTACGAAGGCTACGGCCCCGGCGGCGTCGCGTTGATTATCGAATCGGTCACCGACAATAAAAACAGAACGGTTTCTGAAATCCGGCATCTGCTCGAACGAAACGGCGGGAAGTTCGGCGCAACCGGTTCGGTCGCGTGGATGTTCCACAAGAAAGGAACTATCCGCACTCCGAAAGGAACAATGTCCGAAGATGATATGTTATCGATCGTTCTTGATGCGGGCGCGGATGACCTAAGGCTCGACGGCGATTCGTTTGAAATAACGACGTCTCCCGAGGCCTTCGAAGCGGTGAAAAAAGCGATCGAAAGCAAGAGCATCCCCATCGAAGAGGCTGAGATCCATAAGGTTCCCGAGAATACGGTAAAGGTGGAAGGCCCCGACGCAGAAAGAGTTCTTAAATTGATGGAAGTCCTTGAAGAACACGACGATACACAGCATGTCTACGCTAACTTCGATATTGACGAAAAAGTCCTGGCGAGCTTTGGAAACTGACATCAAACAAAACCAATGATTATCCTCGGAGTCGATCCGGGTACACTCATCACAGGGTACGGTGTCATCAGGAAAAACGGGACAGCGCTAAGCGTACTTGATGTCGGCGTTATCCGCATTCCTTCGGAGGACTCGATGCCGCTCCGCTTGCGGAGGGTTTATTCTGAATTGTGCCGCATCATTGAGAAATTCCACCCGGACGAATTTGCAATCGAGACTGCGTTTTACAGTAAAAACGT
This sequence comes from uncultured Chitinophagaceae bacterium, assembly GCA_964642725.1. GTDB lineage: Bacteria > Bacteroidota > Ignavibacteria > UBA10030 > UBA8401 > JAGVPT01. Next base: position 92,740 of record CAZXQG010000005.1, read on the forward strand.
TCAGTCTGCTCTGAAAATCGGCCAAGCGCGGGGAGTTTCAATGCTGGCAGGGGTCAACTTCGAGGTTCCCATCTCAGAATATTCTCCACGTGAAATCAAAAAGTCCGTCGTCGGAAACGGTGCCGCTTCAAAGGAGCAAGTCCAATACATGATCAAGAGCCTTCTGAAAATAAATACGACGCCGAAATTCTTTGACGCAACGGATGCTCTTGCTGTTGCCGTCTGCCATTCACACAGAATCACACGCCCGCGAGCAGGCTTCAAGAGCTGGAAATCATTCGTCGAAGCACATCCGGAAAGAATTGTTAGAGGGAATACAAAAGTGAGAAATAAGAAGTAAGAAGTGAGAAGTAAAGAGTAAATAGTTAGATGGTAGATTGAAATCCAGTGCGTCTAATATTTTTTGTTTTAATTCCTAATTCCCAATTGTCCTACTATGTTCAGCCATCTCAAAGGGATTCTGTATCGAAAGTCTCCGACGGAAATCGTTGTTGATGTGAACGGCGTTGGATATGCCGTAAGCATCCCCTTGTCGACATATGAAAAACTGGGCGAAACGGGTTCTTCCGTTACGATACTTACCTATACACATGTCCGAGAAGACATTCTCCAGCTTTACGGTTTCGCTACCGAAGCGGAACGGGAAATCTTTCGATTGTTGATTTCAGTTTCAGGGATAGGACCGAAAATCGCACAGGGCATTTTGTCCGGAGTTCAGCCGAATGAATTGCAAAACTTGATCGCCCAGGCCGACGTCTCCGCCTTGACTGCAATCCCGGGTGTGGGGAAGAAAACCGCGGAACGATTGATCGTAGAACTTCGCGATAAGATAGCAAAACTCGATACCGGTTCGCTGCCTGCCGGTTCAACAGATGCCGGACAAGGCATTCGGGCTGAAGCATTGATGGCCTTGATTTCCCTTGGCTATAACCGTGCTTCTGCTGAGAAATCAATAAGGACGGCGCTTGCAGAGTTGAACGGAAAAGAAACAACGATTCAGGAATTGCTGAAGCATGCATTAAAATCAGCCGGAAGGTAGAGAAAGCCCAACCCGTCTCATTCATTAACTTCCGACGTGAATTACATCGTCGCCGAATTTCTTACGCAGCTTATCAACAGCATCGAACATCTGGGAACGTCTGCCGTCGCCGGGAAAAAGATCAAGCTCCCCTCCTTCTCTGTCGCTAAAATTGGATAACCGGACTCCCAATAATCTCACAAGCTTTTTCCTTGAATATGCGGCGCGGAATAATTCATTGACAGCAACGAAAACGACGGTATCGTCTTCAGTGGGTTTAATGGTCACTGCACGCGTCAGAGTCGTGAAATCGGCATAGCGTAGTTTCAGTGAAACCGTCTTTGCTTTCCAGTGATAGGAACGAAGCGTGGAGCAGACATCTTCCGAAAGCGAGTGAAGGATTTTTGTAACTTGACTGATATCGCCAATGTCGTGGTCAAATGTCTCTTCTCTGCTGATGCTTTTCCGTTCCCAGTCAACAGTTAAAGCGTCAGGCCCTTCGCCGTTGGCAATCGTAAAAAGATGCGTTCCAACTTCGCCCAACAGCGTATTCATTTGTTTGCGCGAAGTCCTTTGTATATCCGCAACTGTGCGAAAGCCCTTTTCTCGCAGCAAAGGCGCAGTTTTTGTCCCGACGCCGGGAAGGACATCAATCGGCAACGGCGCGAGAAAGTTCTTCTCCTCGCCGTGAGGAACAAAACAGACTCCGGCTGGTTTTACCGTTCCGGCAGCGATCTTAGCGATATATTTGTTTGAGCCAAGCGCAATTGTACATGGGAGGGAAAATTCTTTCCAGACGAGCTGCCGAAGTGTTGTCATGAGCGCAGGCAGATCATTGCCATACAGCGATTCGCATCCCGTAAAATCCATATACATTTCATCAATCGATGCACGCTCCACAATCGGCGTAAAATCGAACATTCGTTTATATAATTTATTCGAATAATCGCCGTACTCTTCGTGGTTTCCCCGGACAACAATCAATTGAGGGCAAAGTTGCAGCGCACGACGGGTCGGCATTGCAGAACGAACACCGAACTTTCGGGCTTCATACGATGCGGAAGCGACGACTCCCCTTCCATCGGCACTTCCGCCAACAGCCACCGGCTTGCCGTTAAGGGCTGGATTCTTAATTCGTTCAACAGAGACAAAGAAACAATCAAGGTCGAGATGTGCAATATATTTCTTTGGTATTGTCATCGGAAAGCAAAATACGAGATTCTACAATGCGGTTCAACATCGAATATAACTGCGAGAGGCTCACACCCACAATTGCCTATCATTCACATCGAACAATGAACGGCGGGGGACGGGGACTTGCAAATAGAGAAGTTTAGAATTATTTTGGAATTACAGTATAGAGTCTATCCATGAGAATCCCCTTCCCACATAATTTCCCCGCAGAGCTCCGCCTCATCGAAGAAGCCGATGCAGAAAAGCTTTTCGCTTTGATCAATCGAAACCGCCAGCATCTTCGCCGTTGGCTTCCGTGGCTGGACGGCAACATGTCCATCAACGATACTCACGCTTTCGTCCGCCTTTCGCAAGAACAGTATTCCAGCAAAAAAGGGTTTCAAACGGTCATTTGCTTCAAGAATGAATTAGCCGGAGCGATCGGCTATCATCCGATCGATTGGCAGAACAGAACCGTGATGATCGGCTATTGGCTCGGGGAGGACTTTCAAGGAAAAGGCATAATGACAGAAGCCTGCCGGGTTCTTGTGAATTATGCCTTCAATGAATTCAAACTGAACCGGGTAGAGATTAAATGTGCAACCGGAAACACTAAAAGCTGTGCGATTCCCGAACGGCTACAATTCATCAAAGAAGGCGTCATTAAAGAAGGAGAATGGCTCTACGACCATTTTGTCGACTTGGTGTTGTACAGAATGCTTGCTCATGAATGGAAGAATATTCAAGAAAAGAAACCTCCCCCAATCGTCGTGTGACTCTCCCTCTCTTAAGAATGCTCATTTTCTGCGCGAACATTTCACCCCCCCGCCTTGTTAAGCAATTCTCCCTCAAAGTTTACAGAGCATGTAACCATTTCAGAATATAGTCCGCTATTTCCTGCCATCCATCATCGTTAAGCAAGTAATGCGTTCTTCGCGGAAAAACCTTGTAATCGGTTCGTGAACCGTTTTTTGAATATTTCCTGAAGTTCGACTCGTTCAACGATGCCGGAATGATATTGTCATCTTCACCCGCAATAAACAACAACGGAACATTCTTTTTTTTTGTAAAATCAATCTTCGCAATGCTTGTCAACGCGCCCCAGCCCACCAATTTGCTTTGCGGCACCACTCCGTCGTAGCCTCGATCCAACCGATTTCCGGTCAGGTGGCGGGCAAAGGCGTATTGAAATTGACTTTTCGTCAACAACGCGGGCGTTGTCATCGAGGGAAACGGGTTCAATAGCGGCCAATTTGATTTCAAGAAAGAGAATTTCGGCGTAACAACTCCCAGCGGCGGAGCGCTGTCGATCACAACTCCCGCCCAACCGAGCCCTCTGCTCAATAAAATCTGTACTATCAATCCGCCCATGCTGTGCCCGATGAGAATTGTATCCTCACGTTGAGACGCAATATGCTTTTCAAAAAATGAAACAACATCGCCGAGCGTGATTTTCCCTTCGCCATCGCAGTTGGGATGCTTTGCCCGCAATTCGCCCGGGGACAAATCCTTTAGCGGCCATGCCGGAGCCTCGCACTCAAAGCCGCGCTCGTTAAAATAATTCTCCCAGTCGTTCCAACAGCGGTTGGTGACAAACATTCCGTGTATAAAAACAACTTTCTTTACTTTCAAAAGTCTTTTCCCTCCAACTCGGTTTTGCGGCCGGGGAAGATCCTACTTCTTCATATATTTCCAGTTGCGCACCTTCCCTTCGGAAAGCCATGCAATCGAACTAGCCAGCCGCTTAGCCCTTGTCTCTTCGGTCTTCGCATCCGCGATCCATTCAACGTACTCTTTTTTGTTTGAATAGTTGAAACTTTCGAAGGTGAGCGAAGCTCTTTTGTCCTTTGCGATTGCCTTTTTAAAATACTCAGGGATTTTCAGCGATTTTTTCCCGACGGATTTAGATCGGGATGGCGCCTTCACTCCTTCATCGTTGAGTTTTGCGGCTTCTTTAATATAGCCGATCATTGTTTTGTCAGATGGGAGATCCACCAGAGACTTCAGCTGTCCGAAATTCCCCATAGCTGTTTTCCCAATTTTCGAAAGAAGTTTGCGCGAATCGGACATCGCCGACGCTTTCCACAACACAAATGCGCAATGGTGCTTGAACGCTGCCATGCTGCAAAGGATTCCATTATATTCAAAATGAGGAAATCCCCACTTTATGGTCTCTTGTGCATCGGGACAGCCCTTATGGACCAGGCTGCGCAAATGAATAAGAATTGGTTCCGCGAAGTCTGCCGATTTCGCTATGTACGAATCTACTCTATTGTCCTTTTTTCCCATTCTGCAGCCGATGAAAAATATTTCAACAATTCAATAAAAGAGAAAGGTGGAATATTATTCCGACTAATGTGGAGAGGGACTATTTCTTGTTTTGGGTTGAAGGAACAGATGTCTCTTCAATAGTCAGTGTGTATCCTTTGCCCATATCGTTAAATATCTTCAGGCGAATTGTATTGTGTTCGCTGAACCACACAAGTTTCTGTTCAAATGCTCCTCCGGGGAACTCCACTTTGGTCATCAACGTGAGAGTATCACCGTTAAACGTTCCACGGTATTGGGGAGTGTCGCCGAAATTGTTGAACATCGATAAAACATATTTTCCAGCCTGTCTATCGTACCCCAGCATTCCATGTCCCTTATATTCTCCGAACACTTTGTTGACGCTTTGTTCGTCGATCATGACGAACATCGAATCCAATCCCCACGTCATTACGGTGGTACCTTTTCCGGATCCTCCGTTCGGAGCCATCGGACCAGGCATAATGTGCGTTTCGGTTGCATACGTGCCCACTAAAAATGCAAGTTTATCCCGTTCCTGTCTCGGCGATGGATTCTGTAGAGGAGACGAGTCCTGTGCGGCCACAGGTAACGAAAATAGAAACAGTATTGCGATACCGGTAACAATGTTTCTTGCCATAGTGCCTCCAATTGAAAATTGATATTTGGTAGAATTGATTTTATTACATAGCAGGGTGGTCGACATGACACGTCCGCATGAATCCGGCAAGATTATGCGCCGAATTGCCGGAGATGGTGGTCGAGATGATTCCACATTAACTTATCCCACTCGTCTGCCGTTAGATTCCCGAAAAAGGGGTGCATCTTGTTCAAAATCCCTCCAGGGCCCGACTGACCAAACCGATGAACCAATGCGAGCAGCTTGGCCTTCTCTTCTTCAAAATTCCTTTTATCCTTTATCACGAAGTTTTTGTCCGTCGGCATGTTTCTCCTCCACTGTTTTTCGCCCGACAATTTCCTCTTTGCGATTCTTCCGAACACGAACCCTGCCAGGCTCCGATTCAGCCTTAATTCACCGCATGCGATTTTTAACGGCGTCTGCACGTGTGCGAGCATTTGCGAAACATTCATCGTCCCCCACTCTCTTTTCGATTCGGAAAACAGACTGTTGATGCGGTCGACGATTTCTTTGTTGTCGGATATGTTGAAAAGACTTTTCATAATTTTCCATCTTCGCGGGCCAGCAATTTCTCCGCCTGCTTCAGGGATTCGATCTCTATTACCAGATTTTCACTCTGACACTATCCGCCCGCCACATTGGGTCCCCCTGTTTAATTCCAAACGTTGAATAGAACTCCGGCATATCCGTCAACGGCCCGATGACGCGGAATTTAGCCGGCGAGTGTTCGTTGCTCCGCACTTGATTTGCAATCGCTTCAGGGCGATCGTTCCACATCCAGGCAAGAGCGTAACCGAGGAAGAATCGCTGGTCGGGATTTAAGCCCGCAATGATTTCATGATTCTTGTACTGGCTCGTCTTTTTAAATGCCTCGTATCCCATCATGATTCCGCCAAGGTCCGCAATATTTTCTCCCTGCGTCAGCTCGCCGTTGATGTGCAAACTGTCGACGGCGACGTACTCGTCAAATTGTTTGACGATCATTTTAGTCTTGGCGTAAAACTTGGCACTGTCTTCAGACGTCCACCAATTGTTCAGGTTGCCCGACGCATCGTACTTGCTTCCCTGGTCGTCAAACCCGTGAGTGATCTCATGACCAAACGTCGAGCCGCCAATAACGGAATAGAGAATTGCGTCATCGGCCAACACGTGCTCATAGCCCGAGACGATGATATTACATCCAGGCACGACGATTTCATTATTCGACGGGTTGTAGTATGCGTTGTATGTCTGCGGCTCCATATCCCATTCAGTCCGGTCTACGGGCTTCCCGTATTTCGAAACCATATACTCGAATTCCCATTTGTTTGCGTTCATTACATTGCGGACGTACGAGGATCGGTCAATGTGCAAGCTGCTTAGATCTTTCCATTTATCGGGATATCCAACCTTCATGATGATTGCACTCAGTTTCTTCAGCGCTTTCTCTTTTGTGGACTCGCTCATCCAGTCCAATTGTTTGATCCGTTCCGCGTATACCGTTTTAATCGCATTCCCGATTTCCAGAAGTTTTTCTTTAGTCCCTTTCGGCAGATATTCAGCAACATAGACCTGTCCGATCAGTTCGCCGAGCAAGCCGTCTGTTTGTTCGACAACGCGTTTCCACCGGGGCTTTGGTTCCTGTATCCCGCGCAATGTCGTCGAATAAAAACTGAACGACTCAAGGTATGTTTTGTCGTCCATATAGCGAGCAAGTCCGCGGACGAGATGAAACTTGAGATAATTTTTCCAGTCGTCGAGAGAGAATGATTTTAGATATTCATTGATAGCCGTCAAGAATTCCGGCTGACCGACGACAACCGTGTCTACGTTCTTCAGCCCAACAGCATCCAAAAAAACAGCCCAGTCGAGATTCGGGGTAGATTCCGTCAGTTGATTAAAGGAAATTTTATGATAATTCTTGAGCGGGTCGCGTGTATCTTCCCGTTTACGGGAGGCTTTTGCAATCGCAGTTTCCAGATCCATGACGCGTCCCGCGGCTTGACTGGCTTTATTGCCATCGTAGCCAATAATCGTAAACATGTTATTGAGATGGGTAAGAAACTTTTTCCGGATCGTCAATGCGCGCGAATCAGTATCAAAATAAAAATTGCGGTCGGGCAAGCTTAATCCCCCTTGCCAGATAAGTATTGCGTTCTTACTGCTGATCTTTTCATCCTGCCCTACCTCAAAACCAAATATCGGCGAAGCGGAGACAGCGTGAATATACGCAGCAGCTTTTATGACTCCCCTAAGGTCTTGAATCTCATCGATCATCACAAATTCATTTTTCAAATCTGTGATCCCTTTTTTGTTGAGGGAACCACTGTCCATTCCCGTAGAAAAGAAATCGCCGATCTTTTGCTTCTTGCTTCCTTTTTCTTCATTGGCCAGGGCCGAAGAAGATTCGCAGATATTGCGGATTTGCGCATTAATCGTATCCTGGATCATTAACCAAAGACCATTGTACGATTCACTCGCAGGAATTGGGTTTTCTTTGAACCATTTTCCGTTAGCAAAGAGGAAAAAGTCATTACGAGCTTCCACGGTGGAGTCTATATGCGATGCAAGCGCGTCGGTTCCCTGCATTTGTGTTTTGGACTGGCTGAATGAAATGGAAAACCTGCATGCCATGGCGGCAATAAGGAGCAATATGATGGACTGGTTTTTCATAGTTGTGGTATAAGTATGATTTAGGAAATGGTGCAATCGACTTTCGTTTCTCTAACTTTTCATGCCTTCTTCACTCAAGGCAAAATCGACCGCGGACCGAGAATGAATTGCGGTGGTGTCAAAAACGGGGATATCAAAATCTTTCTGACTCAGCAGCATCGGAATTTCAGTGCAGCCGAGAATTACTCCTTCTGCCCCTCTCCTTTTTAGATTCTCAATGATTTGAAGATATCGATTCTTTGTCTCGCTCGCAAAAATCCCCTTTCCAAATTCGGCGTAGATTGATGAATGGATAAATATCCTATCATTATCGTTCGGAATCAATGTCAGAATACCGTGACTCGACAATTTATCTTTGAAAAATGGGAGTTCCATCGTGAATTGTGTTCCAAGCAGGCCGACGGTTGTAAGTTTTTGTTTCAATATTTCTTTCGCAGTCATTTCAGCGATATGCAAAAGCGGAATCCGGATTCTATTCTGAATGTCGCCGGCAACCATGTGCGGAGTATTTGCGCACAGAAGGATGCAGTCAGCTCCGGCATCTTCAAGCCTGCGGGCAATCCCGGTCAGCATCTCACCAGCCGGTTCCCAGCCGGTAGGATCTGCGGGGGGTTTGAATTCTTCAAAATTTATCGAGTAGAGAAGAATTTTAGCGGAGGTAAGTCCGCCAAGGCGTTCGTTGGTGAGTGTGTTGATTATTCTGTAATACTCTACCGTCGAGACCCAGCTTGTTCCACCAATTAGTCCTATCGTTTTCACTTTGTTATTCTCGTGCTGTTTTAATTTCAAAAACAAAGCCTGCCACACCCGCCAGGGTTGCGGCTGCCGATGCGGATGACATGAATCGCAAATGCAATTTTTACTAGACAATATACGATGGATAATTCTCTATCGAGAAAACTCTCAAAGAGAAAAACCCAGCATTCCGAACCTGAGCGGCCCTACAACCTACTCAGCGGTTTTAGTTCTCCAAAGCTTTTGCGCGCGTTCGCCATACCACGCTCCCAACAATGACAGAAGAAAAATTATGATCATGATAAGGGCAAGATATGGAACGTCTTCTGAAATTCCCGGAGCGATGTAACTCGCGAAAAAAAGGCGAAATGCGACATACCAAATTGCGACCAGCACTACGCCCGCAATCGCCGGTTCCCAGATAGTGATCCCTTCAGACAGGAATCCGGTGATTGCCGGAAGGAGGATCGCTCCTCCGAAAGACCATGCGCCGATAAAAATTTCTGCCTTAATAGTAATAATATAATTTCCAAATACTCCGCTCACAAAGAGAATCGGCGTCAGGTAAAACACCACCTCCAACAGAAACGTGATCCCCACCCACTTCCATTGCAGTTTCTTGGATTGTGCTGGAACATCGGCCATTCTGCTTCCTCCTGTAGTATTAGCGATCTTAAGAACCGCCTGCTCTTCACTAATGTATTATTTCCCGGATGATTTTGCAACGGTTTTTCCAACAGAAGTGCCTCGGCTCAGGCTACGTTTTAAAGAGTGCGAAGCCGATCGGGTTGCATCCATCACATTTTACGCGGCGTCGCTCCTATTGCCATAACGAAAGAACAACGCCTGCAAGCAGCATGGTTACGAGCTGGTATCCGGTATCGAGGAAGTACGACTCAATTTTCTTCGGCGAAAAAATATTTGCAGTAAATTGCACGGTTGTAATGAAACCGAGCCAAACCATGAACGCCGTCTTCATGCCTTCGGCCGCCGTGGTCGCATTCATGTTGCGTATAAGCAGCGCAAGAACAAAATACGTCACCAGCGTGGCAACGAACGATTGAGCGTAGAGCGGCCCGGGGTTGGCGTTTTTTATATCGTCGGGGGACATGTTATTCCATGCCATCCATTGTTTTGCGAACAGCATCGGCCCGTACCATATTGCCCCGACAACTATATTGATAATTGCCGCAACAACAATGGCGATGTAATTTACATGCATTTCGCCCATAACAACACCTCCAAATATTATTGATATTTGACGGCTATCGATCGCTGCCTTTCTTTATCTCATATTCTTGAATCCATTTTCGACTTCGAATGAAATCCTTTTGTATACATCGTCAAACGACCCCATGCCGTCAATTTTTACCACTCCATGCAATTGATTGTACTTTTCAATGACAGGGACGGTTTTCTTTTCGTGCTCTCCCAAGCGTTTGACAATTTTTGCCGTGCTGGTATCATACGGCATGCAACGGTCTGTCTTGCTTCTTTCATCCAGCCTGTTGATGAGTTCCAGCATCGGCACTTCTATTTCGATGATCTTTGCAATAGAAGAGTCGTGTTTTTTTAACAAGCCGTCTAAGATGTAGGACTGAACCAACGTTCGCGGAAATCCTTTAAAGATAAATCCCTTAACGTCCTTATGATTGGCCAGCTTCTTCTCTATTAATTGTACGACGATTTCGTCTCCTACGAGTTGGCCATTTTCGTACAGTTCTGTAATCTTCTTCCCAATCTCCGACTTTTTTTCAATCTCCTGCTGAAGCATTTCTCCCGTCGCTACATATTCCAATCCGAATTCTTTCGCAATCGCTTTTCCGTGAGATCCACGCCCCGATCCGGGATAGCCAAAGAGAACTATATTGAGCAAGCGCTTGCTTAATTCCTGCTTGATGATTTCGGATATGCCGGCTGTGACCTCTTCGATTCCGGTGCTGCCGTCCACTTCAAAGTAGATGCCTTTGTCTTTATAGAACTGTAAAACAGGGAGCGTCTTCTCGTGGTATTCTTTAAGCCGGTTGCGGATGACGGTTTCATTATCGTCCATACGACCGGATGTTTTTCCTCTATTCAAAAGACGGGCAACTGATACTTCTTCTGGCACAATCAAACTGATTAGGCACGTTAACGAAGTATTCAGTTTTAACATCAATCCTTCCAGGATATACGTCTGGATATAGGTGCGCGGAAATCCGTCGAACAGAAAGCCGTTGGAATCCGGATTATCGGTAATTGTCTTTTCAATAATTTGAACGATGATTTCGTCCGAGACTAATCCTCCCGATGCAATAATACTTTGAGCCTCAAGTCCCAATTTTGTATGGTTAGCGATTTCTTTTCTAAGCAGGTCACCTGTAGAGATGTAAAATAGGTCATATTTTTTTATAAGGAATTCTGATTGAGTCCCTTTTCCGGCTCCTGGCGGGCCGAATAATGCGATATTTAACATAAGCGTTGTCTGGTATGATGGTTTTTTGATGGAGCATGTTCGTGATTTAGGTAGAAGCCATCTCAAAAATGGCTTGCGTTAGCCCTTCGACGCGTCCCCCTTTGGTGGACTTGCTCAGGGTGAACAAATGGCCCGTTCATCCTGAGTAAGCGAACGGAGTGAGCGCATCGAAGGATCAAGTGACATGTTTTTGAGATAGGTTCTAGTTGTTATCGTCGGGAATTCCCGTTTGCTATAAAGATACGATTTTCAATCGCAGAAGTAAACAGCGATATGTTCGCCCTGTTTGGCCAGTGGAAGTAATAGGTGCGAAGAACAATCTATGCAGAATTTTGGAAGAGGTTATTAGTGTTGTCTGTTGAATTCCCTGCGCACGTCGGCCGACGACAATTTCCGAACGATGAACAAAGCAACTGCAACGACGATGATGACACTTAGGAAGATCGCAAATTCCCCGAAAGCCATAATTCCGGAGCCGCCGAGCAACTGAACGATTCCTGTTTTGCCAAGAAATGATTGAGCCAGGTAGTATCCGCCGATCGACGAGGCAATGTAATATCCCGCCTGAATCCAGACAAGGGAAATGAATGAAATCCGACCCCAAGGCATGCGCTTGAACAACCCGAAAGAAGCAATGACGGTTGCAAGGTTTAGGACCAAACTGATTATACTCGATGTCAATATCCACTCTGAATTGAGAGATAAAGAACCGGCATCAGTTTCGTATGTCTGCATCAGCCGCATTGCCATCTGGTATTCCGCACTGTTCGTAAGGTTTACATAGGAAACCAGTCCGCCGATATCGGTCACAAATAAAAACAGTGCGACAACCATTGAAACGAGGGCCAAGCCGGTAACAAAGGTTGACTTTAGCGGCGGGGGGGGTATGTTGAATGCGGGATTCGTGGTTGTGGGTTCCGTGTTCGAAGTTCTCTCTTCTAAGTTTTAAATTCGGAGTCCTGAATTCTCTATTTTGTCTTATTTCCCTGCGGCTCGCCGCGCTCCGAACGAAGAATCAGATCCATGGCCATTTTATCCAAGCCTTTTATGCGAATTTCCGCAGATGGATAAAGTTTCTTCACTTTGGCGTGCAACAGAATGATCAGATCCACATTTCCCCGGTTTACGGAAAATCCGGCTTCGTCATTTTTCTTTCCGTTTACGTACGTGTGGGCAGTGTACGACCCGCCATTATTTTTATTGCACCGTAATTCGATAGATGTATTTTCGGACATTCGCATTTCCTTTCATTGTTCTCAGCCAATGGATCTCGTTCTCTATAAAGATACAATTTATGCGGATAGGAAACAATGAATTCGCTTGTGTTCCAAGTTCAGTCTTAACGTCATTCCGGCTTTCGCCAGAATCCACTTTTCCTCTTAGAGCTTTTCAATGGAGACTTCGAAAAAATTCCATAATGACTTGAGGCGCATTAATGTCTTTATTGACATTGCCGAAAACTCTCGGCCACAAACGGAAACCCGCATTCATAAAAATGTGCCCGCCGTTGATGACTTTGATCAATACCACTTTTTTTTCCGATTGAACGCAATCATACGTGTATTGTATTGCAGTCGATTTGTCCTTTGTGTTGACATCCGGGAAATCATATTCTTTCATTGAAGTTGTATCGCCCTTCGCTAGCCCCAGCCAGTACTGCAAGGTTTGGTTTGTGGACATTACTTCCCCCCGTTCCTTGCCATCGCCGGCTTTCACGATGCCGCCATTATACGGATTGATCGGGTCTGCAGTACCGTTCAGAAGAAGCATGGAAACAGGCTGGTGCGATTGAACGCAATCATCGTTTGTCTCCGCCGGGAGATTTGCAGTCACTGCGGCAAATCCTTTAAACACACCCGGCCGTTCCTTGGCAAGCTTGAAGCACATTTGGGCTCCGTTCGAGTACCCTGCCGCAAAAACATGCTGTTCATCAATGGCATAATTTTCCTTGAAATATTTGACCATGCTTTCGAAGAAAGCAATGTCGTCGACCTTGAGCTTTTTCGAATCAAATGTGGCGGATTTTCTGCAATCGTTCCAATATCGTCCGTATCCCTGCGGGTAAACTACAATAATGTCCTTATTCTTGTCAGCGAGTTTATCAAACTGCGCCCCCGACAGTACTTGCATCCCTTTTGCTTCCATCCCCGACCCGTGAAGGACGAAGACAAGCTTCGGCGTTTGAGTCAAATGCTTCGGAATATAATAAAGAAATGTTCTCTTGAGGTTGTTCACGGTCAGACGAGCGGAATGGAGCGGATTGCAGCGACTTGATTGAGAAGAGGTAATACATAAAGCCAAGCAAAGAGACAAGAAAACAATTCTCTTTAAATTGAGATTTCGCCGACGCGCTTCTGACCCTAGCCTCTCCATAACTAACCGTGCATCGCCTGCTTTTTTAATTTCCGGGCGACTCAGCGAGCAAAGAAATAATTTTCTGTTCAGTCTCATCATGATTTCCTTCTCCGATATGGATGTAGCGAACAGTTCCATTCTTGTAGATTAAATACAGCGTCGGCCAATTGATTCCCGCGTTTTATAATTGTTGTCCGTAACAACTGCGTACGTTATTCCCAGTTCTTCGGTCTGGCGTTGAACACGGTGCGGCGATTTTTTCGAGTTCAAATTCCCTGGGTCCACACACCGATGATGACGAAACTGTCATTGTTGAATTCTTCGGACCATGCTTTCGCACGCGGAATGGTATTCCTGCAGTTGTAGCACCCGAAAGTCTAAAATTCTACAGGATGACTTTGCCATGAAGTTCGCTAAACCGCAGCGGAGACGAGTTGATCCATTGATCCGGTTGGATCTCAGGAGCTTTTGTTCCGACCAAAGTGTCGTCTCGGTGGATTTCTTATCTTGGACATCCCGCCTGGACTTAGATAGAACCTTTACCCCCGCGATGACAACATGAATAGGAACAGACCGATGTATTTGATTTTCATATTATCGGTCGAAATCACAAGGGGAAGTCACCCGCGTAAAAGAATGATTGAGTCCTTGGTGATTCAGTATTATCCATTGCTGACTGTTTTCTTCCATCCGGTGATCATAGATACAAAATTCGACCAACCGGAAATAACCACCATAAAGATATGGCCAAAAAAGAAGAAAACAAACGACATAGTGAAGAAAAAGTGCCAGCCGCGAGCAGCGTCATAACCGCCGAACAGAGCAGTGATGAAACTGAACTGCACAGGCCAGTAGATCGAGACTCCGCTTAGTATGGAACCAACACCAAGGAATGCAACGGAAGTATAGGCGAGCTTTTGCAGTGAATTGTACTTCTTGACTGGCGGATGTTCCTTCCGGATTCTCATATAGTACTGGACCATCGGCAGAACTCCGGAAACATCTTCCTTCCTGAAAATTGTCGTCCTTCGGCCGTGCCTCGTAGCGATATTGTAACCCACCCACACAATGCCGTTGGAAAAAAGGATCCACATTGCAAAAAAATGCCACATACGTGCGCCTGCGAGCCATCCTCCCAACATTATGATAGACGGAAATTCAAAATTCAATATCGGAGAGGCATTATAAATCTGCAACCCGCTGGCGACCATAATTCCCAGCGCGAAAAAATTAATCCAATGTGTCAGTCGAATGATCAGCGGATGGTGGAATTCTTTGTCGTTACGCTTCATAATCTATTCGGCGTCCGGCTTGCACACCGGGCATGGTTTGTATTTTTCAATTTTCGCTTCAGTAACAGTCATGATTGTCGTTCTTGCCATGTTCGTCGGCGGACATCCTTCGCGGTGGTAGGTATTTGTCTTTTTGATAACAAGCACTTCGTGCTGTTTTAAATTACCCGAACAACCGAGCAGAAACGACAGCGCCAGGAAAATGCTACTTACACGTATGCTGCCAGAAAATTTCATTTAGATTCCCGCAAACCAATCATATCCCTGGTCTTCCCAATATCCCCCCGGTTTCTCGTTTGTAACGATAAGTTTGTTGACCCACTTCGCGCTTTTGTATCCGAGTTTTGTCGGCATCACAATTCGGACGGGGGCGCCATGCTCAAGCGATAAGGGTTTGCCGTAAGCTTCGTAACATAACATTGTCTGAGGATGCAGCGCGCTCGGCATGTCATACGCGGTATAGTAGTCATCGCCGCATTGAACTGAAAGATATCTCGCCTGCGGGTCGGCCCCCACGGACTCAAGAAAACCGCGGAGAGGCGTCCCTCCCCATTTCGGAATCATGCTCCAACCTTCGACGCAGCAATGCCTGGTGTTCATCACACGCTTCGGCATGGCGGTAATCTGTTGAAGCGTATACGTCCCTGGATTTTTCACTTTCCCTTCAACACGGAGTGTCCAATTCTCGACATCGATATCCGGGTCTTCCTCATCTTTTCCATTAACACGAAACCCGTCTTCCGGCGTCAGGTCGGCATCGGAGAATTCGGGTGCAAGTTTCGAAGGACTGAAAACTTTTGATTGGACCCAATCGTTGAACGATTGGACGGAATGGAAAAACGACTCGGTTTTGCCTTCCGGAGCGACATCGCAGGCCGCAAGAAGAACCAGAGGCGAAAACTTCAACAAATCACGGCGTGTTAGGTGTTTAAATTCGGGAGTTTCCATTATTTTCTGTCAATCATCAAAATCGCAAGTTGTAATGCGGTGGCCTCAGGCTTGGCAAACATGCAAGGACAACACCTGTAAACTATGAAAAGGTTCCTTAATAGCCACTCGGTATCACTTTCACAGTGTTGTGGTTCTTGGTTGTTAAGTATTGTGTCTTAAGTTAACGCATGCGCTCTAAGTTCTATATTTTGTATCCCGTATTCTACGACTTAACGAAAAACCATCTTCGACGCCAATTTTACAAGCCTCTCATGCCGGAGGCCGAGAGCAAGAAGATTTTCAGTCATCGATTCGCGCTGAAGAACCGGAGAAAAGACGTTATCCCTCCAAAAGCGATTTCGCGATGGAATCGAAAGCTCATTCTTCACGATACCGAAGGATTTCGAAACCAAATGAGCTGTACGGAGGCCATCCTGAATGGCAAAAAAAACTCCCTCACCCGTAAACGGCTCTGTCGTGCGGCGCGCATCTCCAACAAGATACGCGGATGGGTACTTACGCCTGTTTACCCTGGGAGTAATAGGGAATGCGGTATGGATCTCTCCCGTAACCTCTAATCCGGAATTAGTTCTTTGCGCGTACGGATTGGAATGAATGGTCTTTGCAATAAAGGATTCGACATCGGTAAATGCAAGGCGAGCGAGGCTTCGTGTTACAACCATTGCCACGTTTGCTTCGCCGGCGTTCACACTCACAATTCCTCCATATCCTCCATCGAAAAAAAACATTAAAACATCAGAATCTATTGTGTTTGTGCGCCTAACGGTGAACTGAACGCCTATCCGACCTGATCCGGCTTCTTTCACGCTATCCTCTTCATCATCAAATCCTGCAAGAAGTCTAGCAACGCGTGAGTTGCGTCCGTCGGCACCGATGAGCGTGGTACAATCAACGCGGAATGTTTCTCCGGCTCCTTGCTTTTGCAAGAAAATCTCCCAGGACTCTTTACCGGATTTCCTGAAGCAAATAGAGTCAATCAATGTTGATTCGCAAAATGTCGCACCCTCCATGACGGCACGATTCAAAAGGATCGAATCGAGCACGTTGCGCTTAATAGCAATGAAGGGCGAAAGGCGGGTATGGGACGGGTTGTTATCAACTGGAATATCCAAAACTTTTCCGGAACGGCCGGCTATCTTTATGCTTTTTATAAATTCGGCGTTATCAGCGACCTCATCCTCGACACCGAGCAAGCGAAAAGAATCCCAGCATCCCGGATTAACACAATCGCCGCAGATCTTCTCACGCGGAAATTTGGATTTGTCGCAAAGCAGCACATGGATTCCCCGTCGTGCAAGAAGCGCTGCGCACGTTGTCCCTGCCGGTCCGGCTCCTATGATAACAACATCAAAACGAGAATTATGCAGCGCTGTCATTGATTGTATCTTCCAAATACAAGAGCAGCATTAATCCCGCCGAACCCGAATGAGTTGGAAAGGATGTAATCGATGCGCGCCTCCCTGCCAGCGTTTGGCACACAATCTAAGTCGCACTCGGGATCCGGAGTCGACAAGTTAATGGTCGGAGGAATATAGTTCCTTTCAAACATCATCGAACATATCACCGCCTCAATGGCGCCCGTAGCGCCGAGAGCATGGGCGTGCATGGCTTTTGTACCGCTGACCGGTATCTTCGATTCTGCCCCGAAGACTTTTTTGATGGCAAACGTCTCGCACTTGTCGTTGAGGACGGTTGCACTCGCGTGGGCGTTGATGTATCCGATATCAGCCGGCGAGACATTCGCCTCCGAAAGTGCATCTCTCATTACTCTGACAGCGGACTCGCCGTCGGGGCGAGGCTGCACTAAATGAAATGCGTCGTTGTTACAGGCGTAGCCGAGAAGCTCCGCATAGATCTGCGCTCCGCGTCGGACCGCCGAACCCAACTCTTCGAGAACCAGCACTGCGGACGCTTCTCCCATCACGAACCCGTCGCGATGAAGGTCGAACGGCCTGCACGCTGTCATCGGGTCAATGTTGGTGCTCATCGATCGAATAATGGTAAACGCGCTGAACGTCAAGGCGTACAAAGGAGCTTCCGCACTTCCGGCAATCATAATATCTGCATAACCGTCGCGCACGTAACGATACGCTTCGCCGATGGCAATCGCGCCCGAACTGCAGCTGTTCGAATTTGCATTACTTGGCCCGGTGAACCCATACCGGATGGCGATGTTGCTGGAACCTGCGCCGCCAAAGACCATGAGCGCAAGATTTGGGTCGACGGCCTTAATTCCATCCTTCACGTAGCGTTCATGCTGAAGTTCTGCTCCCGCCACACCGCCGAGAGCTGTCCCAAAAGTTACGCCGATTCTTTCTTGGGTCTTTTTCGGGTTGTGCTCGATTCGCGCGTCCTCGATCGCCATGTTCGCTCCGGCAAGGGCGAGCTGGGCAAAACGATCCATCCTTCTGGCCGATTTGGCATCAAAAAAATTCAGCGGATCGAAATCGTCAATCTCCCCTGCCACTTTTGTCTTGATCTGCGACGTGTCGAATCGTGTGATCGTGCGAATTCCGTTCCGTCCTTCTTTGACGCCTTTCCATAACCCGGCTTTGCCGTGTCCAATCGGTGTCAAAGCTCCAAGCCCCGTGATAACGACGCGTCTACGTTCCATGTTTGCTCTCAAGTACTGTTTCCAACTGTTATGACCCGCCTTCACTCCCTTGCAGTTGAGGGATTTGTTTCAAGATAGATTTTCATATGATGCAGCGTCTTACCGGCGATGGAATGGATAAAAAAGCTGCCGATAATCCAATCAGTGATGATTGATCCAATCAGAGGAATGCTCGGTTTTAGTTCGTGGGCTATCTTTACATGAACGCCTTCATTTGTTTCCTTGAAAGTCCAGACGACATCCATCCCTTTTGTGAATGCTTTCAAATGATGGAACCGCACTTCGCAGCGATCATAATCAATTTCCTGCTCGGATGTCCATTGAATCGGAATCCACCCTCGCATCGCCCCCATCACAACAGTATTCTTTCGCGGCAGCTTCTCGACATAACGAATCCACCGATAATGTGGAAGGATTCGGGGCCATTGAGACAGATCTGCGGCGGCTTCAAAAATACGATCACGGGGAGCCTTTATGAGAATTGAATTTTCCTTGTGCATTATTTTTCCTTGACGACCACAAGCCTGAAAAGTGGCGCCGTAAATATTCTCACCGGTTGAACTCCCGCTTCCACGGCCATCTCAGCGAGTTCTTCTTTTCTGAATGCCCGTAGGACGGATGCGACACTGTCATACCGTGTCATTGGGTTCGTTGTTGTCAGACGGGTGTAAACCCAGGCAACTGCTGCTCCAATGTAGCTCCGTGAAAGATCATTTACAACAAAACCAAGGCGGCATATCCGATTCATTTCATGAAGCAGTTTCACTCCATTGCTCCGTGAAAGATGATGAATTGCGAGCGAGCACGAAACGATATCAAAACTCTCCCGGCCATACTGTAAGTTCAGAATGTCTCCGCGCTCGAATTGTATCTCAGGAAAGCCGGATGCGTGGCCGCGAGCGGCATTGAGCATTATTTCGTTCCTGTCAACAGCTGTGATCCGGACACCTTTTCCGAGGCGCCGGAAGGTCTTAACGATTGAAACGGGTTGGTCTCCGGAGCCCGTAGCGAGATCGAGAATTGAAATAGTTTTCCCCGGTTCTGCCCTCATCGCGATCGGGACGACCGCATTTCGCAGGGCTGAAAGGCCTCCGAAGCAGCGATTGATAATACGCAGATTGCGGAGATCGTCTTCGAGAATTTCCGGGTCAGCATCCGGCTGATCCATCATCTCAGGTTTGGTTTCGCTGAAGTGCCTTTTCATAACGTAGGCTGGAGTTGGAGGTTGGATTTGGGTGTTTGGTGTTATGGATTAGCTGTTCAGAGTCATTCGACGATAATCCTGCCTGTCATTCCAAGATGGCCGATGCCGCAGAGGTGCGAACATCGAAATGAATAGTCCCCTTTCTTCGAAGCGTAGAATTCGACGGTCTTCGGCTCGTCTTCGTCGAGGCGTTCATCAATTCCGAAATCACTTAGTTTAAATCCGTGAGTTCCGTCGATCGCCTTAATTCTAAGTGCAACAAGTGTTCCCACTTTCACCCGAATGACTTCCGGCGTAAATTTGTATGATTCAGCCGTCATATCTATTGTTTCTTTAGGAACGTTTTGCCTGTCGAGATCGGATGGAATAGCATCAAATTGCTTTGAGCTCCCGCATGCGGAGAACAATAGAAGAAAAGCAACACAAATCGATTTCACATTCATACGCTGTTTGATGTCGACGGTGGAATATTCGGAGGTAGTACACTCTCCCGGCTGATTTCACAACACGACATCAAGTCAGAAGATTCCAATTGTGTGAAGGGCCTAGAGCTAAATGCTTTAGGTGATTTTAATTTCCGAGGCGGGACCGCAAAAAATGAAGGAGGAGCGGCCAGGCTTGTTCGGCAGATTCCTTGTGATAAGTCGTCCGGGCATCGTTAAAGAAACCATGTTCGGCTTCTGAGAACACAATATTCGTATAAAGTTTATTGGCTGAACGAAAGCCTTCTACGATAGCAAGAATATGTTCGGGAAGAATTCGCTTATCACGTCCTGCCCAGAACATTAACGCACCGCCATGAAGCTGTGGAATTCTCCCGACAAGCGTCTCTGCGATGCCTCCGCCGTAGAAGCTGATGGCCGCTTTCACCGGAAGGATGGTATTCGTTTGAAAGGCAATGCGTCCGCCCATACAGAAGCCGACGCAGGCGGTCCGATCGACGTCAACCGACGAATCGCCGATCAACCAATCATAGGACGCGTGCACATCGGTTTCAACGAGGTCTTCTCTGATCGCTGTGAAATGTTTTTGCATTCCTGCAAAGTCCTTATAGTCTCCTTCGACTCCGGTTCCGGTTCGATGAAACAACTCAGGGGCGATAGCCACATATCCTTCACGAGCGAACCGGTCTGCAACGTCGCGGATGTGGGCATTGACGCCGTAAGCTTCTTGATAGACAATTATTCCAGGATGTTTCCCCGGATTCGACGGTCGAGAAACATAAATACGCATCTCTGTACCGTCCAGCACTTTGACCGTTATGTAGTTACTCATGGATTCACTTTCATCTTATGCGACAACAGATGGATAAAGTAGTGCACCGATCACGACCAGAAGAGTTGTTGAAACCGCCAAGGCTGCAAAATCAAAAGGCAGTCCGTAGACGCTTGTTCCTCCTACAAGCATCAATCCCCGCAGGGCGTCGACCTCGTACGTCAGAGGATTGATCTGCGCAATCGCTTTCAGCCACGGAGGCATGATCGCTATCGGATAGATTGCGTTGCTTGCAAAAAAGAGGGGCATCGTCATCACCTGGCCGATGCCCATAAATCGTTCGCGCGTTTTCACAATACATGCGATGATGAGCGAGAAGGTCGAGAAGAGCGCCGAGCCGAGAAAAACAAAAAGCAAAATGCCAAGAAGCGACAAAGGATTCCAGCTAATCTGCACTCCAAGCGCAAGCGAAAGAAGATAGATGATGATCGCCTGCGACAACCCGCGCACCCCGGCAGAGAGCGCTTTGCCGAGCACGAGAGCCGACCTCGGCGTTGGACTGACAAGAAATTTGTGAATGATTCCGAGGTCGCGTTCCCAGATAATAGCAATCCCATAAAAGATGGCGGCGAAAAGAACACTTTGAGCCAGAATGCCGGGCGCCAGAAAATCGAGATAGTCTACCGAACCGGTGGGAATCGAACGAAGGCGAGAGAAAACCTCTCCGAAAATCAGCATCCAGAGCGCCGGCTGCAATGCGCGCGTCAACAATTCGGTCGGATCATGGCGCAATTTACGAACTTCGAGTTCGGCGATCACAAATGTTTTGCGAACAAATTGAAGAACGGCCCGCCCTCCGCTGAGATTGGGAGTATCTGTTACTTCATCCCAGGCGTCTTGCAGTACGGCGGACACTTGATGTTTCACGATAATTACCTCCGGATTCGATGGTGTTGCCAGAATAAAATGCGAAGACGTCGTCGAGCGTTGTCTTTTTTCCGCCGACAGACTTTTTCAGCTCTGCAGGACTTCCATCCGCGACAATGTTGCCTTTGTGCATGATGGCTACGCGAGAGCAAAGCGACTCTGCCTCTTCCATGTAATGTGTGGTAAGGATCACTGTCGTCCCATGACGTGCAAGCATTTCGATTTGCTTCCATACCGATTGACGTGCGACCGGGTCAAGCCCCACTGTCGGTTCATCAAGAAACAGAATGCGCGGCCGATGCAGCACGGCTTGCGCAATTTCCAGCCGTCGGATCATCCCGCCGGAATACGTTTTCACAAGATTATTCCTCGCTTCTGAAAGCTCCATAAAGTCGAGCGCTTTTTGGATGCGATCTTGGCGTTCCCGTGCGGGAATATCGTACAGTTTGGCAAAGAGGAGAAGATTTTCGTATCCGGTGAGATTGCCGTCTGCGGAAACCAGCTGCGGAACATATCCGATAGAGCGGCGCACATTCCGGGCGTCCCGAACGATATCAAAGCCTGCAACAAACGCTTTCCCCGATGTGGGAGGCAATAGCGTCGTCAACATTTTTATCGTCGTGGTTTTGCCGGCCCCATTCGGACCGATCAAGCCGAAAACTTCACCAGGAAGAACGGCGAACGTAACGGCATTAACGGCGGTGAGTGAGCCGTAACGGCGTGTCAGCTGATGCGTTTCCAGTATTGGTTTTTCCAAAAGGCTCAACCTAAGATTGCTTCATGCGAGAATCCGCGTCAAAAAGTACCGGTTCAGAAGTTTCTTTCCGTTCATCGTTTAGCGTTCCGAAAACGACATCCCACATTGGTGAGCTCACGCCAAAATTGGCATCGGAATCCGAGTAATGATGACGGAAGTGATGCTTCCTCAAATAGTTGCAGAGACTGTTTTTCATTGCTAAATGATGAATGGCATAATGCGTCATGTCATAACAGAGATAGCCGGCGATGAAGCCGGCAAAAAACGGAAAGACGTACCTCGGTCCGCACACGGTTTTGAACAAAAAAAAGAAAAAGATAGACAATGGAATACTGATCGCAGGAGCCATCACAAGACGACGGGAATCGTTCGGATAATCGTGATGAACGCCGTGCATGATAAAATGAAGCCGCTTTCCCCATATATTCTCTGGAATGAGGTGAAACACATGCCGGTGAAGTGCATACTCTGTCAGCGTCCAAATAAACACACCGCCGACGAAAAGGAAGAAACGGGATGAAGCGCTCATCTCAACGCGGACGACGTAGAGTGAATAGAGCACTACGGGAACATATATCACCAGCGGGAGCGCAGGATGAATGTGGGTAAAAAATTCCATGAAACCCGAATCGAACATCTTTGCCGATTTATCTTCATTCGACACGTAGTTTTTCATGACTCCTCCTCATATTGATCCTATTGAATTCATCGATGTATTTTTAGACTCTGAGAGATGAACATCGGTTTAAGATCAATAAGTTTCACTCCGGCCGTTTCTATAGCTTTTCTCTTAGAAGTTAACTCAAAAATCCGATGACTGATCCTTCGATGCGCTCTCCCGCCTTTGGCGGGATCTCTTACTCAGGATGAACAAGGGACCTGCTCACCCTGAGCATTGAGGAATTTTTGAGATAGCTTTTAGAAAATCAAACTATTTTTTTCGGAATCGCTTGAAGATGTCGGAAGGCTTGCTGAAAAATGCCGGAATCTTTTCCTTCCACTCATCGACTTTCATGTAAACGACCGGAACGACGACCAACGTGAGAAGCAATGAGCTCGTCAACCCGCCGATTAAAGCCCACGCAAGCCCTGATTTCCATTCCGACCCCGAAGCAGTCGAGAGCGCAATTGGCAGCATCCCAAAAATCATCGTCAACGTGGTCATAAGAATCGGACGCAAACGGGACTGGGCCGCTTCGAGCAGAGCGTCGTACACCGACAGCCCGTGATCGAGCCGTGTCTGATTCGTCCTGTCGACGAGCAAGATGGCGTTCTTTGCCACAAGACCCATCAACATGATAATGCCGAGCATCGTAAAGATGCTCAGGGCTTTTCCGGTTGCTGCAAGTGCAACCATAGACCCAACCATTGCAAGAGGAATTGAGAACAGAACCACAAATGGATAAACATATGAATCATAGAGTGCTACCATGATCAGATAGATAAAGAGGATGCCGGTCAGCATCGCGAGGAAGAGACTAGTGAATCCCTCAGCCCGCATTTTTTCCATCCCAAGATACGAGAGCGTAATTCCCGGCGGAAGCTGAACACCTGCGACCCTGCTCTTGAAATCCTCCATGATCGTTCCGGTCGGGCGGCCGAGCGTCTGGCCGTTGACATAGATGATGCCAATACGATCTCTTCGTTCCAGCTTTGTAGGACCCGACGATAGAGAAATCGTTGCAAACTGCTGGAGCTCTATCTGTTGACCGCGATTATTAACAAAGACGATGCTGCCGATGTCGTCCGTGCGTGTCCTGTTGAATTCATCGAACCGGATGCGAATATCGTACTCGGTATTGCCGTCGCGGTATTTCGATTGGTCATCTCCCGTGAGGGCAATGCGGAGCGTTGTGCCGACATCGGCAACCGAGAGGCCAAGCTGCGCCATCTTCGCGCGGTCGATAGCGATGCGCATCTCCGGCTTCCCCGTTTCGGACGACAGCCGAACGTCCGTCGTTCCCGGGACACTCCTCAAAACATCTTCCACTTGCACCGCAGCTTTCGTGATTTCATTGAAATCCGTTCCGTTGATAGCGATCTGAATTGATGCCTGGTCAGCCGAGCCGAATAAACCAATCGGGTTGACGTATACTTTCAATCCGGGTATCTCTTTCAGCTTCGATTTGATTTCCTCGCCCACATCATTCGTTGACTTCTTTCTCTTTTCTTTCGGAACGAGGGTCACGTTGAGCTGGGTGAGATTGTTGCTTGAAAGGGACAACGATCCCATGGCCTGGGCACCGACGCCGGTAAAAACTTTTTCAATCTCGGGCATCTGTGCAAAAATCCGCTCGATGCTCAATGTCGCTTGATTATTCTGTTCAATAGAAATACCAGGTGCCAATTCAATCGACACGCTGAACTCTCCACGATCCGATTGAGGCATAAACTCATTCCCAATCAAACCGAGCACTGGGAAAAGGAGCGAGAGAAGAAAGAGCCCTGCGGTCGCCAGACCGACTCTTGTCTTGTGGACGAGTGCCCACTTGAGCAGCTTCTGGTAGAAGTCGGAGAATCGATGGTAGTATCGTTCGAATGCGAGGGCGAATTTTCCCAGCAGCGTTCGATCCGTCAAACGCTCGAGTTTTGCAAAGCGCGACGCGAGCGTCGGCGTGATGGTGAAAGAAACAAAGAGGCTTGTAAGCGTCGAGCCGACGACAACAAGGGCATACTGCCTCATGATCTGGCCGACGATCCCGCTGACAAGAGAGAGTGGAAGAAAAACGACCACGTCTACCATGGTAATGGAGAGCGCGGCAAATCCAATTTCATTTCTTCCATGCAGCGCCGCGGCACGCTGTTCCTCTCCTTTCTCGAGATGATGATAGATGTTCTCAAGAACGACGATGGAGTCGTCGACGAGGATACCGATAACGAGGGACATCCCTAGGAGCGTCATCATATTCAGGGAGAAATCCATCGCGTACATGAACCCAAAAGTGGTGATGAGCGACGCCGGGATGGCTACGAGTACAATGAGCGAATTTCTGAAACTGTGGAGAAACAAAAGCATTACGATCGCAACCATAAGAACGGCCAATAAAAGGTCCTGCTTCACGGCATTGGCGGCATCGAGCGTAAACGTGGAACTATCCTCTGCTATCGTGAAAACGATTCCCTCTTTTTTGTATTCGTCCTGGATTTTTTTCAATTCTGCCCGCACCAATTTGCTCACGGAGACGGCGTTGGCGTCGGATTGTTTGACCACTTGAATTCCGACCGAGGTAACGCCGTTGACGCGATTGATCTGTGTGTAGTCCTTTTTTCCATCTTGGATTTCGGCAATTTCGTCGAGGTGAATATCGCCTCCCAACCGTGTGCGGCCAACAACGAGGCGCCGCAAGTCTTCTATGGATGAAAACTTGCCGGCAACACGGACGACAAATTGTTCATCGGCGTCTTTGAAATTGCCAGTCGGGAAATCCATATTAGCGCTGCGAACCGACTGCACCACTTGGGGAACGGACAGTGAGTATGCGCGCACTTTGTTTGCGTTGAGATTCACGTGGATTTCCCTCTCATCGCCGCCCGAAAGCGAGACCTGTGCTACTCCCGCAATCTTCGATATCCGAGGCTGGACCCGGTCGATCATGAATTGATAAAATTGGCGTGAATCCATCTGGCTCGTCACACCCATGCGAAGAACAGGGATTTCGTCGAATGCAATTTTGGAAACAGTCGGTTGTTTCGCATCGGTCGGAAGGCTTGCAAGAATTGCGTTTACTTTACGTGAAGCATCCTGCACTACAAAATCGATGTTGGCATCCTGTTTAAACTCGATGATAACGAGCGATAGTCCCTCCAACGATGACGAGCGCACGTTGTCTATCTTGTCGATACCCGAAACTGCGTCCTCGATGATTTTGCTGACGTTGTTTTCGACTTCATAGGGAGACGCACCCGGATAGACGGTCATAATCGTCACAACGGGGATGGACATTTTGGGCAGCAGTTCATAGTTAAGCTGGAAGTAGCTGAAAAGACCGAGCACTCCCAGAACGGTGAAAACGACAACGACAAGGGTCGGCCGTTTGATTGATAATTCTGTAATCGTCATGTCAGTTTTCCTTTATGGTCATTTGTTACGAACGATGACCGGAGTGTTGTCGCTCAGATTATTCATGCCGTCGGTCACGACAGTCTCTCCAACTTCAAGCCCGCTCGAGATTTCCACGTTTGTTCCGACTTCTTTATCCGCCACAACGGTACGGAGAAAGGCGATTTTGTCTTTTATGACAAATACTTTTGCATCCTGAAAACTTCCGATGATTGCCTCGCGCGGAATGACGATCGATTCTCCGCCCGAACGCGATTTGATCGTGATCGTGACGAACATCCCGGCCCGCAACTGCTGTTTGGCATTATTGAGAAGGATTTCCACGGGATATGTGTGGCCTTCATCCCCCTTCGAACCGATGGTGAAGACTGTTCCCGCGAACGGGGTCTCCGGATACACATCCGTCCTAACCTCCGCGGGATCCCCGACGTGGATGCGGAATACGTCTTTTTCCGCAACAAAAATTTTTGCTTTCACTTTTGAAATATCGACGATGTTAGCAATTTGAGTCGCCTGGGGTGCACCCACAACCATCGTTCCTTCGTTCACGTAGCGTGCTGTGACAATTCCGGAAATCGGGGTTGTGATCTTCGTGTCGTTGAGCTGCCGTCTCGCCGTAATATACTGTGCTTCTGCCGACTGACATGACCACCGGGCTTGTTCGATCTGTGTGTCGGAAATCGATCCTTGCGTCGAGAGGGTGTCATACCGCTCCAGGTCTTTTTTCGCGCGCTCGTAGGTTACCTGCGCGGTCTTGTACGCAGCCTCTTTCAGTTCCCTGTCCACTTCGACCAAAACCGAGCCGGCTTTCTTGTAATCCCCGACCTCACAATCCACCTTCAGAATCCGTCCTTGCGTTTCCGACAAGACAACGACATCGTTAATTGCATTAAGCGTTCCAACCGCCGAGATTTTCTCTTCGACCGATTCTTTCTGAACGGTGACAACGGAAACCGAATATGCTGTCGCTATCGAACCGGCGCTCGACGCAGAATTGAGTACAGCCTTGCTTCTGACGATCAGCGCGATCAGGACAACCGCGATGATGCCGCCGATGAGTAATAGTCTATTTCTTGTGCTCATGAGTAATAACCTCTTCTGTAGTGTTCGATTCTATTCGCCAATCGCTTTCGAGAGCTGTGCGATCGCGAGTTCGTAGTTAACCAATGATTGAGTTAAATTCAGTCTTGCCTGCAGCAGTTCAACTTCCGCATCGCGAAGATCGGAGTTCATGGCGAGTCCTTGTTTGAACTTGCCCGTCATAATTCTGTAATTCTCTTCTGCCTGAGCCACACCTTGCTCGGAGACCGCTTTCCGTTCCTTTGCTTTCTCTATTGAGAGAAAGCACTGTGTCACTTCAAGCGTAACGCCATC
Source organism: uncultured Chitinophagaceae bacterium (assembly GCA_964642725.1). Taxonomy (GTDB): domain Bacteria; phylum Bacteroidota; class Ignavibacteria; order UBA10030; family UBA8401; genus JAGVPT01. Next base: position 120,448 of record CAZXQG010000005.1, read on the forward strand.
CTGAACCATCGAGAGACCTTCCTGCGCCTGCGCCAACTGTGCCTGCGCCTCAGCCGTCTGATACCCTGTTTGTCCCCAATTCCAAATGTCGTAGGAGAGGGAAACAGATATATCCCAAGTTCCTTTGAATTGATCTACCATCGGAAAGTAACGCTGGTTCGGTTGAAGGTAGCTGTAGTTTCCGACCAAGTAAATTTGGGGCCACCAACTGCCGCGAGCTGATTCGAGGCCTGCCTCCCCCGCTTTCACACGCGCGCTCATGCCGAGAATCTCCGGGCGTTTTTCCAGAGCGCGCTTGATCAGCGAATCGACCGCATCCCAGGATCTTTCGTTGACCTGGATTGTAGACGCGAGAACGATCTCCGTACGCAGAGGGAGACCGAGTGTATTGTTGAGCGCGTACATCGCCAGCTGAACGCCGTTTTCCGCATCGATCTGACGGACAAGAGCATCGGAAAGTTGAACCTGGACTTTCATGAGATCATTCTTTGTGAGGAATCCCTGTTTCATGAGATTGTCTGCGTCGGTGGCGTGGCTTTTCACTTGCGAAACATTCTCGTCGACAAAACGCTTGGCCTCGATCGCGCGGTATAGAGTCCAATACGCTTCTTCGATGCTGTAGATGATCTCAGCTCTGTCTCTGCGGAAATCTTCTTGGGATGCCCGTGCAGAGTAGTCGGCGGCTTCGATGGCGCCGGATATTTTACGCCCGGTGAAAAGCGGCTGCTGGATAGTGGCCCGTAAAGTATAGTTATCGAGAATTGTCGGCGACAGTGTCATCGCGATATCGGCGGGGGGAAAGCCCGGGGCAAAAGAATTTGCCAGAAGGGTGATCGCTTCAGGAGGAACATCGCTCAACCTGGTATAGGCACCGTTGAATTTCAGCGATGGCTCTCCAAGAGTGCTTGTTGCGTTCGCTCTGGCAGCCGCGGCATCAAGCTTGAACTGCGAGGTGTGGAGCGCCTTGCTGCTTTCAAGCCCAAGGCGGGTCGCCTCCTCGATTGTCAATGTGAGTTTCTGTTGTGCGCCTGTGCCGAATGATAAAAAGAGAAGGAGCACGACGGTTGATAATGATCGGTGTATCATTGTTTCCTCGTATTATGGGTGTGTGCGGCTTTGC
>CAZXQG010000006.1:0-106917 GCA_964642725.1 uncultured Chitinophagaceae bacterium
AGTTATACTCGCATTTATACATATAACCAAATTCACTTAATACCACGGGTACATTATTCTGTGCACCCCAGGTTGTCACTTGATTGAATTTTTGGATGGTCGCATTGATATCGGCCGTCGAGCCGTACGTGCCGGGGCCTACGAGACCAAAGGGATACGGGTCATAGGAATGGTAGTATCCGATAATAAAACTGTCGGCCGGAACGGCTGCGGCAACAAGCTCATCCGAATTTGAATAGTTGTTCCCTGAAAACAATACGATTCGGGTCGGGTTGGTTTTCCGGATTGTTTGAATTGTTCTGGCATTCAGATCGTTCACGTTGGCAAGCGACAACGGGTACGGTTCGTTGATCACTTCAAAAAATAAGCTATCCGACTTGTTCTTAAACCGCGTGGCTATTTGACTCCATATGCTGTCAAACCTTGCAATGTTGCCAGGTGTATACGAGCCTTTGATCCAGCTTTCATGCATCGCATTGAGGATAATGATGAGGTGGCGGCTTAGCCCCCAATCGACAACTTGTTCTACGCGATTAAGCCATGCCGGATTGATCGTGTAGGGAGATGCGGTTGCAGTGTGCGCATCCCACGTAACAGGCAAACGCACGCTGTTAAAGCCTGCATTTTTGTAGTCATCAAAATTGGCTGCAACAACAGGGGGGTTTCCCCACTCTCCTTCGTCGGGCGGTTCAAGTGTGTTGCCCATGTTAATTCCCCTGCCCATTGCTTTCATCGCATCGCTCGAGGAGAGCTGAGCCTGCATACCGATTGTAACGCAAAACAGCATCAGTACTGTCACAGTAAAAATCTTATTCATGCAGATCCTCTCGACTATTTATTAAAAATTAGCGTACACTCTTTGGAATCCTCTTGCGCCATGCTAACGTATCACTCATTGTGAGACGGGTTTGCTGTCGATTCGGGTTGTTCGAAGAGAATATTTTGCGTTTGAAGAGATGCGTTTTATTAGCAGCTTCCCGGATCGGAAAAATGGAATTACCCTATTCGCCTCTCAAAGATCAAAATTGCTAAATTCAACGTAAAAATATTTACATCCGAAAGCAACCGCCTTCTTAGGGAGCCAGCACATAATATAGAGTGGCTGAATGGACTTCGGCGCTTGTTTTACACCTCATTTTGCTATACTGAAACTCATAGTTGAAGAGGTCGGAAAAATTACTGTCAAAATAAGTAAGTCTCAAAAAGGTGGTCCAAATGCATTTGCAGCCCCAAAGCCGACATCCTTCGAAAGAGATTTTTCGCAGCCAAAGTTGTCGAGTATTCCCGCGCGAAACGCCGATTCAGGAAGAGAAGGCTGGTGAGGCAAAGGTAAAAACATTTGCCGATTCGACCGAATTGTTACAAGTCCAGAACTTTTAATAATACATCCGTATAGGTATTGCGCGCCGCATTGCTTTCTTAAGTGTCAATCTTAATTGCAAGTTCCCTTTAAAATAGATTTCACGAAAAGATGGATCAATTCTTTTTCCATTTACCACGCGGGCGAATTCAATCCAAATTCTTCGCATTTCTAATAAGATTGGCCTTAAATTCTGCTTGGAAAGCCTGTTTTGGGGGCACAATTATTGTGGAATTCCCCTTTTCGATAAGTTTTCCCTCTATCGGATAGGCGTGTTCGTCAAGGCTGATTGGGTAGGTGAGGAGAATAAGATCTAAAACCTCCTGGATTGCTTTGATGAAGGAGGTTTTAGTGTTTAGGGGAGTGAAGAACATGACCCTGCGTGCGACAAACCAGTGCATGTAAAAAGATTGCCGATGATTTTGCCGATATACATATAGGTGGACTGTAGGAAACTTGTAGTTGTTTTCTGAAGAACTGCAGCGACAATCCGCTGTTATCCCGGCTCTATGGCGTACGATATTCTCAGCGAAGAATGTTTTATTGCAACAAGATCAATGAAATGAATCTATAAGGAGAAATCCTTTGAAAGACGATGGCCCGAATCTCTATATTTCAGTTGAATCACTACGAAATCGGATAACGAGCCGATTCATACCTCTTTTCTTTCCTGTACTTCTGATTAGTTTGTTCTTATCTCTTTCGCGAATTTCAACCTTGGGACTTCGCCCATTGATGATCTTGCACATCTTCCTCGTTGGCGCGGTAATAATCCTTTACATCGCAAGAAAACGAATTCGATCGCACACATCAGCATTTGTCGTTTTAGGGTTTCTTTCCTTACTTCTTATATTCGGTGTTGCTACATTAGGACTTCTTTCTGCGACGTTCATTCTCGGACCGCTGATTTCTTTGTACTTGATGCTTCTTGGTCATCGAAAATCCGCGTATGTAAGCATAGTCGCCGTTCTTCTGTATCTGTCAATAATGGCAATCCTCTTCCTGTCAGGAGTTTTCGAGTCTGCCGTATCTCCAATACTATACGTGAATTCACGCATTTCATGGATTCTCATGATCGTCGTTGTCGCTGGGACCTCAATAGGGTTCGTCGCATCGCTTGAACTGGTTCCCGGCGCTTTACCGGGAAGCGAGGAACGGTTCCATCTCGCATTCGAAAACGCGAATGTCGGCATGTGCCTTACCAGTCTTGACGGCCGTTTTTTAAGAGTGAATAATGCCTTGTGCGAGATACTGGGCTACGCTCGCGAAGAACTAGAGCGGATGAGTGTCTCAGAAGTAACGCATGAGGATGACAGGGAATTGACCTTACACTCCATCCAACAACAACAAGGCGCTGGAAAGGGAAAAGTCAATTTCGAAAAAAGATATATTCACAAACAGGGCAGTGTTGTATGGACCAGTATTTCCAGTTCCCTCATCCGTGATTCACAAAATCATCCTCAATACTTTATTACTCATGTTCAAAATATTACAGAGCGCAAGCGCGGGGAAGCAAATCTGAAGCAAGCGCTCGAATGGCAAGAAGCCGTCTTTGAAGGCTCGCACGATTCCGTTTTCATTTCAGACCAAAACTCCCGATTTGTTGCGGTGAATAGCGCTGCGTGTGAGCTCACAGGCTACTCGAAAGAGAAACTGCTGACAATGAGAATTCCCGAACTCCACGATCAGCCGGATTTGGCCGCGTACAAAAAATACAACCAGAAAATATTCGAGGGACAGGAAATTGTGAGCGAGGCAAAAATTCTTCGGTGCGACGGTTCAAAAGTAGACGTAGAGTTCAACAACAAAAGAGTGTCGATTGCGGGAATACTCTATATGCACACGACCGCGCGCGATATCACGGAGCGCAGAAAAGCAGAAGCGGCCCTGGTTGAGAGTGAAACGAAATTCAGGAGTGTGTTCGAAAACATACACGACGTATACTTCGAAACGGCGCTCGACGGAAGGATATTGGAGATCAGCCCTTCGATCGGGTTCCTTTCGAAAGGACAATATACCAGAGACGACGTCCTGGGGAAGTCATTTCTCGATTTTTATCATGACCCGGCCGTACGGTCAACTTTTGTTAAAACCCTGAGAGAGCATAAACAAGTCTCGGATTTTGAAATCATTCTTAAAAACCGGGACGGTTCACTTGTTGAGTGTTCCATCTCCGCAAAGCTGCAATCCGGTGCATTTGGAACCTCTGAAATAATTTCCGGAACGATACGCGATATCTCTGAGCGCAAGCGGGCGGAAGAAGCATTGCGCGAAAGCGAGAACCGTTTCCGGCAGCTCGGCGATGCAACGCTGGAAGGGATAGTCATCTCGGAGAATGGGATTGTCGTCGATGGCAACACGCGGATAGCAGCGATGCTGGGTTACGAATTGGCAGAAATGATCGGGAAGCCGGTCATAACTTTCATTGCCCCCGGTTCCCAGGACCTGGTGCTCAGAAGTATGGGCGAAAATGTCGAAGAAAAGTTTGAACACTGCTTTTTGCGAAAAGACGGCTCTACTATACCGGTAGAATCACACGGACGCATGATAACGTGGAATGGAAAGGCCATGCGGGTCACTGTAATTCTCGATATCTCCGAACGAAAAAAAACCGAGGAGTCCCTGCGGGTCAGCGAAGAACGATTTCGATCGATCTACGAAAATTCAACGATTGGCCTTTATCGAACTGCTCCCGATGGAACAATTATTCTCGCCAATCCCACTCTTGTCAAGAAACTGGGCTACTCAACGTTTGACGAACTTGCGGCGAGGAATCTTGAAAAGGAGGGATTCAATCCTTCTTACGAGCGGAAGTTCTTCATCGACGAAATCGAAACCCGTGGAGAAGTGAATGGATTAGAATCGGCGTGGACTTGTCAGGACGGATCTCTTATTTACGTGAGAGAAAGCGCACGGGCTGTTCGCGATTCTAACGGCAAAACGCTCTATTATGACGGTACTGTCGAAGATGTCACCGAACAAAAGCAGGCGGAAACGGCGCTCCGGGCAAGTGAATCTCAGTTCCGTGAGTTGTGGGGAGCCACGGTTGAGGGTATTGCCATCCACGACAATGGAATAATTCTCGAAGTGAACGATGCCATGTGTCGAATGTTCCGGGTCGGACGGGACCAGGCTGTCGGCAAATCGTTGTTTGATTTTGCGCCAAACGAAGCGCGCGGCACTCTTCGTGAATATCTTGCCTCGGACGAAGAGAGATGTATTGAGATTCCGGCTTTGCGGTTAGACGCTACAAAACTTGTGCTTGAGGTGTTCTCGAAGCAGATCCTGTACCGCGGCAACAACGTCCGGATGGCTGCCGTCCGTGATATCAGCGAACGAAAGCTTGCGGAGGATGCACTCCGCGAGAGTGAAGAGCGGTACCAGCGCATCACGAAGGCCATTACCGACTACATCTACACCGTTCGAGTAGTAGATAGGCGGGTTGCAAAAACAACGCATGGTCCGGGCTGTCTGAGCATCACCGGTTACAATCCGGATGAATTTGCAAAGGACCCTTTTTTGTGGCTTAGCATGGTCGTGGCTGGCGACCGTCCGATCGTGGAAGAACAGGCGCGGCGGGTTCTCACCGGCGAAGCACCGCTGCCGGTCGAGCATCGTATCATCCACAAAAACGGTGCCGTTCGATGGGTGAGAAATACCTTCGTTCTTCATCACGATCAGAACGGCGCTCTTACGTCGTACGACGGCTTGATTCAGGACATTTCAGAACGGAAGCGTGCAGAGGAGGCCCTCCACGAAAGCGAAAGCAAATACCGCGAATTGGTGGAAGGTTCCCCCGATGCTATTGCGATCTATGTCGAAGGGAAAATTGTCTTTGTTAACAGCGCCGGCGTGGAGTTGATTGGAGCTTCGAGCAAGGAGGATTTGCTTGGAAGGCCGGTTATTGATCTGGTCCACCCCGAGTACAGAGAAATTGTCACAGCGAGAATGAAAGAGGCGCGTTCAACCGGCAAGCCGCTTTCGCTTCTGGAAGAAAAATTCGTGCGGTTTGATGGTTCGCCGGTAGATGTCGAAGTCAAAGCATTGCCTGTGACGTTTGGAAACAGAGCAGGTGTTCAAATCATCGTTCGAGACATCACCGAAAAGAAAAAAGCACAGCAAGCCTTGCGGGAAAGCCAGCTCCGGTATCGGGCAACCGTCGAACAAAGCAATGAAGGCATTACCATCGCCGACCTTGATGGGCGCTATACTATGGTAAATCCGGCATTTTGCAGAATGACGGGATACAGTGATGAAGAGCTGCTGACGATGAAGGTGAGCGATTTAATGACGAAACAAACTTCTCTGAAGTTATTTACACGGGTCGCCACAGAGCATGAGGCCGGATATCGCGAACTAGAACTAAGGCGGAAAGACGGAACGACATTTATCGCTCTTATCACCGGATCACCGTTGGAGATCGGCAACAATCGCTTCGTGCAAGGTATTGTTCAGGATATCACCGAGCGCAAGCGGGCGGAAGAGGCGCTGCGGGAAAGTGAGGAGCGATTTCACCGGATGTTCGAAATGCATGCCGCGGTAATGCTCCTTATTGAGCCCGTCTCCGGGCGGATCAATGACGCCAATCCGGCAGCTGAGAAGTTTTACGGGTATTCAGGCGAACAACTTCGCGGCATGTTGATACAAGACATCAATATCATGTCGCCCGGGGAAATGGCCGCAGAACGCATGCGGGCAGTCGGGAACGAGAAGAAGTCTTTCAACTTTTCACACCGCCTCGCAAACGGTGATGTGCGCTTTGTTGAAGTACATTCCTCGCCAATCACGTTAGAAGGGAATCTGAATCTTTTTTCTATCATTCATGATATCACGGAACGGAAGGAAGCTGAGGATCAACTCCGTAAACTTTCCCTTGCAGTTGAACAAAGCCCCGCTTCAATTGTCATCACGGACACGCAGGGCAAAATCGAATATGTCAACCCCAAGTTCACGCGGGTTACCGGATATACAATGGAAGAAGTCCGCGGGAAAAAACCCAGCATTTTGAAATCGGGCGAAACTTCACAGGAAGAATATAGGAAGTTGTGGGAGACGATCACATCGGGCAAAGAATGGCGCGGTGAATTTCACAACAGGAAGAAGAACGGTGAACTCTTTTGGGAAATAGCCTCGATTTCACCCGTTAAGGACAAAGATAATGTCGTGACGAACTTCCTTGCGGTAAAAGAAGATATCACAGATCGCAAACGTGCGGAAGAAGCTTTGCGCCATGCGCAGAAGCTCGAAAGCATCGGAACCCTTGCAGGAGGTATTGCACACGACTTCAACAATCTCCTCAACGCTATCATGGGGCAATCGTCTTTAGCTCTCGGCAGACTGCCGAAGGAAAGTCCGGCCGGAAACAACATCGCGAAAAGCCTCAAAGCCGCCGAACGGGCGGCAGACCTCACCCGGCAGCTCCTTGCGTATTCCGGCAAGGGAAAATTTCTCTCGGATAGGTTCGACCTCAATCGTTTAGTGGAAGAAAATGCACAGCTGCTGGAACTCTCCGTGCCAAAGAACACTCAATTACGGTATCAGCTGGATTCATCGGTTCTTTGCATCTATGGAGATATCGGACAAATCCAGCAGGTCGTTATGAACCTTATTATCAACGCCGGCGAGTCCTTTGGGCAACATCCGGGATACATCACCGTTCACACGCGCCGGATTGATATTACTCAAAATGACGGAGAGTACTGGAACTATACCAACAATCCTCTTCCGCCCGGTGCGTATGCCTCGCTGCAAGTGAGCGACACCGGTCAGGGGATAAAGCCGGAATTGCTGGCTCGGATCTTCGATCCATTCTTTACCACCAAATTCACCGGCCGCGGGCTTGGGCTTGCTGCCGTGCTGGGTATTATTCGGGGACACCATGGTGGAATCCGCATTCAGAGTGAAGCGGGAAAAGGAACGGATTTTGAAGTTGTCTTCCCGTTGGCAGACGCTTCCAAGATGATCGGCGCCCAAGAAACAAAAGAACCGCCGGCCATCAATGGAGAGGGAAGAACGATTCTTGTTATCGACGACGAACCGTCCATTCTGGAGTTATTGACGGATGTTTTTTCGGAAGCAAATTTCAAAGTAATCGAAGCAATAAATCCGATGGAAGGGATTGAACTCTACCGCCGGCATCGGCACACCATAGCGATGGTCATTCTGGATTACTCGATGCCTGGTATGGATGGCAAAGCCGCGTTCGAAGCACTGGTACATATCGATAAAGATGTCATCGTTGCGCTTTGTTCCGGCTACACGGAAGAGGAAATTAAGTCGGCATTCGGAAATATCCGCCCGCATGCATTTATTCAGAAGCCGTACAAACCGAGTGTGCTTCTGGCGGAGGTTTCGAGCATTCTCGCGCAGGGAAAATCTGGGAGGTAAGCACACTCATCGCTGGAGATGTATATCGATGCGTGAAATATTTTCCAAAAGTAAATGAGGATCACCGGGATGATTTCAACAAAGGAGATGCAATTCTTTTTGCGGATGTCAACGTTGTAAAGAAGTTAATCGTAACAATACACTTTGCACCCTTTCTTCGTGTCGACACGATCAACAATATTAGAACCTATCTCAAAAACATGTCACTTGATCCTTCTCCCGAAGGAATGGCTTTGCCAGATGCGCTCTCCCGCTCTTCGAGCGGGATCGCTTACTTCCCGAAGGGATCCCCTCGGGACAGGATGAACGGGCCATTTGTTCACCCTGAGCAATCCCATTCCGCAGAAGCGGAATGGGAGCGTCGAAGGGCTAACGCAAGCCACTTTTGAGATGGCTTCTAATGTCCTAAGTTCCTGAAAGGCATTCTCGAACAGCTGCCAGGAAAGGTTCTTTGTCAAAAGGCTTTTGGAATGTATAATCCGCACCGAAGTGCTGAGCCATCCGCAGGTAATCTTGCGGGTCTATTCTTCCACCCCCCGAAATGGCAATAATCGGGATAGTTTTGTTTTTATCGCGAATCGCGATTATTGTTTCGACTCCTTCTTTTTCGGGCATAACGATATCAGTGACAATCAGATCAAACGATTTTGATTCGAGAATCTTCAATCCATTATTGCCGTCTTCCGCTCCTTCAGCCTCATAGCCGGCTTCCGAGAGAAGCTGCACCGTCATTCCATTCATAATTTCATCGTCATCGATAACGAGTATTCTTGCCATGGGGGAACCCCTACTTTCTATTGTCGAATATTTTTCGGATCGCTTTGCCGATTTCACTCACTGCATAAGGCTTCATCAGCAATTGATTGACACCGATTGATGCCGCTCTCTCAGGATTAAGCTCATTACTGAATCCCGTGCAAAGGATGATCGGGATATTTCTTCTGATTTTTAGGGCCTCTTTTGCCAACTCAATTCCGGTCATCCCCGGCATTGTCTGGTCGGTGATGAGGATGTCGATATCGCTTCCTTTTTCTTTTAGGTAGTTCAGTGCTTCCAGGCTGTTACAAATGCCGACGACCGAATAACCAAGCGGCGTGAGCATCTCTTTGGCCATGTCAGCCAACATTTGTTCATCATCGACAAAAAGTATACGCTCGGTTCCGTACAGTTGGACCAGCGATTCCTGATTTCCTGCACCGGAAACAGACTCTTCGGCTACCGGCAAGTAGAGCTTGAATGATGTACCTTTTCCTTTCTCGCTCTCCACCTGGATATCTCCGCCAAGCGACTGAACTACTCCAAGAACAACGCTGAGTCCCATTCCGGTCCCCTCGCCTACGGCTTTTGTAGTAAAAAATGGTTCAAAAGCTTTTGACAAAGTTATTGTGTCCATGCCGCAGCCCGTGTCGGCAACTTCTATTACCGTGTATTCGCCCGGTGCGATTTCTCCGGCCTGACCGTGCACAGTTCGGTCAAGGCACTCAGCATAAAGCCGGATGGTCATCGTCCCTTTACGGTCCATTGCATGAACCGCATTGGTGGCAAGGTTAAGAAGCGCCTCATGGATTTTTGTAGGGTCGACAGTAACCGGCTTCGCATTTTTCTGTAAATCGGATTCAATGATTACGGACGAGGGAATCGAAGCTCTCAGTAAGTCCAGTACCTCTTTTATCACAGGCCGAATGGAAGTGATCGATTTCTGCGGGTTGGTTTTCCGGCTGAAGGTCAGAATCTGCTCGATCAAATGCTTCGCTCTGTCTGTCGCTATTAGGACTTTAAGCAGATTCCTTTCCAGTTTGGAATCTTTTTCCGTGTACTTCAGCGACATTTCAGTATATCCCATGATTCCGCCAAGCACGTTGTTGAAGTCGTGCGCAATTCCCCCCGCAAGTGTTCCAATGCTTTCCAGCTTCTGCGCTTGTAACAACCGGCGTTCTAGCTCAATCTTTTTTTCGTCTGCTTCCTTGCGTGTGGTAATGTCTCGGACAATTATTACTATTTCTTTTGGCCGTCCATCAGTGCCCCGAATGAACTCGCTGTTCACCTCTATATCAAGAGTGCTGCCGTCCATGCGTAGTCCGCGATATTCATTCGACCTCGCCGTAACTCCCTGAAGTTTAAGGGCAATATTGTCCATCGCGCGGTTCCGATCTTCGGGAACGATGAAATCGGTGATCGAAAGCCCGCGTGCCAGATCTTTCCGTTCAAAACCGAACATCGACAACGCTATCGGAGAAACCATAATGATGCGGCCCTTCAGGTCCGCGATCGTGATATTATCGGGGGAGGCATGAATGATTGAACGATACCGTTCCTCGCTTTCCCGCAACGCCTCTTCCGATCGCTTTCGTTCGGTAATATTGGAGAAGAGAACCAAAAGCTCTTTCCGGCCCTGGTGCATAAATGGGACAAATCGTGCGGAAAGCCAAACTTCCTTTCCGAATGTGGTAACGTGAAGAACCTCGACGTCTTTTGAGTCGCCGGAAGCGAGGGCAGCGTCTGCTGCTTCCAGCAAGCCAGATTGCTTCCATGAATCCAGCTCACGAAAATTCTGATTCCTCAGGCACTCCACCGTCGTGCCAATAATCGTCGATGCCGCGCGGTTCACAGAGATCGCTTGGCCGCTTTCTGTATACGTGATAATCCCGATCGTTGAGGCTTCAAATATTGTTTGGCTGTAGTGCAATGCATCGGCAATTTGTTGATCTGCACGCTTTCGCTCAGTGACATCGCGGAACGACCAGACACGGCCGCTAGTCTCTCCATTCATGACGATAGGAGCTGAATATCGCTCGAACGTCCTCCCATCTTTGAAGCGCAATATGTCTCTGTCTTCATCGGCCGAGTCGTACAGCAATCGCACTTTAGAAAGAAATGCCTCCGGCTCCACCAATTGGCTCAAGACATGATTCAGCAATGCATCATCGCCTTTAGAGTCAATAAGGGATTGTGGAATTTGCCATAATTCGGCAAACCGCTTGTTGGTTCTGAGGACTTTGCCCTTGGCATCAACCGCCAGTATGCCGTCGGCTGTAGATTCCAGAATAACATTCAGCTTGTTTTCACTTTCGTGCAAAGCGGCTTCAGCTCGCTTGCGTTCTGTAACGTCCTCTATCACCGAAATGAAGTACTTCGGCACGCCGCTCGGTTCGTTGACAATCGAGGCTGTGAGATTGACCCAAACGATCGACTTATCCTTGCGGAGATATCGTTTTTCCGATGAGGAGAACCGGTTCCCGTCTTCAATGAATGGCTGAAGTTGTAACAGAGATCCGTGGAGATCGTCCGGATGGATGAGGTCTTGAAATGACATCGTTACCAGTTCCTCGTGGGTGTAGCCGACAATCTCGCACCACCGGTCGTTGAGATGGAGAAAAGTTCCTTTTGATGAAATATGGGCTATCCCCACGGCGGCGTGGTCGAATGTATTCCGGAACGCTTCTTCGGATTCGCGCAGCCCGGCAGTCAGATTTTTCAAAGGTCGAAAAGCAAAAAAATAAAGGAAAGGGAATGTCACAAGAATGAGGAGCGACGAATCGGCAATGGCTTTAACCCAACCGACAGCATTGAGGAAATGAGGTAGCAGTTGATCAATGATCAACTCGCTTACAAAGATCGAACCGCTCAATATCATCATTAGCTTGATCGTTGATCTTCCCGGGATTCTGAACCTCATTCTCACCGCGCCTCTCTTGAAATATGATGAAGGTTTGTCTTCATTCTTTAGTCCGGAAAATCTGCCTTTGAGATTAAGCGCCCCGGATGAGAGGGGAGTACATTTGAGTGCTTGGGGTGAAAAAGGGAAATAAAAGAACGTGCCGGCGTCAACTTCCTCGTTCTATTTTTTTTCCGCCTCATCGTCACACCGGCAGTTCGTTTGCACTACGAGATCTTCTCTTTGTTTCGTAATTTTGCAATCGATGGTTTTACGTGACTATTATAGCAGTCCGGACAAATCCCATGAGAGAATGCCGTGTCGGTTTTTTGTTTTATATGTTTTTCGATCGAGACCCATGTTTCGTCATCTTCCCTGATCTTTCGGCAGTAGGAGCAGATCGGCAAAATTGAATGGAGCTGCCTGATTTCATGCTGCATTCCCAAAATACGCTCTGCAACCCGCAGGCGGGCCGCAAGTTGCTCTGAATCAAAAGGCTTTGTTATGACGTCGTCCGCTCCGGCATTCATCGCTTCAAGATAACTTCCTTTCCCCCGGAGAACCGTCAGAAATATGATGAACGTATAGCTATCCCTGTTCTCCCCCCGAATCATTCGACTCAGCTCCAGGCCGTTTACATGCGGCATCATCCAGTCTGTAATGACAATTCTTGGATTTTTCGCCTGGTAAAGATTCCATCCCTCCTTACCATCGGCCGCAACGAAAACTTCATGGTTAAGATTTTGCAGCTGCTCGGTCAAGAGCATTTGAGAAACGATTTCATCGTCGACGACAAGAATTTTCATTGCAGTTCTCCCTCTGGGACAAATGTTTCAAGCTGCGCGATAGCTTGTTTGAACGATTCTTCAACGGCATCGATCAGGCTGTCAGTTCCTTCGACGGACTCCTTCATTGCAATAAGTTCTATTTGCTCGCACACCTTTGCGACGAAAATTGCCCCGACTTGGGCGCTGCTTCCTCGCAATGCATGTGCAGCCTTTCGGACTTTCATGGCATCGCCGCGTTTGGCCCCTTCGCGCATTGTCGCGATTTTCTGAGGGACATCATTGCGAAAATGCTGAACGATTCGACCCAAAAGGCTTGGGCGTAAATGAGACTTGATGCTGATAATGTCATCAACACGTTCTTTGTCGATGACGTGCTCCCGTGTCGTCGATAGCGGGATCGATGGTCGCTTATCGTCCGGGAGATTCTCTCGATAACCGTGCAGGCGGGTAGTCCACTTGCGGATGACTTCACGAAGATCCGCGTGTTTGAAAGGCTTCGCGATGTAATCGTCCATTCCGGCTTGGATGCACTTTTCCCTATCGCCTTTGAAAGCATTTGCAGTCATCGCGATAATTATTGTCTGTCTTTCCAAGCCTTCGCTTTCACGGATTTGACGTGTGGCTTCATATCCATCCATCACCGGCATCTGACAATCCATGAAAATAATATCGAACGGTGACCGCTTGTTTTCCTGTACGGCCATAAATCCATCCGAGACAACGTGCACCCGAAATCCGAATTTGGTAAGCATCCCTTTCGATACTTCTTGATTAATTTGATTATCCTCGGCGATGAGAACGCGGATTTCGATGTTTGAAGATTCTTTTGTTTCCCGGGAAAGATCGAGCGGTACAAGTCCCGCCGCCGCGGGTCCACTTTGGGAATCTTCTTTTTTGTTTGCAGACGGGGGATTGGATGTATGGCTCTGAGGTTTACTCCGGAGCGGAAAAGTAAACCAGAAGGTGCTTCCTTGGCCCATGGAACTTTGCACTCCTATCATTCCTCCCATTAATTCGGCGAGCTGTTTGGAGATCGCCAGTCCGAGTCCTGTGCCTCCGTACTTTCGGGTTGTCGACCCGTCTCCTTGCGTGAAGCTTTGGAACAAGTGCGGCAACACGTCTTCGCCGATGCCGATACCGGTATCCGTTACGGATATTTTAATCTCCGGCTCCGGGCCGTACTCTTCAAGGGCAGCCCGTATTGTGATGCTGCCACGCTCGGTGAATTTAATTGCATTGCCGACAAGGTTCATAACTATTTGCCGGATTCGTAACGGATCGCCGCAATAATTTGACACAGTGTCCAGGGCATAGTCGCATTTTATTTTCAGCCCTTTCGCGTTCGCTTTACCCTCAAGAATGGTGACAACCTCGCGAATGACCTGTTCGAGGTCAAATGGAATTTGTTCGATCAAGAGCTTTCCGGCTTCGATTTTCGAAAAGTCAAGAATATCGTTGATGATCGCGAGAAGCGTGTCGCTCGCAGTGCGGACGATCGTCGCAAACCGGCGTTCTTCGTCCCCGAGCTCGGACTCCAAAAGGAGTTCCGTCATTCCTATAATGCCGTTTAAAGGTGTTCTCAACTCGTGGCTCATGTTGGCGACGAACTCTGATTTCAAACGAGAAGCGCGGAGAGCAACTTCCTTCGCGGCTATCAGTTCCTTGGTGCGCTCTTCGACTTTGTTCTCGAGGATTCTGTTATTGTCGCTGATCCGGCGGTAGAGTTCGAGCTGCTCAAGGCCGACAGCGGTTTTGAAAAGGACTATCGACATCAAGTTAAGCGCCACTTTATTCGGAATAGATTCAGCGCTGTTCGCTGTCCCCACAAACATGCCGATAACATTCCTGCGCGTCTGAAGGCCGTGCAATACAAAGACGCTCATGTCATTCCGGGAGGGGATTGTAATCGGCCTGTTCTGGTGCAGAGCCCATCCGAAAAGTCCATCATCGATGAGTTGTTCGACTTCCTTTTTAATGTGTTCCCGTTCTGCAGGCGGATCGATATCTTCGAGCACAAACTCATTGCTATTTTCGTCGGGGGTAAAGAACGCCGTTGTTTCAACTCCGACAAGGCGGCGGAGGTGTGCCCGCGCCGTGCTGTAGATAAAGCTTTTATCCCAGCTCGCATTAGCGATTGACCGTTCATCGTCAATGGTTGAAACTGCCTCGAATGATTCGAGCATCCATTGATTGGTTTCTTCAAGAAAGCGAACACGCTCCATCAACGCTTCAACGGTCGGTCCTGTAGTGATGTTCTCTTCTATCATGATTCACTCGAATGAAACATCTTCAAAACACCCTCGAGCTGCCGATCGATAAGATCGACAATCTGAGGAAGGAATCCCGGATTCAACCCCAGGAGGTTCCATGCATTTTCATCGAAGGGGGGCACCGTGAGTTCTCCGCTGCTGCCGCATTGCATCGCATGAGCAATCACGTCTGCGATGTGAACGACGCTTGCTTCAACCCGATAGTGATTCGCGTTCTGGGGTGTGTGGTGGTATCGGACAATCTCCTCGAGGCTGCCGGGAAGGCGCCATGCTTCGATCAACGTACCGCCGACTGCGGCATGGTCAAAACCGATGATCTGCTGTTCTACGGTGAACATTGGTGCCGGGTGGTTCAAGACATGAGAAAACGCTTCGTCCATCATCTCTGGGATTTTGTCGTACATGATCAACCGCCCAACATCGTGCAGGATGCCGGCAACAAAAAATCGTTCGACGTTAGATTCCCGGTTAAGCCCTGCAATGACTCTGGCACCCAGGCCGCAGGCAACGCCGTGTTTCCAGAAGGACTCCATCGAGACAAATCGTTCGGGGATGCTTTTGAAAATTTTCACGATGGAAGTCGCAAGGGTAAGGTCGTGCAGCTGTTGTGTCCCGACAACCATGACCGCACGGGAGATGGTGTCGATCTTCCGCGGGAAGCCGAAATACGGGCTGTTGACGATGCGCAAGAGCCTTGCCGAAAGGCCTGCATCCTGCATAATGATGGAAGTTATTTGGTCGACGGTGGCGCGCTGGCTGAAGATTGCTTCGTTCAGGCGTTCATGGACAACCGATATGGAAGAGAGGTTTTCGGTCCCGTCCAAAAGCTCACGAGGGCTGCTGAACATACTTAGCCTCTTTCCAATCTTGATTTAATAATCCGATTTGTCGCAAAGCGCATCAACTCCTTTACAAACACGTTGCTGTGTTGTACATGCTGAAAGAGCGAATCAACTTCGCGTTTGGCTTCCTCCTCAAAGCTGGGATCAACGAGCCGCTCCGGAGATGCGCGATGTTCAACCGCGCTCACATCGTCAACACTGACTTCGAGCACCCCCCACATCTTTAAGATCTTGATGCCTTTTGGAGTTATGACGGTACCCTTTTGCATTAAAACTGTTCCGTGAAAATCGCAGACAGGGTCGTCCACAATCATCCCTTCGTTGAGTTGATCGACTCCAATTCTACCCATGTGCGCCTCGAATATTTTTGGTTTTGGATTTGTGACAACAGATGGTTCGCTTTATTTTTTACGGACCTCTTTCAACCGGCTGCGGTCATGCTTTTGTTGCGTTGCGTGCTGTTGCCAATCTCCTCATGCTTGACTTCAGGCGACATAAATCTTCAGGGACGGAGGTGCAGAGAGGTTTTCATTCCCCGACAGAGCCTATCGGTCGCGACGAAATACGGAAATCGCAGATATTTAGTTTGTGAATTCCGCCTTGCACGATGAATACCTCATTGATATTATCATCCGTTTACGATGAGGAATCATCATCCGAGGCTATAAGAGCAACAGATGTGCCAGAACGAGTATGAGGAGGGGGGGGGAAAACCGCAAAAATATGCGGGATTGTAGCAAGCAAAAGGGCCGATGGAAGATCACTGTATGTAATGCCGTGCAGCCTGTCCACTTTCAGCCAACTGTCCGACAAAAAGGGATAAGAAAGAGCTGAGTATATCCTGGTTTATTTGCACACTTCTATAAATGTACTAAGTGAAAGCGAAACAACCGCTTATGCAGTGCCTTCACTCGATCCTCCCCGGCGAATTGTCGCACTAAACAATGGCCGACACGCGAGCCAATAGTTCAGCGGGCTTGTATGGCTTTTGAATGAAAGCCTGGGGGCGGGTATCCCCGAAAGCCAATTTCATCTCTTCTTCAGAGTAACCGGAACAGAGCAGAACTCTGACGTCTTTGTTTATCTTCACCAGCTCTTCAAAGGCCGCCTTCCCATCCATGCCTGGCATCGAGTAGTCGAGGACGACCATGGCAACGCTGTGCTGAAGCTCGCGATAGAGCCCGATCCCTTTGATCGGATCGGAGGCTTTGATCACCTTGAACTTCGCGTCCGAGAAAATATCCGTCAACAACTCAAGAATGGATGGCTCGTCGTCGATAACAAGAACAGTCTTTCCATTTCCGTTGATCATCGGCGTTTCTTTCATCTCTCGCACACCGGGCATCGTTGTAACATCCACCAGCGGAAGAACTATTTCGAATTCCGTTCCTTTTCCTTCTTCACTTGTGATGCTGATACCCCCTTTGTGCCCCCGGATAATTCCGAGAACGGCCGCAAGGCCAAGCCCTCGTCCGGTGAATTTGGTTGTGAAAAATGGGTCAAAGATGCGGGCCGCAACTTCCGGCTTCATCCCGTGTCCCGTGTCGCTCACTTGTAACAAGGCGTACTTGCCCGGCGGGACAGGAGTGTTGGTAAACTTCCGGTATTCTGCTTCATTCTCTGCGAGTTCAATCCGGCTTGTGTGAATTGTTATATAACCTGGATTTGGACCCATCGCCTCGCCGGCATTGATGATGAGGTTCATAATCACTTGTTGGATCTGGCCGATGTCTCCATGGACGCAGAGAATTGAAGAATCAAGTTCATACCGCAGCTGAGTGGTCTTTGGAACGGAGACTTCCAGCAGTTGCGCATTTTCTTCCACCAATCTGTTGAGGTCGAAGTCCTCTGTCACGAACTTTCCTTTGCCTGAGTACGCAAGCAACTGTCGTGTCAGATCGGCTGCTTTGTCGGCCGCCTGGATCGATTTTTCGATGTGATTTTTTGCAGGGCTTTCTTTCGGGAGTTTTCCAATCGCAAGCGTCGATTGTCCTAACATGGCGTTTAGGAGATTGTTGAAATCGTGTGCGATGCCTCCTGCCAGGGTTCCTATACTTTCCAGTTTCTGTGCATGGCGCAGAGCATCTTCAGCTTCTTGTCTTGCCCGTTCTGCAAGCTTGCGTTCCGTGATATCGCGGGATACTCCGATTATTTCAACATTTCCGTTTTTGTTTTTCAAACCTGTTGCCGTAACATCAGTCCAAACGGTCGTCCCGTCTTTCCTCGGTTGTTCGAATTCATCCTGATAACGCCCTGAATTTGGTTCTCCTGATAAAAACGCTTTGATTCTGTCGGGAAGAATTTTATTGAGATGCGCCAGGGAGTTTGGCGTTAACACTTCTTCCAGCGATTGATTCATAACCTCTTCGACGGTAAAGCCCCGAAGTTTTTCCACCGATGGGCTTACGTACGTGAACCGCATAGTTTCAAGATCCATAACCCAAAGCACATCCACCATATTTTCTGCGAGAAGACGATAGTGCCGTTCGCTCCGCCGCAGTTCCTCTTCCATCCGTTTGCGTTCCGTGATATCCTCTTTCACCGCTACGAGATTCGTAATGCTATTGTTTGAATCCTTGACGGGGGAAATGGAGGCACTCTCCCAAAACAGTTCGCCGTTCTTCTTTTTGTTGTGGAATTCGCCTTGCCAGTCGGTGCCTGACATAATTGTTTTCCACATTGTTTTATATTCCTGTTGCGGAGTTTCGCCCGACTTCAAAATGCGAGGGTTTTTCCCTTGGACTTCTTCCAATGTATATCCGGTAATTTGCGTGAATTTGGGATTGACATACTCGATGTTGCCTTTTGTGTCCGTGATGACGATGGACGCGGGACTTTGTTCAACCGCGAGAGAGAGTTTACGCAGCTGCTCTTCCGCCCGCTTGCGGTCGCCGATATCAAGCAAGGCGGTGACACGAATTTTTTTTCCTTTCCATATCATCATGCGAGCGCGTGATTCCACGGGGAATATGGAGCCGTTTTTTCGTTGAACGAAGTGTTCATACGGTCCTTCATACCTCTCATTAATATGTCCCAGCACAATCCCTCGAGAGTCCGGTGCAACGAAATCGGAGACCGGCCTTCCAATCATTTCTTCCAGTTTGTAGCCTAACATCGCGGCGAGCCGCTCATTTCCATCGACGAAAATTTCCTTCTCCGTAAACGCAATACCTTCCACGGCCGCCTCGGCGAGTTGCCGAAAACGTTCTTCGCTCTCGCGCAATGTTTCCTCAGCCTCCTTGCGCTCGGTGATGTCCCGTCCGATACCAAGCAAACCGATAATGCGGCCTTCACTATCCCGCAAGGGCAGCTTGGATGTGAGAAGCCATCGCTTCTGGCCTTTCTCATTGAATATATATTCTTCTCTATCAAGCAACGGCTGGCCGGTCCGAAGGACTAATTGGTCGTCGGCAAGGAACTCTTCAGCCAGTTCTTTCGGGTAAAACTTGAAGTCATCCTTCCCTAATATTTCGGCCTCTGATTGCACTCCCAAGTTTCGCACCTCGGCAAGGTTTGCCAGCGTTTTGCGGCATAGTATGTCTTTGGAATAAATTGAATCAGGAATATTATCGACGAGAGTGCGAAGCAGTAAGCGTTCAAATCGTAATGCTTCTTCTGCCCGTTTGCGCTCGGTGATATCGCGAATGACCGCAACGGAATAGATCTCCCCGTTGTACTCGTACGTGGAGATATTAAACTCCGCATCGAATTCGGTGCCGTCAACCTTCATGCCGCGGGATTCATAGAATTTAGGAACCGGCTCTCCGGCAGCTCTCCGCTGCACATTGAGTGTCATCTGCTGACGATGGCTTGGTGCAATGCTGTCAATTATAGATGTGCCTGTAAATTTGCTATTGTTTTCAAAGCCAAATAGTTTGAGATACGAAGGATTAGCATAAACGTGAATTCCCTTTTTTGAGACACCGATGGCATCCCTGGAGTTTTCGAACATCGCACGAAGCTTTGCTTCGCTTTCGCGCAGCGAGTCTTCCGCTTGTTTGCGTTCGGAGACGTCGTGCAATATCACGAGAACGTGAAGCTTGCCTTCCAGCACGAAACTCGAAGTCGCCACATCCATGTCAAATTCAGTGCCGTCGGCCCGCAAACCACGGCTCACATATGTCAACGGCGCATCGCTTCCTTCATTTCGATTCCGAACAAAACCGCTGATGCGCGCGCGTTCACCTGGGGATATGACACTGAAGATCGATGTCCCTAATAGTTCCTGTGCAGATGAGACTCCGAACAGCCGCAATGCCGCTGCGTTGCACATCTCCCAGATCCCATTAACGTGGACGCCGATTGCATCGTGGGAATTATCAAGGATCGCGCGCAGTTTGGCTTCGCTTGCCTTTAATGCTTCTTCAGCGCGTCTCCGCTCCGTGATATCTTCGCCGTACACAAACAGCTGACCCAAATCCTGCACGCCTCGCGCAGTCAATCTGAAAAGACGTTCATTGAGGTGAGCTTCGAACACTTTGATGGATCCATCGCGGATGCAATTGAGCAGATCAAGAGTAACGATGTCCGGGATCGCCGAATGTACCGGCAAGCCTGGGTTAAGGCCAAAGCCGGTTGCGGCGGGATTAGGTAAAGTTATGACACCGGTGGAGTCTATGCGGAAAACAACTCCCGGGTTAAGAAACGGGAAGAGAGATTGTTCTCGCACCAATGCTTCCATCTTTTTGCGCTCGGAAATATTGCGTATCGTCCCGGTAATGGTGTCTGAGCCTCGGTCGGCGCCGTATTGCAGCCGCGCGGAGATCGAACACTCAACGGTCGAGCCGTCAGTATTCTTGAGGATGATTTCAAAATCCGAGACGTGTTTCTTTTCTCTTAAAGTATCAATGAAAGACGATCTCACCGCGGGGTCATCATAAAAATCGAGAATAGATTTTCCCAGAAGGCCGTTTCGCGTACACTGTCCTTCGGAAAGAACATCAATCGAAGGGCTGATCTCCAAAAGCGTTCCATCGGCGGTTGTTTCGAAATATACATCTTGGATGTTCTCAAAGGCACTCCTGAATTTCGCCTCGCTTGCGATCAGTGCGTCTTCTGCTCTTTTTCGCTCGGAGATGTTTTGGATATGAGTGACGAAATACTGTGGCTTTCGCCTGGAATCAAAGATCAGAGAACTCGAGACATTCGCCCAGACCACATCACCCCGCTTATGAGTATAGCGTTTTTCGAAATTGATCTTTTTTTCTTCGCCGCTTTGTTGCCGCTTGATGTAGTTGAGGCTAGTCTCCTTATCGTCCGGGTGAGTTATGTCTGAAACACTCATGCGCTCAAGCTCTGTACGTGTATAACCTAACATTTCGCAGAATGCAGCGTTCACTTTTAGAAGATGACCTTCAAGGCTGGTAAGGCACATGCCTACATTTGCATTTTCGAATGCGAGATGAAACCGTTCTTCGCTTCCCTCCAAAGCGCCGGGAACCAGTTCGAAGGGAGCGACGAACGCAAGCGAGACTCCGGCGACGGCAACAATCATCACCATCCATGCAGCCGATGACCGCACATACACCTCTGGAGATGCGGCAGAACCGAACGTGCCTGAGACGAAGAGAACCCCCATTATTGAAATATAGATGACGATGAGAACGATACTTGTGTATGCAGATTTTCGGTGGCCGAGAAGCATCAGATACAGAGCGATCATTGGTCCCAGCATAAACGTTACCGATAGGAGTCCAAGGGTTGCCACACCGGAAATGAGGAGTGAAGAAAGAATTCCTATCATCACGATGACGGAAATATCCGGGCGGAGTCGTCTTCTATCGAAGTAAAGGAAGGCACCCACGCAAAAAAGGAACGCATGCAAGAGCATAAAGGGCTGAAATCCCATCGTTGGAATTCTCATGAGCGAGAGGAAGACGTTCAGCAGAAGAGCGATAAAAAAAAGCGGTATGAGTCGGCTCGCTATTCGATTTCGTAACGATTCAACAGAGATATAGAAATTCTGGCCGTTGGTTCTCAAATTGTTTTTCCTTATGGTATTTGACTCATTGACTTTCTTAATATCGGAATCTTCTTCATCAATTATATTTGACGGATGAAGTGTGCCAACTCTTGGGGACGGTACCGGTCTGCAGCAGTCGATCTTCAGTGTATGCTTTTACCGCTTCCCAAAATAAACATTGTGTTTTGTAATCTATCGTCATCCTTCTGAGCCATAGGCTCATGCGCCTCAGGCCCAGACGCGCTCCGCTTGCCCAGGATGAACGCGTTTACAAAAATACAAGATTATTTTTTAGAAACGGCAGTAGACTGGCTTGTCGCGCCCTCATTGATCGTTCATCACAAAATACAAATGCCTCCATCATCAAAAACGAATCAGGAGGCCTACGAACCTTTACTCTTCCCGCCTACCCATTCACCTTGACGATTTCGCCGACTCAAGGGAAACTTCCATGTATCTATCGTAATTCACAAAAACCATGCCTCCTGAAAAGGCCATTCTAAGCCGAATTTAGAGGTTTTTTATTGTAAATGGGAAGAATTAGCATCAAATTCGCCGGCATGGAAGAAGGCGAGGGTTGAAAAACCCGATCTCTGTGCTGCCTCTTTTCTTTGTGAAACCGTATTTTTATTACACAGAGTGGCACCGAGATTCACAGAGTCTCACAGAGATCCCAAAAAGAATGTCAAAGTTGGCATTTTTAAATCGTCAGCTGAAAGCCAAAATAGCCGGTAATCGTTGCTGTGCCCGAAAAAGTGCGGCCGAGGGAAAAGAGAATATGATCGCTTTCGTTGAGATTGATGAATCCCCCGAAATTAAACCCGCTGCTCGGTTGAGATTCTTTGCTGTCTGCTGTTTGGAAATAGAGTTCCCCGCCTAAAGTGACAGCTTCGGAAAAATCGTACTGAGCCTCCCAGCCCGAGAAGATCCAGTTCTTATTTCCAACGCCGGGGTTAAACCAATAGCCTCCACCGCCATACGTCGTTAGTTTTCCATAACTTTTTTGAATCCATACCGGAATGTATGCGTCCACTTTTCCCGAACCCAACTGGTTATTTTCATCGCCGGTTGGAAGTTCAACGAGGGGAAAAATTCCAATCTGCGGAGTTGATGCAGTTTCTTCAAGCAATCGATATTTAACTCCGAGCTCGGTGTCGGAGTATCCGTAATGGGTTGCGCCATCGCTGTGAACATATGCTAGCGGCGCTACAAGATGCAGCTGTACATTTGGGATGACACCATAGTTCATTTCAAAGTGTGGGCACGTTGCGTTGGTTTCGTGTTTGTCGAACTGCTGCTGAGAGGCGAGGTAAAATTCCCAATGGAGAACGTCGACGGGCTGCGGATCATCAGTCTTGAAAGGAGGGCCGGCAAACAACTCTGCCGTAAAGGAAAATGAAAGGAGCATATATAGAGTCCGCGTGAGCGATCTGATTGTCGTGTGATTTATCTTCATCGTTGAGTCCATTTATTTTTCCTTCGATAGCCTCGGATCTAGGCGCACGTCTTCAATATGACAAACAGCGGAGGGGAAAGCAACTAAGAAGCCTCACATTGAAACTGTCTCAAGAATCGTTCGATTAAAAATTGAAAAAATGAGGATATAATCCCATATTATGATGGCGATTTTGCATCAGAAGGTTACATATGAAGCGAAGCAATGTCGATGATCCATTAGTTGTTTTCATAAAGTTGATTCGCGGGGATCATGGCATTGTGCGCCCAGGAGAAACATTAAAATCAGCAAGGATAGTGTTTGAAGATTTATTACATGCATTTCATAATGTTCGTACTCTATTCAATGAAGCTTATTGCGCAAAGCCATAACGGGGGAGGTATTTCCGGAACCGTTTTGATTGAATCGACAAAAAAGCCGCTTGAATTTGTTAACGTTGTCGTGTTGAAAGAACTGGACAGCGCCCTGGTAACGGGAGCCGTGACCGACGAAAAAGGGAAATTTCAAATCGACAATGTTCCTCTCGGTACATACTTTATCAAATTCAGCTTGTTAGGATATGAAGAAAAGCGATCTTCTAAATTTAACATTGATGCAGACCGAAAGGGGTTTGCAGCCGGAACGCTATTCCTTAGGGAATCAGCGTTAAACCTTGGCGAGGTAACGGTGACAGCGCAGAAATCGGTCTTCAGCAGCGCAATCGATCGGAAGGTCTACAACGTCCAGCAGGACATCATGAGCAAAAGCGGGTCGGTCAGCGATTTGCTCCAGAATGTTCCGTCCGTTCAGGTAGATGTTGACGGGAATGTAAGTCTCCGCGGATCGCCCGACGTGCAGGTGCTTATCAACGGCAAACCCTCGCCTTTGCTTGGAAATAACATCGCCGACGCGCTGCAGCAAATACCGGCAAGCGCTGTTGAGAAGATCGAAGTGATAACTAATCCGTCGGCAAAGTTTACGCCCGAGGGAACGGCCGGGATTATCAATATCGTCATGAAGAAGGATGCGAATCTTGGGCTCAACGGAACCGTGAGCGGCAACGCCGGCAACAGTTCACGGTATAATCTCAGTACAAGTGAGAACTATAATTCCGGAGCAGTAAACGTCTTTGGAAGTTACAGCATCAGGCAGGATGAGCGGAACATTGTCGGTACGCTTGCACGGAAACAGTTGGATTCTGCGAATGTCCCGAATTACTTCAATGAAAACGGAAAAGCAGTTTCGCGTCCGCTGTCGCAATTTGCGACAGTTGGGTTTGATTGTCGTCTTGGCGAAATGGATAACGCAGGCCTCTCCGGTAACTACCGCTACCGGAATTACACGAGCAACGACATCACCGCCGAGACCCATTTAGACAGCTCCGAATCGATTGTCGATGACTATGACCGCCGCCGCACCGATTACGATCAAACAGGTTCGTCAGGCCTCGCCGGATTTCTCGAACACGATTTCGACGGAGACGATCATAAGCTCCGCCTCGAGTTCAACGGAAATCAGATGTTCGACCAGGAAGACAATCATTTCTCCAACACGTACCGTGTACCAGCCGGGCTGATCGAGTATGACAACACGCTCATTCAAGAACACGACAAACGAGGACAACTCACGATTGAATATCATCATCTGCTTGACGGCCACTCCACCTTCGACGCGGGGTACGAAGGGAGATTCGACAGGGACAACTTTGATTTTTACGGTTCGTATTTTGACCCGAACCTGCAATCGTTCGTCGAAGATACCGGAAAAACGAACCCGTTCGTCTACCATCAGGCCATTCATGCTTTGTACATGACGTATGAAACTTCATTCGGCGTGTTCAGCGTGCTGGCGGGATTGCGCGGCGAGAAAGCATTTATCACCTCCGACCTTCCGGCGAGTGCCGCAAGTATTCCGAACGACTATTTTAAGCTGTACCCGACTTTGCATTTGGCGTACAAGCTGAGCGAAGTCGATGAACTGCAGCTCAATTATAGTCTTCGCGCAAACCGCCCCCGTGGAGAAGACATGAATCCGTTTCCGGAATACCGCGACCCGCGAAATGTTCAAGCAG
Organism: uncultured Chitinophagaceae bacterium; assembly: GCA_964642725.1. Classification (GTDB taxonomy): domain Bacteria; phylum Bacteroidota; class Ignavibacteria; order UBA10030; family UBA8401; genus JAGVPT01. The sequence continues at coordinate 24,771 of CAZXQG010000006.1, forward strand.
GCAATCCGCACCTCAAGCCGGAGTTTATTCACTCGGTTGAATTCGGCTACCAAGTTCAAAGCGACAACATCAGCATTCTGCCGAGCATTTTCTACCGCAACCGGTATAATAAATTTACGTCGGTGACACAGGCGCTCAACGATTCAACGCTGTTGACCACGCGCGAAAATTTATCCAGCGACCAATCGGGCGGCGTTGAACTCGTCGTGACCGGAAATGCATGGAAAATACTTTCCATCAACGCCAGCACGGATGCTTTCTACGAAGAGATCGACGCTTCGAATCTCGGGTATGGAGAGAAAAAAACAACCGTCACATGGAATGGAAACCTGAACTGCAACGTGAATATATCGAAGGGAACGATTCTGCAAATAAACTCTAACTACCGTTCAAGGCAATTGACACCGCAGGGAGAAAACCTGTCGAGTTTTGTTATGAACCTTGGCTTTCGACAAGACCTGTCCGCCGAAAAAATCTCTATCACCGCTACCGTGTCAGACATTTTTCGAACACTCAACAGAAAAACGGAACTGAATACACCAGCGCTAACTCAGAGCTCTTTCACCAGCCGTGATTCGAGGGTGGCGTTCTTGGGCATCACATACCATTTTGGCGGCGAACCCCCAAAATCAAAAGACAAGAGCCTTCAATTCGAAGAGGAGAATTAATTGGAAGTCTCCCGAAGATGCCTTCGGCAGAAGGATGACGATAGACTACAAAATACAATATTTATTTTGAGAAGCGACACTAGATGCAGGACTTCTGTGAGTGGTATTGACAAATCACGTTTGTTTTTTTAAAGGGAAGACATCGGGATACAATAATTTTGCGCAGTCGGGACAGATGCCGTGTGAAAACTTCGCCTCCGAATGCTGCTGGATATATCCCTCCAGCAAATCCCAGTATCCTTTATCGTTGCGGATTTTTTTGCAGTTAGAACATATCGGTATCAGCCCCCCCAGCACTTTAATGTTGGCCATCGCTTCTTGAATGCGTGCTTCGAGTTCTTTCTTCCTTTTTAGAAGCTGCATCATCCGTATTTGGTACCAGCCAATTGCCGTTGCTCCAAGTGCAATCGCCACAAGTCCAAAAAACCAATACGTTTGGTAGAAATGAGGTTGGAGCTCGAAGGCAAAACTCGCCCCCGTCTCATTCCAAACGCCGTCATTGTTGCAGGCCATCACTTGAAATCGATAACTATTGGGAGGCAGGCCTGTATAATACGCCACTCGCCTCGTTCCTGCGTCAACCCACTCTTTGTCGTATCCTTCGAGTTTATACTTGAAAAGAACCCGTTCAGGAACGAGATAACTCAATGCCGTGTAATGAAATTCCAACTTATCTGCGCCGGGGGACAAGCCTGCATATTGGTCTGTCGGCACTATTTTCTGATCGACAATAACCTGTTCGATCAGCACGGGGGGCTGTTTTGGATTTTGTTTGAAGGCTGTCGGGTCGATCATGACAGCCCCCTTTTTCGTTGCAAACCAAATATGTCCGTCGTGCGTTTTCCAACCGGAAGGCTGCCAGGTGCCGAAGCACTCATCTGTCTTCATTCCGTCGGCAGTTACATAAACTTTTGAATGTATCTTGTTTATTCGTCCATCGGCGAAAGCGTTGAGCTCAAGTTGTTGAACATACCCGATACCGCTCGGGCTGCTCAACCAGAGTCCCCCCTGATCGTCTCCAAGAACGCAATAGATTTCATCGGCAAACAACCCGACCTTTGTATCGTATGCCGTGAATTTTCCATCTCTATGTCGTGTCAGACCTCCCTGAGGAGAACTGATCCACAGGTTTCCCTGATGGTCGTCGTATATCGAACTGACCCAATTACCTGCTAACCCATCCGCAATTGTATAGCTCGTACTTTTCCCATTTTGTATTTTCACCAGCGAGTCTCCCGTCCCGATCCACATGACGCCCTTTCGCTCTGGATAAAAGCAAGAAATAAATCCACTGAAAGGATACGGATGCCCACCTTTTAAATACGGTTTTAATCTTCCATGGACGAATCTGAATATCCCTGTATGGTCTATGTTGATGATCAAGCTGCTATCATCTTCCGTAATTGCGGAGATCCAGTCTACAGGGATTCCTTGCCTTGCATCGTAATGAGTAACATGCCCATTGTTGATGTTGTTCAGCATACCGGTTTGGCTAATCCATAGACTGCCGTTATGCGTAACGAAGGCGGGACCGACCAGGACGTCGTATTTTGTGATTTTGCCGCCTTTTATTTGAGTAACATTTGATCCCTGGTCGCTGAGAAAATACAGGCTTCGATCCGGCGTTTCGACGATGCTTGACACGTAATCGTTCGCCAGTCCTTCATAGGTCGTGTATGTTGTGATGTTGACATTTGTAAACTGGTTCAGTCCGTCCGAAGTACAGACCCAGATGCTTTTTTCATTGTCTTCCGAAATCGAAAGGACTTGGCTGTCTGTCAAACCCTCGTCTTTTGTAAATCTTGTCCATCTTCCGCCGGAGAGGCGGTTGATCCCTCCTTTACTTGTTCCTACCCAGAGGTTCCCGTCCCTGTCTTCATAAACTGCCATCACGTGATTATCCGACAGACCATCACGAGTGGTATACACCTTCATGACACCGTCTTTCCATCGGGCTAATCCGTCGACCGTGCCGACCCAGATGTTGGCCTGACGATCGATATAAGTACATGTGGTTATGTCGTTGGGCAATCCCTCCGAATTTGTCAGGTTTATGACTTGCGGGTGCTGATTATCTTCAGCGATGCGAACGCCCCGGTGCGAGCCGATCCAAATTTTTCCGCGCCGGTCTTGCACGATACTGAGAATATAATTTGTATTTAGCTGAACAGGGAGGAACTTTCCTTCGCTGAATATGTATGCCCCGTTCGATGTACCTATCCACATATTTCCCGACCGGCTCTCAAATAAACTCAGCACTTGTGTATCTTGAAAACCCTCCTTCGAGCCGTAGCGAAATATTTTTCCATTCTTCATGCGCCGGAGGCCGTTGTACCCTGTGCCGATCCAAAGGCTGCTGTCTTTTGATTCGAGCAATGAAGAGATTGTTTCATTTGTTCTCCCGACTTCGGCGTCGAGGTTCACTTTCGTGAAGTTTACCCCGTCAAACCGGAACAGCCCAGCGGACGTGCCAAGGTAAATGTAACCATCATGCGTTTGAAGAGCGACGTTGACGGCATTCGCAGGTAAGCCGTTTTTCCGAAGCCAAACATTCTGTCCATACTGTGCGATCGATTTATGCGGGTCAAGTGCGAGGAGAGATGATGGTACGGCAAGTGTGATAGCGAGGAGAATTTGTGCAAGCGCTGTTCGGTAAATGATGAGACTCGACATTCTACAAATCAGATTTTTTTTCTGACGTCCCTGCCGCAGCGGGCAAATGGAGGAAAATATTTCGAGACAGGGGAGCGACAATCTTGCGCCAGAATGGTCTTTTACCGCCGGCTCGAATATCGGCGGTTGAGGGGTTTGCCACGGATGGCAGTTCGACTCCGTTCCATTATCGGCAAAAACTTCCCAAAACTCAAGAAAACATTTCTCAAATAATTTATTTTTTGATGAAGAAAACCTCGTCGTATAATTTTGCGAATATCATCGCATCTCTCTCCGTCATCATTCCGGTTTCTTCTTTTGTAAAAGCTGCAGCGTATGTTCAAGCCCGTTGTTATCGGCCCAGCCAAAGTGTCCGGGGATCGCATATTTCGGTTTAGTAAATCGTCGAATCACATTCTGTATAGTTGCGGGCCACTCTGCAAGATTGGCATCTGCAATGTTGCCGAGGTCATTGCTTTCTGTGCTCTTAATTAAGCAGCCGCCGTACAGAATATTTTCATCGGCAAACCATAGAACAATGTTGTCCTTCGTATGCCCTTCACCCGGGTAGTAGGTTTGAAAGGTACGGTCGCCGATAGTGAACGTCGTATCGTGAGTGAAATAGTATTCCGCCTGGTTTTCATGATGTTCCTTGCACAAATCAAGAGTCAGCTTTGAAGAAAAAGTTCTTATCCCTTTTTGCTTGAGAAAATCAAGTCCGGCCGTCCTGTCATTGTGGTAATGTGTGGCTATGCAGAGCACGACATTTTTGTTATGTCGATGTTGTATGCTATCGAGTAGCGGTTGAAATTGTGTCGTGTCCCAGGGTGTATCAAACATGACCGCACCTTTGTTCGTTAGTACATACGCGCTGTTAGAAGGAAATGGCTTTCCATCGAGCAATTTGTAGGTCGTGTAAATATAGAAGTCTCCGGTTATGTGTGAAATAGTCAAACGCGGCGTATTCTCCTGGCTGGAAAGGTTTGCTGAAGAGGCAATTCCAACGAAAATTGCCAAGATGATTAATGCAGGTTTCATAGAACATCCATCTGCTTTCGTCAATGCGCTATGATGTTGCTTCGTTTTTACCTTCTTTCTTTGCTGGCTCTGCAATCGATTCTACTCTTTTCTGCACGATGTGGTTTGTAAGGCGGACTGACAACTATACGATAAAAAGTATCTTTGCGAAAAGAAGCGGTGAGGATGGATATATGTCGAGAGAAGACAACAGGCGGTCAGGAATCCGGTATTCGCCGCTCGCTGGATGAGTGTACATTTCTTTTTTGGATAGCATGGAATCAGCTTGATCCAGGTAGCAAAGACAGAAACCAGGATTGAGGCGCCGACGGCTTTTACTACGCAATTTTACATGGAATGACAGCGTCTTCATCATGGGAGTAGACCGCGCAAAGACGATGATATCCGTCCGCAATGATTACTTTTCTATTGGATGAATCCCGTACCAGAAGAAGGGGAGATAACTCGCGCCCCGCTTGTATTTTCTTTTGATCTTTCACGAGACGAGCATTGCTGATTCCGAGCAATGATAAACTCGACGCTCTGAAAATATCTTTTGCTTTGAATTCTAATATCGGCGCACGTTTCAGTTTTTTTATATAGGCGGCTGCTTTTTGCTCATCGTAAATCAGGGACAAATATGACAGAGCCGCCGGATAATCGTGCTCTTCAGGTTTGCTCAGCCACCTAATTTCCACTTTGTCTGACATTGTACGCTCTCCTTTGCCGTCCGTTATTCCATGTCACTTGCAAACTACCGCATTTCATATTGAAATGCAAAAGCGGCGAATCAGCATAGGCCTTTAACCTTCTGATTTTTTTTGCGGTAAGCGCCCTATTCTGAAAGCGGCACGACACACTTTAGATGTGTAAGGATGGATTGGCGGGGCTTCCGGGCCCATGAAAAACATCGCAAGGGGGAAAATAGAAAACGGCTCGAATTACCGAGCCGTTGTTGTGAAATCCAGATTGGTTTCAATTCACGTAAATCCACAGCCGGGAATCTTTTTGTTCATCTCGAACATAGAGCACACCGCCTTGCTCAAGTGCCGACTCGATCCTGTCAATGTCACGGTCGAGATCTTTCGACCCGATCATCGCCAGAATAATGCCCACGGCTCCAACTGATTTCACCGGCACTTTGGATATTTTGGGCTCCGATCCGCTGTCAGCGCTTTCAATGATGAGCCGATCGTGCATCTCGGAACTCTCTTTCATCTCTTGATCGAACTTCCCGCCAGAGACTTTCGTCTCGCCATTCCCTGTGCTGTCCCGTATTCGTTTAACAGTTCCATCCTTGTATATCTGCAAAAGCGATTCGTATGAAATTTTCACACCGTTAATATCAAAATCTCCGCCCGAGCCGCTTAGCAATTTCACAAGCGCGAGAGAAACACCAATCTTTTGAAGTTGCGTTCCATCTTGTGACTTGGCAATCCAAATACATTTCGTTTGAGCTTTAATCTGACTAAACACTGCGGTAATGAGCAGAATAACCAAAAACAGAGAACATTTGTGCTTCATGAGAGACCTCCTTTTATTCCCTGCATGAGCGTTACGAGGCAGGCGGAAAGAAAGTTTCAATGTTGCCCGACCAATCCCAACTGTGCGACATCAAAACTTTTTATTATGTGAGGCTTTCTTGATGGGCTACCGGCTTTGACGGTTGACATTTGATCGTGCCTGACTTTGGGGTCAGACCTATTCTTCTTTTGATTTCTCCATGCTCATTTTTTAACCTTGTGTTTGTGTAGCAATCCGTGAGCATTGTTGTTCTTATCCCCGGGTCCGTACCATAATTCTCTTTCACGATCGAACTTCCAGCCCACTGTCAGGACTTTTAAATAGTTTTTTTTCCATCCGCTCTTTATTTTTCTTGTTGTCTCTTTCCAATTCTTTATTCCGCTTATAGTGTCCATCGCCTGAACATTTTCTGCCCCGCACATTGAAGCATACTTGAGACATTTCTCAATTGTCTCGCCTTGGAGCAACGCAGCCAGAAATCCGGCGATTGCAGAATCGCCGGCGCCGGCAGCCGAAACAAATTTTTCTGCGCGATAGCTTGCTTCCCACAACTCACGCTCCGACCAGTTATCGTGATCGATACCCCCGATACTTTCTATTTTTTTCTTGGAAGCGGTTTTCATATACAATCCCCTGGTTCCGCATTTTAAGCCTACAATTTTGCTCCCATAGTCAAGAAGTTTATCGGACAGCTTGGCTAATTCATCGCCTTCAAATAAGTGGAGTAATTCTTTCCCTTTGGCTCGTTCCCGCATCTTTAAGAATTTTTTCTTATCCAATATGAATTGCGCCTCTTCTACGCTGGGGAAAAAGATATCGACGTACGGCAAGACATTTTTCAGAACTGCATTCCAGTCCACATTGCCCGACGGACTATTCGGATCCGGAAGGGCAAAATCAAGCGAAGTCACTACGCCCAGTTCATTTGCTTTCTCGTAAATCCTCTTCAGTTCCTCTCCATTATTTTCATACAGCTTTTTCATAAGAGGAGGATACCCGAGATGAAAGAGTTTGGCGTTTTTTAATAGATCAAAATTAATATCATCATAACAAAAACTGTCATTCGTCCCCGGATTGTGCAAAAAGATTCTGTCTGTATCTTTCGGTGCAATAACGATCGTATATGAAGAAAATTCTCCTTTGACAGTTTTTATCCCTTCCGCCGGACCCTTGCTTTTCAGGAAGTTCAAAATAGCTTTGCCAATAAAATCATCTCCCACGTTGGCCATCAAGGAAACTCTGGCCCCCAGGATGTGCATAGCAATGCCTGTGTTTGAAACAGCACCGCCTGTGCAGATCCTCATTCCGCCTATGTTGACCAGCTTTCCCGGAACAAACAAGTCATCGAGATATGTTTCTTTTCCATTGATAAATTCTGGAAAAATATCAAGGCAAAGATGTCCGGCGATAACTGCATCAATATCATTCTCTTTCACGTTGTTCTTTCTTCAATTTTGTAATCCTTTGAATTTTCGGATCGGTAAAGATATCTACTTCATCAACGCTTTTAGTCGAGAATTCAGAGACAACCGCACCCTTGTTTCCCGCTTGAAACCAATGCAGAGTACCGGGAGCTAATGTGTATTGGCTTCCCGGAGTCAACTCAATTTCATGACAGACGGTATAACTGTCTTCTTTCCCTTTTGGAGGTTTCGCTTTTGGATGCGGTGTTGTTTCTCCCGGGATGTACAGATAAACCTTCCCCCATCGGCAGCGGAATGTTTCTTCTTTTCCCGCTGCATTGCCAACCGGCGGGTGATAATGTTCAGGGCAGGTTTGGTGCGGAAACAAGACAAGCTCCTTTGCACAAACTCTATCAGTATTCACATAGACAAGAAGTTCCAGGCCTGTTTCGGCGAGGTTTCCTAACCCGAAGTCCGCCACTTCAATCTTTTTCCTTTCCTTTTTGGTGATGACAATTCCCGCATTCTTAAAAAACTGAACGGCTTTCGTTTGTGCATTTCGATGCTGTTTTTCCTGAATCATAGCACGCCTCCTTAGTTTCGTGTGCCAGGGTTCCTGCAAATGTTTTCTCTCTCATGGTTTGGTACTCAGAGGATACCTTTCGTCATTGGTTAGAATTGCCAAAACGACCTTGCAAGTCGTTCTACGATTTATGCCGCAGCAGCCTGACGATTCCGTCCGATACGGTAGCCGATGAAACCGTAGAAAGCGACGTACGAATAGGCTATCAGCGGCACGATGTATGAAATTTGCAGCCCGCCTAAATCCGCAATGTGACCCTGAAGGGGCGGAAGGAGCGCGCCCCCCAAAATTGCCATGACCAGCAGCGATGACACCTGGCTTTTCATCATCCCGGTGCCTTCCAGCGCAAGAGAGAATGTGTTCGACCATCCGATCGATGTAAACAATCCCACTCCCACAACACACCACATCGCTGTTTTTCCCCCCACGGCGATTGCAGTAATGAGCAGGAGAACAATGGTTGTCGAGAAGATTGCAAGCGTGCGTCCGGCCATCGCTTTGCCGAACTGAAACAAAAGCCAGCAGAGGATAAGCAGAGGAAGGTAATATCTGACAACATTCCAACCGCTCAGAAGGCCCAGAATAACGAAAGCGCCCGCCGGTATGCCAAGCAAGAGGATCTTCTTGCTCCTCGCCTTCATATCGCTTAGTTCAACGGCGCCCATGAATCTTCCGATCAGCATACCCCCCCAAAACAGCGACACATATTTGCTGGCTTCTACAGCAGTGAGTCCGGCGATGTTTGGCTGCCCGAGAAAATTTATAATGGAACTGCCGACCGAGACTTCACCCCCCACGTACATGAATATTGCGACGATACCAAGGACAACATGAGGAAACTTGAGTGCGCCCGCACCGCGTTCGATTTTCCCTTCTCCAATATGAGGCAACCGGACAAAGAAAAAAACAGCTGCGAGTATCAGGAACGCAACGCTGAACGCAAGATACGGCACTTTCACTGAATCGGCTCCGTGCACGCCGGCGTTATTGAAGTATTGAAAGATCAGAAATCCGCCTATCAGCGGACCGATCGTCGTACCGACCGAATTGAATCCTTGAGCAAGATTCAGTCGGCTTGAAGCAGTGCGCTCCGGACCAAGGATAGTCACATAAGGATTGGCAGCGATCTGCAGCATCGCAAAACCGAGGCCCACAATGAACAGCGCGACGAGAAACAAAGGATACGAAGAAATTGTTGCGGCGGGCCAAAAGATCGCACTTCCGATCGCCGATACCAACAGACTTATGACGATGCTGTTTTTATACCCGATTTTCGCGATAGGATCACCGATGATCACGGAAGTTGTAAAATAGAGCAGCGATCCGATAAAATAAGCGCCGAAGAAAGCAAATTGTACTAGCATCGCCTGAAAATAGTTTAACGTGAATGCCTCTTTGAAACGCGGAATAAGAATGTCGTTCCATGCCGTCATGAAGCCCCACATGAAAAACAGCGTGGTCATGATAGCAAATGGACCGCGGTACATTCCATTTTGTGAATTCTGTGAAGTACTTGAAGTCTGTTCAATTGATCTGCCGGTAGCGGTCATAGAATATTTCCTTTTAGAAATTTGGTATCTGATGAGACGCAGGGTTTAAAAGGCTTGCCACTCCCAACGGGATGCCCTTGGCAAAAGGCACTAAGACACAAAGACTTTTTAAAGAAAACTTTATTCTGCAATGTCCATTAATAAAAAATAGTTGTATTCGTTCGTGACTTTTTTTCTTCTGCCGGCCTAAATGTCCAAAGGACTCCTTCGCAGTGGCATTGCAATTGGCGTTTTGCGCAACACGAGTGAGTAATTATCTGTTACGGTTTACCTGCTTATTTCCATTATGGAATTTCCGACGAGAGTAACCTGCCGGATAGCCGTGTATGAAACGGTTATATCGCGGACTGACTTTTCTCTCGTGTAATTGAGATTCAAATTAGCCGTTGCCTTTTTCAACTGCCTCCCCCGTTGATGTACGAATGCTAAGTTACTGAATTTCTTCGGGCATTGCCAAGCCAAAGTGAATGGAATGTCCGGTGCCGGCATTTGACAAGGAAGATGTTACCGATCGGCCGATTGTAATTGGAATATAAAACCATGCAAGCTAGAACTCACCGAAAAGTTCAGCCCCTTTGTTGGTTCCCCAGCGAGAACCGGGGCTAATGAAAACACTAACTCATTACTTCCCGGCGTCTCGGAGTATCCGCTGTGAATTATTTCCGTAATCGGAACAGAATCGTAACATGGATAAGCCGTTGTCCTCATTAGAATAGCAGGGTAAATCCTTTTTATAATTTCTTTGCCATACCTCGGATTCAATGGTTCACATAAATCACCGCCGATAGTTGACTAAATCGTTAAACTATAATATATTAGCTGGAAATGTTGCAGGGGATGGGTACGACCCCTGCCATTGATGGGAGGGATTTTTCTTTTGAAGCGATCTCAATCTTACATCCACTTTGAATGAGTATGTCGAAGATTCGATTATTACTTATAGAGGACAACCGAATTTTGCGGGACGGCATTACCGCAATGATCAACGGACATAAAGATGTCACCGTTGTGGCCGTCTCCGACGGCAAGCATGACACGTTGTCGAAGGCGCGTGCGATGAAACCGGCCGTGGTGTTGATGGACCTCGGCTTGGACAGTCAAAACAGTTTGGATGTGTTGCAATCGATGAAAAAGGAGTTTCCAACCATCAAAGTGATCGGAATGGGCCTTGCTCCTGCACAAGCCGATATTATGGAATTCGTGCAGGCCGGGGCCGACGGTTTCATCCTGAAAGACGCTACGGTGGAAAATATGATCTCCACGATTCGGTCCGTGGTGGGAGGAGAAACCGTGCTTCCCCTTCCAATGACTGCATCACTTTTCTTCCAAGTGGCCGAACAAGCTCTCATCAAAGGGAAAAGAAATCTCAAAATTGCTGTTCGCATGACTGAACGTGAGAAGGAGATTATTGCGTTGATTGTTGACGGAATGAGCAACAAACAAATTGCAGTGAAGCTCAACATTGCAACGTTCACGGTCAAAAGTCATGTACATAACATCCTGGAAAAATTGGCATTACACAGCCGCCTTCAGATCGCAAACTATTCGCACAATGAAAAGTAACACTTTTCATCCTTCGCCCCTCCTTCGTTAACATCACGACTCACCTTGCAACAATAATTTCATTCGCGGACAAATGACCCGGCTGCCCGCAGTGTGATATCTCCGATCCGAAGGATTTCTTCGGAAAGGGGCCCTTCGTGCCTTACGTCTCATCACTTTATACAATCATCGCAGCAAGGCGACTCTTGTCGTTTGAGAGGGATTAACCCCCTTTTCATCCTTTTGGGCTATTACGCCTCCGCCCAATCAGTTGTATATTTTTTCACGTTCTAGGAAGAGCTTCTTCCCGTTTTTCGAACGAACGAGAAGCCAACACTCGTAGAAGCCTGAAACGAAAGGAGATTGGAAAATGAATTGGGATCGAATTGAGGGACAGTGGAAGCAGCGAAGAGGGAAAGCCGCACACCATTGGGGAAAACTGATGAACGACGAACTTGCCGCCATCTCGGGAAAGTACGAACAACTTGTCGGAAGACTTCAAGAGAATTTCGGCATCGCCAAAGATGAAGCTACAGAACAGATCGATGAATTCAGAAAAAATATCGACAAGCTGAAAAAGTCGAACGCCCATTTGATAAAATTGACAAAATCGTCGAAGAAGAAGAAAGCGGTGTCGAGAAAATCGGTGAAGAGAAAAACGTCGCCGAGAAAGAAATGATAACCATACGTTGAAGCACAATCTTAATCGCAAAGAATTTCCTTTCATCCGTTGATTACATACAGAGGGCATTATGAACACTCAAACAACAAACCCATCACGCGCCGCAAACACATGGACGCATTTTTCACGAACGGTTCGCGGATTCTTCGGCGCCCCGATTACGGCCGGATTGACCGCCGCTTTATTTTTCATCGTTGTTATGGCGGGCTGCAGAAAAGAGGTTCCGGGAATCGTGAGTGTCTGTAACGCACCGACGGTGATCCGAACAACTCCGACGAACGGCGGTACCAACGAACCGCTGAATAAAACAAACGGCGTCTCCAGCGTAGCGGCGGTCAAGCTCATCACGGCAACCTTCAGCACGCCGATGGACCCTAACACGATCAACGGAGCCACGTTTACAGTACAACAGGGCGGAATTTCGTATCCAGGCTCTGTGTCGTATACCGACACGACGGCGATTTTTGTTCTTCCGAATGGTCTCTCTCCGTCTCTCTCCTATACGTGTACAATTACAACCGGAGCCAGGGACTTGGCAGGCATTCCGCTTGCGAGCAACTATGTTTGGACCTTCTCGACGATCGCAACCGGAACGCCGATCCTTGTTGCGCCGGCTGATGCCTCGGTGAACCAGGCAACGACTCCGATGATGATTTGGAATGCCGTGGCGGGAGCCAATACGTATCGATTGCAACTGTCGACGAACAGTAGTTTTGCGAGTATGGTGTATGATGATTCGACACGCACAAACACTTCGCAATCGGTCCCCGGTCTCGCGGTTGGGACAACGTATTACTGGCGAGTGGATTCAAAAATTTCCGGCGGAACGAGTGCATACTCCAGCGTATGGAGTTTCACGACAATCGGAACGCCCGCGGCACCGGTCTTGATCGCACCGCTTGACGTAGCGATCAATATCGCAACGAGTCCGAATTTAAGTTGGAACGCTTCGCCGGGAGCTGCGACGTATCATCTGCAGGTTTCGACGAGCAATACTTTTGCCGTTATGCTGTTTGACGACTCGACGCTCACTGGCACCTCGCAATCGATCAATGGATTGTCGTTGGCGACTGGTTACTACTGGAGAGTGAATGCAAAGAACGTCGCGGGAACGAGTGCATACTCTTCGCGATCCTTCACGACCATTGCAGCCGGGACGCCGACGCTTGTCGCGCCGCTCAATGGCGCATTGAGCCAATCGACAAATCCAACGTTGATTTGGAATCTCGTGCCGGGAGCCAATACGTATCGTTTACAGGTTTCGACGAGTAACACTTTTGCCGCAACGATCTACGACGACTCAACACGCACGGTGACTTCACAGGCCATATCCGGTTTGACGGTTGGAACGACGTACTACTGGCGTGTGAATTCGAAAACTTCCGGCACTGCGAGCGCATACTCCGATGTATGGAGCTTTACAACAATCGCAGTACCCACCGCGCCGGTTTTAGTAGCGCCTGTCAATACAGCGATTAACCAGCTAACGAATCCGACGCTCATATGGAACGGTGTTGTCGGAGCCGCTACGTATCGTTTGCAAGTCTCAACAAGCAACACGTTTGTCACGACAATTTATGACGACTCGACGCGTACGATCGGATCGCAAGCAATTTCGGGCCTGGCAGTAGGGACAACCTACTACTGGCGCGTGAACGCAAAGAATGCGGCAGGGACCAGCAGTTACTCTATAGTATGGAGCTTTGCGACCGTCACCGTGCCCGCAGTACCAGTCTTAGTTGTACCTGTTGACGCGGCGATCAACCAGCCGACAAATCCAATACTGATTTGGAACGGCGTACCAGGAGCCGCTACCTATCGTTTGCAGGTCTCAACGGGCAACACTTTTGCCACGACGGTGTATGACGACTCGACGCGCACGACAGCATCACAAGCAATATCGGGATTAGCGGTTGGGACGACCTACTACTGGCGCGTGAATGCAAAGAATGCAGCAGGGACCGGCGGCTACTCTATAGTATGGAGCTTTACCACGGTGACCGTGCCGGCGGCTCCCGTCTTAGTTGTCCCTCTTAATGCAGCGGTCAACCAGCCCACCAATCCAACATTGATTTGGAACGGCGTGCCAGGAGCGGCTACGTATCGTTTGCAGGTTTCAACGGGCAACACTTTTGCAACGACCGTGTATGACGACTCGACACGCACAACAACTTCGCAGGCGATATCCGGCTTGTCAATCGGGACGACCTACTACTGGCGTGTCAATACAAAGAATGCAGCCGGTACGAGCAATTACTCTACCATATGGAGCTTTACCACAATCGTGGTACCCGCGGCACCGAGTTTGGTCACGCCGTTGAATGCGTCAATCAACCAAGCTTCGAATCCGACGCTGGTGTGGAATGCCGTAGCAGGGGCCGATACCTATCGTTTGCAGGTTTCGATCAGCAACACGTTTGGAACGACTATCTATAATGACTCGACACGCACGACCACATCGCAGGCAATATCAGGCCTTGGTGCAGGGACGACCTACTACTGGCGTTTGAACGCGAAGAATGTTGCAGGGACAAGTGCTTACTCCGCTGTCTGGAGTTTCACAACTGCGACAGCTCCGTCCGCGCCGAGCTTGGTCTCGCCTCTCAACGCAGCGGTCAACCAGCCGGTGAACCCGACCTTGATCTGGAATGGCGTTTCGGGTGCAAACACCTATCGTTTGCAGGTATCAACGGTTAACACTTTTGCGACGACAGTGTACGACGACTCAACACGGGTCAACACTTCGCAAGCCTTGTCCGGCTTGACCGTGGGGACGACGTATTACTGGCGTGTGAATGCAAAAGATGCCTCCGGGACGAGCGTATACTCGACCGTGTGGAACTTCAAAACCATCGCAGCGCCATCAGTACCGATCTTATCCGCACCTGTCAATGGAGCATCCAGTGTCTCAGCAAGTCCGAAATTGAGTTGGCTTGCGTCGACCGGAGCTGATACGTATCGGCTGCAGGTTTCTACCGATAGCACTTTCACCGGTACGCAGTTTGACGATTCATCCCTCACAAGCATCTCGCATACGATCGCCGGCTTAACAAGCGGCAACATCTATTACTGGCGCGTTAATGCGAAGAACAGCAGCGGTACCAGTGCTTACTCGACAAGGTGGTCATTCAAGACGGGTGCAGGATCGCTTGGCTCTGCAGGTACTTTTGGAATTATGGCAACTTCCGCAGTCACCAACACCGGCAATTCCATCATTAACGGCGATGTTTCATTGAACCCGGGTACTTCAATTACTGGATTTACTTTTTCAACAAGCCCGGGTCCAGGAGTGGTAAACGGCGCGGTACACATCAATGATGGAGTGTCTGCGCAAGCGAGAGCTGACCTGTTAGCGACATATAATTATGCCACGAATCTCCCCGCCGGCACAACAATAACCGGCGGTGCTGACCTTGGCGCGCTCTACCCAGGAGGAATGCCTCCGGGAACGTACACTTCCGGAAGCACGATGTTGGTCTCAACCCCGCTCGTTCTCGATGCAGGGGGCGATGCGAACGCAGTGTGGGTATTCCAGATCGGTTCATCACTGACAACCGGAGCCAATGTCTCGCTCTTGAATGGTGCTCAGGCCAAAAATGTTTTCTGGGTTCCTGTGTTTGATGCGACTATTGGAGTAGGAACGATCTTCTACGGTACCATCGTCTCCGGCAGAGATGTCACCGCGGTAACGGGTGCGATCGTCAACGGAAGAATATTGGCCGGAGCGACAACGGCAGGGACAATCGCATTACAAGATGCGACCGTCAACGTACCTGCGCCGTAATAATTGAAATCTTCCCGCCAGACAGATGTCTGGCGGGGAGGATTCTCGGAACGGCAGCGAAGACTCAATTGATTTTGACAATGAAGACAAAAGGCATGTAGGCCAATCGCCACCATGACTTCACTCGACCCAAATACGAGAAACAAAATTACTCTTTAAGGAGGCACGAATGTATCGATACCGATCAGCAATCCGAAGCCGAAAACTCACGAGCCTGTGGCGCGCAAGAATCATCCTCAGTCTTCTAGTGCTATTTTCTATTACGTCAAATATTTTTGCGCAGGAGATTCAAAGGACGCTGCCAACGTGGTGGTTCGGTGCTGCCGAAGCCGTGAATTTAAACTTCTACGGCGGAACGACTCAAGTGTTGAACCCTTCGTTCACGACTCCGAGTGCCTTCCACAAAGGTTTCGGTCTGGGGCTCTATCTTGCTCCCTTTGTCGAGTACCGTCCTGATTCTGTCTGGGGTGTTATACTTCAGGCGGCATACGACGACCGGCGCGGATCGTTCAACGATGTTCCCTGCCCGTGCGGTCAGAACTCGTCTTTAGCCGCGACGGCCAGCTATCTCTCCATCGAGCCAAGTCTTCGGTTCGCTCCGTGGTCAAACGCTCTCTACTTCTTTGGCGGGCCTCGAATCGGATTCAGTTGGGCCCCCACAAAGGGAGACGAAAAAACATTCGTTTACACCCAAGCCGGAAACTATGCCAACAAAGGCCAGTTCAGCGATATGAAAGGAACGGTCTTCTCAGGTCAAATCGGCGTGGGCTACGATATCCCGCTCAAATCACCTAACGCAAGACACCAGATCGACATTTCGCCATTTCTTTCGTTCCAGCCGTTTATGGGCGAAAACCCACGCTCGGTGGAAACATGGGGAGTATCGACATTGCGCCTCGGTGCCTCGATAAAGTTCGGCAGCGGGAAAGAAATTGCCCGGGCCGAAGTCATGCCGGCTCCAGCGGTTGTCGAGCGTGAAGTCGATTTTTCTGTCCGCGCACCAAAGGCGGTACCTCTTAAACGCAGGGTGAGGGAGTCGTTCCCGATTCTCAATTGTGTGTTTTTCGAAGAAGGGTCGTCTGAAATACCAAGCCGATATGTCGTGATGACAAAAGACCAGGCGGCAAATTTCCAGGAAAGTCAATTACAAGACGTTCGGCCTCTGAATATGACGGGCCGCTCACTTCGGCAGATGACAGTCTACTATAACATCCTCAACATCATTGGCATTCGGATGAGGAGAAGTCCTGCGGTGGTCATAAACTTGACCGGTGCATCGGGACTGGGGCCAAATCTGGCAAAGGAGAGGGCGGAAGCGATCAAGCGATACCTCGTGGATGTATTTGGAATTGACGGCTCAAGGATAACTACCGAGGGACGAGATAAGCCGCGAACTCCATCGGAAGTCCCCGGTGCTACAAAGGAACTTACTCTGCTGCGGGCTGAAGATCGCCGTGTTGATATCGACAGCGATTCCCCCGAGATGACGATAGAAGTTGGAGGCGGTCCGCACTATATGCTGAAGCCGGTGCAAATTGTCGCAGAGGTGGAAGACCCGCTTGACAGCCATCTTCTCATCAATGTTGTCGGAGCGAAGGATGTTTTCTCCTCATGGTCATTGGAGATCACCGATGAGCAGGGGAAGGTTCAACGGTTCGGACCATCGACTCAGGACCATGAAAATATTTCGGGGAACACCATTCTGGGTGACCGCGCTCAGGGCGACTATACGATTGTGCTGCTGGGGCAAACGAAGAGCGGAAAATTTGTAAAAAAGCAAACCACGGTACACTTGATCCGCAGAGACGAGCCGGTAAAAGAGGCGGTGCGATTCAGTATTCTGTTCGAATTCGACCAATCGAAAACCATTGCAAGCTATGAAAAATTTCTCACAGACGTTGTTACTCCGCTTATTCCGGATACCAGCCTTGTCATCATCCACGGTCATACGGACATCGTAGGAACGGAAGAGTACAACGACAGCTTATCCTCGCGCCGGGTAGAAGATGCGCGCGCCATTATCGAAGGAGCAATTGCGAAAAGCGGCAAGCACGGGATCACGTTCCAGACATTCGGGTTCGGCGAGAATCTTCAATATGCGCCGTTTGATAACAACTTCCCCGAAGAACGATTCTATAACAGAACTGTAATCATCGATATCGTTCCCGATTGACGAAAACAGAGGACGATTTTTTTAGGAAATTCGAATCGCTTAATACAAGAAAGATATTGTGAACATCAACAAGAAAATTCAAACAGCCCAATTAAGCCCCCGGACGAAGTTCGCCGGAAGTTTTTTGCAATCAGGGCTTATCATTACAGCTTCACTGTTTCTTTTGATTGCTGGATGTAAAAAGGATGATAGTACAGTAAACACACCCCCCAAAGTCATCCCTGTGCAAACTACAGTCCAGGCTGCGGTCAACCTCCGTTCCGACGCAGCGTTTGTAATTCTCGCGGGCTCATTGGTTTCCAACATTCCCACATCGGTAATTGTCGGAAATATCGGATTGAGCCCGGCGGCACGGTCGTTCATAACTGGCTTCGGCTTGACAGAAGTGACCGGGAAGATCTATGCGTCTGATGATGTTTCTCCGGCCGGCGTTTCTGATATGTTGACGGCGGCAAAGGGCGATCTCACGACGGCATATAATGACGCCGCAGGACGCACTTCGACGGACATTGTGCAGCTTGCGGGAAATATCGGTGGATTAACGCTTACGCCTGGGCTCTATAAATCAAGCGGTTCGCTTCAGATTTCGTCCGGCGACCTGACATTCGATGCAAAAGGAAATGCCGATGCGGTCTTCATTATACAGATCGCTTCTACTTTGAACACGACGTCAGGACGCCAAGTTATTTTAAGCGGCAGCGCGAAAGCCGCGAATATTTTTTGGCAGGTTGGTACTTCTGCAACTCTGGGAACGACATCGGTCTTTAAAGGGAACATCATGGCCGATCAATCGATTTCGCTCAATACCGGAGCGGTGATCGAAGGGCGGCTGCTGGCCCGCATTGCAGAGGTTACATTGGCAAGCAATGTTGTTGTGATTCCTGTGCTGTAAAAAAATCAGGTAAATGCCAAACCAGATTATTAGACACGATATCCCGCGCTCAGAAGAGTAGGGAATATCTAAATGAATAGAAGACTTGCTCAATTCTACAAACTTGATAGAGGTTCACATGAAAACATTTGCCACGCACGCCAAAGTTATGTTTCGCCGGTGGGCGGGCTTGCCCATTGTATTTCATGGATTTCTCGGCATCCTGCTTGCTGCATCGTTGCTCATTCCTTCTCTTGCCCTTTCTCAGTGGTCAAGCAGCCCTAAAGTCAATAATCCGATCAGCATTGGAGAAAACGACCGCGTCAATTCTGCGGTCGCCAGCGACGGAGCGGGGGGCGCGATTGTTGTTTGGCAGGACAAGCGGAACGGCAGCACATATGCTGTCTACGCGCAACGTGTCAGCGCCAACGGAAATAATCTGTGGACGGCAAACGGTTTGGCAATTTGTTCGGCGGACAGCGACCAGGTCAGCCCCGTAATCGTCAGTGACGGAAACGGCGGCGCAATTATCGCATGGCAGGATAAACGGAGCGGCAGTTATGATATCTATGCTCAGCGCGTGAACGCTGCCGGCACGCTTCAGTGGAGTCCTTCAACCGGCGACCCTGTCTGCACGTCGGCTTTCGACCAGGTCAACATTGCGATGATCAGCGATGGAAGTGATGGAGCCTTGCTCACATGGGAAGATTATCGCGGCAACGCGGGTCCCGGTCTGGCTGACATTTACGCGCAGAAAGTCAATGAATCGGGTGGAGCACAATGGACGGCGAACGGCATCGGCGTTTGTACGCAGGCAGCCGCGCAGCATGGTCCGAGGCTTACCAGCGACGGGAGCGGCGGAGCTATTATTACTTGGTACGATAAGCGCGCAGGGAATTATGATATCTATGCACAGCGTGTGACCGCCATTGGCGGACTCGTTGAAATTGCAAACGGCGTCGCCGTCTGCACATCGGCGACCGACCAAACGAACCCCGACATTTGCAGCGATGGTGCCGGGGGTGCCATTATCGTCTGGCAAGATTCCCGCAGTACGACCGACATCGATATCTGGGTACAGCGAATGAGTTCGGCCCTTGCAATACGGTGGCCTGTGAACGGCGTTGTCATGAACAACAATGTCGCTTACGATCAGGTGAACCCGAGGATCGTCAGCGACGGCATCGGCGGCGCCTTGATGACGTGGGAAGATTTTCGTACCGGCGTACAGTCCGACATTTACGCGCAACGGGTCGATTCAACCGGCGTTGTTGCAACGGGGTGGAATGTGAACGGTGTGACCATTTGTGTCTCAGCGCTCAACCAATCCAACCCGCAGATCATCAGCGACAGCAGCCACGGTGCCATCATCACATGGATCGACAAGCGCGACAGCGCCACGAACGTCAATACATATGATGTCTACGCATCGCGCATTACAGGAAGATTCGCTCTTCCGTGGACCGCCAACGGAGTTCCTATCTGCACGGCAGAGAGCACGCAAACAAATCCCGCGATCGTCAGTGACGGGAGCGGCGGAGCGATTCTCGCATGGCAGGACAAACGGAGCGGTAATTACAACATCTATGCATCGCGAGTCTTGCAGAGCGGCAGCACAACCGGTGTCGAGATTGGCGGACCAACAACCCCAACCGGATTCACACTTTCGCAAAATTATCCAAACCCATTCAACCCTTCAACAGTGATCAGTTATCGGTTATCAGTGAACGGTCAGGTGACATTAAAGGTATATGATGTCCTTGGGAAAGAAGTTGCCACACTTGTGAACGGACGCCAGGAAGCCGGCAGCTACAACGTGACGTTCAATACAAACAATGGAACACGCAGTCTCTCCAGCGGGGTGTACTTCTATCGCCTGGATGCCGGGTCCTTTGTCTCGACAAAAAAATTGATTCTCATGAAATAGTATTAATCAGTAAAGCGTGCATCCCTAAACAACTGGATTCAATTTCTTTCAAAACAAACGTTAATCAATTTTACTAATTCATTTTATTCATTTCATCAATTTCAATAAGGTTTTATCATGGAAAATTTTACAAAGACAGCAATCGCTCTTTCTAACAGGAGCGCGCGCTTGTTCGGAGTTATCGCAACGGTTGCGATGTTGATTTCTACCTACGCCTTTGCTCATCCTGTTGGATATAGCAACCCGGCACCAGTACCACTTTTGACAGCGGGGACCTTTGGGGCATTAGCGTATTCTGGTATCACCGGTTCTGTCAATGTCAGTGGCGATGTTGGGTCTTCAACTGCGTCAATAGGCACGGGCATAACAGCCACTGGAACTAAACATATTGTGGGCGACAGTCAAACGTTGCAAGCCCAAACCGACTTAACCGCCGCGTTGAGCAACGCGCTCGGGCGAACAAGTGATGCGACAATCACTGCTGGTACCCTTGGCGGACTAACTTTGTTTCATGGTGTCTATAGCTATGGGTCAGCGCTTGATCTTGCGTCGAACAACACATTGACGCTCGATGCCCAGGGTGACCCCGCTGCAGTCTTCATTATAGAGGCCGGGTCTGCATTAACAATAAACACCGGCAGTACTGTCTCCTTAATCGGCGGTGCCGTGTGGTCTAACGTCTTCTGGTATGTCGGCACTTCTGCGACTATTCATGGCGCCTCTTCAAATTTCAATGGAATCATACTTGCGGTTTCGTCAATCACGGTGGAATCCGGTTCAACAACGACAGCACGCTTGCTGGCGAATACCGGCGCCGTTACTTTAGCCTCCCCCGTATTGCCGGTAGAGCTTGTTGCGTTTTCAGCAACTACGAATCGTGCAGACGCAATCCTTCACTGGTCAACTGCAACGGAAATAGACAACCATGGTTTCGAGGTCGAACGTCGTCAGACTGCAACCTGGCAGGATGTCGCTTTTGTCGCAGGGACAGGAACAAGCAATTCGCCGAAGAGCTATTCTTATACCGACAATAATTTGGCAGCCGGCAGCTATACCTATCGCTTAAAACAGATCGACAATAATGGAGCATTTTTATACTACGGATCGGCGGCAGTGGAGATTAAGACGGCGCCTGAAACATTCGCGCTTTCGCAGAACTACCCGAACCCGTTCAACCCTTCAACAATGATCAGTTATCAATTGCCAGTGAATAGTCAGGTATCATTGAAGGTGTATGATGTCCTTGGGAATGAAATTGCTTCACTCGTGAACGGTCGTCAGGAAGCCGGCAGCTACGCCGTGTCGTTCAATACTAACGAAGGAACGCGCAATCTCTCGAGCGGTGTGTACTTCTACCGTTTGGAAACCGGATCCTTCGTCTCGATCAAAAAGCTGATCCTCATGAAGTAACTGTTTTTTTGAAAGCGTATATCCGTTTCAATGCGTAAATGTTTTCACTGTTCGTCTAGATATGTTAAAATTCCAAAAACAGTGAAATAATTTGCGCAGCGAAACGGGTCATGTTTCGATTTTCACTAACTCTCTGGAGGATCTATGAAGAATTTTACAAAGACAATATCCCCTCTATTGAACAAATGGACGGGCTTTCTCGGAACAATGCTGACGGTTGTATTGTTGATATCTGCCGTTGCATCTGCTAATCCCCCCTTATTCAGCAACCCGTCACCAGTACCTCTTTTGACAGCAGGGACCTACGGAGCTTTAGCCTATTCAGGAATATTTGGTTCTGCTCTTGTTCATGGAGATATCGGTACGTCGACTGCAACGATTGATGGCAGCATAACAACAACCGGAACGAATTGGGGTGTGGCCGGACACAGCCTTCAGGCTCAAACAGACTTGGGAGCGGCGCTGACAGATGCCCTCGGTCGAACGAAGGATGAAACGATCGCAGACGCTCTAGACGGAAAAACACTGCATCGCGGCGTTTACGAAGGAGGAGCTCTTGACCTTGCATCGGGTGGGACTCTTACCCTCTCAGGCAGTGCAACTGATATCTTTATCATCAAGGCTTCAAGCACTCTCACTATAAACACCAATAGTACTGTGACGTTAACGGGCGGCGCTGTGTGGTCCAACGTTTTCTGGTATGTCGGCACTTCAGCGACTATTTACAGCGGCTCGACGTTCAACGGAATCGTACTTTCTGCCGTGTCAATTACGGTGAATGCCAGCGCAGCACAAGTGACGGCACAATTATTGGCGAATACCGGAGCGGTAACGTTAAACTCCACTGTGCTGCCGGTGGAACTGGTGGCCTTTTCAGCAGCAGTAAATCGCACTGACGCAATTCTTCATTGGTCGACCGCAACAGAAATAAACAATCAGGGTTTCGAAATTGAACGCCGTCAAGCTGCAACATGGCAGGACGTCGGCTTTGTCGCCGGTTCAGGAACAAGCAATTCGCCGCGGAATTATTTTTACAGCGACAAGAATCTGGCCGCCGGCAGCTATAGCTATCGCCTAAAACAGATCGACCATAATGGGGCATTTTTGTATTACGGATCGGCGGCAGTGGAAATCAAGACCGCGCCTGAAGCTTTTGCGCTCTTGCAAAACTACCCGAACCCGTTCAACCCGACCACGAAAATTGAATACAGTCTTGAGAATGCTGGAATGGTCTCCCTCAAAGTCTATAACGTGCTTGGCGATGAAGTTGCCACACTCGTGAACGGCCATCAAGAAGCCGGCAGCTATGCCGTGCCGTTCAATACAAGCAACGGGATGCTGAGTCTTTCGAGCGGTGTGTACTTTTACCGTTTGGAAACCGGATCCTTCGTTTCGGTGAAGAAGCTGATTCTTATGAAGTGATTTGTTGCCAAGAAAGCATGTATTCGTTTCAACGTGTAATTAGTTTCAGTGCTCCAGCCACTGGTTTGTGGCGCGCACATCAGCGTTAGAAAACATGGCGTTTTTTTCGTTAACTCAATGGAGATTTTTATGAAAACCAATACAATAAATCCGACAACAGCCCGCCACGCTTGGACGTACTTCTTTGGAGTACTCTTGATGGCTGTTGTGATCATCCCATCGGCTGCGTTTTCTGCGCAGACCCCGACCCTGGTGTCGCCCGCCGATTCGGCGACGAATCAGTCAACGACCGTGCAGTTGCAATGGACTGCTGCCGCGGGGGACAGCGTGTATCATTTAGAAATTGATACGGCCTCGAATTTTGACAGCAAAATCTATAATGACTCGACACTGACAAATGTCGAGAATACTATCACGGGCTTGAAGAACGCCACGAAATATTACTGGCGTGTGAGTGTGAGAGATAGTTTGAAGAATGGCGGCGCAGTGAGCGCTTATTCAACCAGTCGAAGTTTCACGACATGGAACACTACGCCGACAACACCTCTCCTTCCGGTAACTCTCGGATTGACCGGCGGATTTGCGGTTCTTTCGTACGGCGGAGTCACGAATACCGGTCCTTCAACTATTACCGGCAATGTTGGTGTGAGTCCTCTCGCCGCTTCTTATATGACCGGATTTGGAACTCCGAACGTGGTCGGCACGATCTACGGAGTTGACGCGACCGGGCCAGCGGGCTCGATCCCGTTTCCTTCCATGTTGACCCAAGCAATCGTTGATTTGACGACAGCCTACAACGACGCGGCAGGACGAACAGTTGCCCCCATCGGTATTTCAGGAAATATTGGCGGACGAACGCTCTACTCCGGCCTCTATAAATCGACCGGCTCGCTCGCAATAACCTCGGGCGACCTAACGCTCGACGCGCAGGGCGATGTGAATGCGGTTTGGATTTTCCAAATAGCATCCGGTTTCAATATGACAACCGGCCGCCAGGTATTCCTGAGCGGCGGTGCGAAGGCTTCCAACGTTTTTTGGCAAGTCGGAAGCGCGGCTACATTTGGAACGACCGCTGTGATGAAGGGAACTATTATGGCGTACACAACAATCACGTTTGCTACGGGTGCGTCGCTGGAAGGGAGAGCATTAGCACGAACCGCTGCGGTGACATTGCAATCCAATACTATCGGCGGATCGACGGCCTCTCCTCTTAGTGTGGAAGTGTTTTTAGGCTCTGCTGCCAATTTTATGGTGTTAGCCGGTTCGAAGATCACCAGCAGCGGCCTTACGACAATTACGGGAGACATCGGAGTCAGTCCGAGCACTGTTATAAATGGATTTCCACCCGGAGTGTTCACTGGAGTGGAATACCCTGGCGATGCGCCTTCAGCCGCCGCGCAGCACGCCTTGAAAGCGGCGTATGACACCACCTCTGCACGTAATGCTGATTCAACTATTGCGACGGAACTCGGCGGATTCACGTACACACCCGCCGTTTACGAATCCGGCTCCGGTACATTTGGGATAACGGATACTCTTACGCTCAACGGCGAAGGCGACGCGAGTGCTGTCTGGATATTCAAAGTGAACGGAGCGCTTACCACAGCATCGGGGAGTTATGTGAAACTCGTCAACGGCGCTAAGTGGTACAACGTTTTTTGGCAGGTCGGCACCTCGGCAACTCTTGGTTCGCATTCGACGTTCAACGGCAGTATTATGGCGTTATCCACAATTTCTGCTAATAGCGGTGCCACAATAGTCGGCAGATTATTGGCCCTCACAGACTCAGTTACATTAATTGCAAACAGCATCGACAATCCAACTTTGGTAGGCGCCATTCCATCCGTTCCTCTCGCCATTTCTCCCAGCGGAACTACAAATGTGCAGCGAAATGCAACTTTCAAATGGCATGCTTCAACGAGCGCAACAAAATACCGCTTGCAGATAGCTTCAAGCAACTCCATCGATTCTATCGGCGGATTCAAAGCTGCGAATGTCTTGTTCGACACGACAACGACAGATACCGTTAAGCAATTGAGTACTCCATTGGCGTCCAGTACGATGTTTTACTGGCACGTGAGCGCAAGCGATGTTGGAGGGACGAGCGCCAATTCATCTGTTTCGAGTTTCACGACGGGCGTGGCGTTGCTTGTTGGTGAACCTAATGCTGTTCCGGCAAAGTTCGATCTATCGCAGAACTATCCGAATCCATTCAATCCATCGACGAAGATTAATTATAGCCTTCAGCAGGTTGGAGTGGTTTCCCTCCGGGTCTACAACGTGCTTGGACAGGAAGTTGCGACACTCGTGAACGGTCGTCAGGAAGCAGGCATCTACAGCGTTACGTTCAATACGAACAATGGAACGCGCAGTCTCTCGAGCGGTGTGTATTTCTATCGATTGGATGCCGGATCGTTCGTATCCACGAAGAAATTGATCCTCATAAAGTAGTTTTTGTTGACTATACACCTGCCCGTTTCGACGGGCAGGTTCTTGGCAGGTATCTAGGTCGGGTTTGCAGCGCTCGGGTTGATCGATGTGCCCGAATACAATTCTCATAGTCAATCGCATCCATAAATAAAAGGAACTATCGCATGAACATCCTCAGCATGAAGGGGAGCTGGAAAGAAACTTCCGGCAAGCTCAAACAGCAGTTTGCCAACCTAACAGACGACGACCTTCTTTTTAAAGAAGGAAAGGATGAAGAGCTCCTCGGGAGACTTCAACAAAAACTCGGCAAAACCAAAGAAGAAGTGCGCAATCTTATCGCCAAGTTGTGAAGAAAAGTCTTGTAAGGCTGCAAGCAGGTGCAATGGTAATGGGTTTTATAAGACCAGCGGTGGAATAATATTCATTGATATGTTGGACCATGGATGGACAGGGTGAAAATATATTCTTACTCAAATCAATTACTCACTTTCGTGGATGCAAAATGGACGATAGCAAAACTCGCCGTTGTCGGGGTTCTGATCGGAAGCATCCTTTTCTTTGGATTCATTAAACTGAATCAAGCAGCAGGTTTTACTCCCGGGTCACGCACAGCAATTGCACTCGCGGCGGAGAACAACGTTCTGCGGCAGGAGTTGACATTAATTTCACCCCGGGTGAGCATGTTGGCAGTAAAGACAAGGGAATTAAGCGCACAGGATGACAGACTCCATTTGCTTCTCTACCACCAGGAGATAGTCGGAGATTCCGTCACAGGTTTTACGAGCCCGACTAAATGGATGGTACTCCAGTCCTTGAACCCTTCGGCGGCAAATGTCAACCGGTGATTTCAACCATAGGCTTTGTGCAATCAGATGAAGAAGTGTGAACAGAGATGACACGATACTGAAACATATTTGCAGACAATAATTTTTTGAGATTAAAGAATGAAGCAACGAAAACAATTCACGTACAATGTAGCTAACGCAGAAAAATATTCACCGACCAAGGAGGTCTATAATGAGACGTTTTATTGTAGTTACGTTTTTTGTCATGGCGTTCGGCACGTATAACCATGCCCAAGCGCAAACAGAATTCAGGATCCCCGAACTCGCCTGGGGTTTTTCAGTGGGCGGCGTCCACGGAACTAATAACAATGGTGACGAATGGGGGCCGGAGGCGCGCGGATACCTGCAGATTAAACTGGGCACTCCCATGTTACTTGGCCAATTGGGTTTGGGCTATGGTTACCTCTCGGCTCCGAGTTCTAGCACTAATGGCGGATATCATGCGGATATCGGCTTGGTCGATCTTCGATTTCTCTTCGCCCCATTTTCTATGCCGAACCTGAATCCGTACGTCTTTGCTGGTATAGGCGCATCGAAACAACTCAACGGTGACGGCACTACTAATTTCTTACCGATGGTTCCAATGGGTCTCGGCATCCAAACCAGAATCGCCAACGGCGTCGCGCTAACCGTCAACGGCGGATACAACTTGGTGCTATCCGACAAATTAGACGGACACACACGTACGAATACCGACCTCAATCCTCTTACCAACGCGAAGCAAGATGGGTACTATGGCTTTAATGTCGGACTTGCGTTTACGATAGGACATAGTTACGACGCAGAAAAGGAAGCACGTGAGGCGAAAGCCCGAGAAGATGCGCGGCACGCCCAGGAATTGTCCCAGGCAGAGGCACGCCGTATGAAGCAGCAGGCCGATGCCGATGCATTGGCACGGCATATAAAAGATTCGACCGACGCAGCGTCGCGGCTTACAAAGGCATCGACCGATGCGCTGGCGCAGCATATAAAGGATTCGACTGAAGCAGCGGCACGGCTTACGAAGGCATCGACCGATGCACTGGCGCAGCATGTAAAGGATTCGACTGAAGCACTGGCGCGGCGGTTGGCGGATCAGAAGCGGCGCGATACCGTTATCGTTCTTGAAAAAGGCAAGACCGTTGTTCTGAGAGGCGTCAATTTTGAGTTTAATAAAGCGACGCTCACAAAAGATTCTGAGAGAATACTTTGGAGAGCCTACAATGCGCTCGTCGCAAATCCCGATGTGGTGGTAGTAATCACCGGGCATACGGACAATGTGGGAGGCCAGACATTTAATCAGAAACTTTCGTTGAAACGGGCACAGGCGGTAAAGAACTGGCTCGTCAATCAAGGCATTCCCTCGAACCGCATGAGAACCGTCGGGAGAGGCCAAAACGAACCCGTGGCTTCGAACGATACGGAAGAAGGGCGCGCGGAGAATCGACGCATGGAATTCTTTGTTCAGCAATAACCCGTAAAGGGAAAATGGGAAGACCCTGAAGAGGTGTAAAGGAGTTTTTCCAATAGGTGATCACAATAGCCGGTGCTTCGTGTGCGAAGCACCGGCTTTTTGTTGAGAGAGCAGGAGAGCTGGTCGGCTAATAAAGGATTAACTACGTTTTCATCCTTTCGGTCGATTGGATTCTCCGGCGATCGTGGGTACACTGTTCAAGGTAGAAAATAGATTTTCCTTTCCTGAATAACAGGAATTGAAGATCACGCTCCACACAACCCAACAAGGAGGATTCAATGAGATATCTGAACATGGCCACGGTGGCCGGAAGCGTTCTGTTCGCTGCGATAGTTGCAGGGTGCGGAAGCGGCCCGGCGATCAATAAGGAGCCGTCCACATCGGCGATCAGCGCCGCTGAAGAAGCCGGTGCATCAAAAATTCCGAGCGCATCGCTCTATTTGCAGCTCGCAAAAGAAGAGTTGGATAACGCCCAGCGCATTGCAGGACACGGAGACAAAGAAGAAGCCCAATCGCTTCTGTTGCGCGCCCAGGCCGATGGAGAGTTGGCAGTAGTTCTCTCCCGCGGGGACGCAGAGAAGACGGAAGCGACACAAGCGATAGAACGCGTGCGCAAGCTCCGACAAGACAATCAATTACCAGCAGAAAGGAATTAACTCATGAAACCCATCACTTCTTTCATTATCATCGCGTTTGCCGGATTACTTTTTGGATGTGCTACCGCACCTCCGTCGGAACTCGTCAATGCGCGCCTGGCGTACCAGCAGGCAAGCACGGGTCAAGCGGCACAATTAGTGCCGGCAGATCTGCATAAGGCGCAGGACGCACTTGCGCTTGCTGAGAAATCATTCCAGGACGACCCTAAATCATTCCATACACGGGATCTTGCATACGTCGCGGATCGCAAAGCAAAGATGGCTGAAGCTCTTGCCGCCACGGCTGCCGGGAATGCATCCACTGCTAAAGCAAACAAGGACTACGAAGCGGCACAAACTGAGATCGTGAAAAATACGAAAGACGATCTTGCGGCTTCACAGCACAGCGCGGATGTCAAAGCAAGCCAACTCGCCGATGCCAACGTAGCGGCACAGAACGCAAAAGGATTGGCCGATGCTGAAGCACTCCGCGTGAAACAACAAGGCGATGCCGCCGTCGAAGTTCAGCGCATTAAGGATTCATCTTCCGCCGAAGCACGCAGTGTTAAGCAGGCGACCGACGCCGATGCTCGCCGCGCAGCCGAACAGAAGAGCCGCGATGATAACACTATCATCGTCCTTGAAAAAGGAAAAACCGTCGTGCTGAGAGGTGTCACCTTTGAAACCAACAAGTCGACACTCCGGGACGAATCTGAAACGATCCTCACACGGGCATACAACGCGATGGTTGCGAACCCGAATGTGCGTGTAGAGATCAGCGGACACACAGACAACGTCGGCAGCGAGCAAGCGAACCAGACACTGTCGTTAAAACGGGCTCAAGCGGTACGAAGCTGGCTCGTTCAAAAAGGAATTGCGTCCAACCGTATGAAAACAGTCGGCAAAGGGATGGACGAACCCGTTGCCTCGAACGATACGGATGCAGGCCGGGCAGAGAATCGGCGTATTGAATTCTACGTCCAGCAATAATCTGCAACCTGAAAACAATCCGCGGTCAACGATGCAAGCGTTGACCGGATCTATTTTTCCGGCGTCTGACGGCACAAAAAGCAGTTGAGATTTAGATTTTAGTTTGTTGATACAATTTTTCGACCCCGCTCTCCTCCGTAAAAGGGAGGGAAAAAGCCTCCCCCTCTTTAATGCGGAGATCAAGAGGGGCACAAAGATAGAGACATATTCATCGAGCCTCTTACGTACATCGTAAGGAAATCATGCACATCAGCCGATCGCGATGGGATACATATCTCGCAATCGGTTGATGGCGTGATTGTCGATCTCGCATTACGCATTCATATTTAATGCTGCAACTGCCTCTACGGAATTGGGTTGAGTTTACCCGGATGTACCGGCGGAAGGCAACGCTGTTGACGGCAACGTATCTTCTCAAGAAAGAGGGACCAATATGATACAGAAGAATTTGAACGAAGAGAATAAGGAAATAAAAGATAAAGCATATGAGCTCTACAAGAAACATGGATTTAAGGATGGCAATGATTTTGTGGATTGGCTTGAGGCCGAAAGACAACTAGGAGAACAGACCAAATCGAAACGCAATAGAAAGGTCAAGGGTATTCTTTACACAATTGTGGGAATATTGTGCGTTATCGTGGCAATCCTGCTGATTACGCTCTTCAAAAAAACCGAACCCGTAAAACTCTCCGAACAAAGCATGTCTGAGTTAAAGGTCATGATGCTCGTCCTTGACCCGAAAGACGATGAGAAGGTCGTTGTTTTCGGCGATACGCATTTCGATTACAATAAGGCTGCCCTTAGCGATTCAGCGAAGACAATGTTAGACAAGGATGTCCAGGGTCTGAAGGAAAATCCACTGATGAAAGTTCGTATGGCAGGATATACATCAGCCGACGGCACGGAAGAAGATAATCAGAAACTCAGCGAGCGAAGAGCAAATAGCGTGAGAGATTACCTGGTCGAAAAGGGCATAGCGCCGGAGAGAATCACCGTGGTCGGATACGGCAGGACGAAGCCGGCGGTGTATGAAGTGACACCGGGAGACATCAATTCAAAAGAAGCGAAAGCCAATATGCGGGTGCTGTTCGAAGTTGTAGTGAAATAAGACGGCACAAACAATTGTGTGGTGGATTTTTTCCTCGCGCTGGAAGAAGTTCACCCACATGTCTCAAAAATAGATGCATTTGAAGCTTTTTGATGTGATAAAGGATTAACTCTTCTTTCATCCCTTTGGCTGATACCAGTTACAATCGAACGGTTGTATACTTCGTGAGCCAAATGAAAGTGCGCTCCCTAATGGTTATCGAAGCGTACCAACTAAACGTGTTGGATGACACCAGCACTCACCATAACCAGATCGAGGTTTAATATGCAGATTGTCATAGGAATTGCTGTGTATGTACTTGCCACTTCAGTATTCATTGCGTCGGGGAAATTTTTAAAAAAATGCGATGACAAAATAAAGACAATACGGAACAATCGGTGAATTCTCTACGATGTTCTCAGTAGGAGCATGATTCAAAGACAAAAGATCCCAAACGTTGTTCATTGCGGTATCATTATGAGGAGTTCATGACAAAGAAATTATTTACGTTGTATTCATTCGCGTTGTTCGGTTTGGGCGCAGTGCTCTTCTCGTCCGTTGCATCTGCCCAGGCTCCGATCCTCTTTACCGATACATTTGATAACCCGCCGACCCTCGCATCGTTCGACACGGCTGGTGCATGGTATCCGGATCGTTATCCTCCAACAATTTTTGAGCAGTACAATTTCAGCGGTAAGAATGTGCTTCATGTCGGCATCCGGCTGGCAGACTCGTACATCAATCGGCCGTCTGACTACCATAATACTTTTTCCAATACCCAGGGACGGAAATTCGATCTCAGCAGAGGTAACAGTTTCGGCACTGCGTTGACTGCCGATCTTTACGTCGGTGCAGACTGGAACACGAAGCACCGGATGGCAACGCTCTGGAGCAGTGCGAACGATTCGACGGGCGCCACGTCATTCTTCAATTATATCGGGTTCCGCAATTCAACCGGCAGCGATCCAGGGTTTTATGTCTTCGGGTATCATAACATTGGGGCATATACGCTGCTTTCCTATCCGGTCACCTACGGACAATGGTACACCCTCAAGGTTGAATTGACCGACACGGCGTTTGTGTATTCGATCAATGGAACAGTTGTTCTCTCCGACACTTCATTGACGGGAACGAAATACTTCAGCAACCTGATTCTGGAAGCGTATAACTTTGCAGACTCCACCCTGGGAAGTGATCCCAGCTCTTCATTCGACGAATATGATGTGTACTGGGATAATGTCGGCGCAATCAGGCCTGCAGTGGTGTACAATAACCCCGCACCGGTTGATCTCTTAAGTGCAGGCAATTTCAGAATTCTGGCAGGGAGTGCGGTCACCATCGGCACAGGAACAGCAGTAACCGGAAACGTCGGCGTGAGTCCAGGGAGTACAGTCACGGATAACGGATCGATCTCGGGAACGACGAACATGGCCGACGGTGTATCAGGCCAGGCGCAACTCGATCTGACCACAGCCTATAACGACGCGGCCGGAAGAACCTCAGACTCTACAATTGGTTTGGAACTCGGCGGGTCAACATTGGGGCGCGGAGTCTACGTCTCAGCCGCTGGAACTTTTGCGATCACTGACACGCTCACACTGAGCGGAACAGCGACCGACATTTTCATTTTCAAAATGGCGACGACACTTACGACAGGGTCGGCCAGCAGTGTGATTCTTACCGGCGGCGCATTAGCGTCGAATGTTTTTTGGCAGGTCGGCAGTTCTGCAACCATTGACGGGCACTTCAAAGGAACTATCCTTGCGCTAACGGCCATTACACAAAATAGCGGCGCGTCAACAAACACCCGGGCGCTGGCGCGGAACAGCTTTGTTACCGTAAGCGGCACTTCGACTCTGGCCGTGGGACTTCAAACGTCGGCAACGCCTAAAGCGTTTGCCCTCACTCAGAACTATCCGAATCCGTTCAATCCTTCGACGGTATTCTCATTCAGCCTCCCGGCGAATTCACTCGTCTCTCTGAAAGTCTATGATGTCCTCGGAAGAGAGGTGTCGGTTGTGCTTTCCCAAGAGATGCCTGCCGGCAACTACTCAAAGCAATGGAATGCAGCGGCTTTGCCGAGCGGCGTTTATTTCTACCGCTTGGAAGCCGGTTCGTTCGCGGAAACAAAGAAACTTCTTTTGCTGAAATAACCCGAGAAATACTATGGCCGCGAAAATATTACTGATCGATGACAACAAAAACCGAAGAGATTCGCTTCGGCTGGTTCTGATGTCGAATCCTCAATTTACCGTGGATGCAGTCGATTGTTCGAGCGCCATCCCTTTGCTCGGAACCACGAGCTTCGATTTGATACTCCTCGACGTCACTCTTCCTGAAACAAGCGGCTTTCGGGTGCTTACGTTTCTCAGAGAAAACCATTTGACCGGCAGGGTGATCGTCATGACGGGAACGGTAGAACTGGAGAATGAAATCAAGTACACCACTCCCGGGGCCGGAGATTACATCACGAAACCGTATAACCCGAAATATCTACTAATGTCGATCGAGCATGTTCTGTCCGAAAAATCTCTGACAAGTCTCAGGCTTCAAATCATTAAAGGAGGAGATTTCATAAAAAGCACGCCGGAAGGGAGTCTTGACCTAAAGGCCAGCAACCGCGGGCTTGCTCAAATAGCTGCCTCCGGCGCTCTTCTTCACGACTATACAGTACTCATTGACC
Source organism: uncultured Chitinophagaceae bacterium (assembly GCA_964642725.1). Lineage (GTDB taxonomy): Bacteria > Bacteroidota > Ignavibacteria > UBA10030 > UBA8401 > JAGVPT01. The sequence goes on from CAZXQG010000006.1 coordinate 58,102, forward strand.
TGCGAGATGTTGTATCGCGATTGTCGATGGCCGACACGTTCGATCTTGCAATCGGGCTTTCAAAATACGGTGAAACTTTCCGAAGAAAGACGGCGGTCCTTGCTCGTGCCGATGAAGACCTTAAACAAGCCAGACTATTTGAAGAAGTCGCGCAGAAGCGGGGTTTCGACGTCAGGGCGTTCACGGAGTTCGAAGATGCAATGTACTGGCTTTCAAATGTCGCACTAGTTACGGAGGATCAATAACATGGGCGCTTTACTTCTCGTCGGCAGAATCATATTCGGGGGATTTTTCATCTCCAGCGGGGTGAACCACTTCATCGGATTTCAGATGATGACGCAATATGCCAAAATGAAGGGAGTGCCGTTCCCCGCATTTTCGCAGGGCATAACAGGTCTTTTGCTCTTGCTCGGCGGACTGAGCATCCTGTTCGGCATCTATCCGTACGTCGGTATCCTCTTCCTCGTGGTTTTCCTGCTTCCGGTGTCATTGTTGATGCACAATTTCTGGACAATCGCGGATCCTCAATTGAGGATGGCCGATAAAGTCAATTTCATGAAGAACATGGCGCTCCTTGGAGCAATTCTCATGTTTCTTGCCATACCGCTGCCGTGGGCATTAAGCTTGGCGCCATAGAAGGTAAATTTCCAGACAGACAATTGAAAAAAGAAACGTCAAAGATGAAAGCTCTCGTATTTCGTGGTCCCGGTAAAATCGCTCTAGAAGAAAAACAGAAACCTTCGGTAAAAGAAACTACCGATGCAGTCGTGAAGGTCACTCATACGACAATCTGTGGCACGGACCTTCACATCATGAAGGGCGACGTACCGGCTGTCACCGATGGCCGGATACTTGGGCATGAAGGCGTTGGTGTTGTCGAAGATGTTGGCGCGGGTGTTTCGAATTTCAGGATCGGGGATAAAGTGTTGATATCGTGCATTACCTCGTGCGGTGAATGCGAATATTGCAGGCGAGAGATGTATTCCCACTGCGAGCATGGCGGTTGGATTCTCGGGAATACGATCGACGGGACACAGGCAGAATATGTCAGGATACCGCATGCGGACACAAGCCTCTACCGTATTCCTGATAACTTTGATGAAGAAGCTCTCGTGATGGTAAGCGACATTCTTCCGACCGGGTTTGAATGCGGTGTTCTTAAAGGCCAGGTAAAACCCGGAGATGTTATAGCAATCGTCGGCGCAGGGCCTGTCGGACTTGCGGCGCTGCTCACTGCGCAATTCTATTCCCCTTCAGAGATCATTATGGTGGATACGGATGAGAACCGGCTTGAAGTCGCGAAAACGTTCGGGGCGACGAAGGTCGTCCACGCCAACGCCGTCGAGGAAATAATGAAGCTCACTCACGGCAAGGGTGTCGATGTCTCTATTGAAGCCGTCGGCATTCGCGATACATTTGACATTTGTCAGTCGATCGTCGCACCCGGCGGCCATATCGCTAACATCGGTGTGCACGGTAAAAGCGTCGAGCTGCATTTGGAAAAGCTCTGGTCGCAAAACGTCACGATCACGACACGGCTGGTGGATACCGTATCGCTGCCGATGTTGTTGAAAAGTGTTTTATCAGGGAAGCTCAAACCCGGTCAGCTCATTACTCATCACTTCGCACTCAATGAGATCGCGAAGGCGTATGCCACATTCGGAAACGCCGCAAAAGAAAAAGCGATCAAAGTTATTATTACGACTTAAGGAAAGAGGCATCACTATGAGATTACATCGTGTATTCGTTGCAGGAATAGTTCTTAGTTCGTTTATCCTGTTGGCCGGCTGTGCATCGTCAGAACTCGTCGACATCTGGAGCGATTCGTCGGTCCCCCTTCCTTCGCTGAAGAAGGTGCTTATCATTTCTGTCGGCAAGAATCCGGTGAAGCGGCGTATTTGGGAAGATGCCTTCAGCGTTGAGTTGGCAAAACATAACGTTGCGGCGATCCCATCATACCGCTCGTTTCCTGATTCAGTCCCGGATACGGTTCAGGTTATTGAGATCGTTAAAACAAATAGCTTCGACGGAGTTCTGATCACCCGCTGGCTTCCCCCGGAAATGAATACTCATTACGTGCAGGGAGAGGTGACGAAGGACTATGATGTGAGATATAATCGCGGCGAAAACGGCTTCATCACCTATTATCGGTACATTCAGCATGCTGGAACAATCGATTCTCAAAAAGTAAACCTTCGCGCTATTGACGTATGGACGACCAGTGGCGAAGGGCGATTGATTTGGAGCGCCACGAGCGAAACGCCCGAACCAAACTCAATGGAAGAAGTCCGGCCTGAAATTGCTAAGCTTGTTATTGCCGAATTGACAGATCGCGGCATTATTGCTTCAGAGCGGTAAAGGAAACCGGATTGTCTCGTTACTGTCCGGGAAAATATTCTGCGGAACGAATCATGTTTAAGGATATAGATTCGATGAGAATTTTTAGAACTATCGCGATACTACTCATAATTATGTTTATAGCTGTACCGACCGGAATATGAGACCATGGAACCAATTTTTTTTCTCAAAGGACTTATCATTGGATTTGGGATGGCGGTGCCAATCGGTCCGGTCGGCGTACTCTGCATCCGCAAGACTCTGATCGGTGGACACTTGCGCGGGCTGGTCATCGGTCTGGGGGCCGCAACGGCGGATTCCCTTTTTGGCAGTATCGCAGCATTCGGCCTCACCTTTGTCTCCGACGTGATCACCAGCCAGCACTTCTGGCTGCGCCTAGTTGGAGGTGGAATCCTTCTTTTTCTTGGGATAAGAACATTCCGAGCTAAACGCAAAGATCCTGTCATTCCTTACGAAAACAGAGGACTGCTGGGATCGTACATTTCTGCTTTTCTCCTCGTGCTCACAAATCCGGTAACTATTTTTGCTTTTGTCGCCGTGTTCGCTGCCTTTGGGCTCGGGCATAAACTGTTTGTCGTTTCGGCCTGCATTCTTGTGCTCGGAGTGTTCACGGGTTCTGGTTTATGGTTTCTGGTACTTAGTTACGTGGCAACAATCTTCAGAAAAAAACTCGACTCCGACGGACTCAGATGGGTCAACAGGATCGCAGGCGTTTTAATCATCCTATCCGGGGCTGCGGCCCTTGTGAGTTTGATATGAGATCAGCTTTTATTGCCGTCCAAAGGACGGCGTTTATCATGACAACATCAATTAAATCTAGCAGACGAAGGGCAATCCGATGTCAAACAATGTAGGCGTGTGGATAGACCATAAGAAAGCGGTCGTTGTTCGAATAACTGATGGTGTAGAGGTAGTGCATTCCATCGCATCCGGCATGGAAAAACATGTTCGGTTCTCAGGCGGAAAACCGGAGGATCAGCAAGGGCACCGCTTCTCCAACCATCTCAAGGAATACTATGACAGAGTCATTTCATTCCTTCATCATGCCGATTCCATTCTCATTCTTGGCCCGGGTGAAGCGAAGGGCGAATTTGAAAAACGCCTTGACACTGAATCATTCGGTTCCCAAATAGTCGGCATAGAAACAGAGGATAAAATGACCGACCACCAGATCGCGGCAAAGGTCCGTGAACACTTTCTTATTCAAACTGAGCTAATCCACGAAGATAAAAAAAACTAAGAGGGTTTTGGTAGGCTGCAGGCAAATAGTAGAAGGAGAACGCGTATGAAAGGCAATGAAAAAGTAATCACGGTACTCAATCAGTTATTAGCCGATGAGCTTACCGCCATCAACCAATATATGGTGCACTCCGAGATGTGTGAAAACTGGGGGTATGCGAAGCTTCACGCGGGTATCAGAAAACAAGCGATGGATGAAATGCACCATGCCGAGTGGCTGATCGAACGGATAATATTTTTTGAGGGTGTGCCGATCGTTTCTAAACTTAACCCGATAAAAATCGGCAAGACCGTATCGGAAATGATCAAGAACGACAACAACGATGAACTTGGCGCGGTGCGCTCCTACAATGAAGGGATCAAGCTCGCCCGTTCGATTGAGGATCAAGGTACCGTTGAACTGCTCTCGAAAATACTGAAGATGGAAGAAGGCCACGTCGATTGGGCCGAAATACAACGCGCGCAGATCGAACAAATGGGAATGGAAAATTATCTGGTTAATCAAGCCGAAGGCGCGGCAACGTAATTTGCCGTTTACCACAACGGCGGAAATTTTGATTCACGGATCGCTGCTGTTTGAACACCAAATTAAAAAGAAAGGATGCTCGTTATGCTTTACACTATCGCTGTTCTGCTCGTCGTATTCTGGCTTCTCGGAATAGTTTCTTCCTACACCATGGGAGGATTAATTCACGTTCTTCTCGTTATCGCCATCGTGGTCGTGCTGGTGAGAGTGATCAGCGGACGAAAAGCCGTCTGACTTCTTCACGAGATTAAGATCAGAAAATCGAATCGAGGGTTTGTCCATGAACAAAGCAATCTCGCTCGCAATTCTTGCCGGCGGCGTTCTTCTTCTGATATTAGGGATCAACGCGTATAATTCGTCCAGCTCCGATTTCTCTCGTTTCTTCACCGGCTCGGCCACCGATAAGTCGATATGGATGCTTGTCGGAGGCGCAGTCGCGGCAGTTCTGGGACTTGTTGGTTTATTGCGCGGGTCAAAAACAGTTTGAGTGTTGGATGAAAATGAAAACGGTGAAGGATATTACCATGAGATCGTCAAAAGTTTTCTTCTTGTTTGCAGCATTGAGTGCGGCGGCGTGGCTGCTGCCGCGGGAAACATCTGCGCAGCAGGTTTCAGTAAGCTATCAGCGGTTTTATGATGATTTGAGCCCTTATGGAAGGTGGGTAGAATATCCAAATTACGGATACGTTTGGATACCCAATGGAAATTCCGGATTCAGCCCTTATGCAACAGCCGGCCACTGGGTTCTTACCGTTGACGGTTGGACGTGGGTTTCCGATTATCCCTGGGGATGGGCAGCGTTCCACTATGGCCGCTGGGACTACGACAATGGTTACGGATGGTTTTGGGTTCCTGGAGATGAGTGGGGTCCCGCCTGGGTATCCTGGAGAAGGTCTCCCGGATATTACGGATGGGCACCTCTAAGGCCTGGTGTGAGCATAAGTGTGACTTTCGGGGGGGAATACCACGAGCGAAATGAAAGCTGGATATTTGTAAGAGACAGGGATATTACGAGGTCAGACGTTAGTCGGCATTATATCAATCGAAACAGAAATGTTACGATCATCAATAATTCAACGGTGATAGTCAATAATCGAAGAGATGACAAGCGCAATGTCACATATGTTACCGGCCCCGACAGATCTGACGTCCAAAAAGTTACTCACAGATCTGTGAATGTGGTTGCTATGCGGGAGATCACTCAGCCGGGACAGCGCATGAGCAATGGCGAAATGCAAGTATACAGGCCGCATGTTCAAAGAAGCACCGGCAACGGACAGAACCCAGTTCCATCAAAGGTGACGAAATTGAATGAGGTAAAGCCGGCATCGGAAAAACTTGCCGTTAATCGTCAGGAACAACCGCGAGCGACGACTCCACCCCCCAAAAATCACCCGCAACCGGCGCTGAATGTTCATTCATCTGACAATAAGGCAACGGAACAGCACCCGCGTACAGTGAATCCACCCCCAAAGAGCCAACCGTCACAGCCGCGGAATGTTCGTTCATCCATCAATACGAGAATGGCACAACAACCGAAGTTCGCGAAATCACCCGCAAAGAGTCAGCCGCCGCGGCCTCGTAATGCTGCACCACCTAAAAGAATTACTCAGCAACGGCCTCCGCATCCGAATCCGCCGGAACGAAAAGAAAGATAGGAAATGGGGCTTATGAAAAATAAAACATCAGCAATGATCGCGCCTGTTCTTCTGATTGTCGATGGCAGGAAGCGTTTTAAATTCGGAAAGTGGTGAACCATGAAAAATAATATTTTTGCAATTGCTGTCATCGGTTGCATGGCAGTAACACTATCGGCTGGATGCGGGAAAACATCCGATCAAAAAATTGAAATTGTGAAGGAAAATGCGAGGGACGCCCAGCGGTCGTGGCAGGCGGCCGAAACTGAGTATTCTTCAGACTGGCAGACATTCTTTCACGAGTCCGACCAGGCAATCGACGTGAATGAAAAAAGGATCAATGCCTTCAAAAAGGATATGGAAAAGGCCGGCTCCAAGGTCAGTTCGAAGTACGTCAAAAATGTGGCAGCATTGGAACAGAAAAACCATGACATGAAGAAAAAATTGAAAGAGTATAAGGATGAAGGACCGGTAAAATGGGAAGAGTTCAAGACGAACTTCAAGCATGATATGGACGGGATGGAAAAAACGATGACTGATTTATTCAAAGATAATGCTTAATAACAATTCATTTACCTGAGCGGATATTCAAACGTTTCAAATGAGCAAACCGTGAAAAATCATTTTTTTATCCTTGTTGTCACAGGGTGCATGGCAGTTACTTTTTTGACGGGATGCGGGGAATCACCGGAACAGAAAGTTGAAAATGCTTTGGATAATTCAGGATATGCACCGCAGGATCCAAGAGACGGTCAAACGGAATATGAAGCGAAATGGCGAAGGTTCAAACGCGTATCTGAACATACAATAAAAGCGAATGAATACAGGATTGAGGCATTTAAGGAAAAAATGGAAGAAGCCGGTCCTGCATTCAAAGCAAAGTACCGCAATGAAGCGGCGGTGTTGGAGCTAAAAAACCTCATACTCAAGAAGGAGTTGGGAGAATATAAGGACGGGGGACAAGTAAAGTGGGAAAAGTTCAGGACGAACTTCAATGATGATATCGACGGAGTCGGAAGGTCCATGACGGCGTTATTCAAAGATGACGGCTAGTCCCTGTAACAAAGCTTGGACGCTCACGCATGAACGCACAGCACATCAATCAACAACGCTATGCTTCATCCTGACATACCGGCTTGATGATGGATCGGATCTTGACCAAAACAAAATAGATATCGAAAGAAGAGAGTAGGAATATGATAACGTCGGAGTTCACGGTGGGAGAATACCTGCTCGCCAGGCTGAAAGAGATCGGGGTGGATCATCTCTTTGGTGTGCCCGGAGATTTTGTCCTGGGATTTTTCAACCAGGTACTGAAAAGCGAGGTGGAGTATGTCGGAACATGCAATGAACTCAATGCTGCGTACGCCGCCGACGGGTACGCGCGTATTCGCGGCATCGGTGCTTTTTCCTCAACGTTTGGAGTCGGAGAACTCAGCGCCATCAACGGCGTAGCCGGCGCGTTTGCGGAAAGAGTGCCGGTGGTGGTGATCACCGGATCCCCTGCGACAAAGAACTTTCGAACACGGCCGCTGCTCCATCATACGCTCGGCGATTATCAGATTCCTTTGAGGATGTTTGAAAAAATCACCGTTGCTTCTACCGAGCTTGTTTCGGCAGAGACGGCTCCTGCCGAGATCGACCGGGTGTTATTGGCGTGTCTTTCTCATCAGCAGCCCGTGTACATCAGCTTTCCATCCGATATGGTGATGGAGAAATGCCCGCGGCCAGGCCCTTTTCCTTTTCCGGGACATCCTCATAGTGATCCGGGCGCGCTTGCAGAGGCGATCAAGGAAACCCTTGGAATGCTTGAAAAAGCGCAGAAGCCGGTCGTGATCGGCGATGTGGAGTTGATACGCTTCAAGCTTCAAAAAGATTTCGCCGGCTTTCTCGACAAAACTGGTTTTCCGTATGTCACCATGATGCTCGGCAAAACTCTACTTTCAGAACACCACCCGCAATTCATCGGGCTCTTTGAAGGAGACCGGAGCCGCGAGTACGTTCGGAATCGCGTCGAGTCGGCTGACTGCATCCTGCAGCTCGGCGGCCTGATGTCCGATTTCAACACGGGGGGCTTTACCACGAATCTTGACGACTCACTGTTGATCAGCGGGAACATCGGCTGTGTGAAAATTAAGCACCACTATTACGACAATGTCCATCTCCATGATTTTATTCTTGGCCTGACGGAAAAAATCTCACGACGGGATCCAGCCACCCTCGACGTCAAACCTGCCGCCGACGAATGTGTTCACCGGCAGACTAAGCCGTACCGGCCTGATGCATCGAAGCCGTTGACGATCAAGCGCTTCTTCGACCGTATGAGTCACTTTATTGAGAACGATTCAATCGTCGTTGCTGAAACCGGCGTAGCTCTCTTCAGTGCCGCGGAGATGTTAATGCCCGAAGGGACAAAGTTCATAGGGCAGACGTTTTACGGATCGATCGGCTATACGGTGGGGGCCACCCTGGGCGCTTCCATCGCTGCGAAAGAACGCCGTGTTGTGCTGTTTGTGGGCGACGGCGCTTTTCAGGTTACGTGCCAGGACCTTTCGACAATGATACGAAACAATCTCAAGCCCGTCATTTTCCTTCTTAATAATGACGGCTATACTATAGAACGGGTGATCGTCGATCATACATACAACGACATCCAGCCGTGGCACTATCATAAACTCCCTGAGGTATTCGGAGGCGGGCTAGGTCTTGATGTCCGCACGGAGGGGGAGCTTGAAGATGCATTGGTCAAAGCTGCCAAAGCGGACTGCCTCGTCTTCATTGAAATTCACACCGGGCGGATGGATTGTCCCGAGTCGCTTCGCAGCGCCGGACGATCGATGGCAAAGACAAATCAGCTCGATTAGTACGGGAGGGAATTCGGTTGCGGTGGAAAATTTTTTCCGTTCTTTGTAAGGCGATGACGATCCCAAAAAAACGACATGCTGAAATCAACTCTCATACAATGTATCCTGCTCTCTGTTTTCGGATTAGGCAGCGCTCAAGCACAATTGAAGACCACGATACTCCTTCAGTCTACGGACGAGGATGAGAGGATCAGTGTTTCCGTCGACAAGTCGGTGTACTTTCCCGGCGATACGGTTCGTGTCGTCATTCAACGCAATGATAGTACAACAGCGGGAATTATTACACCGATACTCAATATCGAAGGCGTAAAGCTTAAACCATTTGGGCAGCATACACATATTGCCGTCATTCCACAATTCGTAACGCCAGGATCATACCCTATCAGCTTACGAGTGACGGACTCCGAGGGGCGGCGATTTCGGTACCAAACAGAGTGTGTTGTCGCGGTGGAAGAGTTCCAGGAAGTTGAACAACTCAGCAGGTATGTGAGCATAGTTCCCATAACCGGAAGCACCAATATCCGGACGCCGGTGACGTTGGATCGTGAGCAGTTGGAAAATCTGGAAGTGCACTTTGAACGCGATAGTATTGGCCTTCACATGGGGCCGCAGTTTCTCAGAATAACGACAACAGTACTGTTGCGCGAAGGCAACGCAGCTCCGTCGTACGAGCGGCGTGTGGTAACATTCCGAAGTCACGGCGATCCCAACAAAGATCGTGATATGTTCGTTCAGTATCGAACTGCGTACGGGCCGTACGCCGACATTCGCCCGGAGGAACTTAACCAGGTGCTTGTTCCGGTAGATTCGCTCCCCGATTGGGCGATTCTTGGTATTCGCATCGAGCCCGACTATACGATCAAAATCGGTGCCGTGAATCGTACGAATACCATGACCCGGTATTTTCGGGTGAGAGGGCCTGCAATCGAAATAGGATTTTCTCTTGCGATACCCAAAGTACTCTTCGATACTCGGGCCAGCGATACGGTCCAGTATGGAAACTACAGCGCAATGATACGATTCTATCTTATTAACGCAGAGACGGGAAATCGATTTCCCGTCAGCGCAGGCATAGGAATTTTTGGTGTGGGTTCGCCGATCGATGTCGGAGTCGGTCGCGGCGGTTTTGCACTATCGATGCTTCTGGATCTGGCGGAGATGATACGTATCGTCAATATTGGCTTTACAAAGAATGTAAACATCGGACTGGAAGTCGCCCCTTTTTTGCCGATCGAAAGAAAAGGTCGGCTGTTGCTTGTTGCACAGGCGGGTTTTTCATTCTGAGACATGCTGTTAGAGTGATGATTGCATAGAATTATTTCGCGGTGGTTCCAGGCAAAAGTATACCGCTTTCGGCTTGTACCACATGGTATTAATCAAGGAGGTGGTAAATGAAGAACGTCGATTTATTGAGCCCGTACAAACTCGGTGACATTAATTTGAAAAATCGGATCGTGATGGCGCCGATGACACGCTCTCGTGCGATTGGCAACATTCCGGACGAATTAATAGCTGAATTTTATGGGCAGCGTACTGCCGCAGGACTCATCATCACCGAAGGGACATCCCCGTCCCCTAACGGTCTTGGTTACAGCCGTATCCCCGGCATCTTTAACACGCCCCAAGTGGAAGGTTGGAAGAAGGTCACATCGGCCGTCCATGCTAAAGACGGAAAGATATTTGTCCAGCTCATGCACACCGGCCGCATCAGTCATCCGGCGAATATGGTTAAGAGTGCAACAATTATCGCACCCTCTGCTGTGAAAGCCGCCGGGCAAATTTGGACTGATAGTTTGGGATTGCAGGATTATCCCGTGCCAACTGCGATGGTTATTGAAGAAATCAAACATACAAAATTAGAGTACACAAACGCCGCCGTCAATGCAATGAAAGCAAATTTCGACGGGATAGAGCTGCATGGCGCAAATGGGTACCTCCTGGAACAGTTTTTGTCTCCCATAAGCAATGTGCGAAACGACAAGTACGGCGGCAGCATTGAAAACCGCTGTCGCTTTCTTCTCGAAGTGGTAGCCGCTGCTGCTGATGCAATCGGGAAGGAAAAAGTTGGTATACGGTTATCACCGTACGGCGTCGCAAGCGATATGCCTCAGTATCCTGAAATCGAGGAAACGTACAAATATCTTTCTGAACAGCTCAATCGCATGAAGATACTCTATGTCCATATCGTAGACCACAGCAGCATGGGTGCGCCCGAGGTACCGATCGGAATTAAAATGGACATCCGCAAGAGATTTCATCACACAATCATTCTTGGCGGCGGGTATACAAAGGAGCGGGCCGAAGGTGAATTACAGGGAGGACTTGGGGATCTCATCTCATTCGGCAGGCCATTTATTAACAATCCTGACCTTGTTGAACGATTCGCCCACGGCTGGGTGCTCTCAAATGACCTTCATACGAATACATTTTACACTCCGGGTGAAAAAGGATATACGGACTATCCCATACACGTCAAATGAACTTAATAAACAATCGAACTATTTGGAGGCATGAACCACCGTGCAACGTCAAATCAACCTTCAATTGCTTTTAGCCAAAAGACCAGCCAGGATGGAGGGCCTTACGTCGTATTTTGGATTGCTGGATATTGCGCAGCCCAAACAAGATGAAACTGTTGTGGTTTCAGGCGCCGTCGATGCTGTAGAGAGCATTGTCGGGGAGATTGCCAAAATACAGCACTGCCGTGTTAGGGGTATAGCTGAGCCGGATAAGAAAATAAAATATTTAATTGATGAATTGGGCTTCGACGCGGCAATTCTTTATCGAACATCACATGACCTCAAAGAGATGTTGGCGAAAGCATGTCCGAACGGCGTCGACATTTCTTTTGACACTGTCGGTTGGGGCATTTCGGATGAAGAGTTGGAGACCGCTCCGGAATCTTTCATCGGAATGTCTGTGGGAAAAAACATCGTAAAACAGCTGGTTTATGTTGGTTAACACGCAGTAATTCTGGACGGCGCTTTTAAATCCGTAAAATTCAGAGCAGATACCGTCGGTTTTCAGCTTCAGGGTTTCAGAAACAGCCGGTTCCCGAATAGACGGGACCGCGTTTATTCCGATCACACATACTATCGAAGGAGAAACATCATGCGGTATTTATTTGCAGTGATCCTGGCAGTGTTCATGTCGAACGCTCTCGATGCGCAGGTAAGCTTCAGCATCGGCGTCAATCTCGACCGCCAGCCTGTTTGGGGGCCGACCGGTTACGACCACGTCGACTACTATTACATGCCCGACATCGGCGTCTACTATAGTGTTCCCGAACATATGTACTACTATAATGACGGGGGCCGTTGGATTCACAGATCATCATTGCCGTACCGGTATCGTAATTATGACTTGTATCATTCTTACAAAGTAGTTGTGAACGATCGTGAACCGTACCGGAATGATAGAATGTATAGAGAAAAATACGCCTCCTATAGAGGCCGTCACGATCAGGCAGTCATCCGCGACAGCCACGAGTCAAAATATTTTGTGAACAAGGATCACCCTGAACATCGGAACTGGGTGAAGCAGCAGCATGATGGCGGCAACGGAAGAGGAAGAGACCGCGATAACAAGCGGGAGAGAAAGTAACTGCCGCGGACCGATAAGAGTGAAATGCTGTAAGAAAAATAAACTATTTATTGAACAACGTAGCGAGAGTCCGCATACTATGGAAAAGATGAAGCTTACAACCGCAAGCGGCAGGCCGTATATCGAATTTGACAATTCGATGACGGCCGGACCGCGGGGACCGATCCTGCTGCAGGACTATTTCCTCCACGAAGATTTGGCCCACTTCAATCGTGAGCGTATTCCCGAAAGAGTCGTGCATGCAAAAGGAGCCGGGGCATTCGGCACATTTACTGTAACGCACGATATCACTCAATATACAAAGGCAAAGATATTTTCTGACATCGGCAAAAAAACGAAAATGTTTGCCCGCTTCTCGCAAGTCGGCGGAGAAAAAGGGAGCGCCGATACCGAAAGAGACCCGCGCGGATTTGCGCTCAAATTTTATACGGAGGACGGCAATTGGGACTTGGTGGGGAACAATACTCCCGTGTTCTTCATTAAAGACCCGAAAAAGTTTTCGCATTTCATTCACACGCAAAAACGTGACCCCAAAACAAACTGTAAAAGCCCGACCATGATGTGGGATTTTTGGAGCCTAAATCCGGAAAGCTTGCACCAGGTGATGATACTGATGAGCGACCGTGGAACCCCGTTTTCACACCGCTATATGCACGGTTTTGGAAGCCACACTTTCTCTCTCTTTAACAAAAGCGACGAAAAGGTCTGGGTAAAATTCCATCTTAAAACAATGCAGGGAATTAAAAATTTCACAGGGAAAGAGGCCAATGAGATGCGGGGTATTGACCCTGACCATTCACAACGGGATTTGGTGGAAGCCATTGAGAAAAAAGATTTTCCCAGGTGGACTATGCAGATCCAGGTGATGACGAATGATCAGGCAAAAGCGTTCAAATGGAATCCGTTCGACGTCACGAAAGTGTGGAGCCACAAAGAGTATCCACTGATCGATGCGGGGGTGATGGAGCTGAATGTAATCCCGGAAAATTATTTCCGTGATGTCGAGCAATCTGCGTTTACGCCGGCGAATGTTGTTGATGGAATCGGCTATTCGCCGGATAAACTGCTTCAGGGCCGTTTGCTCTCGTATCCCGATGCGCACCGCTACCGCCTGGGTGTGAACTATGAACAGATTCCCGTCAACAAATGTCCGTACGCGACCTCCAATTATCAGCGCGACGGCTTCATGCAGTTCGGCGATAACGGCGGCGCAAACCCGAATTACCGTCCGAATAGTTTTGACGATATCGTTGTTGACGAACAGTATAAAGAACCGGCAATGCAATTGGACTCAAACACTGCGGATTGGTTCGACCGCAACGAACATGACGATGACCACTATACCCAGCCGGGCAATCTGTACCGCATCGCAATGAATGAGCAAGACAGGAAGAATCTGGTGAGCAATATTGTCAGTTCCATGAGCGGTATTACCGGAGAGAAAAAAAGCGAGATCATTAACCGGCAATTGTGTCATTTCTTCCGCGCCGATTCTCAATTGGGGCTGGAAGTAGCAAAAGGATTGGGAGTGACGATCGAGAAAGAGGCATTGTCTCATGTGCAATAACATATCCCGGAATGATACCGGAAATATCTCATGATCAGCGATGTGAAAGAAGATCAACGGCGCAACAGCGATCTCGATGAAATCGCTCCTCCCTGGGCAAAGTTTCGTTCAGAAATGCTCGGATCATTTCCGTCTCCCTATAGAGGCGGGAAAGATTCTCTGGCTGAAGGAATAAACGATGCCATCCGCGAATTGGAAAAGCTGAAACCGGTGAAGGCCGGCGGGGCCGCGTTCCTGGGGTCGGATCCGGCGTTGACCATTGATTTCGAAAACGTAAAAAATTCGTCGCTGGAACCGAAGATGAAGACCTCCGGAGACGTCATCAAGCAAGTGATCAAATTGTTTGAAGGGCTGCCGAACTGGGGACATCCGCTGACGATGTGCAACGTGAGCCCGCAGGGAAACACCGCAGCGATCGTTGCGGCAATTTTGACTGAAATATTTGCGCCGAATATTTTGGAAGGGGAATATGCGTGGAATATTCATCAGGCAGAACTGGAGTCTGCAGGGATACTGGCAAACCTCGCCGGGTGGGCGCCGAAGGAATCGGGGTGTGTCTATACATACGGCGGTTCCGGATGTTGGACGTATCATGTGAAATATGCTCTCACGCGTGTTCTTCCCGGCTCAAGAAACAAGGGAATACGCACCGACGCGAAAGTGATTTGTTCACAGCAGGCGCATTATACCATGCTTAACAGTACGGACTGGACGGGTTTGGGCATGGACAACCTGATTCTGATCAAGACGGATGTTGATTCCAACGCGATGGACGTGAATCATCTGGAGGAAGTCTTGTTGGATTGCCGGGCTCGAAAAATACCCGTTGCTTCCGTTGTGTGCACCATGGCAACGACCGATGCGAACGCGTTCGACCCCGTAGAAGAAGTACGTCGCTTATTGGATAAGTATCCGAATCCTCAAGGGTACGGCAAAGCCTTATTGTATTGCGATTCAGTGATCGGATGGGCATGGCTGGCTTTTAGCAATTACGATTTCAAAGAAAACCCACTTGGCTTCTCGGCAGCGGTGCTTCCGTATCTTGAAAAAAACTATAATGCAATCAAAGGGGTCTATTTTGCAGATGCGTTCGGCGTAGATTTTCACAAGACGGGATTCTCTCCGTACATCAGCAGTACTTTTGTTTACAAGAATGCTGCGGAATTTGAATCGCTGCTTTCCCGCGGAGTCACGGCATATTTACAGCCTCGCTCGCCATATAATCCCATGAATTACACTCTCGAAGCATCACGGTCGGCCACCGGATCGATGGCAGGATGGGCGACGCTGAAATTTTTCGGCCATGAAGGCTTCCAGTCGGTTCTTGGCGGCATCCTTGAGAATAAAGTGTACCTGCAACACCAAATTGCATTGAACCCTGAAATGGTGTGCGTTAACCCTTCAGATTACGGATTGGTGACGCTCATACGAATCTATCCGGCCGGTACCGATGCGCGGCTCCAATACGACAGTGAATTGAAGAACCCGGCCCATCGCGAGGACCTGATCAAACATAATTCATTGACACGCGCCATTGGCGATACCTTGTTTGAATGGTTCCGTTCCGGAAAAAAAATAAACGGGCGCTGTACGCCGTATCTGAGTTTTAGTACTGGGTTTCGCGGGACGGAATACAATAGAGATGCGAAAGACACTGAAGCAGTGATCTATGCGGTCAAAATGTTTCCTATGAATGTCTATATAACTCCAGAAGTGATGAATCATGTTTTGGATTGTGTCATTGCAGCCAGAGACGACGTGGGAGCAAAATTATGAACTCACTTTTCCGAGGTCCGTCAAGGAGGGAACGCAGCTCTCAAGGCATGGAAGGCTTGTACAGGGATACGGAAAGAGGTTTCGAAAAACTGACGACAGTTTTAACCGCCGTACTTGGCAATTCAATTACATTTATTGTCGCCTTGCTTATCGTCCTTTTCTGGCTGACGAATAAGCGATTCTATACGGAGGATATTCATATCGAGATAGGAGACGTGATCCTGGGTGTTACATTTTTAACTCTGTTTATCATTCAAAAATCATTCATTCATTTCTCCGCCTCTCTCCATCTAAAGATCAATGAGCTGGTCGCCTCAAACAAAGCCGCAAGCAATGCTGTCATCAATGCAGAAGAAAAGACAGAAGAGGAGATAACCGAACTTTCGAAAGAATATACTGTGCTTGTCGAACAGATAAAAGTTGTGGAAGAAGGAAAACTCTGAACCGCCGGCCCCTTCTCGCTTGCTGTTCAGAACATTATACAGATAACATTCAATAATGAAAAGGAAAAGATCATGGAACTAGACATTCGCGAGATGGAACGGAAGATGCTTCCGCCGACGGATATGGCCGAGCAAATCAAGAAGTTGGAAGAAGAGTTGATCGTTGAGCGAGACCGGAATCTTCGAACACTCGCAGACTTCAAAAATTATCGGCGGCGCATTGACCGTGACAGCGTTAAAGCCGCCGATGAAGGTAAGCGTGCGATCATGATTTCGCTGTTGGATATTGTGGACGATTTGGAAAAGGCGATGCAATGGGCTGGCAACGAAGAGCAGCCGTTTGCACAAGGCGTGCGAAACATCCACAAAAAATTTATTTCAATGTTAGAATCACAAGGAATTAAGCCTTTCGTCAGCGTCGGCACGGCATTCGATCATAATCTGCATGAAGCCGTGGTCATGGCGAAACACAACGGCCAGGTACCAGGGACTGTTCTCGATGAACTTCGCCGCGGTTATCTCTGGAACAAGGAATTGCTCAGGCATGCGCAAGTACGAGTCGCAGAATAAAGTGCGGACAAAAAAAGTGCGGGACAAGCTCGGCGTCGGGAAATATGGAAAATTGCGGGTTAAAAGCAAAAAGGCTGTGATGGCTGAAAAAAATACTTCTAACGGCGGAATGCGCTTTCTCATTATTGCGGCTGCACTCGTGATAATCCTTTACGGGATCAATCAGGCCCAGTCGGTAGTGGTGTTGCTCCTTGTATCTTTTTTTCTTTCGGTCATCGGAACTGTGCCGGTACTATGGATGGAGCGGAAAGGCGTTCCTACTCTCCCCGCTGTCTTGCTCGTGGTGGCATCGATGGTGGTGATTTTGTTAAGCATAGGTGTCGTCGTGGGTGCGTCGCTCAATAGTTTTACCAATGCGTTGCCTTTCTATCAGGCTCGCATGCATGAAATGCTCTTGGAAATCAGGGCGCTCTTCGCAAAAAGAGGGCTCTCAGTCACCGATAAAGTTCTTCTCGGATATGTCAACTCCGAGGCAATAATGAATTTTATAGGTTCTATGTTTACGGAACTGAGTTCGCTCCTTTCCAGCGCTCTCCTTATTATGTTCACTGTAATGTTCATTCTGCTCGAAGCATCCAGCTTTCCGGTCAAACTTCGCTCGATTACCAATCAACCGAAGGCGGCGTTTCCGCAAGTGACAAAGTTCGTTACCGATATTAAACGCTATATGGTCATCACGACTCTGCTCAATTTGATTGCGGGCGTGTTGATAACGATTTGGCTCTCTATCCTCGGCGTAGATTTCCCGGTCATGTGGGGATTTCTCGCATTCCTTCTCCACTTTATACCGAATGTCGGGTCTATTATCGCCGCTGTTCCCGCAGTTCTCCTTGCCCTCGTCCAGCTTGGAGGAGGTTCGGCCGCGCTTACTGCCGGCGGATATCTGGTGATCGGCACCATGGTCGGAAACGTCATTGCGCCGAGGATCATGGGGCGAAGACTCGGCTTGTCTACGCTGGTTGTATTTGTATCGTTGATTTTTTGGGGGAACCTGCTCGGTGTCGTCGGTGCACTTCTCTGCGTTCCTCTTACCATGACCCTCAAGCTCGGATGCGAGGCGAATGAAAACACTCGATGGATAGCGGTTCTTCTGGGTCCCGAGATTCCTCCGGAAGGCGAACCCGCCGTATCGAAGAAAAGTAAATGAGGTCCGCACATTTTGTGATTGGGGGTTCCCTCAGCCGGACGTAATAGCGGTGTGAGAAGATGTGATGAGTGTTTTTTCTGAAAGAAACGATATTGAAATATTCCATATTTCGCGTCTTCATGAATGGCAGGGGAGTTTTCCCTCAGGATAACGATGCTCCGATCCGGAGCGAACTCTTCAGCATCGAACGCCTCGAGCAGCATGCAGAGAGTCTTGCAGCCGCTCAACGAGTTGTTGTAAAGCCCGCCGCCGGTCGGCCCCTCGCAGTACGGCTGAAAGATAATAGCCGGGTACTGCTGAAGGCGTATCGCTCCATCGCGAAAGCTATCAGCGAAGAACAAGTGATCATGCCGGCAGCGGAATGGCTCGTCGATAATTTTCATATTGTGGATGAACAGATTCGCGAAATCAACGACGATTTCCCGCACGGGTATTACCGCCAGCTTCCTAAACTTGAGGGGGGACACCTCGAGGGCTATCCGCGCGTGTTCGGAATAGCATGGGCCTTCGTCGCCCACACGGACAGCCGATTCGATTTTGAGTCGCTGAATCGGTTCGTTCGCGCCTATCAACGAGTCCAGCCGCTTACAATCGGAGAACTCTGGGCGGTGGCGATCACACTGCGCATCGTGCTGGTCGAGAACTTGCGCCGCTCGGCCCAGCGCATCATTACAAGCCGTGCAGAGCGCCAGGAAGCGAACACGGCAGCCGACCGTCTTCTCGGAATCGGCATCCGCGAGGCTGAACCCCCCGATCTTGCACTCCGGCGTTTTAACGGAATATCTTTGCCGACAGCATTCGCGGCGCAGCTCGTTCAGCGATTGAGAGATCAAGACCCTGCAGTCACACCGGCGCTTCGCTGGCTGGACGAACGTCTGACAGCACAGGGTACGACATCTGAGAAGATCGTCATCGAAGAGCATCAGTTTCAAGGAGCGATGAGCGTTACCGTGCGCAATGTTATCACAAGCATGCGCCTCATGTCTTCCGTCGACTGGCCGAAATTCTTCGAGAATGTGAGTCTCGTCGACGCAGCATTGCGTGCGAAGAGTAATTTTGCTGCGATGGATTTTCCGACACGGGATAGTTACCGGCACGCAATTGAAGAGCTTGCGAGAGGTTCTTCCCATACGGAAATCGAAATCGCCCAGATGGCAGTTCATAATGCGCAGGCAGCGGGAGATAGTGATCAAGACGGTCCGCTGCATGACCCGGGTTATTATCTTGTTTCGAAAGGGCGTCTGGCATTTGAGAAACAAATCGCGTTTCATGTTCCTCTCCGTTCCTGGTTTGACCGCGGTGCAGCAGGAACGGGGATGCGGGGCTATCTTATAACGACAGCGTTTGTCGCCGGGCTTATTCTTGTACTTCCGTTGCTCGGTGTTGCAAAAACCGGGGTGCCTCGATACGATTTTCTTCTCCTCACACTTCTCGCTCTTCTTCCTTTGTCCGATGTCGCCGTTGCGCTCGTGAATCATTGGATTACGAATCGGTTTGGACCAAAAGCACTCCCCGGCCTTGAGCTTCGCGAAGGCGTACCGTCGTCCATGCGGACGATGGTTGTCGTCCCCGCTCTCCTGACGGCGCGCGAGGAGATCGAAGAGCAAATCGAGCGGCTTGAAGTACACTATCTTGCAAACCAGGACGGCGATCTTCGTTTTGTGTTCCTCTCGGATTGGGGCGACTCTGCTGCGGAACGAGCGGCAGGAGATGATGAACTTCTCGGTATTGCGGCTGAGGGGATCGCTCGTTTGAACAAGCTTCATGCAACGGGTTCGGTCGACGAACGGTTTCTCCTTCTTCACCGGCGGCGGTTATGGAACGAGCGGGAAGGAAAGTGGATGGGATGGGAACGCAAGCGGGGCAAATTGCACGAGCTCAATCGTTTGCTGCGAGGCGCGACAGATACAAGTTTTTTGAAATCTGGCGATCGCTCTTTTCACCTTCCATCTAACGTACCTGATGGTGTTCGATATGTCATTACGCTGGACGCCGATACGAAACTTCCTCGCAGAGCTGCCCGGCGGCTTGTCGGAAAACTGGCTCACCCTCTCAACCGGCCGAAGATCGACACGCGAACCGGCTGCGTGGTAGAAGGATATGCCGTACTTCAGCCGCGTGTAACGCCTGCTCTGCCCACAGGGCGTGCAGGTTCTTTTTTTCAGCATATTTTTTCCGGCCCGGGCGGGATAGACCCGTACGCGTTTGTTGTTTCCGACGTGTATCAAGATCTTTTCGGAGAAGGATCATACAGTGGAAAAGGTATTTATGATGTAGACGTATTCGAAGCCGCCCTCGAAGGGCGTGTTCCCGAAAACTCTGTCCTAAGTCACGACCTCCTTGAAGGAATTTTTGCCGGATCCGGACTTGTCTCAGACATCGAAGTTGTTGAGGAATTTCCTTCGCGCTATGATGTCGCGGCAGCCCGGCAGCATCGATGGGCCCGCGGCGATTGGCAGCTTCTTCCGTGGATCTTCGGGCATGGCCGGGATTCATGCAGCCCGACTCGTCTCCAGAAGATCCCGCTGACAGGCCGATGGAAATTGATGGATAATCTCCGTCGCTCTCTTTCGGCGCCAGCTGCGTTTCTTGGGTTGTTGGGGGGATGGACGCTTCCTTTTGCTTCTGCAATTGTGTGGAGCGGATTTATCCTCGCCACGATAGCGCTTCCCCCGCTTCTCCCTTTCTTTGCCGGCATTATTCCGCGGCGGCGTCAAATCTCGAAACGAAGTCACGTGCGCGCGGTCGGCAGAGATCTGTCTCTTGCCCTCTCACAGATTGCATTTCACGTCTCGCTGCTCGCACACCAGGCGTGGCTGATGACGGATGCGATTGTGCGGACGCTTTTCCGATTATTCATAAGCCATCGTCATATGCTGGAGTGGGTTACTGCTGCCCAAGCGAAGTTCAGCCTCCCTCTTAATATCCGGGGTTTTTATCGGCGAATGGCAGGGGGTGTTGCTCTTGCATGCACTGCGGCTCTCATCGTCGCATTCGCCCCGCACGAGTCCTGGCTGACTGCGGCGCCTTTCATCGTACTGTGGCTTTTTTCACCGCTCGTCGCACAGCGTGCGAGCCGCCAACGGGCATATGCCGCTCCCAGGCCGCTCTCCAACGTTAATGCAAAGATCCTTCGTCTGAACGCTCGCCGCACCTGGCGGTTCTTCGAAACTTTTGTTACCGCTGATGATCACGCTCTGCCTCCCGACAACTTTCAGGAAGAGCCGAAGCCGGCGGTGGCACATCGGACTTCCCCCACGAATCTTGGTTTGTACCTTTTGTCCACGGTTGCCGCCAATGATTTCGGCTGGCTCGGTATCTATGAAACTGCTGAACGATTGGATGCAACCCTCAAAACGATGCATGGACTAGAGCGGTTCCGCGGTCACTTCTATAATTGGTATGATACTCGCGACCTTCGCCCGCTCGACCCGAAGTACATCTCCTCTGTTGATAGCGGAAATCTTGCAGGGCATTTGATCGCGGTTGGAAATGCGTGCGGCGAAATGAATAAACGTCCTCTTCTGGAATCCAAGTGGATAACGGGAATTGCCGATGCACTTCTGCTCACCCGTGACTCCGTGCGCATGCTCGGTATCGATGAACGAATTCAGACGGCGGGTCGAAAACAGTTTGTCGAAAAACTCGATACTATTGCAGCATTGCTCCGCGAATCTCCAGCTGCGCCCGCTGGCATTGTGAAGAAGCTGGAGGAGCTTTCGTTTCATGCCGACATTCTCGCCGACCTTGCACGGGGTCTGGTCTCTGAGGAGGGGAAAGACGCGAGTGCAGAATCCGGAGCGGAGGTGTTGTTCTGGACGGAAGCGGTACGAGCATCGATCAAGAGCCGCCAGCGCGATGTTGAACTGTTGAAACCCTGGTCGTCTTTGGCAGCTGTCGCAAAACTCGACCCGAGTATATTTTCCGAAGACGTCCTGAAAAAATTTGTCAACTCGGTTCCGCCGCTGAACGTCATTCCAGACCGATGTGAGGAAGCTGTCGCGATCCTGACATTCCACCGGACGAAGTTACTCCAGGAAGGGAATCAAGGCGTTTCCTCGGCGGCCGGTATGGATGTTTTGATAGATTCCTTCAATCATTCGCTCCAAGCAGCCCGGTCCCTGACGAGATCTCTCGCGTCGGTGAAGGATTTGTCTCTGAAGATGTTTAAGGAAATGGAATTTGGTTTTCTTTTCGACAAGTCCCGAAAACTTCTCTCAATCGGCTATCGCGTTGCCGATGGGTGTCTCGATCTCGGCTGCTACGATCTGCTTGCGTCGGAAGCGCGGCTGGCGAGTTTTGTCGCCATTGCCAAGGGAGATGTACCGGTACAAAATTGGTTCCATCTTGGTCGATCGCTGACCCCCGTAGACCGAGGTTCGGCGCTTATTTCATGGTCCGGGTCAATGTTCGAATATTTGATGCCTTCGTTGGTGATGCGCGAGCCGGTTGAAAGTCTGCTTGGCCAGACAAACCGCTTAGTTGTTCGCCGGCAAATTGAGTATGGCGGCGAGCTCGACGTACCGTGGGGCGTTTCTGAATCTGCGTACAATGTGCGGGATATCGAATTCACTTATCAATACTCAAACTTCGGAGTTCCCGGACTCGGTCTCAAACGCGGTCTCAGCGAAGATGCCGTTATTGCACCGTACGCAACAGCACTGGCCGCGATGGTCGACCCGAAGGCAGCCGCAGAAAATTTTGTACGTATAACTGAAGCGGGGGGCTCCGGCAAATTCGGATTTTACGAAGCTCTTGATTACACGCCGACGCGGCTTCCCGTAGGCGCACGAGTAGCCATTGTTCGCGCGTATATGTCTCACCATGAAGGGATGACATTGGCCGCGATCGACGATGCTCTCAACGACGGCATTCTGCGCAGCCGGTTTCACGCCGAGCCGATCATTCAGGCAACGGAACTGTTATTGCAGGAACGAACTCCCCGTGATGTTGCTGTCGTCCGGCCGCGTTCCGAGGAAGTAAACGCCGCCGCTAACGTTCGCGATTTGGTACCGCCGACTCACAAAAAATTCTATTCGCCGCACGAACGTGTTCCGCGCACGCGCATCCTCTCCAACGGCAACTACGCAGTTATGATCACCGGGGCAGGTTCGGGCTACAGCCGTTGGCGAGATCTTGCCGTCACCCGCTGGTACGAAGATGTGACATGCGACTCCTGGGGCTCGCACATTTTTTTGCGCGACGTTCATAACGGGGACGTATGGTCGGCAGGATACCAACCCACTGGTGTCGAGCCCGACAGTTATGAAGTTGAGTTTTCGGAGGATCGGGTTGAAATTGCACGGCGGGACGGAACCATCGCAACAACGCTCGAAGTTGCTGTCTCTCCCGAAAGCGATGCCGAGGTACGGCGTGTTTCTCTGTCTAATCTTGGAAGCCGGGTTCGGGAGATTGAGTTAACTTCGTACGCCGAAGTAGTGTTGACTCAGGCCGCATCAGATTCGTCACAGCCCGCGTTCTCGAATCTCTTTGTCCAAACCGAATATGTCCCGGATGTCGGGACTCTTCTTGCGACCCGGCGGCGGCGGTCGCCCGCCGAACCAGAAATATGGGCGGCTCATCATGCTGTCGTAGAAGGCAAAAACATCGGAGACGTTCAATATGAAACAGACCGGGCCCGTTTTCTCGGCCGAGGGCGTGAGGTTCGCTCGCCGTTCGCCATGGCGGACGGAAGGCCGCTCTCAAATACGGTCGGGACAGTACTCGACCCTATTTTCAGCCTGCGCTGCCGAGTGAGAATTCTTCCAGGAACGACCGCGCGTGTTGCATTCTGGACTATGGTTGCTCCGTCGCGCACGGAAGTGCTCGACCTTGCCGATAAGCACCACGATTCAACGGCGTTTGAACGAGCTGTAACTCTCGCATGGACTCAGGCGCAAGTTCAGATCCATCACCTCGGCATCACCGCTGAAGAAGCGCATCTCTTCCAGCATCTCGCCAGCCACGTCCTGTATTCAGATTCTGAGCTCCGGCCCTCGTCCGAAGTTCTCAAACGCAGCCAGAGCGGACAGCCAGCGTTGTGGGCGCATCGTATTTCCGGCGATCTGCCGATCGTTCTCGTGAGGATCGATGAGCCTGAGGGTTTAGATATTGTCAGACAGCTATTGCGCGCACACGAATATTGGCAGATGAAACTTCTCCCCGTTGATCTCGTGATTCTGAACGAGCAGCCGCAATCGTATACGATGGACCTTCAAAATGTGCTCGAAACACTCCTTCGAACAAACGAATCACAGTTGCGTACGCAGCACGAAGGAATAGTTTCTCCGGGAAACATCTTCCTCCTTCGCGCGGATTTGGTTTCGCTTGATGTACGGATGCTGCTTCAAAGCGCCGCACGAGCCGTGCTTCTGAGCCGCCGCGGCAGTCTTTCTGAACAGCTCAAATTTCCTGAAGAGTCCGAGGTTCCCCCTCCGTCGCGCCGAGTCTCATTTCCTCTCAATGCCAAGGATTGGGTCAAAGAAAAGTTAATTGCCGTTCGGACCGATGATCGGTCAACAAAGTCCGCCGTACCGTCGCAGGCGATGGAGTTTCCTAATGGGTTCGGCGGATTCACGTCCGAGGGAAACGAATATGTGACGATTCTGAAAAATGGGGAGTGTACACCGGCACCGTGGATCAATGTCGTTGCGAATCAGTCATTCGGCTTCCAAGTGTCAGCCGAAGGCACAGGCTATACGTGGTCCATGAATAGCCGGGAGAACCAGCTCACAAAAAGGTCGAATGACTCTGTAAGCGACAGGCCTGGCGAAGTAATTTATATTCGGGACGAACAGAGCGGAGCACTCTGGTCGCCGACGGCTCTCCCGATCAGGGAAGAAACGGGAGAATACCTTGCGTGCCATGGCCAGGGCTACAGCCGATTTGAACGTTCTTCGCACGGAATCTCTCTCGAATTACTCTCGTACGTTCCTCTTGATGTCTCCATCAAAATTTCTCGGTTGAAAATCAAAAACAAATCCCATCGACTTCGCAGACTCTCGGTCACTTCGTATATGGAATGGGTCCTTGCTGCATCGCGTAGTGCATCCGCACCATTCATTTCGACCGAGATCGACCCGGTCACTGGAGCGATGTTCGCGGGGAATTCCTGGAGAACAGAATTCCGGAATCGCGTTGCGTTCGCCGACCTCGCCGGACGGCAATCGAGCTGGACGGGCGACCGGAAAGAATTTCTGGGACGCAATGGCGCGCTCGCATCTCCTGCGGCTCTCGCCGGAGGCGCACCTCTCTCCGATCGTGTCGGTGCTGGACTTGATCCATGTTGCGCGATGCAGACTCGTATCGACCTCAAACCGGACGAGGAGTCGGAAATCATTATCTTCCTTGGTGAAGCAGGCACAAAAGAAGAAGCTCGTTCTCTGATCACGCGTTTTCGAACAATTGACCTGGAAACGGTCTTCCAAACAGTAAAAAAATATTGGAGTGAAACTCTTGGCGCGGTACAGGTGAGGACACCTGATCGACCAATGGACATTCTTCTCAATGGCTGGCTTCTGTACCAGACGATAGCATGCCGGGTGTGGGCTCGCTCCGCATTTTACCAGGCCAGCGGTGCGTACGGATTCCGGGACCAGCTTCAGGATGTGATGGCGCTTGCGGTGTCGAAACCGGAGCTTACACGTGAACATCTTCTTCGAGCTGCCGGGCGCCAGTTTGCCGAAGGAGACGTTCAGCATTGGTGGCTGCCTGCGTCCGGCCGGGGAGTTCGCACGAGAATTTCCGATGACCGGGTCTGGTTGTCCTACAGCGTTGCCCATTACGTTGCGGTCACGAACGATCTTGCGGTCCTCAACGAATCGATCCCTTATCTTGAAGGATCTGTCCTTCGCGTCGGCGAGCACGACTCATTTTTTCAGCCAATGGTTTCGGGTGAAGAAGCAACGTTATTTGAACACTGCGCTCTTGCCCTCGACAGAAGTCTCTCGTGCGGCAGCCACGGATTGCCGCTGATCGGGACAGGGGACTGGAACGATGCCATGAGTATGGTTGGGGAAAAAGGAAAGGGAGAAAGCGTATGGCTTGGCTGGTTTCTTTATGCAACACTGTCACAGTTTGCTCCGCTTGCAATCGCCCGGGGGGAACATGCGAGGGCTGCGGCATGGGCCGAGCATGCAGTTCGCCTGCGCGAATCACTTCAGCGGAATGGGTGGGATGGAGGCTGGTTCCTGAGAGGATATTACGATGACGGAACGCCGCTGGGTTCCGCGTCAAGCGATGAATGCCGTATCGATTCAATAGCGCAGTCATGGGGAGTTATTTCGGGAGCCGCAGATCCATCACGTGCCGCCAGGGCGATGGCGGCAGTAAATGAAAATCTCGTTCGCCGCGACGAAGGGCTGGTGCTGCTCTTTGCTCCACCGTTTGACCGGACACCTCTTGAACCCGGCTATATCAAAGGATATCCTCCCGGCATCCGCGAAAACGGCGGCCAATATACGCACGCCGCGATCTGGTCGATGATCGCATTTGCGATGCTCGGAGATGGAGACAAAGCAGCCGAATTGTTCTCAATGTTAAACCCGATAAATCTTTCAAGCTCGCCCGCTGCAGTTGCTCGCTATAAAGTTGAGCCGTATGTTGTCAGCGCGGACATCTACTCACAGTCTCCTCATGTCGGGCGCGGTGGCTGGACATGGTACACGGGTTCTGCAGGATGGATGTACCGTGCGGGCCTCGAGTCGATTCTCGGATTCCGTTTGCAAGGCGCGGTACTTCTTCTTGACCCATGCATACCGAAGACATGGAAAAGTTTTGAAATAACCTATCGCTTCCGGTCCACACGCTACGAGATTGCAGTCGAAAATCCAGGCGGAGTAAATCGAGGAGTTGTGAGCTGGACACTTGACGGAACGATTCAACCGGCGCCTGTATTGGGAAGTCCGGCATGTATACCGTTGAAGGATGATGGCGTTGCACATTACGTGCACGTCGTCCTTGGAGTATCAAAATAATCCTGACATCAAAAGGACTAATTCCTTAATTATTCTTTAGATCAGTGGCACAAGAAAGGGCTCAACCAAATGAACTCGGAATGGCACAACAAACATCCAATGCCTCCAAGGCCGACTCTCGAAAAGCAGATTGAGTGGCACCTTGACCATGAAAAGAATTGCGCATGCCGGCCAATTCCGTCGACATTGAAATCGAAAATCCAATCTCATAGAAAGAATGGTGGAAACCAAACGAAGAGTGCCACCTAACCCGTCGCTCCCGCTGGAAAGCGCCGGTTCCGCAAAGGACACTCGATAATGTGAAGGAACCAGCCCGATATATGTTACTTCTACCACTGCGTAGCAGAAACCGTCGCTGATGGGCGGTTTCAATTCTATTTTGTTTTTACCCGCTCGCGAACTTCCCGGCGAATTCAACGTTTTGCCCGGCCTCGGTTCTTACGTTTTGAGGTTTCAAAAGAATTAATCCTTTTTTCATCCCTTTGGATGATTCCCACTCTGATAAATCATCAGTAGTATATTTCAGGCCATATCCGAGTGCGAACGATTTTTTTTCGATTGAGTGAAAGGTTTTTTACAGATGTCTCGGAGTTATGTTGTTGAGCAAGAGCTCATTTGGCAAAATTAAATAGATTGGATGATATGCCGTTCTGGAAACTGCTCCGGATGAACCGTCGGTGAGGAGTGCACTCGCTCTGCCAGTTCGAAAAAACAAGGAAAGACAATGCTTGAACAAGATCATCAGATCTGGGGGATTATTCTTGCAGGCGGGGAAGGAAAACGCCTGCAATCGTTCATTCGTGCGCAGTATAATTCCGAAATCCCGAAACAATATTGCATATTTACAGGGACGCGCTCAATGCTCAGGCATGCTATCGACCGTGCAGAGTTGCTCATCAATCCGGCGCAGCTTCTGATTCTTGCCAGCAGACAGCATATTCGTTACATCCACGAGCAGCTCGCCGATCGCCCCGCAGGAACAGTCATCGTCCAGCCATACCGGCGTGAAACCGCCCCCGCGATATTGTATCCCCTTATGCATGTGTATCAGCAAAACCCTGAAGCGATTGTGTGTATTTTCCCCTCCGACCACTTTGTGTTGAACGAACAGGGTTTTATGAAACACGTCGAATTTTCCTCCGAGTTCGTCGCCGACAACCCTCAATCGATAATGCTTCTAGGCATCCATCCGCAAGAATCGAAAGGCGAATACGGCTGGATTGTTACAGGCGAAGAAGTTGCCTGCGGCAATGCAAACCGTGTCTATATTATTTCACAGTTCGTGGAAAAACCAGACCCGGTTACTGCAAACCAACTCTATAAAAACGGGGGCTTGTGGAATACGATGGTCGTCGTGAGCACAGCAAGAACTCTTTTGAGGTTATTTGAACTATTCACTCCGTCAATGTATAAGGCATTTTGGGATATACGGGGGGGCATCGGTTCGTCTTCCGAAGTACAGGTTGTTGACGATCTGTTTTCAAAATTACCTCCCATGAATTTCTCTTATTCAATTCTTGAAAAGAATCCGGCTGGACTTCGCGCCGTGAAAATAGAGGGAGCGTACTGGAGTGATTGGGGAGACGCGGCTCGGATTCAAAAAGATCTTAAATCCTATTGCACAGAACCATTGGCTCCAATTGTTCCGTTGCACTACGCAAAGATGTCCGACTCGACGGCGTTAGTTCCGTAAAGTCATGAATCAGCATGACTCGTTCGATAGTGTTGAAAGAAATACGCAAAAAATCGATCTCTTATTTGTTGGGATATTATTAGACATAAGGTGAGAACATGAGTAAAAAGCAAGTAGTTGTCGGCGAATATGAAAATGAATTAGATGCTGAAATTGCAAAGGGGCATCTCGAAGCCTCGGGCGTGCCCGCATCCATAATGAAAGACGATGGAGGCGGGATGCTTCCATCGCTCCAGAACGCAGAAGGCGTCCAGTTGATTGTCGCTGAAAATCAACGAGAGAAGGCCATGAAAATACTTCAAACAAAATCTCATTGACAGTATCAAAAAAAGAGTCGATAGCAATCGTCACGAGCCTCGGTAGGGCGCCATTGAGTTGAAGAAATGAATGACGTGAAGGAAGAAGAGACGACAGCTCCGTAAAAAAACAGGAGCACGAGTGAGAGATGTTGATTGGTGCATTACTCCAGGGCTTGCATTTCTTAATAAAGTGGACTGAAGTATGAAAGGTTGAGGTTATGAAAACTAATCCGCTGAAGCAATTGGAATCACTCGGCCAGTCTGTCTGGCTGGATTACATCAGGCGAGATCTGATTTCCAGCGGCCGGCTCCAGCATATGATTCAGGAAGATGGTTTGAGCGGGATGACATCGAACCCGTCTATCTTTGAGAAGGCGATTGTAGAGAGCCAGGAGTACGACGAAGCCATAGGGGCTCTGCTGATCAGGCGTAAGAATCCCAAGGAAATCTACGAAGATCTCACCATGCGCGATGTGCAAAGTGCCGCGTACGAGTTCGGCTCGCTCTACGAGAGGACAGATGGCAAAGATGGTTATGTCAGTTTGGAAGTGAATCCGCACCTGGCGCATGACACTCAGGGCACGATCGTGGAAGCCCGCCGGTTATGGACCGACCTGAACTGCTCAAATGTCTTTATCAAAGTCCCTGCTACTCAGGAGGGGCTGCCAGCCATTCAGCAGCTCATTAACGAGGGAATCAACATAAACGTAACATTGCTCTTTGGGCTCCCTCGTTATCGGCAAGTTGCAGAAGCATATATCACCGGCATTGAAGCTCGTGCAGCCCGGGGAGAACCCGTGCAACATGTCGCATCGGTGGCCAGTTTTTTTGTCAGCCGTATTGATTCGATGGTCGACCCGCTCCTGGAAAAAATTGCTGCACAAGGGGGCAAGGAGACCGACCTTGCAAATAAAACGCGCGGACAAGTTGCGATTGCGAGCGCTGCTCTTGCCTATCAAATGTTCGAAGAATTATTCGCCGGCGACCGATTTAGAAAACTGGCTGATCAAGGCGCAATTCCTCAGCGCCTGTTATGGGCCAGCACCGGCACAAAGAACCCAGATTACCGCGATATAAAATATGTCGATGCGCTCATTGGCCCGAACACGATAAACACCCTCCCGCTTGAAACTATCGATGCGTACCGGGATCACGGCGATCCAAAATTACGCCTCGAAGAAAATATCAAGGTAGCGAAAAAGATTATGGCACAATTGGCAGAGCTACGGATCACCATCGACAAAATAACTCAACAGCTTGAAGACGAAGGAGTTGAGAAATTCATAATACCTTTCGACAAGTTGATGGAGACCTTAACAAAAAAATCGCTTGAAAAACCGAAGGGGGAAAGCAGAACGTAGAACCAAGCCGTAGGGGGTAAAACGTAAAGCAAAAAGGAGAATCGCATGTTTATCGCTGATCTAATTGTTGCGTTGTTCGTTGGACTGTTTGTTGTTTGGATCGTTTCCTTTGCTTTTGGCACAAGAGGTCCGTGGGACAGCTTCCTCTGGTTTTTTGTTGTTGTATCGCTTTTCGCGTGGGCCGGAGGAGTATGGCTCGTTCCTTTTGGACCGATATGGTGGGGAATAGGCTGGTTACCCATTATTCTTATGGCAATCTTCGTTTCACTTCTTCTCACAGCAGCCAGCCCCCGGACTCGCCGCTGGCGCAGAGCCGCGGAAAAAAAGGCTAATGCCGATGCTGAAGGCAGAGTGGTTATCGACACAATCTTTTGGGTATTGCTTATTTGTCTGTTGTTTTTTGGCCTCGGCCACTACTCATGGTTTCCCCATTTTCGCTGAAGCCGGTTTTAATACCCAACGCGGAAACTAATTTCAGAATGCAGAAATTGATCTGACAAAATGAAAATATATCGCGAAGATATTGAGAAGTGATATGAAAGTAAGTCCTTTTGCAGGAAAGCCGGCCGAAGCTTCAATGCTGGTGAACATCCCCCGGCTTCTCACAGCCTACTACACCGAGTCCCCAGACCCTTCAGTGCCGGATCAGCGCGTTGCATTCGGTACCTCCGGGCATCGGGGCTCTGCGTTCAAGAAAGCCTTCAACGAAGATCACATTCTTGCGATAACGCAAGCGATTTGTCTTCATCGAAAGAGGTTAAGAATCGACGGGCCGCTATTTCTCGGAATAGACACCCACGCATTATCGTATCCGGCGTATGCAACTGCCCTTGAAGTGCTAGCGGCTAACGGAGTCGACGTGATGATCGCAGAGGGGGATGAATATACTCCGACTCCGGCGATTTCTCACGCCATCCTCTCCTACAACCGTGATCGAAACGCTGGTCTCGCTGACGGCATTATAATAACGCCTTCGCATAATCCCCCGGATGACGGAGGGTTCAAGTACAATCCTCCAAAAGGCGGCCCGGCTGAAACCGATCTCACCGACTGGATCGAAGCAAAGTCGAACGAGTTTCTTGAGAGAGACCTCCGGTACATCAAAAGAATTCCTTTTGAGAAAGCTATTCATGCCGGTACGACGCACCGGCACAATTACCTCGAGGCTTATGTGAGTGATCTCGGCAATGCGATCGACATGAATATCATCCGTGATGCTAAAATACATATAGGGGTCGATCCGCTCGGCGGTGCCGGTGTCCACTACTGGGGGCCGATCGCTGAACGATATGGATTGAACCTGACCGTTGTGAACGAGGCCGTCGATCCAACTTTCCGTTTCATGACGGCGGATTGGGACGGCCAGATCCGTATGGACCCATCGTCGCCGTACGCGATGCAAAGTTTGATCGGCTTGAAAGACCGTTTTGATATTGCCTTCGCTTGCGACACCGACCATGACCGGCACGGAATCGTTACACGAAGCGCGGGATTGCTGCCGCCAAACCATTTTCTTTCGGCCGCCATCTTCTTTCTCTGCCAGCACCGTCCGAATTGGAGGAATGAAGCAGCGATCGGCAAAACAGTAGTGAGCAGCCGGATGATCGATCGCGTTGTTAAAAAACTGGGCCGGAATCTTTATGAGGTGCCGGTTGGCTTCAAATGGTTTGTCGATGGATTGCAGAGCGGCTCGCTCTGTTTTGGCGGCGAAGAAAGTGCGGGGGCATCATTCTCCTGCATGGATGGCACCGTATGGACGACCGACAAAGATGGAATTATTCCGGCGCTGCTGGCTGCGGAGATCACCGCCCGCATGGGCCGCGACCCCGGTGAAATCTACAACGAACTCACGCGCGACCTCGGCGAACCTTTGTACGACCGTGTCGACGCGCCTGCGACGCCGGAGCAAAAAAAGATATTGAAAAATCTCTCCCTTCAGGATATATCGTTCACAGAGTTGGCAGGTGAAAAGATTGAAACGATTCTCACTCATGCGCCGGGAAACGGCGCACCAATAGGCGGGTTGAAAGTTGCAACTGAGAATGGCTGGTTCGCTGCCCGGCCTTCGGGGACGGAAAATGTTTACAAAATTTATGCGGAGAGTTTCCGGGGAGCAGATCATCTGCGCCGGATCCAGGAGGAAGCCGAGAGCCTCGTGAACAATGCTCTTGGAAAGATCTCTGCCGCGCCAATTTCTTTGAAAGAAAACCTATGACGAAACAAAAACGGACCGGCACATCCGTAGAGTTCCTCATGAATATGCTGTCAAGCAATGTCGGCGCGACCCGCTTGAAGGCGAGGAAAACACTGGTGACTCTGGGTAAGCCCGCGGTCGCGTCGCTCATTGAGGCTTTACGGATATCAAGGCTGGATTATGTTCGATGGGAAGCGGCGAAGGCACTCGGTGCGATCGGCGATGCTCGGGCAATTTCAACATTGGTAAGGGTGCTCGACGACCGCGACCGTGATGTGGCGTGGCTCGCCGCCGAAGCTTTGAGACAGTTCAAAAAGGCAGCATGGCCGCCGCTATTACGCCAGTTGATCAGGGATGGATCGGAGTCTGCTTTTTTGCGCCAAGGAGCACATCATGTGTTGCGGAATCAGAAAGAGAATGGATTCAACGATTTGCTCGCAAGCCTCAGGGAGGATTTAGAATCCAACACGGTTCAGGAATCGACGCCAATAGCTGCGTATGCCATTCTAAAAAGAATGAATGCAAAATCATGAACAATCATTCACTCAACTAAGAAAATGCACTATATGGCGCTTCTCCTAGGTAAAGAAAAACGATGATAAAATCTGATGACAGCGGCAATAACATAACTACCATGAAGGCCCTTGTCTTCCACGGGCCGAATAACCTGGCGTTGGAGGATAGGCCAAAACCAAAAATCATTGAGGCAACGGACGCCATTGTACGCATTACCACGACCACTATCTGTGGGACCGACCTGCACATTCTCAAAGGCGACGTACCGACAATCACTGATGGACGGATTCTCGGTCACGAAGGAGTGGGAATTGTTGAAGGTGTAGGGACAAGCGTTTTGGGCTTTCGCATAGGGGACAAAGTACTCGTCTCCCTCATTACCTCCTGCGGCAAATGCAGTTTCTGCAAGAAAAGGATGTATTCGCATTGTAGCATCGGCGGTTGGCTTCTCGGCAACAGTATTGACGGTACGCAGGCTGAATATGTGAGAGTTCCTTTTGCCGATACTGGTTTGTATCTGCTGCCGCCCGATGTTGATGACGAAGCTGCAGTCATGCTCAGTTGTATTCTCCCCACCGGTCTGGAATGCGGGACGTTGAACGGGCATGTGAAGCCCGGCGACATCGTGGCGATCGTTGGCGCCGGTCCTGTTGGCCTTGCCGTTCTACTGACGGCGCAACTCTACTCGCCCGCTGAAATAGTGGTGATCGATCTCGACGACAACCGTTTGCACGTTGCCCGATTATTCGGCGCAACACAGGTTGTGAACAGCTCGGACGGAAAGGCGGCGGAGCGGGTCATGGCATTGACGCAAGGCGTTGGAGTAGATGTGGCGGTAGAAGCTGTCGGCATATCTGCGACATTCAACATCTGCCAAGAGATCATTGGGTCGGGGGGGCACATTGCTAATGTGGGCGTTCACGGCAAATCGGTCGAGCTTCACTTAGAAAAGCTCTGGGCATCTAACATCACCCTCACCACTCGCCTGGTAGATGCCGGCACAACGCCATTGCTGCTCAGGATGGTTCAGTCGGGACACCTCAATGCAAAGAACCTCGTGAGCCACCGATTCAAGTTATCGGAAATCATGAAGGCGTACGACACTTTCGCGAACGCTGCAAAAGAACATGCGTTGAAAGTGATAATCAAAAACGGGGGTACGAGTTGAAGAAATTTGAAGAAGAATCTATGAGCAAGCAGAAAAGTGAGAGCCGGCCGGCACACAGTCTTCTACCCAATGATATCGACGGCTTCGATTCGCTGGCGGAGCTGGCCCTGGATATGCGCTGGTCCTGGAATCATGCCACCGACGAGGTGTGGAGGCGGCTTGATCCGGTGTTGTGGGAACTAACACATCATCCCTGGGACGTTCTCCAGACGGTCTCAAGAGAAAAGATAAAGTCGGCGCTGGCTGATCCTGCGTTCCGAAAACAAATTAATACCCTCGTAAAGACCAAGAAGCAAACAGCCAAAGCACAAGCGTGGTTTCAGCAAAAATATCCGCAGGCTCCCCTGACCTGTGTGGCGTACTTCAGCATGGAGTTCATGCTGAGTGAAGCCCTTCCGATTTATTCTGGGGGACTTGGTAATGTTGCCGGCGATCAACTTAAAACCGCCAGCGATTTGGGAGTGCCCGTCGTCGGCGTGGGGCTGCTCTATCAGCAAGGCTATTTTCGACAAATCATCGACGGGAACGGAGCGCAACAAGCCCTCTACCCGTATAACGACCCAGGACAGTTGCCGATCACGCCTTTGCGACAAGCGAACGGCGAGTGGCTGCGGTTGGAGATCGTGGTACCGGGAGACTCGGTTTGGCTGCGTGCATGGCAGGTGCAGGTCGGCAGAGTGAAGCTCTTCTTGCTCGACACCAATGACGCCGCAAACTCTCCCATTCATCGAAGCATCACAAGCGAACTCTACGGAGGCGGGCCGGAACTGCGGCTGAAGCAAGAGATGGTGCTTGGGATCGGCGGATGGCGTTTGCTCCGTGCGCTCGGCTTTCAGCCGGAAGTATGTCACCTGAACGAAGGTCACGCTGCATTTGCTGTGCTGGAACGAGCAAGAAATTTCATGGAGGATACTGGTCAGCCTTTTGAAATTGCACTGGCTGCTACTCGAGCGGGGAATCTTTTCACCACGCATACTGCTGTGTCAGCCGGATTTGACCGTTTCACTCCCTCGCTCATCGAACGGTACCTCGGCGGTTACGCCCGGCAGAAACTCGGTATTACTTTCCACGATTTGCTAGCCCTTGGCCGACATGATCCGAATGATCCGTCGGAGAGCTTTAACATGGCCTACCTGGCAATCCGGGGAAGCGGTGCCGTGAATGGCGTGAGCCGGCTGCACGGGGAAGTAAGTCGAAACCTTTTTGCACCTCTTTTTCCTCACTGGCCAGCAATCGAAGTGCCCGTGAGACATGTGACGAACGGAGTTCACATGCCGACGTGGGATTCAGCTTCTGCGGACGATCTTTGGACGGAAGCCTGCGGGAAAGACCGGTGGCTGGGATCGACGAAAACAATGGAGCAGGAGATCCGACAAATTTCTGATACAAGGCTTTGGAAATTTCGTACCACTGCCAGCAATTTTTTTGTGGAATACGTTCGCGAACGATTGACAAAGCAAATGGTTGCCTCGGGCGGAGCGCGAGAGGAGGTGAACGAAGTTAAGCATCAGTTCGATCCGAACGCGTTGACCTTAGGGTTTGCGCGCCGGTTCACCTCTTACAAACGTCCCAACATGCTGCTGCATGATCCGGAACGGCTGTTGCGCCTTCTCACCAATTCTCAACGTCCGGTTCAACTCATCCTTGCCGGCAAGGCACATCCTGCGGACAATGAAGGGCAGGCCCTCATTCAGGAATGGATGCATTTCATCCGCCGGCCGGATGTTCGCAGCCATGTGATTTTCCTGGGTGACTACGACATGCTGTTGAGCGAGTACCTTGTTCAAGGAGTAGATGTGTGGATCAATACCCCCAGGCGGCCGTGGGAGGCATGTGGAACGAGCGGCATGAAGGTTCTTGTCAACGGCGGCATCAATCTCTCGGAATTGGACGGCTGGTGGGCGGAAGCATACACGCCTGAAGTAGGTTGGGCAATTGGTGACGGCAAGGAACATGGCAATGATCCCGCTTGGGATGCCGTGGAAGCAGACGCACTCTACGACGTGCTCGAGCAGGAAGTTATCCCCGAGTTTTATGCTCGAGACAAGAGCGGTATCCCGACCGCATGGATTAAACGCATGCGCGAAAGCATGGCGCGTTTAGCACCGCGTTTCTCCGCCAATCGCACAGTGCGCGAATATACTGAACAACACTATCTTCCGGCTGCTCTTGCCTACAAAAGGCGCAGTGCAAACAAGGGCGCGGGCGGAAAGAAAATCATCGAATGGCAGCAAAGTATGAATAAGCACTGGCCTGCGATGCACTTCGGCGATGTGAAGGTAACAACCGATGCTGAACGTCACATCTTCAATGTTGAGATCTATTTGAGCAACCTGGATCCGAATGCGGTCAAAGTTGAGTTGTACGCCGATGGGATCAACGACGGCGCTCCTGTGCGGCAAGAGATGCAGCGCGTTCGCGAACTGGATACAGCGCCGGGCAGACACGTTTACAGCGCTGCTGTTTCTGCGGGCCGGCCACAAGCTGACTATACGGCGCGAGTACTACCGCACTGTGACGGCGTTGCAATCCCATTGGAGGACGCACGAATCCTATGGCATCGGTGATAAGATTTAATACGGTGAATTGCGCAAGGCAGGCATGTTCAGGAAAAGGAAATCGAAGTCAAAAACAAGGCTGATGTCTATGAATGATCAACGAGGAGAGCGATTGTGACTCGACAAAACATTCCGTTGGGAAAGATACTAGGCATTGAGATTGGTCTGGACTACTCGTGGTTTGTGATCTTCTTACTTCTCACGTGGATGCTGGCAGTCAGTTACTATCCTTCTGAGTTCAAAGACTGGTCGCACGCTTTGTGCTGGTTCATGGGCGCGACGACGGCCATCATGCTGTTTGCAAGCGTGCTGCTACATGAGTTGGGGCACTCAGTTGTGGCGCTGCAGTACAAAGTTCCGGTCCGCAGCATAAACCTCTTCCTCTTCGGAGGTGTCGCGCAGATCGGTGCAGAACCGCCCAGCGCCATTGCCGATTTTCTCATTGCGCTCGCGGGGCCTCTTGTGAGTCTTGTCCTTGCAGGATTTTTTTGCATCGTGCAGTTCCTGGTAGCGGGTTCTGAACCTCTCTTAGGACTGGCAAGGTACCTGGCCTACATCAACGTGGCTCTCGTGCTGTTCAATCTGATCCCTGGATATCCGCTCGACGGCGGTCGCGTGCTCCGGGCAGTCGTGTGGGCGATCTCGGGAAATATGCGCCGGGCAACCCTCATCGCAGCAAATGTCGGCCGGTTCTTTGCGTTCATGCTTATCTTTGCCGGCATCTGGCAGATGTTCACCGGCAATTTCGGCGGCGGAATCTGGATTGCGTTTATCGGATGGTTTCTCGACAGCGCTGCTTCCGCGCAAGTGCAGCAAGTAATGTTTCGTAGTTTGCTGTCAGGGCATAAAGTTTCACAAGCCATGAGCACGCATTGCCCGGTAGTTTCCGCAGACTTGACCATCCAGGAGTTAATTGACG
Organism: uncultured Chitinophagaceae bacterium; assembly: GCA_964642725.1. Classification (GTDB taxonomy): domain Bacteria; phylum Bacteroidota; class Ignavibacteria; order UBA10030; family UBA8401; genus JAGVPT01. The sequence goes on from CAZXQG010000006.1 coordinate 95,515, forward strand.
AACACATTCTCAACAGCGGCCAACGGTGCTATCTGGTCAGGCGCGGTGAGGACACGGTAGGTTTGGTGACGCTTCACCGGATCAAGGGAGTGCCGCGGAACGAGTGGGTGAGGACAAGTGCCGCTCAGGTCATGCTTCCGTTGGAAGAGTTAAAACGCATCGATCCTGATGCCGAACTCTCGGTTGCCCTACAGGAGATGGATCGCGATGGAGTGAACCAGCTGCCCGTTACGAAGGATCAACACGTCATCGGCATGTTAAGCCGGGAAGATGTCATAACTTTCCTGCGCACGATTCAGGAATTGGGAACCCAACCGGCATGAAAACAGAAACTCTGGAACAGTCATGAAACGCTCAACAGAAATTACGACGTTGTTTCTGGATATCGGCGGAGTCCTGCTCACCGACGGATGGAGTCATGGGGCCAGTACATTGGCGGCAAAGACGTTTAATCTCGATGTGGCAGATCTGAAAGAACGGCATTCCCAAGCCCTCGACACCTATGAGAACGGAAAGTTGACACTCGACCAATTTTTAGATCGGATGGTGTTTTACGAGAAGCGGTCGTTTACTCGGGCTCAGTTTCGGGAATTCATGTTCGCTCAGTCGAAAGCATATCCTAGAATGATCGAATTAATCCGACGCCTTAAGGCACGATATGGATTGAAGATTGTCGTAGTCAGCAACGAAGGGCGAGAATTCAATGAGTATCGGATTCGCAAGTTCAAGCTGGATGGTTTCGTGGATTTTTTTATTTCCTCCTGCTTTGTTCGTTTGCGAAAACCCGATCAGGATATCTTTCGTGTTGCACTCGACACCGTGCGGGTTCCGGCCAATCAGGTAGTCTACATCGAAAACACTCAAATGTTCGTCGAGGTTGCGGAAGGCTTAGGGATTCGAAGCATTCTTCATACGGACTATAAATCGACGTGCGTAAAACTGGCTTCGTTCGGATTGCAGTATGATAAAGGAACCATCAATGAAGCCCGATGACGCGCTCATCCTGACGATCAACGGCGGCTCGTCGAGCATCAAGTTTGCGCTGTATCAGATTAACGAAGCTCCAATGCGTTTGCTTCACGGGAAAATAGATAGAATAGGTCTGAAAGATTCGACGCTGACTTTCAACGACGAGAACGAGAATCGAAAAGACAGCCTCAAGATTGACGCATCGGACCATCAGTCTGCGGCGGAATTTCTGATCGATTGGCTTGAACAGCAGGGAAATTTTTCTTCAGTGAAGGCGATGGGACATCGGGTTGTTCATGGTATGGAACACACTCAACCTGAATACATCTCGCAGGAATTGTTGGATGAACTGCACCGCATCAGCCCGTACGATATGGATCATTTACCAGCCGAGATTGAATTGATAGAAGCGTTTCGCAAACGCCATCCGAAACTTCCCCAGGTAGCATGTTTTGACACGGCGTTTCATTGCTCGATGCCCCGCGTGGCCAAGTTGCTTCCGATTCCCCGCCGCTTCGATGCAATGGGAATCCGCCGATACGGTTTTCACGGATTGTCTTATGCATATCTCATCCAAGAGCTCGCTCGTGTTGCCGGCAAGAAAGTTGCACAAGGGCGCGTGATACTGGCTCATCTTGGGAATGGGGCGAGCCTGGCAGCCGTTCACGAAGAAAAAAGCATTGACACCAGCATGGGTTTCACGCCTGCCGGCGGGCTGACAATGGGTACCAGGCCCGGCGATTTAGATCCGGGCGTTGCATGGTACATGATGAAGTCAGAGAATCTGTCACTCAAACAGTTCAATAATTTGATCAATCACGATTCCGGCCTCCTCGGCATTTCTGAAACCAGTTCCGACATGCACGACCTGCTCGACGCTGAAACGAAGGACGTGCGGGCGGCCGAAGCGGTCGCGTTATTTTGCTATCAGGTCAAGAAATGGATCGGCGCATTCGCGGCGGCGTTAGGCGGATTAGACACGCTTGTCTTTGCAGGAGGCATCGGCGAAAATGCGCCGCCCGTCCGTGCACACATCTGTGATGGGCTGAGCTTTCTCGGTGTCGAACTTAATGAGTCGCGCAATGCGGAAACTGCAGATGTGATTTCCACGGATGACAGCCGGGTGACGGTTCGTGTCATTCACACGGATGAAGAACAGATGATCGCGCGCTCGGTGTGCCGCATACTTAAACTTGGATAAGAAAACAGAGATGTGCAAGACATATTATCAAGAGCAAAAAAGGGCAAAATTCAATTAGAAATGTACGGATTGAATGAAAACCGTTGGAGCAAGCCCCCAATGTTGTGCAATGCAAGTTCCACGCGGGCGGGAAACCGAAATCGCGGCTGGTGCGGGGGGAAGTGATGACGTGTGTTTCGATTTCAGCCAAAGAGAGAGTGAAGGGATGGAAGGGCTGAAATCGATGGCAGGCGCGGGGAAAGCCATCACGTGTGTTCGATTTCGGCGTCTTTTCTTTGGTTACTTTCTTTGGACGATCAAAGAAAGTAACAAGTAGTAAATAGAAGAATATTCCTGTTGCATTTTAGACAAGAGTGACAAAGAAGGATATTTATATCATGATGACAAAAACTCTCTCCCCGGAATTGCTCCGCAAGATGGATGCCTACTGGCGTGCCGCGAACTATTTGTCGGTAGGTCAGATCTATCTCTACGACAATCCGCTGCTGAAGCAGCCACTAAAATTATCACATGTGAAGCCGCTGGTAGTCGGGCACTGGGGCACGACGCCGGGGCAGAATTTTATTTATGTGCATTTGAACCGGGTCATTAAAAAGTATGACCTCGATATGTTCTACATCGCCGGTCCCGGTCATGGCGGACCGGCATTGGTGGGCAATACGTATCTCGAAGGCTCCTACAGTGAAATCTACCCGAACGTCAGCCAGGACGAAGACGGAATGAAAAAACTGTTTATGCAGTTTTCCTTTCCCGGCGGGATTTCCAGTCATGTTGCGCCGACGACGCCGGGTTCGATCCATGAAGGGGGTGAACTGGGGTACTCGCTCAGCCACGCCTTCGGAGCTGCGTTCGATAATCCCGATCTGATCGTCTCCTGCGTCATCGGCGACGGCGAAGCGGAAACAGGCCCTCTCGCTACGGCATGGCAGTCCAACAAATTTCTCGACCCGATTACCGACGGAGCCGTGCTGCCGATCCTGCACCTTAACGGTTACAAGATCAATAACCCAACGGTTCTGGCCCGCATCGAACATGAGGAGTTGGAGAAATTTCTTCAAGGCTGCGGCTGGACGCCTTATTTTGTGGAAGGTGATGAACCGGAAACGATGCATCAACGTATGGCCGGGATTTTGGAAGAGGTCATCGAGAGCATTCGGCAAATTCAAAGCAATGCACGGAGCAAGAACGACACCACTCGGCCGCGCTGGCCAATGATCGTTCTTAGGTCACCCAAAGGTTGGACGGGACCGAAAGTCGTCGATGGTTTACAAGTGGAGGGAACGTCCCGATCGCACCAGGTGCCGTTGCTTGTGGATTCCGATCATCCCGATCATCTCAAGCAGCTTGAAGGCTGGATGAAAAGTTATAAAGCAGAAGAGTTGTTCGATAAGAATGGCCGGCTCATACCTGAATTGGCCGAGCTTGCACCGAAGGGCGACCGGCGGATGGGCGCCAATCCCCACACCAACGGCGGAACACTCCTTCGCGATCTTCGAATGCCGGACTTCCATGTCCACGCGGTGAATGTGCCTTCGCCCGGCGCCGTTGACGGCCAGGATACGCTCGTGTTGGGTAAATTTCTGCGTGACGTCGTCAAGCTGAACCAGGATCAACATAACTTCCGCATCTTCGGTCCCGACGAGACGCTCTCCAATCTTTTGGGCGCTGTCTTTGAGGTCACCAACCGTCAGTGGGATGCCCGGGAAGAAAAGAACGATGAATTCCTCGCACCCGCCGGACGCGTTCTCGACTCGATGCTCAGCGAGCATCAATGCGAGGGTTGGTTGGAAGGATATCTGCTGACCGGGCGTCATGGCCTGTTCAACAGCTATGAGGCTTTCATTCGCATCGTCGACTCGATGTTCAGTCAGCACGCTAAGTGGCTGAAGGTAACGTTGGAACTCCCCTGGCGGCGGAAAATTGCATCGCTGAACTATCTGCTCGCGTCCCATGTCTGGCAGCAGGATCACAACGGTTTCACGCATCAGGATCCCGGCTTTCTCGACCATGTTGTCAACAAGAAAGCCGACATCGTGCGCGTTTATCTTCCCCCCGATGCCAACTGTCTGTTGTCGGTCTTTGATCACTGCTTGCGGAGTCGGCATTACGTTAATGTGGTGGTTGCAGGCAAACATCCGCTCCCGCAATGGCTGACTATGGACGCCGCAGTTGTTCATTGCACGGAAGGAATTGGCATCTGGCAATGGGCCAGCAACGACCAAGGCGCGGAACCGGACGTGGTCATGGCTTGCTGCGGAGACACGCCGACGATGGAAATCCTGGCCGCCGTTTCCATTCTTCGCAAACATTTGCCCGATCTGAAAATCCGTGTGGTCAATGTGGTTGACCTGATGAAGTTACAGTCTGCAAGCGAGCATCCGCACGGATTGAGTGAAACGGATTATGACTCGCTCTTCACGAAAGACAAACACATCATCTTTGGCTTCCACGGATACCCATGGCTCGTCCACCGGTTGACGTATCGCCGGACAAATCGGAACCTCCACGTCAGAGGCTACAAGGAAGAGGGGACGATTACGACGGCTTTCGACATAAGAGTGCAGAACGATCTGGACCGCTTCCATCTGGTGCAGGATGTGATTGACCGCCTGCCTCAGTTGGGCAACAAGGGAGTTTACTTGAAGCAGATGATGCAGGACAAGCTCATCGAACACAAGCAGTACATCGATAAACACGGCGAGGACTTGCCGGAAATCCGGAATTGGAAGTGGAGCGATCACGAATAAAGAAGCGAAGTCTGTAACATTGAGCGGGATACAACCGGGCTGTGCGCGGTCAGAAATACACCGCGACGAAAGAAAAGTAAATCAAGAATCTATCAATTCATGAAACCTGAGGCATAGCAAAGAAAGAAGAATGCATACGATGGAACCGAATACCAACAAGCCGAATGATAGTCCGGGATCGAAGCCCCTTCCTTCAGCAGAAGCGGGGAAAAAAATGGAAACGCCGCCGGACGGCGGTAGTGAAGCCGAAGCGCTTGAACAGCTCACGGAAGACGGGCCTAACGAAATTAAGGGCAAAAAAAATAATCCGTTCCAGAAGGTACTCAATAGTATTTGGGGTCCAATTCGCGGATGATCGAAGCGGATGGACACGGAGAACCGAAAAAGAAATCAGGAAAGCGATAGACCAATGAATGAAAATGAACAGAGTCACCATTCACATCAGGCGCCGGAAAACGACAGAGTTCATAACGACCGTCGTCCTTCTTGGAAGCATGCCCATCGCGATTGGCGAGTATGGGTTGCCGTAGTAATAATGATCGGGGGAATGATCATCTACGTGATGACAGACGACTTCTCGATGCGGTTTCGCGGCCGGCCGCCAGTGACTCTCGGAAAATAGCGGAAACCCGGATTGCTCAATTTGAGGCGCATCGTGTTTGCGGAATCGCAATGCGATCTACTCTAAGTCTCGCCCACGGCGAATGCAATGCTGTGATGGCGAGGCATCATCATGATATTATGGCTTTAACGGTGTAAGGTATGATAGAACAAAAATTCTCTCTGGACAAATCGATGAACATCAATGCACCGAAATATCCGATGCTTTTGGCGCTCGCGAAAAAGCTTGAGCTGCCGATGCTGCTCCTCAGTTTTGTCTGGTTCTGCATACTTATCGCCGAGCTCGTTTATGGCACGACCACGGTGCTATCAGATTTTGGCACGGGTATTTGGATCGTGTTTATTTTCTATTTCACCGCGCGCCTGGCGACTGTTGCGAATCGAAAATCATTTCTCAAAAAGAATTGGCTCTTTGTTTTAGCTATTGTTATCTCTGTGCTCCGATTTTTTCCCCTCTTGCAGCCCTTCCCTCTGGTTCGTGCGCTGACCGCGACGTTCGGCATGCAGGTGATTTGGATTTTCGCTTCAGCTGACCAGGGAATGCGCTCCCTTCGTCGCGCCCTTGGACGCCGCGGTGCCGGTTATGCGCTCGCATTAACATTCGTAGTGATTTTCGGCGGAGCTGCAGGCATACTCCATTTCGAGGGAATCTCCGATGATCCGCAAAGTATCCACACGTATCCGAGGGCTCTTTGGTGGACGGCTATGCAGATGACGAACATTGGTTCGGCCTATTCAATAAAGACGCCGGGCGGGCGAATTCTCTGCCTTGGAATATCTGTCTACGCGGCAGGGATGTTTGGTTATCTCACAGCCCTCTTTGCAACATTTCTCATTGACCGCGATGCCAAAGATCTAAAGCCGGAGATTGCACGACAGAAGTCAATTCAAGATATCCAGCAAGAACTTATTAAGCTGCGCCGTTTAATCGAAGATGCTTTACCCCGGCTTTCCAACAAAAGCTGAGATCGAAAGATACAACAATTCCGGAATTTCGAAGGCTTGAATCTTGTGTGGCGTTCTCGACATTGTTCTCCGTGTCCCAAAGAGAAAGTTCCAGAGCGGATTAACGTGGAAAATCTAATATGAGCGAAGGCAGCTTGCAGAGCAAAAGCAACGTATTGAATCTCGGTACCGTAGTTGCGGTGCGCGGCAGTGTTGTAGATATACGGTTCGACGCGCATTTGCCGCCTATCTATTCGCTATTGCACGCGAAGGATGGAAAAATTGCCATCGAGGTTTTAGCTCAGCTCGACGCGCATCGCGTGCGCGGAATCGCGTTAACTCCCACGCAAGGTCTCGCCCGCGGCACGGCGGTGGAAGATACGGGCGGGCAGTTGAAGGCGCCGGTCGGCAAGGGAATTCTCTCGCGAATGTTCGACGTGTTCGGGAACGCCATCGACCGCAAAGCTGCGCCGACGGATGTCCAATGGCGGACAGTCCATCGAGCCCCGCCGCCGTTAGCACGGCGTTCCACAAAATCTGAGATCTTCGAGACGGGGATCAAGGTGATCGATGTGCTGATGCCGCTCGAGCGCGGCGGCAAGGCGGGTCTGTTCGGCGGGGCGGGCGTCGGGAAGACAGTTTTGCTTGCTGAAATGATTCACAATATGATCGGGCATCAGGAAGGCGTAAGTATTTTTTGCGGGATAGGCGAACGGTGCCGTGAAGGAGAGGAACTTTACCGCGACATGAAGGAAGCGGGCGTACTACAGAATATGGTAATGGTGTTCGGGCAGATGAACGAGCCGCCGGGCAGCAGATTTCGCGTAGGGCACGCAGCGTTGACGATGGCCGAGTATTTCCGGGACGATGAACATCGTGATGTGCTGCTGCTGATCGATAATATTTTTCGTTTCATCCAGGCCGGCATGGAGGTGTCCGGCTTGATGGGGCAGATGCCGTCGCGTCTGGGCTATCAGCCGACGATGGGCACGGAGTTGTCGCGGCTGGAGGAGCGCATCGCCAACACCGATGCCGGAGCGATCACATCCATTCAGGCGGTGTATGTGCCGGCGGACGATTTGACCGACCCCGCTGCAGTGCACACGTTTTCACATCTCTCGGCGTCCATCGTGCTTTCACGCAAACGGGCGAGTGAAGGACTTTACCCGGCTATCGATCCGCTCCAATCGAGCTCCAAAATGGCTACGACCGGAATCGTCGGCGAACGACATTATCTCCTGGCGCAGGAAATCAGGAAGACACTCGCGCAGTATGAAGATCTCAAAGACGTCATCGCCATGCTCGGGTTGGAGCAGCTATCGCCTGACGACCGCAAAGTGGTAGCGCGCGCTCGGAGGTTGGAGCGATTCCTTACACAGCCGTTTTTCGCCACCGAACAGTTTAGCGGGATCAAGGGAAAACTCGTCAGCCTCAAAGACTCGCTCGACGGCTGCGAACGCATCCTGCGAGATGAATTCAAAGACTATCCGGAAAGCGCACTCTATATGATCGGGGCGATTGACGAGGCAAAGAAAAAGGTCCCGAAGAACAAACCGGATGCAAAGGCCGAACCGGGGTTCAAACATGCTGCGAAGGCCGATCCGGAAACTGCCCCCGATGCCAAGCCTAAGGCTGAGCCTGAACCGCAGGCGAAGTCTCAGCCCAACCCTGAAGTAAAAGCCGACCCGAGACCTAAACCGGAGGTCGAACATGCAGCAGGCTCTCATGCATCTTAAAATTCTCTTGCCGTTCGAAATCTTTGCAGAGGAAAACGGCGTTTCACGCGTCGTTGCGGAAGGCCGCGAGGGTTCGTTTGGACTTTTGCCGCACCGGCTAGACTGCGTTGCTGCGCTTGCGCCCGGGATTCTCATCTACGAAAATGAAGGGGAGAAGGAAGTGTACGTGGCCGTCGATGAAGGAGTGCTGGTCAAGACCGGCATGGATGTGTTCGTTTCCGTTCGCAATGCGATCGGCGGGACCGACCTCGGCCAATTGCGTGAGGCGGTGGACCGTGAATTTTTGAACCTTAACGATCGGGAGGAGAATGTCCGCTCGGTGATGGCGAAAATGGAGAGCGGATTCATCAGTCGCTTAGCGGAGTTCCACCATGAATGAAAAACCGGAAGTCGAAGCAGAGAAAAACCGTACTACATTCAGCCAAGAGGTGGGCGCCAAGGCAGCACGCAAGCTCAAGGCGGAACGCTCCAAACAGGGCGTCTGGTTTGGATTAGGGATGATGGGACTCATCGGCTGGTCGGTGGTGGTTCCGACGCTGCTTGGTGCAGCGCTCGGTATCTGGCTGGACAATCGCCATCCAGGAAACCTTTCCTGGACCCTAACGCTGCTTTTCATCGGACTGGTTATCGGCTGCTTAAACGCCTGGCATTGGGTGGCCAAGGAAGAGAAAGAAATGCAAGATGGACAGGAGGATAATGATGGATGAAACTTTGAGTCTGGTGCTCTCATTGGTGGCCGGTATTTTGCTCGGCGCGATTTTTTTTGGCGGCCTTTGGTGGACGGTTCAGAAAGTGGTTTCGTCCAACCGGTCGGCGCTTTGGTTCTTCGTCAGCCTGTTGATGCGGACAAGCATCGTTCTGGCTGGTTTCTTTTTTATCGCGCACGGTCATTGGGAGCGGCTGCTGATCTCTCTCCTCGGATTTGTCGTGGCGCGCCCAATCGTGATGGGATTTACTCGTGCGGCTGAAAAGTCAACTCACTTGTCACAGGAGGCCGGCCATGCATCTTAGCACCGATGAGATGATCTTCTGGCAACACGGCATTGTTAAACTCAACGGCACTATTGTGTTTACGTGGGGACTGATGCTCGTGCTGGCCGTCGGTTCAAAAATCATCACGCGCAAACTTTCCACCGGTCTGACACATTCTCGCTGGCAGAATCTTGTAGAAATCGTCGTCACAAGCATTCAGAAACAAATTGAAGAAGTGGGCCTGAGTCAGCCGCAGAAATATCTCGCCTTTCTGGGGACGCTCTTTCTGTTCCTCGCCACAGCCAGCATCTGTACCGTCATTCCCGGCTATGAGCCGCCGACCGGCTCCCTCTCGACCACGGCTGCACTCGCGCTCTGCGTGTTTGTCGCAGTGCCGTTCTTCGGAATTGAGGAACAAGGGGTAGGCAACTATCTCAAGTCCTATATGAAGCCGACGATCGTCATGCTGCCGTTCAACATCATCAGCGAACTTTCGCGTACACTGGCCCTGGCCGTTCGTCTTTTCGGCAACATGATGAGCGGAGCGATGATTGTCGCAATTCTTCTTACCGTTATGCCTTTCATTTTTCCGATCATTATGACGCTGCTTGGTCTGCTCACTGGCATGGTGCAGGCCTACATCTTCAGTATTTTGGCAGCGGTTTACATTGCGGCCGCTACACGAGTCAGCAAACCCAAACCGGAACCAGAGGCAACACATTGAAACATGAAATTCGACATCAAAAGGAGATCTTATGGACAACATGACTATTATCGCGGTTGCATCAATTGTCATCGCCGGTATTACCACCGGGTTCGGCACTATGGGGCCCGCCCTGGCGGAAGGGAAGGCGGTTGCGACGGCGCTGAGCTCGCTGGCCGAACAACCTGATGCCTCCGCAACCATCACCCGGACTTTGTTCGTGGGTCTGGCGATGATCGAGTCCACGGCGATCTACTGTTTTGTGGTATCGATGATTCTTATCTTCGCCAACCCGTTCTGGAACCACGTCATCACCCAAGCCACTGGAAAGTAGACCTATGTTAATCGATTGGTTCACAGTCGGAGCGCAGGCGCTCAACTTTCTCATTCTGGTATGGTTGATGAAGCGATTTCTTTACAAGCCAATCCTCCACGCCATCAATGAGCGAGAGAAACGGATCGCCACAGAACTCGCGAACGCCGACAAGAAAAAGGCAGAAGCCCAGAAGGAGAGCGACGAGTTCAAACACAAAAACGAGGAGTTCGACCAGCAACGTGCCGCGCTTTTAAAAAAAGCGACGGACGAAGCAAGCGCCGAACGTCAACGCCTCCTCGACGAAGCGCGGAATGCCGCCGATGCTTTGAGTTCAAAGCGGCAAGAAGCTTTGAGAAACGAAGAACATAACATCCATCAAGAAATCAGCCGCCGGACAGAGCAGGAAGTATTTGCCATCACACGAAAGGCGCTGACGGATCTCGCCACGGTGAGTCTGGAAGAACGCCTGGGTGAAGTGTTCACCCGCCGCTTGCGAGAGATGGACAGCCAGGCGAAAGCAGGCCTCGGCGAAGCCCTTAAGAAAGCGTCTAACCCAGCGCTCGTACGCAGCGCGTTCGACCTGCCTCCGGAGCAACGAGCGGCGATACAAAATGCGCTCAACGAAACCTTCTCGGCTGAAATCCATATCCGATTCGAGACCGCACCAGACCTGATCAGCGGCATCGAACTTACGACGAATGGGCAAAAGGTGGCGTGGAGCATCGCAGATTATCTAGTGTCGCTGCAAAAAGGCGTCGAGGAACTTCTAAAAGAGAAGGACAAGGCTGAAGTCAAAGCCAAGACATCGTCCGGTTTGACGCCGCTGATCGCAAAGCGCGCTTATGAACTGTACGAGCAGCAAGGCCGCAAGAGCGATTCTGCGAGTCAGGATTGGAGTCAGGCGGAACGGGAGATTCGGAAAGGTGAAGCCAAAGCCGAGCCTAAACCTGAAGCCAAAGTCGAGCCTAAACCTGAAACCCAAGCCGAGCCTAAGCCTGAAGCCAAAGCTGAGCCTAAGCCTGAAGCCAAAGCTGAGCCTAAGCCTGAAGCCAAAGCTGAGCCTAAGCCTGAAGCCAAAGTCGAGCCTAAGCCTGAAGCCAAAGCCGAGCCTAAACCTGAAGCCAAAGCCGAGCCTAAACCTGAAGCCAAAGTCGAGCCTAAGCCTGAAGCCAAAGTCGAGCCCAAGCCTGAAG
>CAZXQG010000007.1:0-23753 GCA_964642725.1 uncultured Chitinophagaceae bacterium
CAAAACCGGCGAGAATGGTAAGTGTAATGATGAGAGCCGCAACGCCGAGCGTAATTCCAGCGACGGCAATGAAGGTGAGAAATGAAATAAATCCTCGTTTCCCCGAGCCGCGTTCCAGTTTTAGATATCGTCTGGCTATAAAAGATGTGTACGGCATCGGAGGCTGAGTTTTTTTAAATGAGTTATTTTCCGCCGAACATCATAAGGTACCCCTTGATGAATTTGTCGAGGTCGCCGTCCATCACTGCATGAACGTCGCTCGTTTCAACGTCCGTTCGATGATCTTTTACCATATTATAAGGATGGAAGACGTATGACCGGATTTGGCTCCCCCATTCGATTTTCTTTTTCGTTCCTTCGATGACGGCCAAGCGAGCTTCTTCCTCTTCGCGGCGTATTTGGTAGAGGCGCGACTTGAGCATTTTCATCGCCCGTTCCCTGTTTTGAAATTGCGAACGTTCCTCCTGGCAGGCGACGACAACGCCGGAAGGAATATGGCGCAGCCGAACTGCGGTTTCAACCTTGTTGACGTTTTGCCCTCCTTTGCCGCCGGCTCGGTAGGTGTCCATTTCAACATCCGCCGGATTAATCTCAATTTCGACGTCGTCATCAATCTCCGGATAGACAAAGACGGAAGCAAATGAAGTGTGCCGCCGTTTGTTCGCATCGAACGGTGAAATTCGGACAAGCCTGTGAACGCCGATTTCCGCTTTCAGATATCCGAAGGCGTGATCGCCGACGACTTCGATCGTCGCGCTCTTGATTCCGGCACCGTCGCCGTCAAGCCGGTCCACGAGCGAAACTTTATATTTTTTATTTTCACACCATCGGATGTACATTCGAAGAAGCATGTCCGCCCAATCCTGCGATTCCGTTCCGCCTGCGCCGGAATGAATATTGAGAATAGCGTTTCGATGGTCGTCGATGCCGCTGAGCATATTTTTGAACTCAAGGTCGGCAAGAGCCTGCGCAATGACTGAAATTTCTGCGGTGATGTCTTTCTGGTAAGATTCGTCTTTTGATTCTTCGGCAAGTTCGATCAACGTCCGGGCATCGTCAATGAGAGTTTTGATCTTTCCCCACTGATCGACCCATTGCTTATGCTGATTGATTTCCTGCAGCACTTTCTGAGCGGCAGCATTATCGTTCCAAAAACCGGATGCCGATGATTTACCCTGCAGTTCTGCAACTTTTTTCTCTTTTGTGTCGAGGTCAAAGAAACCCCCGGAGCTTGTCGAGGCGTTCGATGGACGATTTCAATTGAGATTTTGATTCTTCAAACATTGGATGTCCTGCAATTAAATCGATTCAGTTATTTCCAATTCCATCCGGAGCATAACGCTGCTGAGTGTCTTTCCCTGCGCGTCGTTCTTCAGTGAGCGAGTTCCGCCGCCGCCGAGCGATTCATGGAGAAGGAAATTCAGCGCTCCCAGGTTTGGAAGTTCGTAGCGTTCTACTTTTCCCCGGCAGATTCCGGCAAAATGGCTTTGGACTCTCTCAACAGTCAAATATTTTTCAAGGAGAGGATAATATTCCGGCTTACGAGCAATCACTCCGACATTACCCGTGTCTCCCTTGTCGCCCGACCGGGCGTGTGCAATTTGAATAAGTTGGATGGTCAATGTTGTTCCACTATGACTTTTGGAGTCACCGCTGTTTTCGGGATCAACGCCGGCCAATATGCGATCACCTCGCTCGGCTTAGGCCTTCCACCGGCAAAACCGGTGACCGAAGGCGGTCCCGTAAGAATCAACGGCGCAATTTCTTTTGAAAACCGGTTGACCGCTTCTTTGTCGCGGCTCCGTACGCCCACTCTCATCACCACCTCGTTCAATGTACCGGTGTTTTTCGAAAGGGGACCGAAGCAGGAATCGTAACCGAGAAATTCAGTTCTGATTTCATCAAAATTCAAGCGCAGATCGCAAAGCCGGATGCGAAGAATTTGGTCCGCTTTCGACGCTTTCTCGAGCGCGTCGGGCCAGGCATAGGTCAATGTCCCGAATGCAGTGTAGCCGTCAAAATAGGACATCGAAACTTTATAGAACCCGGTTGACGGTTTTCCTTTTACGCCGCTCACTTCAACCCGGTCGAGTGAAGTGTCTTTCAGCTGAATAGTTGTGAAGTCGGCAATGCAATCGGGAGTAATGTAGTTTTTAGGGTCGCCGATCTCATACACTAACTGTTCTTTGACCGAAGCACTGGAAACAAGCCCACCGGTCCTGTCATGCTTCGTTATGACGACTGTCCCGTCAGGGCCGGCCTCAGCAATAGGGAATCCGATATGCGCCAAATCGGGGACAGACTTCCAGTCCGCTGAAAAATTTCCGCCGCTCGTCTGGCCTCCGCATTCCAGAATATGCCCCGCCACTGTCCCGGCTGCGAGTTTGTCCCAATCGGAATCCGACCAGCCGAATTCATAGATCATCGGCGCCAGCGTAAGTCCGGTATCGGTAGTTCTGCCGGTAATGACAATCTGGGCGCCTTGCCGCAACGCCTCAACAATCGGGAAGGCGCCAAAGTAAACATTCGCACTGATAACGTTAGAGCGAACGGACTCAAGTCTCTCCCCCGTCTCCATGTTGTCAAGTTTGATCCCTTGGGCAGCGAGAGCATCAATTTGTCCAAGAATATCGTCGCCAAGAACAACTCCAACCTTGAGATTTTTGATTCTTAATTTATCGGCCACCGCGAAGATCGCATTGCGGCACGCGATCGGATTGACGCCGCCGCCGTTCGTGATCACAGTTATTTTCTTCTTTACGATATCGGGAAGAATCTCCTCAAACAACGGTACCAAATCTTTTGCGTACCCGAGGTTCGGGTCCTTCATCTTTTGTTTCTGCAGGATGGACATCGTAACTTCTGCAAGATAGTCCATCATCATATAGTCGACGGGTCCGTTTCTCACCTGGTCGACGGGTGCAGTTTGGAGATCTCCCCAAAAACCCTGACCGCTTGCTATACGGATTGATTGCTTCATCGGTTGTGATCCGAACCGCCAAGATGCCGAAGAGAGAAACTGATCGCCTTCGTGTATCCGCCTCTTAAAAATATTATTTTAACCGTATATGCAGCTCGTCTAATTGTTTCTTATCGACTTCGGAAGGTGAATCATCCATCAACGACATGCCGCTGCTTGTTTTCGGAAACGCGATGACATCGCGTATAGATTTTACTCCCGTCAGAAGCATGGTGATCCGGTCGAGGCCAAAGGCAATTCCGCCGTGCGGCGGTGCGCCGTAGCGAAACGCGTCGAGCATAAATCCGAATTTTGCTCTCGCTTCATCCGGTTCGATGCCGAGCAAACCAAAAACCTTGTTTTGAAGTTCCGGGGTATGAATACGGATCGACCCTCCGGCGATTTCATTTCCGTTCAGCACCAGGTCGTACGCCCTTGCGCGTGCCTTCGATGGATCGGAGTCCAACAAATGAAGGTCTTCTACTTTCGGGGCGGTAAATGGATGGTGCATCGCGACGTAGCGCTTTTCCTCTTCCGAGTATTCGAACATAGGGAAATCCACGACCCAGAGAAGGCTGTGTTTCGATTCGTCGATCATGTTCAACCGCTTTGCCATCTCAGTCCGAAGTGTTCCGAGAATGGTGTACGTTTTCTGCCAGAGATCGGAGACGAGCAAGACGAGATCGCCGGTTTTTGCTCCTGCACGATCGCAGATTTTCGTCAACAGATCCTTGCCGAGAAATTTTTCAATTGCCGACTCAGCCCCTTTTTCCGTCACTTTGATATATGCCAATCCCCCTGCGCCCAACGCTTTTGTGAAGTCGACAAGATTGTCCATTTGATTCCGTGTGTAGCTCGCTCCTCCGGGAACCGTAAAGCCCGCAACGACTCCGCCCTTCGCAACATTCTCAGCAAACACTTTGAACCCGGATCCGGCAACAAGATCGCTGAAGTTTGAAAATTTCAACTCGAACCGCAAATCGGGTTTGTCGCTTCCATAGCTCTCCATTGCCTCTTTGTAGGTTATGCGGGGAAAAGGAGTCGTTACATCAATGCCTTTTATCTCGGCGAAGAAGTTCTTGATAACGCCTTCGACGATGGCCTGGATATCTGGTTCGTCGACAAAAGACATCTCCACATCAATTTGCGTAAACTCCGGCTGCCGGTCTGCGCGCAAATCTTCATCGCGGAAACATTTCACAATCTGAAAATACCTGTCAAAACCGGCAACCATCAAGATCTGTTTGTACGTTTGCGGCGATTGAGGAAGCGCATAAAATTTTCCAGGATGGACGCGGCTGGGTACAAGATAGTCGCGCGCGCCTTCGGGGGTGCTTCTCATCAACACTGGCGTCTCAACCTCAATGAATTTGTTTGCGTCAAAATACCGGCGGGCAATTTGATACATCTTGTGCCTTGTCATGAGCGCTTGCTGCATTGGCGCCCGGCGAAGGTCGAGATAGCGATATTTCAGCCGAAGGTCTTCGTTCGCTTCCACCCTTTCTTCAATTGGAAACGGCGGGGTCTCTGATTTACTAAGGATCGTCAGTTCATTCGTGAGGATGTCGATTTCCCCTGTCGAAAGATCCGCATTGTTCGTGCCTTCCGGGCGGCGTTCAACTTTGCCCGTTACTGAAATGACATATTCGCTGCGTAAATCCTTTGCAAGCTGGTAGACCTCCTGATTGTGCTGGGGACCGAAGACAACCTGGGTTTTGCCGTACCTGTCCCGCAGGTCGATGAAAATAACGCCGCCTAAGTCGCGCCGGCGGTCAACCCACCCAGTAAGAGTAACGGTTTGGCCGATATGTTCAGCACACAGTTCTCCGCAAGTATGTGTTCGTTTCTTATACGTAATGGACTGCATCTTTTCCTTGAATGGTAACGTTGAAATTTGAACAAAAAAAATCCCGGTGCCGGGATTGCATGGTTCATTTCTGCTGAATTCTCTAAGGATAATATAAATAAATCCGGTGGAAGTTTCAATTATTTTAAACAGGATACGGCAATTGCAACATGGCTCGGTTTTGTAACTTTTATTGAAATGGCAGACATTCATGTTTCTCAGATCAGACAGGAATGTCTGGCCTACGGGCAGATTGAAATGATGTACTACTGTATTTGCACCTTTCTCTAACCCTGGGTATATTCCAAGGTGTGATTCTTCGGAATTCAATAGCTGTGAAATCAGCAGCCGGAGGACGGGATATTTCTTTTTCAAGCCACCGGTCTTTTTCCTGAATCCCATTATAGAAAGCGTTTCCGTACCGAAAGCTCTCGCTTGGCATTAGATGAACAAATTCGCATGCTTCTTACCACAAAAGAACTGACCCCGAAAGGCTGGCCCCAAGTTGAACAGCTTTTTGGATCTAACGGGGCATGCGGGGGATGCTGGTGTCAGGCATGGAGGATTGAAAAAGGTGAGCACTGGTCAGAGGTCAAAGGCGCACAAGCAAAAGCGAGGCTTCGTAAGAGCGTTCGCAGCGGCTCAACGCATGCCATCCTAGCATTCAACAAGAAGATTCCCGTCGGTTGGTGTGCCTTCGGGCCGCGGGATTCTTTTCCTCGTCTTAACCGCGCACCGACTTTGAAGTGCGACGACTCGCCGCGAGTATGGTCTCTCCCTTGTTTTTTTGTGCCGCGCGCGTACCGCGGTATGGGAGTAGCTTCAGCTCTGCTCTCGCATGCTCTTAAAGTAATGAAGCGGCAAGGCGTCGAGATCGCTGAGGGGTATCCGTCAAAGCCGGATAAGAACGGCGTCTATATCGCCGCATTTTCCTGGACCGGAACACGGTCGATGTTTAAAAATGCCGGGTTCACCGTTGCAGGAAATCCTGATGGAAGCAAGCAACGGGTGAGAAGGATTTTGAACAAGTACAAGAACGAGAGATAAGTCAAAAATATTAGAGACAAAAAAATAGCAACGATGCCGCCGGAACGATCCGAAATTAAGGAAGAATCCAATGGAACAAAGAATCTTTGGCAAGACAGGACTCAAGGTTTCCGTGCTGGGATTTGGGGCTGGACACATCGGCAGTGAGAATTTCTCGGAGAATGAAGCTGAGTCGCTTCTGAATCAGGTCGTCGATTCTGGTATTACGCTGATCGACACTGCGCGCGCATACGGATTGTCGGAAGAAAGAATCGGAAAATATTTAAGTCATCGGCGAAAAGATTTTGTTCTTTCTACCAAGGTCGGTTACGGCGTCACCGGTTTTGAAAACTGGACCTATGAATGTGTTCGTGCCGGCATCGATGAGGCGCTCCGTTTGCTGCGAACCGACTACATTGACATAGTTCATCTTCATTCCTGCCCGATTGGAACGTTGCAATGGGGTGAACCTCTTCGGGCGCTCGAAGAGAGTGTGCACGACGGAAAAATTCGCGTGGCGGCATATTCCGGCGAGAACGAGGCTCTTGAATGGTCGATCGGAAGCGGGCGATTCGGGAGCGTAGAGCATTCGCTCAATATTTGCGACCAGCGGGCGATTGACAATAATCTGCAGGCTGAAACGGAGAAGGGGTTGGGTGTCATTGCAAAGCGCCCGGTTGCGAATGCCCCCTGGCGCTTCACAGAATGCCCGGTAAGCCATTACGCCGAAGAATATTGGTGGCGATGGAAGACAATGGATGTCGACCCTCTTGGCCTCGAGTGGCAGGAAGTTGCTTTACGGTTCGCGGCGTTTACGCCAGGCGTGCATTCCTGCATTGTGGGAACAGCGAATCCGGAGCATCTAAAAAAGAACTTAGCAATTATTAAAAAAGGGCCGCTTCCGCAGCCCTTCTACGATGCGATCAGAACCGCATTCAAAGTCAATGATCCCGGATGGTGGGTGGGACAAGTCTAAGCGGGAAAACAGATTCTGATAAACCTAATCTATCGGCATACCAGTGACTCTCGAAGAAAAAAAAATATATCAGCAAATACATCCGGTCAAACTCCTCACGGATGTCATTACAGGATTTGGTTCAGTGTATTTGCTGTGGCTGCACTACAACCTTATCGCCGTAGTCTGCGTTGCCTTTATTCCTTCAACAGTTGTTTCGATGGTACTCATCACGAAAACTGACCTGGAAAGATACAAGGACTCCGCGTTGGGAACTTATCTCCGAAGGCATATGACCTCTAAATCGTCCGATTGGATTCGCTTTGCGGGCTTTGTGGTCATGCTCACGGGCGGATGGATCAATAAGATCTGGCTGGCCGCAGCGGGATTGGTTATTATTCTTTTTGTTTGGATGAAAGGTTTAGTCGTCAGAAAGCCAGGACCAAAAAAGGCTGGCTGAGAACGGCATCCAGTGAAATAAAAAAAGCCTGTTCCGCGAAGCGGTGCAGGCTTTTTTTATTTGTTGAGCATCGCCAACTCAAGACATATGGCGGCTTACTTTCTCGACTAGATTTCGTTTCGGCATCGCTCCAACAATCTGTTCGACAACCTTCCCTCCTTTAAAAACCAACAGCGTTGGGATGCTCCGGATTCCGTATTGCATCGAAACGGCAGGATTAGCATCGACATCAAGTTTTCCTACTTTAAGCTTGCCGTCGTATTCTGTCGCCATCTCTTCCACGTACGGCGCAATCATTTTGCACGGACCGCACCATGCGGCCCAAAAATCGACTAAAACCGGCGTCGTGGAATTGATCACTTCAGTCTGAAAATTAGCATCGTTTACTTCAACTGGCTTCATGTGCTTCTCCTTTTTGAATAATTACGCTGATACTTTTATCGCATTTTTTCCTAAGATCGACCTGACACTTTCCATGAACTGGTCGGTCGGGCTCACTGAATACTTCCGTGAAACAAAGACCTGTTGCTCTGCGAATTCCTTGCCTATAACATTGAAATAGCAATTGCAGTTCCCCTTGTTCTTCTCCATCACCTGACGGAGTACTGTCATTTTCGGTTCATCAACTTCGTCCGTATTAAGAAGGAAGAACACTCGTTTGGCAAACTTTTCGCGCACTTTATCCATCGCGATGATATCGCTCGCAACTATTTTAATCGCGTCGCCGCTGACTTCGCCGTTACCTTCCACAAAAACCATTGATTCAGTCTTTAGCAGCTCTTCGTGCTTTTTATACAAACTCGAAAAGACAACGCATTCGGCCTTTCCGGTAAAATCCTCGAGCGTTATAAAAGCCATCGTTCGGTTGTTCTTATCAATTTTCTTCTTCACGGCAGCGATGATACCGCCCGCGCGAACCGTACCGCTTTTCACTCCCTCAACATCTCCGAGATGAAGCGTTGCAAATGAATTGATTTCGTTTTCATATTTTAGCAGCGGATGCCCCGAGACATAAAAGCCCAACACATTCTTTTCATTGGACAGTTTCTCCGATTCAGACCACATTTGAAGAGCGGGCAGCAGAGGGGCGAACAACGGGGAATCCTTCGTCCCCGTTCCGTCAAAAAGATTCGATTGCCCCTGCTCCGAATGTGCCTGGATGTTTTGGGCAGCCGCAATGGTTTGTTCGACGGCATTCAACATTTGTGCACGGTTTTTGTTCAATGAATCGAATGCCCCAGCGAGAATCAAACTTTCAATCGTTTTCTTATTGACCACCCGGAGGTCCACGCTTTTGCAGAATTCAAAGAGCGATGTGAATTTCTTTCCGTCGGAACGCGCAAGGATCATCGCTTCGACTGCATTCACGCCGACATTTTTGATCCCCGCCATGCCGAACCGGATTCCGTTTTGTGAAACAGAAAAATTGGGTTCGCTTTCGTTGACATCCGGAGGCAGAACTTCGATTCCCATTTTACGGCAATCATCAATGAGCAATACGATTTTATCGGTGTTCCCAATTTCCGAAGTAAGCGTCGCAGCCATGTATTCAGCCGGATAATGCGCTTTCAGATATGCAGTCTGGTAGGCAACCACGGAATACGCGACGCTGTGCGATTTGTTAAAACCGTACGACGCAAATTTCTCAATCAAATCGTATATTTCCTCGGCCAGCCTTTGCGATATACCGTTCGCCTTTTTCGCCCCGTCAACAAATTTACTTTTCTGTCCTGCCATCGCAGCCTTGTCTTTTTTCCCCATGGCTCTCCGCATCAAATCCGCCTCGGCGAGCGTGAACCCTGCGATGTCGCTGGCGATCCTCATCACTTGTTCCTGGTACACGATCACACCGTATGTTTCCCTCAACGTCTCTTCCAGTCTTGGATGGAGATATTCGATCTTCTGCAGGCCGTGTTTTCGTTTGATAAAATCGCCGATGTTCTCCATTGGTCCTGGGCGGTAGAGCGCGTTCATCGCAACGAGGTCGCTGATTGAGGTCGGCCGTAATTTTCGAAGCCAGTCCTGCATTCCGGAACTTTCAAATTGGAAGACTGCGACCGTCTGCCCTTTATGGAACAATTCAAATGTTTTATGATCGTCTTCCGGCAATTCATCGAGGTAAATCGTAACGCCGTGATTCTTCGCAATCAATTCGAGGGCATTCTCAAGCACAGTTAATGTCCTCAATCCCAAAAAGTCCATCTTAAGCAGACCGGCATCTTCCAAATCTTTCATCGTGTACTGGGTCATCAGTTCGGTGGAGGGCGATTTGTACATCGGCACAAAATTGCTGATGGCGGCCGGAGCGATCACGACTCCAGCTGCGTGGGTCGAGGCGTTGCGGTTCATTCCTTCGAGCACCTTCGAAACCTGAATGAGCATCTGGATCTTCGGGTCTTTGCTGTCGCGGAATGATTTCAATTCCGGTACTGTTTCAAGCGCTTCGGCAACGGGCATGACCTTCCCCTGCGTAACGGGAATTTGCTTGGTCACGGGTTCTACAACGGAAAGAGGAATGCCGAGAACGCGGGCGACGTCCTTCAACACGGCGCGCGAAGAAAGCGTGCCAAAGGTGATGATCTGCGAAACAGATTCCTCGCCGTATTTTTTCCGAACGTAGTCGATCACTTTTTCTCTTTTATTATCGGAGAAATCGACGTCGATATCCGGCATGCTGATGCGGTCCGGGTTAAGAAAACGCTCGAAAAGCAAATCGTACTTTAACGGGTCGACATTGGTGATCCCCAAAGCGTAGGAGACGATACTCCCCGCCGCGCTTCCACGGCCGGGGCCAACCATTACGCCCATTTCCCGCGCAGCCCGAATAAAGTCGGCGACAATAAGGAAGTACCCGGCATAACCCATCTTTCGGATGACTGCAAGTTCATGATTCATCCGCACTTCAATAGCCGGAGTTATTTCGGAAAACCTCTTTCTCAACCCTTCCTTTGAAAGCTTATCCAGATAGTCTTCAAGCGTCGATACACCGGCATCCTGCGGAATCGGAAACTTTGGCATGTGATTCGTCTTGAGGTCCAGCTCCAACGTACACTTCTCTGCGACTTCAAGCGTGTGCTCTATTGCTTCCGGATACTCTTTGAAGAGAACAGCCATCTCCTCTGCCGATTTAAAATAAATTTGATCAGTGCCGTATCGGAGTTTAGAAATATCGGGAATGTTTGTGCTGCTTGCATCCGGGATGAGCAGCATGATATTATGAGCGACAGCGTGTTCCGGTTTGATATAATGCACGTCATTGGTTGCGATGAGCTTGATCCCCAGCTCTTTCGATAACCGCGGCATGCCTTCCAGGACATTCTTTTCGACTTCGGAGTTATGGTTCTGAATCTCAAGATAAAAATCGTCTTCTAGAAGATTCTTGTACATCATCGCGATATCCCGCGCTTCGCTGTAATTATTGCTTACAAGATGTGCCGCGACCACGCCATTTGCACACGCGGATAGTGCAACAATTCCTTCATGATATTGTGTAAGCAGTTCGAAATCGATTCTTGGTTTATAATAAAATCCCTCTGTGTGGGCAAGTGTCGTGAGTTTTAAAAGATTTCTGTACCCTTTTTCATTCTTTGCCAACAAAACCAGATGGTGGTAGACGCCCCTTCCTTTTGATTTTCCTTCACCTCTGAGGGTGTCCGACTGCGCCATTTGTCCTCTGTCGAACCGGCTTCCTTTTGTTACGATGTAAAACTCAGAACCGATAATCGGCTTAATGCCTTTCTTTTTTGCTTTCTTGTAGAATTCGATGGCACCGGACATTACGCCGTGGTCGGTGAGCGCAACAGCCGGCATGTTATGTTCCAGCGCTGCATTCAACAATGAGTCAACAGTCGTCGCTCCGTCAAGCAGACTGTAGTGAGTGTGGTTGTGCAGATGAATAAATTGAGTCACGGGATGAGTTTTGGGTTTTTAAGTTCTGGGTCTGAAGTTTTAGGATTCGGCTCCTAGCCTTTAGCTCTTTGTATCTAGCCTCTCAAAATTCGAGGACGAGCAGCTTTGGTTCTGTCATTTCCTGAATAGCGTACCGCACACCTTCCCGGCCGGATCCAGAGTCCTTTATTCCGCCGTAGGGCATGTTGTCGACGCGAAAAGTTGGATAATCGTTCGCGATCACTCCTCCCACATCCAAATGTTTGTAAGCGAACATGATGGAATGGATGTCGCGCGAAAAAAATCCCGCCTGCAAACCGTAACGTGAATTGTTGACTTCGTCAACAGCGCGCTCAAGCGAGTCGGCACTGTGCAATGTTACAACAGGGCCGAATATTTCCTCGCTGCAAACTTTCATTTCCGGCGTAACTTCGCTCATTACGGTCGGCTCAAACATTGACCCTTTCCTTTTTCCGCCCCATTCAATATTCGCTCCGTCGGCGACCGCTTCTTTCACCCACCGTTCAACTCTTTCTGCTTCGGCGAGAGTGATCATCGGACCAACGATAGTGTCATCCTCCAACGGATTCCCGACTTTAACGTCCGAGGCAACCTCAAGAAATTTCATTTTGAATTCTTTGTAGACGTTCTTGTGGACGTAGATTCTTTGAACTTTGATGCACACCTGGCCGGCATACGCAAAAGCGCCGAGCACGCAGCGCTCAACTGCAAGATCGACGTCGGCGTTTCTATCGACGATGACCGCCGCGTTTCCGCCGAGCTCGAGTATCACTTTCTTTTTGCCTGCCTTTTGTTTGAGTTCCCATCCGACGCGTGCACTTCCGGTAAAACTCATCATAGCGATGCGCGGATCGGTGACGAGCAATTCCGCATCAGTATTAGAGGAGGGAAGAATATTCACAGCGTTCTTTGGAATTCCGGAATCGAGCAGACATTCACCGAGTAAAAGCGATGTCAGAGGAGCTTGCGGCGGCGGTTTGACGATAAAACTGTTCCCGCTGGCGACAGCAGGCGCGATTTTATGCGCGATGAGGTTTAAGGGAAAATTGAACGGAGAAATGCAAGCAATCGGACCGACCGGAAATCGTGTAACGATTCCTTTTCGATTCTTCACGGTGCTTGTATTGTCAAGCTGGATCACTTCACCGTCGATCCGGGTCGCTTCTTCGGAAGCGATAGAAAAAGTGGAAATTGCCCTGTCAACCTCGGCGCTTGAAAAGCGAATCGGTTTCCCCGATTCATTTGTGATCAATTCTGCGAATTCCTGCCGCCGCTTTTCTATTGATTGCGCTATCCGCCATAAAATTTTTGACCTCTCGTATCCCGAAAGTTCCCGCATAGCGGAAAAAGCATCGACCGAATGTTGAATAGCGTCATCGAGATCTTTTTCATGCGCCATCGATACCACACCCACCGCACTTCCGTTGAACGGATTTGCAATGTACAGTTTCTCGTCGGAAGAACGCCATTCGCCGCCAACAAGAAATTTAAATTGGCTCGTCATTTTTTAATCCGGCATGAGGAAGATGAAATGGGTGCAAAAGGCATGGTGAAACGTCTTTCAGGTTACTGATGCCTTTCCTTCTATCCCTTGATGAAGAAAGTTGGTCGCCTCGGCGAGAAGTTCGTCTACAGGCACCGTCCAACGTTTGCCCGTTGAACGATCCTTCAATTCAATTTGATTATTTTTAAGGTTCTTTTCACCGACGATAACTTGCAGCGGCATTCCAAGCAAATCGGCGTCGTTAAACTTAAATCCCGGCGTAACATTGGTCCTGTCATCGTATAACACAGCAATCTTGCGTTCCGTCAACTGACTATATAACTCGTCAGATTTTGCTTTGACTGATTCGGAGTTCACGTTGACACAAATGAGATGGACATCGTACGGAGCGATTGCTTTACTCCAAATAATTCCTTTGTCGTCATGATGTTGTTCAATATGGCATGCAATGATGCGGTCAACACCGATGCCATAGCTCCCCATAATGATCGGCTGCTCTTTTCCCTGGTCGTCCAGAAAATTTGCCTTCATGCTTACCGAGTATTTTGTTCCCAATTTGAAAATATGCCCTGCTTCAATTCCTTTCACAATCCGGAGAGGCTTCGCGCAATTGGGACACGGTTCGCCATTCTCCACTGTTCGCACGTCGAAATAGTTTTCGATTGTCACATCGCGGTTGAAATCGATATTGCTGAAGTGATAATCGTTTTTATTCGCTCCGCTGATCAAGGCATTCGCCCCTTCCAGCCGTTTGTCTGCGAGGATTCTGAATTTTGTCTTCAAACCGATCGGGCCGATAGAGCCTGCATCGGCGCCGGTCAGCGCGGACAATTCGCCGGGCTCGGCAGGGCGAACGTCGGCATTGAGTATCGCACGCAGCTTGGTTTCATTGAGTTGATCATTTCCCATCATGAAAATGAGGATCGGTTTTCCCTCACTGATATAGACCAGAGATTTTGCACAGCGTTTCGTGTCAACGTTCAAAAATTTTGCAAGCTCATCGATTGTTTTGATATTTGGTGTATAGATCTCTTCGACCGGTTTATTCTCAGGAAGCCGTGAAGCGTTTGGGACTGCAGAACCGGCGACCTCAACATTGGCTGCATATCGGCACTGGTCGCACAATGCAACCGTATCTTCGCCTGCATCGGATTCAACCATAAACTCCTGCGAACCGCTTCCCCCCATCGCTCCGCTGGATGCCCCGACGACGAAAAAGTTCAGGCCGCACCGGGAATAGATATTCTTGTATGCCCCGGCATGAAGGTCGTAATTCGCGTCCAATCCCTGCCATGTGGAATCGAGACTGTAAGAATCTTTCATCAGGAATTGTCTTCCCCGCAGCACGCCCGACTTGGGCCGCGGTTCATTCCGAAATTTCGTTTGTATCTGGTACCAAATCTGCGGAAGGTCTTTATACGATTTGATGTGATTCCGTGCGATCGACGTAATCACTTCTTCATGTGTCGGCGCAAGAACAAGAGGGCGATTCTTGACATGAAACATCGTGTCGCCGAATGCCTGTACCCTGCCGGTCTCCTCCCAAAGCTCTATGGGGTTCAAGGCAGGGAGAAAAAATTCCTGTCCGCCAATCGCATCCATTTCTTCCCTAATGATCTGAATGACTTTCTTCATCACAGCATATCCAAGCGGAAGAAATGAATAGATACCGGCGCCGAGAGGACGCATAAGACCGGCGCGAAGCATTAATTGATGGCTCGGAATAACAGCATCCGCAGGAACTTCTTTTACGGTTGGGAAAAAACCCTTAGAAAAACGCATATGGCGTAAGAATGACTTTGGTGATATTGGAGGAGAGAATTTCGGAAACCGCACCGAGTGGTCCACTCTTCATACAATGAAGATGAAGCATCCGAATTCTTTTGCTAAATGATTAGCGGCTATATCAGTTATTGTTCGCTGACTACACCCGGAATGAAAGATACAAAAGTCGGCGCAGCTAATCAAGTGATTGGCACACGATTGAACCGTAGTGCAATGATGAGTATCACATCCGATTTTGCATCACAGGATAATGGAAAAAAGTTGCAAAGTTGTTGACTTCTTAAATTATCTTTCAGTACATTGATTACAGTCAGGATGTTCATTACACCCTCTCAGCTACCTGCTTCAGATTTCCATTTTTATTTCCCTCTCCTCTCCGACTGGGAACACTTTATGACACTACTCAATTTCTCGGTCTCACTAATTCCGTTAAGAATATCTGCCGAGTCAGCATTCGAGGAGGAATTATTGTGTTTTTTCCATCGAGCAAGCAGCAGAAAGGGATCAAACGAAAATATTAATCACTATGGCGCGAACTTTTGCCATAACTCTGAAACTTCTCATGTTGTAGAAACCTAAAAGGATCATCAAGGCTATTTTTGGCTTTCGTCGGACTAGCAGCTTTCATGAAGAATATATTACGCCCTGGAGAACGACCGGACCGTTTACGCTTGACTTGAAGACATGCAAATTAGAACGATTCAGTATACAGCCAATATTCTCGCAATTCAACGACCGGAAATGCAGTTGAGCTGAATGGCAATCACCCACTTGTTTAATAGAACATAAGTTACTGCGGTTCAAAGAGAATATTCTTCAGCAACGTCGCCCGAATTCGTTCAATCCCTCGATAACCATCGCAACTGCCTCCCTCTCATCGGCTGATGATCCCGTCTAAAGATTTTTCGAATCAAACAAAGATGTACCAAATGAAATAAGCGGGCAACCGCATCGAACACTCGCTCTTACGATGCCCGCAGTTTTGCAAGAAAAGGAGTATACCATGCGCATTTTTTCTATGACCGCTCTGCTTTTCCTCTTCGGAGGAATAGCGATTTCACAGACAAATTTGTCCGGGACCATTGCGACGGATTCAGTCTTAACGGTAGCAGGCAATCCATATATCGTCACCGGAGATGTGGTGGTAAATGCACCGCATACCCTGACAGTGGACTCGGGGGTCACGGTACGGTTTCAATCGAATACCAGCCTTTACGTCGCGGGGCACTTACATGCACGTTGGGCGACATTCACATCAACCAAAGACACATCGTCCGGATCCCCGCAAAGGGGTGATTGGGGCGGGATTCAGATCGGAAATTACAGCGGTGCTGGCACGGCCTTGATCGATACATGTCAGATCAAGTATTCCGGAAGTGTCGCCGCGGATCTCTATATCTATAACGGCAATGCGTCGTCGCATGGCAGCTCTTTTTCGAATTCGAGCAAAGACTGCATCAGGATTGACGGAGGAAGTCTGCTCATAGCAAATTCCACTCTTACCAATGCCACTGGAAATGGACTTTCGTTGAACGGCAACTCTGCGACCAACGTTACTTCTTCGAGCATTTCGTTTTGCGCTTGGCCGATATGGCTGGGCAGCAGCACGGCCGCCTTGTCATTTAACGGGATTAACGACTTTACGTCCAATGCGAATAATGGTATAGATGTGAGTATCAGCAACAGCGGAACCATGGTGCTGGATACGGCAGCAATACCATACGTTTTCATGACGAATTTTTATGTGATGAACGGCGCTACCGTAACAGTGTGCGCAGGTAATGTGTTGAAATTCGGCCTCGGCGTTCATTTGTACGTCGATGGCGCCCTTGCGGCAGTGGGATCAACGAGCAATACCATTAGTTTCACATCATACCGGGACGACAATCTTGACGGAGATACCAACGGCGACGGAACAACAACCGCGGCGGCGGTGAACGATTGGGGAGGCGTGGTATTTGAAGATCAGAGTGTTGATTCCCTTTGCGCAATGAAATACTGTTCCATCAGTTTTGCAGGTAACGGAGGAATTGGCGGCGTCACAATGTACAATGCGAACCCTGTGGTCGATCACTGCACTATGGCCAACAATCATTTTGGCGCAATGATCCAAGGGACATCAAGCCCGTTATTTTCCAACAACACGATCGGATCCAGCGAACTCGTTCCGATCGCCATGTCGTTTTCTGCAAATCCGATCTTTAGCAACAACACGCTGTCTTTTTCCGACAATACGTACGACGCGATTGGATTGATCGGCGAAACTCTTTCCGCTAACGCGGTACTGCCCATCAGGTCTGTAACGAGTAAAGTGAATATTACATATCTTTTGCTAGGGACAGTCACGGTTCCCTCAGGAATAACATTGACCATTAATAAGGGAATAGTTATTAAAGCATACTCCTATGACCATCACATCGCGGTTCAGGGAAAGCTCGTGGCCAATGCAACAGCGGACAGCATGATCGTCTTTACGTCGGTAAAAGATGATGCATATGGAAATCCATATGACACAAACAAAGACGGGAGCTCAACGCACACTCAGGTTGGAGACTGGTCCGGAATTGTCTTCGAGCCCGGCAGCGATTCTACCTCGGTGTTGAATTATTGCAGAATAACGTATGCTCAATTGGAGCCGTATTATACCTACCAATACAACGGCACCAACTACCATACCGGTGAAATTACAATACTTAACGCAAGTCCGACGATTTCGAATTGCCAAATTGGAAATGCACAATACGGCATCTATGCCGCCTTGTCATCCAATCCGCATATTAACAATAATTCCATTTTTAATACAATATATACGCCCATAGCAATCTCCACTTCCGCCAATCCCACCTTCGTCGGCAATACTTTTACGAACGATGCCTGGATGGGACTTGGTCTCATCGGCGAAAATGTTGTCGCAAATGGAACCATCCCACAGAGAACAGTCGCTGGCATCGCCAACATTACATATGTGCTGTTGGGAGACATCACTATCAATTCGGGCGTATACGTCACGGTGGCTCCGGGGGTCGTCATAAAATCGGGCGGACCTGGAATATATGTCAACGGCGGATTCAGAGCCAAAGGAACTGCGGCCGGCGGGAAAGTGACGTTCACTTCTTTGAAGGATGACAATGTCGGCAATCCGTATGATACAAACGGCGACGGCGCCGGAACATTTCCGGGACCGGGAGATTGGAGTACCATCCGATTTCAGGGGACAAGCGACGATGCATTCTGTTTGCTAGACAGCTGCGTAGTGAAGTTCGGCGGAAATACTTCTAATGCGCCGAACACAAACTGGGCCGCATGGGGCCTTGTGACCTTTACCGATGCCGGCGGTACAATTTCCAATTGCACGCTCTCGGATTCTTACAACTTCGGTTTGAGATGCGAGAACAGCTCAACACCGGTAGTGAATACTGTCTCAATAAAGAACTGCAAATCGGATCCTATCGCGATGTCTCTTCTGTCAAACCCGGCTTTTTCAAATATTACATTTACTGCAAATCTGAGCAGCGGGATCAGAATACTCGAAGGGACTCTTTCTTCAAGCGCTACCCTGGCCACAAGGAGCATTGCCGGCATTTCTAACGTTGCGTACATCATCGACCAGCTTACGGTTGCCCCGGGCGCCGTCCTGACCATTCAACCGGGTGTCGTTATCAAGTTTATCTATAATTGGTACTACGCGTATGCGATTACCGTGCAGGGTGCACTTGTTGCTAACGGTACTGCCGCTCATCCTATTGTTTTCACGTCTTTCAAAGACGACTCAAATGGAGGGGATACCAACAACGACGGCAACTCAAGCGTTTCCGAACCGGGCGATTGGAGCTCTATCGATTTTACTGCATCAAATTTAGACAGCCTCAATTCAGTTCAGTATTGCACTTTACGTTATGGGGGCGAATTCCCGTTTAGACTGTCGGGAGATTGGACCTACAAGTGGGCATTGCTCAGAGTCTACGACTCACGCGTGAATATCGATCACTGCACGCTTGAACAATCGACCACGACCGGCCTTGGAGTATTTGGGAGCGCGCATCCCACATTTACGAACTGCAAGATCTACAACGTCAAATCTACACCGATCGCGATGAGCATGTTCTCGAATCCCACATTTGGAGCGGACAGTGCTCTTAACATCGGTTACATGGCGCTCGGCGTGGTGCCCGAGACGTATTCGTTCGATGCAACGGTGCCCATACGAAATTTTGCAGGATACACCAATATTACGTATTTCGGTTTTGCGACATGTACGATCAATACCGGGACGACGATAACGATTCCGGCCGGATTGACATTCAAGGGCGGACAATGGGTTGTCAATGGCGGTCTGGAAATTCAAGGCACATCTTCTCAACCAGACGTCTTCACCGATCCGGCAGATGATGCATACGGTAACCCCCGCGACACAAACGGCGACGGGTCAGCAACACAGCCATCTATTCAGAGCCTCAGCAGGATAGCGTTTAACGATGTAAGCGTGGACAGCATTTGTTCGGTACGCTATGCCATCTTTCGTTTTAGCGATGCGGGTCTTGCATTCCAGCAGGCGGCCCCCGCCATTACTCATTGCACATTCGACAGAGATAACTGGGGAGTGTATTTGAACAGTGTATCCACCCCGGCCATTGATTCGTGCCTGTTCAGAAATCTGGTGTTCGCCCCAATGCAAATTTCTCTCGTGTCGTATCCGCGTTCGGCGCAATCTGATTCAATTTGCGGATCGACGTACAAAGCGATTGGAGTGATGACCGAAACTCTTTCGTCGGACGTGACGCTCGCGAAGAAGAACTTCGGCGGCATTCATAATATTCCATATTTTTTCAGCAACTATACCGTAGGAAGCAATGCGGTCCTCACTATTGAACCGGGAGTCATTTTGAAGTTCACACCCTACAGCGGCATCACTATCAATAAGGGTCTGATCGCAGTCGGCGGATCTACAGCCGACAGCACGATCGTCTTTACAGACATACGAGACGATTTCTATGGCGGCGATACAAATGCAGACAGTGTAGCCTCACATCCTTCCGATATATACTGGAACGGCAACTATTCGTATAACTACCAAGGCTGGAACGGAATATCATTCGCCGATCAGTCGCTGGATACTTATTGTACCCTTGCCCATTGCGCAATAAAGTATGCGGGTATATATCAAACATGGATTAATAACGTGTACATGTATGGATCGGCCATCACGACCACAAATGCCAGCCCGACCATCACGTACAGCTCGTTGACGAATAACGGCAACGGTATCACCGCCTTCGGATCTTCGGATCCGGTGGTAAACTATTGTGACATTTATGACAACACGGACAACGGAATAAACAATTACAACAAGTCCTTCGACATCGATGCTCGGTGGAACTGGTGGGGAAAAAGCTCCGGACCCACCAACGGCAGTAATCCGGGAGGCACCGGTCAAACTGTGACCGATTCCGTCAACTTCGTTCCGTATCTTGGAAGCGGTACGTCGAACCCGATTGCCGGTGACGTCAGCCTCAACGGTTACATCCAGGCGTACGATGCTTCTCTCATCCTCAAGTACGTCGTCAATCCCAGCGGCGACACATTGAACGCACTTCAGCAGAGGGTGGCAGATGTCAGCGGTGAAATGGGAATCACGGCGTACGACGCATCTCTGGTATTGCAATATGTCGTCGGATTGATCACGTCATTCCCGAGTGAAGCCAGCAGCGGGACGAAGCGGCTTACTCAATCCAACAAAGAAGTTTTCGCATTGCAGAAAGTTTCGAACGTTCAGTTATCCGTTGAAGGCGCTACGGTCAAAAGAGGGGACTCTTTGGTGATTGCGCTAAACCTTCAGAACGTTGGCGGTGTTGTGTCGAGCGAAATCACGCTGAAATACGACCCCTCCATTTTTACTTTCCTGAAGGCTGCAACCGGCGAAATTGCTTCCGGCCTCTCTATCGAATCGTTTAACGACAAGACGACAGGAAGGGCGAGGATCGCGCTCGCAGGTTCAAACCTGATAAAGAATAACGGAACGGTTGCCTATGCAGCATTCAGAATTTCCAACGACGTTCGCGGCACTATCGATGCAAAAATCGAAATAGAAAAATTCCTGGCAAACGAAAGCGACATGACAAGTCATGCCTCCGCCGGAGCGATCAAGGTGATCGGCAAACCTACAACCTATGCGCTCGATCAGAATTACCCGAATCCGTTCAATCCGTCGACAACGATCGGGTATCAAATTCCCGAGGACAATACGCACGTCCAGTTAATAATCTACAATACAACCGGACAAATAGTGAAGACACTGATTGACGGGAATCAAAATGCCGGCGTGTATAAAGTTGTCTGGAACGGAATAAATAATTCCGGTGTGCACATAAGCAGCGGCGTTTATTTCTATAGAATCGCCGCCGGGAAGTTTGTTCAAGTAAAGAAACTCTTGCTACTGAAGTGATCAACCACAGAGTGTCGCGCGCGCCGTTTCTGTCGACGCGCGCTTCTTTGACAACCAAAAGGTGTCCCATGGTTAGAACTATAAAGTGTATAACGCTGCTCCTTCTGCTGCTGATGTATTCGTCATCGGCGACAGCACAAGTGTTACTGTCTATTCATGACACGAGCGTTGTTAGCGGAACAAAGTTCACAGTTCCTATTTACGTTGAAACAACGCTTACCGGAAAAGGTGTAACGGCATACCAGATTCAATTGAGCTACAATACATTTTTTATGACCTTCGACAGCGTAATCGCGTCCGGCAGTATAAGCCAGCAGCTAGGCCAAGTGAACTATAACGTTACAGCACCCGGCACATTGATCGTTGCATCGGCAGGATCCTTGCCGCTTACCGGCACGGGAGTATTGATCTATGTGCGATTTAAACTCCTTAACTCCGGAAATCCAACTCTTTCTTTTTCGGGAGGATCTTCATACAATTTTTTGAATGAAGGAGACCCCCCGGTTGAGTTGCACAACGGAAATATGAACATCCAATCAGCTCCCTCAATCTATGTTTACCCTGCAAGCATTTTACTGACCGTAGGCGATCAACAGCAATTTGGTGTTTCTGGAGGAGTCGCCCCCTTTCATTGGTCCCTGACAAATCTCTCCGTCGCTTCGATAGATTCCAACGGACTATTGACTGCAACACACACGGGATTGACCAGAGTTGTGGCGAACGATGCTGACGGTACGATTGATACGATAAGCGGAAATATTGAAATAAGGCCTTTCCGGTTATCCGTCCGAGACACATCGTATATGCAAGGTCAGATTTTCAATCTGCCGATCTACGCAAGCAATTTGACCGGACTGAATGTAACTTCCGGATATTTTCAAATTCAGTTTAACCAAAACATCCTGACTCCGGTCGGAGTCGACCAGGCTGGAACTCTTCTTGCCTCATATCCTGCTTCGGCTTTTAACAATAGCGCCAATGGATTGTTGAGCATATCTTTCGCCGGAGTTACGCCATTAGGCGGCAGCGGAGTGCTTGTATATCTCCAGTTTAAGGTATCAAAAACAAACTCAGGCGCATCAGCGGTGTACCCGGCCAACATTATCTTCAATGAAATTATCCAGGGGGATTCTGCAAGCGGCAATTTTCAAACGATTAATCTTGCAAACCTGAACGTTTCTCCTTCGTCGGGAAATCTGATCGCAGGAGACACTTTGCAGTTCACTGCAGCCGGCGGTACATCCCCATACTCATGGACCACAAGCGATTCAACGGTCGCTTCAATAAATACTGGCGGATTGCTGACAGCCTTAAAGGGAGGATCAATACTTGTTCATGCAGTCGATGTGTATGGAGGAAACGGTGTTTCGGATACAATTCAGATCTATGATACGCGCGCCTCAATGAGCGACACGATAGGCGTAATTGGTGATAGTGTGGATTTGTCAATTTCCCTCTCGCCAATAACCCTTGGGATGCATGTTCAAAGCTTGCAAGCAACAGTGACTTTTGATTCAACAGTAGTCCATCTGCTCTCAATTTCAAATAGTGGATCCATTACAAGCGGCTGGTTATACAGCTCCAATATCTCCGGCACACAAATTATTTTTGCGGCGGCGGCGACTGCAAATCTCGCATCGCCGGGCGTCGTTTGCAAATTGCGTTTTGTCGTTCCGCCGTACGCTACGGCAGGAAGGACATCAAACATAATGTTCCAACAATTTGTTCTTAACGAAGGGCATCCCAGAGTCCTCGCAGTTAACGGCAGCATTACGGCTTCACTTGTCGGCCTCCCCGCTGCGCCGACCAGCCTTAATGCCGTTGCGATAAATTCTAACAGAATCGATCTCACCTGGCATGACAACGCGACGAATGAAACCGGCTATACTGTACAGAGGAGAACAGAAACCACCTTGACATGGTCGACAATAGCATACACCGCCGCAGATAGCGTTTCTTTCTCCGACATTGGAGTATATGACGGGACGAAATACTTCTACCGTATCTATGCTTCAAACGGCGGCGGCAATTCAGCCCCCTCTAATGTTACGAACGCGGTCACGCCGATGCAGCCGCCAACGTACCTGAACGCCGTTCAATTGGAAGGAGCGGCAATTCAGTTGACATGGCAGGATAATTCGAGCAGTGAACTTGGATATTATATCGAGAGAAAACTTGGTTCTGCCGGAACGTATGCAGTGATAGATTCTGTGAGTTCCAATGTGACCGCCTTTACGGACTCAACGGGAGTGCCGGGAAATGAATATTTTTTCCGCGTTCGCGCATATAACTCAGACGTTGCCTCTGTATACTCGAACGAAGTACATTTAACTCTAACAGGAGTCAAAGCAAACGGCACCGGCATTCCAGACAAATTCGGCGTTTCGCAGAACTATCCCAACCCCTTCAATCCGACAACAGTCATCAGTTATCAGTTACCGGTAAACAGCATGGTAACATTGAAGGTGTATAGTGTAATCGGCAAAGAAATAAGAACGCTGGTGAACGGCCGCGAAAGTGCCGGATTTCATTCTGCGGTTTTCGTTGCGTCCGACTTGCCGAGCGGCGTCTACTTTTACCGGATGCAAGCGGGGAAATTCAGCGAAACAAAGAAGCTGATGGTTATTAAGTAGTTCATCGTTGTGGCGGTTTGAGAGCACGCCACTATCGGTGCAAATAGTTCACTTTTTTTAAAGCCCTGTCCAACGACGGGGCTTTGCCGTTCATGGCAGGGTCAGATTCAAGCGATCCGAATACCTTAAGAAATCGGACAGGTCTTACGTGAGGCAATTTGCTAGATATGTTCCTGAATCTCCCGCCACTTGCAACTAATTATTTTATTTGGTATATAAACGACGCCCACCGGA
>CAZXQG010000007.1:23853-95030 GCA_964642725.1 uncultured Chitinophagaceae bacterium
ACCGGAATATGCCTGAATCTCAGAACTGACGTGACCCGTTAATTTGTAAACTATTTTTCTTATGGCAAATTGCAGATGAGGTTTCATAACTCAATCCAAAATCACCGTGCTTCATTTTAGAAAGATTAAAGAGACAAAAATGACCTTACAATTTATTTCCTTCCGTGCAAAACTTTTGACCGCGTTGCTGCTGCTTCCACTGCAAATAATTTTCTCGCAGACAGAGCAATCATTCATAACCCTTTCCGTCGATGCGACAGAAGCGCCGAGAAAAATCT
Source organism: uncultured Chitinophagaceae bacterium (assembly GCA_964642725.1). Taxonomy (GTDB): domain Bacteria; phylum Bacteroidota; class Ignavibacteria; order UBA10030; family UBA8401; genus JAGVPT01. The sequence continues at coordinate 24,132 of CAZXQG010000007.1, forward strand.
TGCACTCGCGCGAAACAATTTCAGTCCACCCCGGACATGTGACGCTTTTTTATCCGAAATGGATTCCAGGGGAACACGGACCGACCGGACCCGTGATCGACATGGCGGGCCTGAAAATTACAGCGGGCGGGAAAGCAATTTCTTGGCGGCGGGATCTTGAGGAAATGTTTGCCATTCACTGCGAAGTTCCGCCGGGAGTCGACCGGCTCGACCTTTCATTTGATTTCATTCTTCCTCCGCAGGCGGAAGGTTTTTCCTCAGGAGCCTCCTCAACTGCCCAGCTTCTCGTGCTAAGCTGGAATCAGGTAGTCGTCTATCCAATGTCACACAAGCCGGATGATATCATCGTCACTCCAAACCTGACGGTGCCCGCCGGCTGGAAGAATATCTCGGCGCTCACCGTGAAGAGCGAATTGAATAATTCGATTACGTTCGCTCCGGTTTCGTTGACGATGCTTATCGATTCACCCCTCCTCACTGGCACTCATCTGCGCCGGGTTGATATAACACCGCCCTCGGGTATTCCCCACTTCCTCGACATTATCAGCGACAACGAAGCTGCGCTCGAGATTAGTCCGGAACAGGTTGCCGCCTGTAAAAATCTGGTGACCGAAGCAAACGCACTCTTCGGGTCGCATCATTACAGCCATTATGATTTCCTTTACACGCTGAGCGACCAGGTCGCTCATTTTGGCCTTGAGCATCATCAGAGCAGCGATGACCGGGTTGCAGAACGGTCTTTGATTGACGATGATCTCCGCAGGGCAAGAGCAGGATTGCTGCCGCACGAATTTGTCCACTCGTGGAACGGCAAGTATCGCCGTCCATTAGGACTTGCAACAGGAGATTATTCAACCCCCATGAAAGATGACCTCCTCTGGGTATACGAAGGACTCACGGAGTATTTGGGCGCAATTCTCACTGCCCGCTCCGGCTTACTTTCTCAGGAAGAATTTCGAGAGGATCTTGCGCTTGTAGCAGCAATGATGGATAATCGTCCTGGCCGGACATGGCGTCCGTTGCAGGATGCGAACGATGAAGCACAGATTCTCTACAATACAAGATCCGATTGGGACTCCTGGCGGAGGGATGTTGATTTCTATGACGAAGGATACCTCATCTGGCTGGAGGCGGACGTAAAAATCAGACAACTAACAGACGGCAGTAAGTCGCTTGATGATTTCTGTAAAATCTTTCACGGGGGAAAAAATAACGGACCCGAAGTCAAACCATACGTCTTTGAAGATGTCGTGGCGGTGATGAACGAGGTTGCGCCGTACGATTGGAAGACATTCTTTACGACACGACTGCAATCACTCGCCCCCCATGCTCCGCTGGGTGGAATCGAAAAAAGCGGCTGGAAATTGGTTTACCGAGATACCATGAATGAAATGCTAAAATCCGTCGAGGAATCAAAGAAGGTAACCGACCTTCGTTTTTCTCTCGGTATTCTTGCCGAGGAAGACGGAACAATTCTCGACGTTATTCCTGAAACGCCCGCGTTCAAATCTGGGCTTGCCCCCGGCATGAAGCTGATCGCGGTGAACGGAAGGAAATACTCGAAAGATATTGTCCGCGACGCTCTAAAGCTCGGTAAAGGTTCTCCGCTGCCGCTTGACCTGCTTGCGGCAAACGGCGAATTTTTCAAAACGTACTCGGTGAATTACCGGGGCGGGGAACGATACCCATATTTAGAACGGGACCCTTCAACTCCAGAAATTTTAGGGCTCATCATTGCTCCGGTTTTGGGAAAACAATCGCCGTCAAATCCCCGGAAATGATTATCATCAAGAGAGCGAAAAACTGAAAACAATTCTTCATATACAATCTTTTTCAACCATTGAAAGGACATATCCATGAGCGACGCAGCACGCTATGAAGTAATGGACACAACGGGTAACCCGGCGCCACTTGGATTGCTTGCATTTGGAATGACGACTGTCTTGTTAAATATCCATAATGCAGGATTCTATGAATTCAATTCGATGATCCTGGCAATGGGAATCTTCTACGGGGGAATCGCTCAGATTATAGCAGGTGCAATGGAATGGAAGAAGAATAACACTTTTGGAATGACAGCATTTTCATCCTACGGATTTTTCTGGCTTATTTTAGTTGCACTTATTGTCATGCCAAAATTGGGTTTAGGAGAAGCTACTTCGAAAACGGGGATGATTTGTTTCCTGTCGTCATGGGGAGTTTTCACGCTGTTCATGTTTGTCGGCACACTTAAATTATCCCGGGCATTGCAAGTCGTCTTTGGGACGCTGACGATTCTCTTCTTTCTCCTTGCCATGGGCGACGCGACAGACAGTGTCCCACTCAAACAATTCACGGGGTTCGAAGGGATAGCGTGCGGCCTTTCAGCAATGTATACGGGAATAGCGCAAGTGCTGAATGAAGTGTACGGAAAAATAGTACTTCCTTTAGGGTCATTGAAAAAGTAATTATGTCTAATTCATGAGACGGAACGGGGAGAAATAAGCATCAGCCATTTTATGCAGTGAGATCTGCAATACGAAGGTTCACGGCAAATCAGTGCCGCGGAACATCGGAGAAAACTACTCTTCTCCCTCTTTGGCCTGTGCCCTCGCGCAGACTCGAACTGCGATTAGAAGTTTAGGAAACTCCCGTTCTATCCTGTTGAACTACAAGGGCGGGGAAAACCGGTTATTTTCTGCATTTCTACAGATTGCCGCCGAAAATTATCTGTAAAAACTGACCTCAATGAAAGCACTTCAGCAACTACTTGTCATTCATCTTGATCTGGTGGATGAAAAGTAGCTTTAATCTATTCTTAAAGATATTGAACCTTCATGCCGAAGGCAAGGATTGAATCCAATAATTTTTTTAGGATGTTTTCCGCAGACAAATTGAACGGCTGACCCGGGTAGATAAGAACCAAGCGCATACGCCGGAAAAGCATTCAACCAATCCTACGGATTATCGGATAGACCCAGGTAATAAGCAGGACAATGATGTTCTGCGCGTCATTCTGTAACTGAATTGTTTTTGGCTTACGACCGTCTCTCTTCTACCTGTTTGTGTGAGACCTCTCCCCCGACCGGCCCGTGTTGAACACATAATTTTTTTGCCTTGACTCTCCAATCGATTACTGGTACATTCTTGCCATTGTTGCGCCGATTCGGGGACAAAGGGTTGAAACCTCCTGATTCGCTACCCGATCATGGGGGTTTTTGGCATTTAGTTGACTATCTTTTTTTGTCGGTTTGCCTTTGATTCTCCGGGCAGCGCTAAACAAATACTTTCCTGGAGAGCATTATGAAATGGTATCACTACATTGCGTGCTTTTTTGCCGGTCTCTTCTTGACAAACACGGTTCCGCATTTTGTGCATGGCATATCAGGCGATAGTTTTCCGACTCCCTTCGCAAACCCGCCCGGAAAAGGATTATCATCTCCAATGGTCAACGTTCTGTGGGCACTTGCTAATCTATTGATTGGCTATCTGCTCTTCAGGGCGGGAAAGATTTCCCAATCAAATAAATGGAGCCTTCTCGCATTTTTTGCCGGCATCATTTACATCAGCATAACGCTAAGCGTAGCCTTCGTTGACAAGGTGCATTAGGATCCGGCCTCATTGGGAATGAACCCGGGAAGGATAAACATTGTCGCCCGTCTTACCCGCAGATCATGATGGTTGTGAATATGATTGTTCTCATTGTTAGGTCACTCGAAGCACTTGGGAACAAAGGATCCTTTTTAGTCATCCATTCTGGTTTTACTGATTGGCAAATGATACGCCCGTCAGATGCTGTTTGCAAACGCAAGAAAGGTGTTTCGACAAATGAATCCGACGAATCGCTTCCTTTTTCCACTTGTGATTATCTTGCTCTTCATCTCGATCTCATCATGCAATAAGCACAAGGCTGATAAGAAAATAACTTCTGAAACAACCGAGGAAGAGCCGATAGCACAGCCGGTCACCGTGGTTCAGTATCCCGCAGAACAAATCCTTTTTCATCAGATTAATCTCCACTTTCGGAACCAATTAATCCCAGCAAAGAATTCTATCCAACAATTCGCGATAGCCAACGAATGCGATAAGGTCAGGACAAAGTTTTTCAAAGAAAGAAAATTTCAACTGAATAACTGGGTCGGTAAAGTTGTTGATATCAGCAGCGAGAACAAAGGCGCTTGGGCTTTCGTGAGGATAGCAAGCGACGCTGGCGGTTTTCCTATTTTCTACCAAACTCATTATCAGCGTTGGCCCTTGTGGAACGAGAACTCTATTTTGACAAAAGGAACAAAAGTTTATCAGCAGGTCTTCCACCTTCACATTGGGGACATGGTCACATTCTCCGGTACAATCGTTGGAAGCCTGTACTATAAGTACAGCGCAGACAAGAGTATCGACATCGAATCAGTCAACTCTCCCAAAATAATCTTGAAATTCGACAACATCGCTCTTCTGCGATAGAACACAGAGAATCATTAACCGGCGTGTATCCACGACACCGGTTGAAGCGAGACTTTTCCAACTTTTTCTACAGTTCCATGAAAGGAGACTATCTCACCTAGTCCGTTTCTCAACATAAATATTGTATTTTCCAACAAATCATTCACCGCAAAGATCGCTAACGACGATAGGATTTCTTAGTATTGTTGACGAAGACTTCTTTACCACCATAGCGTCCTTTGCGGTATCAATGCAAAATATAATAGCGGACACGGCGCTAGTTCCCTATCTCAAAAAACCATTGAATAATCAGTATTCCAGATAAACCGACCAGAGGAGAATATTAACGGCATGAAGATTTTTCTATCATACTTTTTTATCGTTTTCTTGGCGCCTTGGATTCTTTTTTCACAGGACGATCCAAAATTGACTGAGATTTGGGATCCGGTACCGGCCACTGTTACTCCTGGAAAAACAGGTGAACCGCCTTCCGACGCCATAATTCTTTTCGACGGACGCAATCTCGATGAATGGACAAATGAAAAAGGCGAGAAGGCAGGCTGGGAAGTACGCGACGGCATACTTACCGTCAAACCGGGAAGCGGGTCTATTCAAACAAAAAGAACTTTTGCCGACTGCCAGCTTCACCTCGAATGGAGAAGTCCATCGAAGATTGAGGGCGATGGCCAGGGACGCGGGAATAGCGGAGTCTATCTGCAAAGTCTGTACGAAGTCCAGGTTCTGGACAGCTATAATAATCCAACGTATTCCAACGGACAGGCCGGGGCGGTCTATAAGCAGCAAATCCCTCTCGTCAACGCCTCCCGTAAACCGGGAGAATGGCAAACCTACGATATCATTTACACCGCTCCAAGATTCAACATTGACAGCACGCTGAAGAAGCCGGCGTACGTCACTGTTCTTCACAACGGTGTGGTCATTCAAAACCACGCCGAGATCAAGGGCCCAACATTATACATCGGCCGGCCGCACTATGCAAAACATCCGTTCACACTTCCTTTGATGCTGCAGGAACATGGTAACCCAGTTTCATACAGGAATATTTGGATACGGGAAATCAACCTCACCACGCTTTTCAACGGAACCGATACGAAAGGCTGGTATACGTTTCTTGATTCACTCGGAAAGAATAATGATCCCTACCATAATTTTTCCATCGATCATAACCTCTTGCGAATCGAGGGAAAATATTTCGGCTACATCAGCACGGAAAAAACGTTTGCCGATTACTATTTGAGGGTGGTTTTTAAGTGGGGAGTGAAGCAATACCCGCCGCGAGAAACCGGCAAACGTGACAGCGGTATTCTTTATCATTTCAATGAAGCGGAGAAGGACGTCGTCTGGCCGAAGTCTTTTGAATGCCAGGTGCAGGAAGGCGATTGCGGCGACTACTGGTGCGTTGGAACGATGATAGACTCTCCAAACAAATATGAAACCGCGTGGGGGATGAAACACATCTTCCGCACCCAGAATTTTGAAAATCCAACCGGAGAATGGAATGTTATTGAAATAATATGTTCCGGAAACCAGTCGGAACATTATGTCAACGGGCACCTTGTCAACTGCGGGATCAATGCCTCCGTGTCGAGCGGAAAAATTCTCCTGCAATCGGAAGGAGCCGAGGTCTACTATCGATCGGTTGAGCTTATCCCCTACTAGTGCTGCTTCTAAAAAAATAATCTTGTATTTTTATAAACGTGTTTATCCTGAGCAAAGCCGCGACGGCCTCCTTAAACGCGCTCTGCTTGCTCAGGATGAGCCGTCGCGGCTGCGTCGAAGGATGACGATAAATTACAAAACACAAAATCTATTTTGAGAAACGGCACTAGTGCTGCTTCCTAAAACAACTATTGTATATTTCAACAACGAATTCAGAGCAAAGGTCGCGAAGGATACGAAGATTTCTTAGTATTCTTGACAAAAACTTCTCTGCGGCTATATTACAAGATTTAATATCGTAGTCGGCCCTAGTACGAAGTCAAGAAAAAATTGTCCTTTTTTTCGCTTGTTTCTTCCCGCGATTACCATTACATTTTTTCAATGAGTTTGCCCGGGGTAACGGGCAGGAGATACAGTGAAGAAGGTCAGCCCTCGGATTCGCAAACGCGAAGATGAGGGCTTTTTGCGTTTTGTAGGGTGATTAAGCTTTAATCGGTTGGGGATGCGATACCCGGCAGCGAATTGGAGCTATTCTTAAAATACCTGAAAAATGGTATTGCCTATTCAATGTGTGCGAATTACACTTAGTTGGTTTTATATTGTCGCGATCGGATGGATTACAAATTCAACATCGCACTAATCCACATCACTAAATATTCGGTGACCGAAAATGAGAAGAAATATTTTCGCGATTCTTCCTTATTGACACGACAGAACAGGTCGCCCCAGTCATGAACGTACTTTGATTTCGTAGGCGGTTTTATCCATGGGACAACAACAAATTCTGCTTATCATTTTAGGCGTCATTGTCGTAGGTATTGCAGTAATCGTCAGTATCGCAATGTTTCAAGATAATGCCGTCGACCATAACAGAGCCGCAGTCATCGGAGACTTAAAAAAGCTCGCTATCAAGGCACAGCAATATTATACCAAGCCGACCACGTTGGGCGGCGGCGGCAACACTTTTACTGCTCTCACGGCGGACGAGACAGGGCTAGCCCAGCTTGCAACAACGGCATTTACGGACAATGCAAACGGAACATACACGATCAAGACGGCTGGCACGGAAACCGCGCTAGTACTTCATGGTGTCGGTAAAGTAGTTCTAAGCGATGGAACATTTCCATCGTATGATATGACGATCACGGCGTCGACTCAAACTCTGGAAAAGCTTAACTGACCCATCATCTGCCTTTAGGCACGAAGGTTTGCTTATTACCGAAAGCAATGTTTGGCGTACAACGGAGGCGTAAATCTCTTATTGGGATTGAGGCGGAAGAGAGCCGGGGAGGTTGTGTATCTCTTGCAGTTGACGTCTGATATACGCTAGTTCTTTTTTCAAAATGTCTTCCATCGTTTGGAATTCAAGAGCCCGCATTTCATCCGTCTTCACATGCAGCTGCTGAAGCATCAACTCTGATTTTAGACTGACCTGGTAATCGAGGTCTGCCTTCAATCGATCTTGTTTTTGCGCGCGATTCTGACTCATCATAATCAACGGGGCCTGGAGAGAGGCAACTACTGCAAGAATGAGATTAAGAAAGACGAACGGATATGCGTCGAAAGGCTTGAACGCCAATTCAATTACGTTCAAAAGAATCCAGAGAAGAAGTGCTACAAAAAAATAGATCACGAATGTCCAGGATCCGACGAAATCGGCGACTTTGTCGGCCAGTTTGTCTCCAAAGCTTAACTGTTCCTCCATCTCGATGTTGACATTTTTCGAGGCAAGCGTTGTCACCAGATCATTCGTAGCGCGAAGCCGTTTCCCCATCTCGCTGATCATAGAAATTGCCACCGTAGGGCGTCCGGTCACGAATTGAATGAAGTGATCCCGCATCATTTCGAGAACCCTGCTGTCGCTGGTCGCCGTTGCTTTTGCAGTTCGCGGCAAGCCGTCGACAAGAGAAAGCTCGCCGAAAAATTCCCCCTGGCTCAAGAGAGAGACCCGAACATCTTTCTGTTCTGCCTGGGCCGGAACAGAAATCTCTATCGACCCCTCCTCGATGATGTACATCGAAGAACCGCTCTCCCCTTTCCGAAACAAAACCTCATTCTCCTTCAGATCGCGCGGATGCCAAAGCGTTCGCAGCACTTCCAGGTCCGCAGAAGAAAGCTTTTCGAAGATCGGAATTTTTGCGAGAAACTCTTGGGAAATCATAGGCAACGAACAACCATGTTATCTTTGATTCATATCAAGACTGAGGGACGCAAATCAGGCGGCGAGTTGGCTGCCGCACTCTTTACAGAATTTGCTCCCGGTCGGATTCAAAGTATTGCACTTGAGGCAGTTGATCCCGACGAGCGATTTTCCGCATGTGGGACAAAACTTTGCGTCTTCAATTACCGGTGAACTGCAGAAAGGGCAGTTCAATTTCTTTCCAGCGATGGACTTCGACTCCTCAACGGCAATATCTTGCTGAATGTCTTTGCTCGCTTTCCTAAATTCCCGAATCCCTTTTCCGAACCCTTGGGCTATCTCCGGTATTTTCTTCGCTCCGAAAAAGACAACAATCACAAGAAGGATCAGAATTAATTCAGGTGCGCCGAGATTTCCCATTTGTTTTTCATCCTTTCAATGCATTTAATTTCCGCCGCTGAATTCTGTCAGCAACCGCTTCTGCTTTTTAATTAATCTACGCTTTCAGGAAAAAAATGTCAATTACCGCAGCCCAAATGTCAAATCAACATTTTCCCGATCGCGTCCGTTTCGGAAGTCGACGCTCGACATCTTAGAAGTCGATAACCGCTGAATTCTCATCCTTCCGGAGAGTTGCTTCAACCGAGACAGCCTGAGGCGAATTAGACTGCTCAATATACGCAAAATCAAGACATTACTCAATCTCTAACGATGTACTATTTCTTAAAATTAATCACGGACTTTCATGTTCATTTTGCGTTGTCCGAGACAGATGAGGTGAGATGGGTTTCGCGGTGAATCGGCAAGGAAAGTTAATTCGATGTTGAATTCGAGGAAATAATGCCATATAATATATAGTTTTTGATACCTTTACTTCATTCACATATGAATTGGACATGGGACACAACAAAACAAATCGCATTGTAGCCTGGGCAGTTTTTGCCGTCACCCTTTTTACTTATCTTTACACCCTTCCTCCCACCGTTGTTTTCTGGGATGTACCCGAACATTGCGCAGCGTCGTTTCTCCTCCAGGTGCAACATCCGCCTGGATCTCCGCTGCTTGTCATCGTGATGCGCGTTGCCTCGATGATACCGCTATTTTCCGACATCGGCGCGCGGATGAATTTCATCAACGCGTTAGCGAGTGCGGTCGTCGTAACACTGCTCTATCTCATCACGGTCAGAATGATTTTGCTGCGTCACGCTTTGCCGGAAGCTCCCTTCGACCGGATGGCAGTGTATGGGTCGGCAGTGATCGGAGCATTGGCGCTCACGTTCAGCACGACGTTTTGGTTCAATGCACTTGAAACGGAAACTCGCAATACAAGCCTCCTTTTTACTGCCATTATTATTTGGCTCGCCCTCAGATGGCATGAAGAATATGAAGAGCCGCATAGCGATGCGTATTTATTACTTATCACATTTCTCGTCGGTTTGACAACCGGAATCCATATTCACGGACTTATGGGATTCACAGTTGCAATCCTTGTGGTGTACTTTCGCTTCTATAAGCATTCGTTGCAGCGATTCATTTTCTCGACGGACATCATCAAATTTGGAGTGGTTGCTTCGCTGATCTTTTTCGGTGTCTATCCCGGGATCGTGAAATGGTATCCTTCCATGATGGATGGCCAGGTGTTCGGTATAACAACCGACTTATGGGTTGTCGTCGCCATCGTGTTGCCCCTGACCGCATTTTTTCTGTTGTATTACTCCATCAAGAATAATAAAAGAATCCTCAACATTGCCTCGCTTTCTTTCCTTTTGATTCTCCTCGGCTATTCGATCTACGCAGTGGTTTACATACGGTCGAACGCAAACCCGCCGATCAACGAGAATGATCCGAGCACGATAAAGCGCCTCGTTGTATATCTTGAACGCGAACAGTATGGCGAGACTCCGCTTCTCCAGCGGCGCTGGTCGAATGAGCCGGACAAGATAGAATTCTTCAAGAATTATTCAAGCGATGGAGACTATTTCTGGCGCTATCAGATCAACCATATGTACCTTCGGTACTTTGGGTGGAATTTCATCGGCAAAGAAGATGATTGGCAGGGTGCGGGTGTCCGCTTCGCTCAATTGTTCGGAATACCGCTTCTCATCGGCATTATCGGGTTCCTTTATCATTGGAAAATAGACCCGAAGATGGCGTTCATTATGACCATTTACTTCCTGCTCACAGGATTCGCCCTGGCAATATATTTCAATATGCAGCAAGAACAGCCTCGCGAACGCGATTATTTCTTCGTCTATTCCTTCTTCGGATTCTGTCTTTGGATAGGCATGGGAACACTTGCCATTGTCAACTATCTTGAACAAAAGCTCAAAGAACAGTACGCCCGCATTGGGGGGTATTGCATGCTCGCCGCTGCCTTTATTTTTGTCCCGGCGAATATGCTGCGAACGAATATCCATCCGTCGAGCCGTTACGGACATTACCTCGCGTGGGATTATGCTTACAATTTGCTGCAAAGCACGGAAAAAGATGCAATACTCATTACCAACGGAGACAACGATACGTTTCCACTCTGGTATCTGCAGGATGTCGAAGGTGTCCGCAGAGACGTTCGCGTTATTTGCCTGAGTCTTGCCAATACGGATTGGTACATCAAGCAATTGAAAAACACCGAGCCTTTCGGTGCGAAGAAGGTTCCGATAAGCATGAGCGACGAACAGATCACCGGAATTCAACCTGTTCAATATGAGCCTCAGATGTTTTCTCTCCCGGTACCTCGCAGTGCTGAGGAAGGCTGGGATTTATCAAATACGTCACCGCAGGGATCGGATGTCGCCCTTTTGCAATCGCGAGGATCGGAGATCGTTGATACGGTGAAATTTGTTATGCCCGCGACACTGCAATTCGGAAATATCAAGGCTCTGCGTGTACAGGATATTCTGGTTTTCGACATTATTCGTACTAACCGGTGGCAGCGTCCGATCTACTTTGCAACGACAGGCGGAGATGACAGTAAGATCGGACTCCAGGACCATATGGAAATGCATGGACTTGCCATGAAGCTTGTTCCGCGAAAAGTCCATTCATTCTGGGAGGGCGTCGACGAGCAAAGTCTTCGAAAACAGCTCATGAGCGAAGTCACAACTCCGTCGCAGACTCCCGCATTTGGCTTCCGGTGGCGGGGCTTGCAGGACCCGGCTGTGCACTTCGACGAAAACCAGCGGCGTCTTATTATGAATTATCGGCAGGCATTTCTTTCCCTGACAGTCTACCTTACCAATGTAAAGCATGACCCAACTGGTGCCGTCGCTACGCTGAATAGGATGGAGCAAGTGCTTCCTCGCACAGTGATCCAGCTCGATTACCGCACTAAGTCGGACATTTGCCAAATTTACAAATTGGCCGGAGACACTCTTCATGCTCGGGAATACGCAAATGAACTTGTCGCAGAGTTGAGCCGGTATATGAACGGAACGATCTCTGAACCGTTGGATCAATACAATCCCCTCATCGTGCTGGCGCAATCCTATGAATTGCTGAGGGAATACGACAAGGCAATCTCCACAATGAGCCGAATTGCCGAAGCGTATGCTACACTTCCCGGAGTCAACGGAATGGTTCAAGCACGAAAAGCCGAGCTTGAGGCAGAGAAGTTACGGTGACACACCTGCCGGTCTCGTCTCGATATCTACACGTTCTCTAATTTCTTATCGCTCCAAGAACGAAGAAAGCCCCTGCAAGTGCAGGGGCTTTTCATTTAACGGCGGTTGTGTTACGGTTTATCGGTAGAGTATATTTCGTTCAATGTACTGAGAGACTTGACGGGGAACCAAATATCGAACTGACTTACGTTGGCGGACTATCCTTCTGATTTCTGAGGATGAAATCTGAATGTCAGGCACTGAAACAAACCGTGCATTTTTATCAAATTTTCTATTTGTTGGACCGGATTTAAAGAGCGGCCTGTTCATGACCACAAGCGAAGCCAATTCGACTATCCGCTCCGGGTTCTTCCATGTATGAAATTCGGAAAAATTATCAGCACCAATGATCAAGAACAATTTGGATCCCGGAAAATCCCGATGGAACTCCTCAACGGTCTCATACGTGAAGGACAGCCCTTTCCGCTTGACCTCTATATTTGACCAACCGAAACGCGGGTTCAGCCGGACCGCAAGCCGAACCATCCGCAACCGATGGAGCGCAAGTTTATTCTCTCCTTTTTTCTTATGCGGAGATATATATGACGGGATGAAGAACACTTTGTCAAGATTCAGCTGTTCACAAATGCGTTCAGCGACAATAAGGTGGCCGGTGTGCGGAGGATTGAACGTTCCCCCAAATATTCCGATACGTTTCATATTTATTCTTGACATGCAGCCTCACATACTTTTCTCATACACTTCCATCGTTTTCTGAGCTGTTACACGCCAAGAGAATTTCTTGGAGTGTATCTTCCCTCTTTCGATCATCTCGTTTCTTAACATTGAATTCCGAAGCAGGTTCACGATCGCTTCGGCAAACATGCCCTGATTGCCTGACTCGCAAATGATTGCCGCATTTCCCACAACCTCGGGAAGCGATCCCGCGTCTGATACAATGACTGGGATACCGCACGCCATCGCCTCCAACGCAGGCAAGCCAAATCCCTCATAGAGTGAAGGCAGGATAAACATTTCTGCTCCCTGATATGCAAGAATCAATTCTCCGTCAGATATCCTGCCCAGCGACCTCACCCTGGGCGACAAACCTGAGTTGTCAATCATTGCCAGCATCGAATTATCCGCCCTAGGATCACCTCCCGCGAAGACCAAATCCACCTCCGGAAACAAGGAAACGATATCTTTGAACGCTTGCAGGAGGACATGAAGGCCTTTGTGAGGTTTTATATTTCCGACGAACAAAATATACGGAAGCTCAAGTTTATTTTTCACCTTAAAACCTTCGACAAGTGAAGGATCTGCCGTCTGGCGAAATTGTTCCGAGACCCCGAGATGAATTGGGATGATCTTTTCTTCCCGCACGCGAAAAGACCGAAGAATATCATTTTTTGTGAATTCAGAATCGGTGATGATATATCGGGCCTCGCGAAGTGCATGCCGTATCATTATATGGGAATATGTCCTTTGAAGACGCGAAAAGAACTGTGGAAACCTCAAGTGGATGAGGTCGTGAATCGTGACAATGGATTCGCACTTAAGCCTAAACGGAAGTGTATAGTGGGGCGAATGAAATACCGAGACATTGCTGGCGTTAATTTGACGCCCGAAAAAGGCGATTTCTCCTAATGTGTATTTTCCATACGTTGCAACCGAAGTCTTCCATGCTCTAGGGAGCGCAATAGCCGTAGCGTCTTCGGGGGCTATGAATACGAGAAAGTCAGCAGAAAGCTGCATTAGTGCATATTCCCGGACGAGATGCTGTATGTAGGTTCCAATCCCGAAATCATGGTATTTTCTAGCATCTAGTCCAATCAAAGGCATGGAAATTATTATGGAGATCGTTTAAGAAATACCCAGTCGTATGGTTCTCTAGGATATCAGCACTTTCTTCACTTGTCATCTAAATTTACGAAAAAACAAATAGAAAGGAAGGGTTTGTATAATTTTTCATGGCTTGTCGTCCCAACGCGCTCGCTACATCTGATTTCTCAAAAGACAAATTCGAAACTGACAAACCACCGAGACTTCGTATGCTGTTATTCCTCCTCTGCTGGTTTTGTTCGAAGGATGATGTCCCCTATTTCAATCGACCCCCGCATTTGACGACCAATAGGCCGCTGCCCAATTGATATCCTCGCTTGACAATCCATGCGTTGATTAAGTTGAAACTTCTGTGTATCATCAATACGACGAAAATTTTAAACACACTATATACTACGTGGAATCAACTGCTCGCCCCGCCCAAATCTTGCTTCGAAATACCGCTTGGCTGTTCGCGGCGCAAATAGTGTTGAAATTGCTGGCCTTCTATTCCACTATTGTGGTCGCCAACCATCTCGATGTCGTCAATTTCGGATTATTCAATTTTGCAATTTCTTTTACGACGCTGTTTATTCCAATTTTTGACTTTGGAATGGATGCTTATCTCGTCAGAGAAATAGCAGTTGGTGCAGACGATAGTCAAGTTCTCTTGGGTTCTGCGGTCATTTCCAAGCTTGTCCTTTCGGTGTTTGGATTTGCTGCGATTCTTCTCGTTTCATTTTTTGTAGGCGCGGCTCACAATAACGAGCGGATTATTTTCCTTGCCGCAATCGCCTTGTTCCTGAAAAACCTCAGCACGTCGTTCGTGAGCCTCCTCCGGGGCAACCATCGCATGGATTTGGATGCTAGGATTTCAATTGTCGCCAAGGTTGCCGAAGTCGGATTGACGCTCCTGGCTGTCTGGCTTTATTCAGATTTAGAGAAAATTCTTTGGTTCTTGATCGTAGCTGCCGTATTTCAACTTGCGTATTCGATCGTTGTTGCTTATCGTCATACGCATGTCTCCGTCGTTTTTTCGATGCGATTGGCGCGCAAGTTAATGCGGGGCGGGATGCCGTTTGCCTTAACAGGGTTATCTGTGATGATCTATTTTCATATCGATACGGTGATGCTTTCAACGCTCGTGGATGAAAAAGCCGTTGGAATTTACCGCGCCGCCTATAACATCGTTCTCGCCGCGACAACATTTTCATCAGCATTCGTTGTTGCCCTGTTTCCCATGATTGCAAAACTATATGAAACCGAAAGGGAAAATGCAGTCAGGTTATCTGCGCAAGTGATCTTCTACGCCCTCATTTTTTCGCTTCCAATAGCTTTGGGCGGCACATTAATCGCAAGCCAATTCATAGGTCGATTGTATTTGCCCTCATTCGGTGAAGCAGCGTTCATACTGCAGATTCTGCTTTGGTGGGTGCCGATAAGTGCTGTCACATCCATCCTTGGACACATACTCGGCGGAATGAACCTTCAGCGATACGTCTTGGGAGTGTCGTCCATAAATGCAGTATTCAACGTCGTCGCGAACCTTATTCTTATACCGATCATTTCATATGTGGGAGCATCCATTGTTACGGTGCTAACAGAACTGTTAGGGCTTTTCCTACTCTCTATCATTATAAGAAAACAGTTTGGAAATGTCTTTAAATCTTTGCCAGTACTAAGGCTGATGATCGCGAATGCTTTTCTACTTCCGGTTCTGATGTTCGCCAATGTGCTGAATCTCATATGGTTGCTTGCCCTCGGGGCTGCACTGTACACGATTGGCTTGTTCGCAACGAAAACAGTCTCGTGGACCGAACTTTTAAAAGTGAAGGTGCTGCTGCTGGGCCGCTAACCGATGGTAGGCAGGATTTAACCGCCTCTCATCGAATGATCTTGTTGCTTAACCACAGATAGTAAATAGTTGAATTCATAATCGAAACAATTCTTCAGCAATGATACCGGGATGTGAACAATGACCGAATTCTCCGAGATCACCCCTCGCCCCCGGGACGGTGTTGCGTGTGATCAAATACAAGAGACCGCTTGATGGACCACTTTAAGAGATTTGATAATGTTGATATTTGCGATGTGTGCGGCTCAAACCGCATCAGCAGCTATTATAAGGACAGCGATATTGTTGTATGCTTGGACTGTAATTTCCTCTTTGTAAGCCCCCGTCCGAGCCTTGATGACATTAAACATTCTTATTCTGATTCAGGCTTTTACGATACGTGGATCACGGAAAGTAAGGGGCGATTAAAACTATGGAACAAGAGGTTTAACAGAATAAAAAACTATCTAAAAGGCTCATCTGCACTCCTTGATTTCAGCGCGGGCATAGGAACATTCCTGCATACAGTACAATCCCATGGACACACAATCCATGGAACCGAGCTTTCAGAATCAGCGAAATCAATTGCTTTACGACAATACAACATTGAACTGTTTGACCCGCAGCATTTTTTTAACAATACTTTTTCAGATTATTTTGATATCATTACGGCCTGGCATGTCGTAGAACACGTGGAGTCACCGCGACTTCTCCTAACCGAATTCTATAACATTTTACGTCCCGGTGGATATTTGATCGTAGCTGTTCCAAATGCAAATTTTAGATCATTGAAAAGAATCTTCCGTCAACAAAACATGGATCAGGTATTTCCTAAGTTAAAAGTTGGAGACGAGATTCACGTATCTCACTTTACTGAAGACACTCTTGTGCGATTATTGACTACAGTGGGATTTCGTATCCTTGAGGTAGGTATTGATGACCACTTCGCAAAACGTAATTGCACAACCAGAACGATGTACACCGTATATCAATGTATCCGCCTGCTGACACATAAAAATATTTCACATACAATATATGTTGTCGCGCAAAAATGAACTCACTCGTTGAGACCTGCTTTCGTTGATATCCTTACCCGTACAACTCTTTCTGATATCCGGTTGTCGTAAGAACTGCGGGTTTTCGGTCATTAATTACGGTCCTCTAGTTATGGAACGAAAAAAAATTCTCATTGACGCCCGGGCAACTCAAGAGGGCTATAAACAACACAAGCATCGTGGAATCGGAAAATATGTATATAACCTTCTCTTGTACCTTCCAACACTTGCGAACGATGTCGACTTTACGTATCTGTTGGATCCTTCAAAATCGGTCGACGAAACAATTGCCGGACTTCCGGTGAAATTCCTGCACCATGTGACAGCTGGAATGCATTTTTATGAATTGCAGTACTTGGCCACTCAACTGACACTCTCGAAGACGCTCGCGAAGGAGGAATTCGACCTTTGCCATTTTGCGACACAGGATGATGCCGCACTTTTTGCGCCTGGTCGATTTTGCATAACAATCCTTGACACAATTACTTCATCGATGAAGCAATTATACGGCCCCGCACAACAAATGAAACAAGCCTTTTTACGTGCATGGGCAAAACGGATTGTGCAAAAATCATCAGCCATCTTGACAATCTCGGAACATTCAAAAAAAGATATTATTGCCCATCTCCACGTCGCAGCAGATAGGATATTCGTTACGCCTCTTGGAGTGGATGAAAGATACTTCCAAATCTACCCGCAAGAGCTTGTCGAAACTGCCAGAAGGCGATACGGTTTGAGCCACAGATATTGCCTCTATATCGGCGGAATTGACCCACGCAAAAACGTGGTATCGCTTCTCAAAGCAGTGGCGATAGCGTACGCCGAAAAACCCGACTTCCCGGACCTGGCATTCGTGGGACGAATTTCTAATCAACGCGAGTACCCGAGGATCTTGCAAGAAATTGAATCGTTGGGCATTACTCATCGAGTACATTTGGCAGGATACGTACCGGAAGAAGAACTGCCGCTCTTGTATGCCGGTGCAAGCGCGTTTATTTTTCCTTCTCTCTACGAAGGCTTTGGACTTCCCATAGCCGAGGCGATGGCCATCGGAACGCCGGTGATTGCATCACGGAATTCTTCCATCCCGGAAGTCGGAGGGGACGCATTGTTGTACGTCGACGTTTCCGATCCTCGTTCACTTGCCAAGGGCATGCTGACCTTGAACACTGACCTTGAGTTAGCAAGGGCGCTAAAAACAAGAGGGAAACTTCAGGCAAGAAACTTTTCATGGAAAGAAACTGCTCAAAAAACTATCGATGTATACAGGAAGATTATCGATCGATAGAAGAAAGCGCAGACCGTACATTGATCATCAGGAACATTGTTGCTGCAAACCTTTACACGAAACACTCTTCGTCTTCTCATCTATCGGAGAAGGGAATCTGAACGATTATTCGCTGTGGTTTTGTTTAAAGGCTTTGCGGGAATGAGAATATCAATAAAGCGGAAAAAGAGAGCAGGGTTGTAGAAAATACGATTATGCTTTCATCGCCTTCATTACGGTGCTCAGGTCTTTATCTCCCCTGCCTGAAAGATTGACAACAATGATTTGGGTCTTTTGCATCGTGGCAGCTCTTTTTCCGGCGTATGCAATCGCGTGGGCCGATTCGAGGGCGGGAATAATTCCTTCGATCCGGGATAATAATACTACCGCGTCCACAGCTTCTTTGTCGGTGATGGAAACGTACTCGACAAGCTTTTGGTCTTTCAAATAGCAGTGTTCGGGCCCGACTCCCGGATAATCTAACCCGGCTGAAATTGAATGGGCCAATTGAACCTGGCCGTTCTCGTCCTGAAGCAAATATTGCATCGCCCCGTGCAAAACTCCTCGTTGACCGAGAGCCAGTGCCGCCGCGTGTTTTCCCGTTTCAAGTCCATATCCTGCAGCTTCAACACCGATCAGTTTTACTCCGGGAACATCGTTGAGAAACGGATAAAAAATTCCCATCGAATTGCTTCCTCCGCCGACACATGCAACGATCGCATCGGGCAGTCTTCCCTCTGCTTCGATGATCTGACGCCGCGTTTCTTCGCCAATGACAGACTGAAAATCCCTCACCATCATCGGATAGGGATGCATACCAACAACCGATCCGATGATGTAAAACGTTGTATCGACATTCGTTACCCAATCTCGAATTGCTTCGCTGGTTGCATCTTTTAACGTTTTGCTTCCTGAAGAAACGGGGCGAACCTCGGCGCCGAGTAATTTCATTCGGTCGACATTAGGAGCCTGCCGTTCCATATCCTCCTCCCCCATATACACAAAACACTGAAGACCGAATAATGCGCAGACCGTCGCCGTGGCCACGCCGTGTTGGCCGGCTCCGGTCTCAGCAATAATTCGCTTCTTGCCCATCCTTTTGGCGATAAGAATTTGCCCCACGGTGTTGTTGATTTTGTGGGCGCCGGTATGACAAAGATCTTCACGCTTAAGATAAATTTTTGCTCCGCCAGCATGCGACGTCAAACGTTCTGCAAAATACAGCGGCGTTTCGCGGCCGACAAAGTTCTTCAAATAATACCGCAATTCCATTTGAAAGTCCGCGTCATCGCGAAGTTGCAGATAGCGTGTTGTCAATTCCTCAACAGCAGGAAGCAGTGTCTCCGGAATGTAGCGGCCCCCGTACACTCCAAAGTGCCCAGCCAGGTCGGGCAAGTCATACGGCGGGTTGCTCTTTTTTAAATTTTGCATTGTCTATTCAATTGTGTTTGCTTCTCGTGCCCGAAGAATGAATTCTTTGATCTTTTTATGGTCTTTGATTCCGGGCCGCAACTCAACGCCGCTGCTGACATCAACTCCATACGGTTTGACTGTTCGAACGGCTTCGGCAACGTTTTCAGAAGTTAGTCCGCCGGCCAATAATATTTTGCCGAATTGCTTCGCGCGGACCGCAATATTCCAATCGAAAGGAGTACCGGTTCCGCCGAAGTGTTCGGTGTGGAACGTGTCCAACAAAAAGCTGTCGACTTGAAACGATGTCATTTCGTTAATGGATTGCACATTTGCGACATGGATTGCTTTCATGACGGGCAAATGATATCCGGACAGTGCTTGCGGCGATTCGTTTCCAGAGAATTGCAGCCCGTCAATTGTTGTGTGTTCAAGAACCGCAGCTACATACGCGCGCTCCGGATTGACAAAAACGCCAATGCGCTTGATCCCCGGCGGCAGCCGGTCCATGATGTCAGCGGCGCGATCGGGCGGAATGTATCTCTTACTCTGTGGATAAAAATTGAATCCGACGGCATCCGCGCCGTGCTCGGCGGCCGACAACGCGTCGTCCAATGTTGTTACGCCGCAGATTTTAACAAATAGATCTCCCATCTTAATGCGATATATCCGTCTGAAGCAGATCTCGAAGCGCTTTCGTACGGTTCTGCTGCGACATTAAATGTTCTCCGACAAGAATTGCATCGAAGCCGGCCTGCTTCAGTAAATCGACATGGTGGGGATTTCGTATGCCGCTTTCGCTAATGGCTACGGTCGAATTCGGTATAAAGCGCTTCAGCATCAACGAAGTCTCGACGTTAACCTCGAAGGTTCGAAGATCCCTATTGTTAATGCCTATCAACGTGGCCCCGCATTGAACAGCCCGGTCAATTTCAGTCTTTGTGTGACATTCAACCAAACAATCGAGGTCGAGGTCCCGCGCGAGGTTTTGAAACTTCAGGAGTTCGGATTCTTTAAGCGCGGCGACAATCAACAAGATAGCATCGGCGCCGATAATCCGCGACTCGTACACTTGATATTCGTCGACGATGAAATCCTTTCGCAGCACGGGAAGCGAAACATGCTCCTTCACGATCTTGATAAACGAGGTCGAGCCATGGAAATATCTTTGATCCGTCAGCACTGATAACGCTTTTGCTCCTCCGACCTCATATTCACGCGCAATTTTATCCGGACGGAATACCTTTGCGATAACGCCTCTCGATGGAGACGCCTTTTTGATTTCTGCGATACAGGATAGTTGGTCCATCTCGTGCGAGCGTATTGCTTCGATAAAACTCATCGTCGGTGGAGTGCTTTCGAGGCGTCCGACAACGTCATAGAGCGGGAAACGCACTTTCTTTTCCGCCACCTCGACACGCTTATTGTCCAATATTTCTTTTAGTCTATCCATTCTGCCGGTCAGCGGAAGTGACGTTGATAGCTTTGACCTTCACCTGACGAATCCTGCGCTCGTTTTTTTTGACCACAACGAAGCTCAAATTTTCAAACGGAATCTCCTCGAATAATTCTGGTATGCGGCCTGTTTGCTTGTGGAGAAATCCGCTGATCGTTTCATAATCGGCGTCGTCAGGTACAGCCGAATGGAACTTTTCGTTAAAATCATGAATGCTCATTCCGGCGTTGACAACTACCGAGCCGTCGGACGACGTTTCGATATCACGATGGTCTTCGTCGTATTCGTCCCGAATCTCTCCGACAATTTCTTCCAGAATATCTTCCATCGTAATAATCCCCTCGGTCCCGCCGAATTCATCGATGACGACCGCCATGTGTTGTTTCTTCGTCTGCAGCTCCCGCATCAACACGCTTATTTTTTTCGACTCCGGGACAAAATACGGCGGACGGATAATATCCTGCAAAAGGATGATATCGCGGTGTTCGAACATGCTCAGCAAATCTTTAGTATACACGATGCCGACAATATTATCGATCGTCCCTTGGTAAACCGGGACTCTCGAATAACCTTCATCAATGACGACGCGAATAAGTTTATCGCGCGGTACAGAAAGCTCGACGGCGACAACGTCAGTGCGGGGAACCATGATCTCTTTGACTGTCGTATCGGTGAATTCTAGGACGCTTTCGATCAGTTCGCGCTCCGTGGAATCAATAACGCCGCTCTTTTTGCCGTCTTCCAATAGCTGCTTTACGTCGTCTTCGGAATATTTCTGGCGTTTCTTTTTTGAAGCACTCAGCAGGCGCGCAATGAACGAACTGAGATACGGATGCGGTTTCAAATCACGTTCTATTTTTTGGCCGTCGTTCATTCCACTCCACGAGAATGTGCAATCTCCCCCGGGCCCGGTCGGCTTACGACACGGCACGTTGGCGCGCAAAGATTCAATGGTAAAATAAACATTCGGTAAATCGTTGGTTTAATTCGTTGCGTCAATCAGTTCTTGAAGTTTCTTTTTCGCTTTCAGCGAATCTACAGATTCTTCGGCCAGCTTTACTCCCTCGAGCAGCGTCGAGGCTTTTCCCGAGATATATATTGCCGCGGCGGCATTTAGTATCGTAATGCTCCGCTGTGCATTTCTTTTTCCGTCGAGAATATCTCGAACGATGCGGGCATTGAAGTCCGCATCCCCGCCCGCAACATCATTGAGTGTGCCAGGAGGAATTCCAACCGACGAATGGTGAAATTCATAAGATGATATCGCGCCGTCTTTTAACTCGCTGACAGCGGTTTTGCCGATCGTTGAAATCTCATCCATTCCCCCATCGCCGTGGACTACCATCGCTCGTTCCGTACCCAAATCCAAGAGGACGCGGGCAAGCAGTTCAGTAAGCCGGACATTAAAAACCCCGATCACCTGACGACGCGCGCCGGCAGGATTCGTGAGAGGACCCAAGACATTAAAAACAGTGCGTATGCCAAGTTCACGGCGAACTGGGGCTGCGTACTTCATCGCCCCATGCATCATAGGTGCAAATAAAAACGCAATGCCGATTTGTTCAAGGCATTGTTCTACTTTTTCCTTCGGAATTTCAATGTTAACTCCCAGTGCCTTAAGCACATCGGCGCTTCCGCATCGGCTGGAAATTGCGCGATTGCCGTGTTTTGCAACAACCGCTCCCGCTCCCGAAGCAACAATTGCAGCTACGGTAGAGATGTTAAACGTGCCGAGAGAGTCTCCTCCAGTTCCGCAGGTATCGATGACATTTTCACGTGTGGTCTCAATTCTTGTCGATTTTTCCCGCATCGCTTGAGCGCATCCGGCGATTTCGGCAACAACTTCGCCTTTCATCCGCAATGCGGTCAAAAATGATGCAATAAGCGGTTCGGAGGCATTCCCAGACATTATTTCCGTCATGGCATCGTACGCTTCTTGCCTCGAAAGATCGTTCTTCTCAATCAATTTATGAATCGCTTCTCGTATCATGTGTTACAATGTAACGTATGTGAGCCTGATAATCAATTTGACCAAAAATGGGAAACTAAGCCAAGTGACCTCCTAAATTTCTCTATGAGGGCAGTCATAGCATTGCAATTTTTATCTTAATACACCACTTCTTCCAGAAATAATCCTTGTGGAGGAGCAGCCATTCCTGCCTCACGACGGTCCTTCGCGTTGATGATCTCTCTGAATTCATTAACGCTGATATGCTCTCTCCCTACGTCGACAATCGTACCTACCAAAGCGCGCACCATACCGTGAAGAAACCTGTTTGATCGTATCGAGAAAACTAATTCCCGAGAAGAAGGCTCACTCCACCCGGCTTCAAAAATATTGCATAAATAATTATCCACACCGGAATTGACTTTACAGAATGATTGAAAATCCTTTGTCTGACGGACGAGGCTGCTCGCTTGATTCATCAAACCGGCATTCAAAGGATATGAGAGTTGCCAGCAGAACTTTCTCTCGATTGCAGTGGGCGTACGCGATATGAAATACCGATAGAACCGTTCACGGGCGCTGTACCGCGCCGAAAACTCCTCGGGGACTTCTTCTGCAGAATGAACAACTATTTCGTCCGACAGGAGTCCGTTGAGCGCCCGATGCAAGTCGGCTGCAGCGATCGAAGACTCAATTTTGAAATTTGCTGCCTGACCCCGTGCGTGAACACCTGCATCAGTTCTTCCTGCGCCGGTAATAATAACATGCTCGTCGGTCAACATGCGTAGAATTGTTTCAATTTCTTCTTGAACCGAACGTCCATTCGGCTGTCGCTGCCAGCCGACGAAATCCGTCCCGTCATATTCGACGATTATTTTGATGTTGCGCATCGGTCCCTCCTTCAAAAAAAAAGCCCCGATTTGTTCGGGGCTTGCGCTTCTTGTTGACTCTTACGTTCGAATCAAAAACGTTGAGTGTACGTAAGCCGCATCCCGTCAATCTGTCCAAGTCCGCCGATCGAATTGGGCTCGATCTGCCAGGAGCCAAGCCCTTCATCAGCATTCTTGTTGTAATGTCTGACCAGCCGCGCGGCATTGACCGCACTGATGATATGATTTACAAGGATAGCTCCAATGACGAATCTCGAATTATTGAATATCTTGTCGCCCGAAACCCGCAAAGCTCTGAAGTGCTGCCGGTCGGCATCAGTATCCCAACTCCAAAAATATCCCGCAGCAGGGTCATAGACGTCCATGAGATCTCTTTCGCGCAGCTTCTGGTCGTTATAGTCGTACACGTTGTTGAAATTCCCCATATTAACAAAATATTGATCATTTTTTCCGCTTAACGATGCGCCCGCATGGATTGAAGCAAACTGCCGGGCATCGCTTTGGAACCAGCTTCCGTATTGCTGGAACGAAGCATAGGTCAACCACAACGCAGCCTCGGCAACAAGTGAATATCTCCCGCTGCCAAAATCTCCTGCATACAATTCACCCATACCAGGCAATAATAAGGAATAGAGAACTGCAGACCCTTGGCTTTTCTTTTTTGGAATGGCAAGGTTATCCGCCGACGCTGCAGCATTTGCCGCATCTCCCCCAGAGCTGGTTATGAGACCCTGGCGAAGCAGGTGCATAGGTGTTTGTCCAAAAGAAGAGGCGGTTAGAAGGACAGCAGCGGAAAAAATATAAGATAGGAGTTTCACGGTTTCCTCTCTTGAAGTACTGAGTGAAAAGTGCTGGTTAACTGAGAACGCTCACTTGTACCAAGTCCTGTGTGACCTCCGTTAATGGACCGTGAATTATCGTGCGACAGCCTGCTGTGCCGGAATGGCAAGGGATAGTCGACCCGTTTGTTCTTCTGTATTGTTAACAATTCCTATGCATCCTTCCGATATTCGTTCCTGTAAAACAACTTCAGCAAGTGAATGTTCGAGCAAAGGATGGTAAGGGACAAAGACCCGAATATAATTATCCGTATACCCTGAGAGCATATTATTCTCGATTGAGCTTTCGATCAACACTTTCCGATTCTTATGGAGCTGAGAGAGAAAAAATGCCTGTTTTTTTTGTAGGCCAAGAATCCTCAACATCTCGCTCCGTTTGTATCGAATGCGCGGTTCCACGCGTCCGCCTAATTCCAATGACGGCGTATCAGAACGCTCGGAGTACGTGAACACATGGAGATAACTCAAAGGAAGTTCATGCACAAAGTCATATGATTTTCTAAACAGGTCATCGGTTTCTCCCGGAAAACCGAGGATAACATCCGCGCCTATTCCTGCATCCGGCGATGCTTTTCGAATCGAGTGGATAAGATTTCGATAATCCGAAGAGGTATACCGGCGGCGCATTCTTTTGAGAATCTCATCGCTTCCGCTCTGCAGCGGAATATGGAAATGATTGCAGATTTTTTTCGACGAAACCCAAAATTCGAGAAGTTCCTCGGTGAGAAGGTTCGGTTCGACCGAGCTTATCCGGATTCTCTCCAGGCCGTCAATGGTTTCCAAGCGCTTGAGCAGTTCGACTAACGACGTGGCGACATGTTTTCCAAAGTCCCCCACATTAACGCCGGTGAGCACAATTTCCCGGTAGCCTAGGTCTACAAGATTAACCGCTTGCAGAATGCAATCGTCAATCGACTGGCTCCTGCTTTTTCCCCTTGCTAACGGAATTGTGCAGAAAGAGCAATTGAAATCGCATCCGTCCTGAACTTTTAAAAAAGCGCGCGTGCGCTCATCGACTCCCCCTGAGTATGCCGGCCCGAAATCCGAGGCATTGCTGATCGGAGAAACGAAAACACGCGGCGAGTCAAATTTTTCGAATTTTCCGGAATAGTTAAAAAGGTGAAACTTCTCGCTCGCCCCCAGCACGAGGTCAACGCCGTCGATCGAAGCGATCTCTTCAGGCTGAAGCTGTGCGTAACATCCGAGGACGACGACAAATGATCCGGGGGAAATCCGGCTCGCACGGCGGACAAGCTGCCGGCATTCACGGTCAGCCCGCTCGGTAACGCTGCATGTATTGATAACACAAACATCCGACCTCTCGCCGAACGGGACAAGGGCAAACCCCCGCTCTGCAAATTGCTTTTCAAGACTTGCCGTTTCGGCGTAGTTGAGTTTACAACCCAGCGTATGGAAAGATACTTTTTTCATCCTCGAGCGAAGAAAATTCTAATATAAAAAAAGAGTCCCGGCGGCCGGGACTCTTTCTGACACCATCAACGATTGTTAATGAAGCGATGCCTCAGCAGCGGCGGCCCGTTCATCCGGCGACGGTGCTACCGGCATTGCATCTTTCAGTGTAATCGGGGGAAGCTTATGCTTTGAAACATAATCGTCGACAAGCTTCTGTTCTTTTCCGCGCAAATATTCGACCACCGAAAGCACGATCTTCTTGCTGTCGCGGTCGAATTCAATCACGGTCAGAGGCAGCGTATCGCCCATTTGGAATGCTTCGGCGATATTCTTGATCGAGGTTTGCGATAGCTGCGACAGCGGAACAAAACCGTCGACACCAAGCGGCAGTTCCACAATAACGCCCTTTTCAATAATGCGAACGACCTTTCCTTCGACTTCCGTGCCGACTCTGTACGACGTGGAGAACGTTTCCCATGGATTGTCGTTCAACTGTTTGTGTCCGAGCGAAATCCTGCGCTGGTCTACGTCGACGCCGAGAATGACGACATCGATGGAATCGCCCTTCTTGACAACTTCGCCGGGATGACGAATCTTTTTCGTCCACGACAAATCGGAGATATGAATCAATCCGTCGACGCCTTGCTCCAACTCCACAAACACGCCGAAATTCGTCAGGTTTCGCACTACGCCTGTGTGCCTCGAACCGACTGGATATTTTTGAAGCAACGACAGCCATGGATCAGGCTCGAGCTGTTTTATGCCAAGCGAGATTTTCTTGTTGTCCTTATCGAGCGAGAGGATGATCGCATCGATCATTTGCCCCATGGAAACAATTTGAGAGGGATGCTTGACATGCTGTGTCCAGCTCATCTCCGAGATATGAATCAATCCTTCAATGCCCTTTTCAATTTCAATGAATGCTCCGTAATCCGTGAGCGATACGACTTTTCCGTTGACTTTCGTGCCGACCGGATATTTGTTTTGGATGTTTTCCCACGGATGCGGCTGAAGCTGCTTGTATCCGAGTGAAATCCGTTTCTTTTCTTCGTCGAAATCCAGCACGACGACGTTAATGGTCTGGTCGAGCTTCACAATTTCTGAAGGATGGTTGACGCGGCCCCACGACAAGTCGGTAATGTGGACAAGCCCGTCAACACCGCCAAGATCGATGAAGACGCCGAAGTCGGAAATCGCTTTGACGGAACCTTCGAGAATTTGCCCTTTCTCCAGGCTGCTAAGGATGGCTTTGCGCTGGTCCGCCATTTCTTCCTCGACGAGGATTTTATGGCTGACGACGACATTCTCCGACGGGTGATTTATTTTCACGACGCGGAAATCCATTTCCCTTCCGATCAACGCATCAAAATCGCGGATAGGGCGAACGTCGATTTGCGAGCCGGGGAGAAAAGCATCGATTCCCATTAGATCGACAACGATACCGCCTTTAATCCGGCGCAGGCAGCGCCCTTTAAGAACTTCGCCGCTTTCGAATGAACGCGTGACTCGTTCCCAGATGCGCATGAAGTCCGCGCGTTTTCGTGAGAGCACAAGTTGTCCGTCCTTGTCCTCGATACTTTCGAGGAAGACTTCAACTTCGTCACCGATCTTTACATCGCTAATGTGCGGAAATTCATTTATCGGAACGGTTCCTTCGGATTTAAAGCCGATATCAAGAGACACCTCATTGTCTCCGATATGAACGACCCGGCCTTTAACGATTTCGCCTTGCGAAATCTTGCCGAGAGTCTTTTCGTATATGGCTGCTAATTCCTTGAACTCCGACTCCGAGTATCCCTTTTCTTCTTCGAATACGGGCGGCGCTGCGTTTATTCCTTTAGACATTACATCTCCTTTAAATCCTCACTGCTGAGAACTGCTTGACGCTACCTTTTGCTCCGAACGGTCATCACATTCGTTTCAAAAGATACCGACAAGAACCTTGATTAAGTGAATGAAAATAGTAGTTATGATGACTTTACAATTCACGCCGTTACAGAAACCATTGCTTCAATCGAAACCTTTATCCGCTCCATCAACCATTGAGGTGTGGACGTCGCACCGCTGACCCCGACTGTCTCTGCCCCCGAAAACCATTCGGGCTGCAATTCTCTCTCGTCTTCGATAAAAAATGTTTTCGGGTTCTCTTCTCTTGCAATCTCGTACAAGACCTTTCCGTTTGAACTTTTTCTTCCCGCAACAAAAACCATGACATCGTTTGCTCGGGAAAATTCGCGCAGTTTCTTGTCACGGCCGGAGACTTGTCCGCAGATCGTGTCTTTTGCATGGAAGTCGATTGCCATCTCCTCAAACGTTCCGACCTCGAACTCAGCCTTGATGCGGGACTTAATCTCATCCCGAATGAGATAAAACGTCGCCTTGTCCATCGTCGTTTGAGAAAATAGGACTGTTTTTTGGGTCAGGTCGAGTTTGCCGACTTCTTCAGTCGATTTGATGACAATCGCCGTTCCGTTGGTATGGCCGACGAGCCCGATCACTTCCGCATGGTCTTTCTTCCCGAAGATAGCAATCTGGTAACCCTTATCGTAAAATTTTCGAATGCGTTCCTGGACTTTTGTCACCACCGGGCATGTCGCGTCGATCAGTTCTATGCCGAGTTCTTTCGCCCGGCGAAATGTCTCGGGAGGTTCTCCGTGCGCCCGAATAAGAACTTTCGCATCCTTAACATCTTTCAACTCCGCAAGAGTTATCGTTGCGAGGCCTTCCTCCTCCAGCCGCTCAATCTCAATCGGGTTGTGAATAATATCTCCCAACGAATAAAGTTTCTTTGATTCGCGCAGTTCCTGTTCTGCTATGTCGATGGTACGAACGACTCCCCAGCAAAAACCCGAGTTTTGATCCACTGTAACCTTCAAAGCAATTTCTCCTTGGCCTTCTTCACGATAAATTCCACTTGCTCTTGAATTGTCAGAGTCGTTGTGTCGAGGATAATCGCGTCGTCGGCTTTCGTTAACGGGCTGATTGACCGATTCGTGTCTTTCTTGTCCCGTTCTGCGATTTCCCGCTCCAGCTCGTCGACTGTTGTTGCAATTCCTTTTGCCGCCAATTCCTTACTGCGACGTTCGGCACGCTCACGAGGATGTGCCAGCATAAAAATCTTAATATCCGCCTGCGGAAAAACAATGCTGCCGATATCTCTTCCCTCCAGCACTATCCCGCCCTTCTTTCCCATCTCCCGCTGTTCCTGCACCATGAGCCGGCGAACTTCAGGTACCATACTCACGGCGCTTGCGGCGTTTGTCACATTCGGTGTTCTTATCTTATCGGTGACATCAACGCCATCTAATTCGACCCTGGAAGCACCGTCGTTAGGTATTAATCGGATCGTCGTCGAGCGGGCCAACGTCGTTATCGTCCGCGTATCGTGGACGTCGATTCCCGCTTCAATAACCTTTAGCGTCATTGCCCGGTACATCGCTCCTGTATCAACGTGCAAATATCCGAGCCGCGATGCGACAAGTTTTGCCGTCGTGCTCTTACCGGAGGCCGCCGGTCCGTCAATGGCAATGATGAGTCGCTTCAAAATGCTCAAATTTTTATTCGAGTATAAAATATACCTATTTTCTAAAAAGGAGGCAACTTATTTTTGACGTGAAATCGTTGAAAAACTGCTTGATTCAAGAGCGTTTCACATCTACTTTCTTATTACTATGAGAAAACTAACGCATCAAGAAATTTCTTCAAAAAGAACATCCCTGGACGAGATACCCACCCGTCCGCGACTGCCACTGTATGCATTGGTGGATAACGTCCGGAGCTTGTATAACGTCGGGTCGATATTCCGAAGCTCAGACGGAGCTTTGATTACAAAGCTTTTTCTCGCCGGTTTCACTCCTCACCCGCCGAGAAAAGAAATCGACAAGACGGCTCTCGGAGCCGCAAAAACCGTCCCTTGGGAATACTATAAAGACCCGATGGAAATTCTTGAATGGCTGAAAAGAAGCAATATAAAGATCTGTGTTCTCGAATTGACGAATGAAAGCAAGCCTTATTACGAGCTGAAGAAGGAGAATTTTCCTTTGTGCATTGTCGTGGGGAACGAGATTACCGGGGTTTCGAAGGAGATTATTCAGGAGGCTGATATGGCAATTGAAATTCCCATGTTAGGAAATAAACAATCGCTCAACGTCGCGGTAGCGTACGGAATTGTTGTCTACGATTGTGTCCGCATCCTCGCTCCTTCTCGGTAATCTCACCCCAGCGTAAAGAAATCCGTCTTCTCCAGCGTGTGAATCCGCACGACACCAGCCCTCACCAAGGTTGTCAATATCCGCGACGCCCTGCGTTCCGAAACATTGATGAGGTGTGCGTACTCTTTCACGGCAATGCGTTCGTGCGTTTCTAAATATTCGAACAATCGTTTTTCATTCCCGCCGATCGAAATTTTTAACGGAGGTCTGTCCGGACGTTCATCTCTCAGGACCTTGATGACTTCTCTGCTTGCGAGGACGGTCTTGTCGTTCACCCGGATAAACACTTTGATTTCTTCTCCGTCATCGCTGCTCAGAAAATAATGGGGCTTGTCGTCGCTCTCGTCGACGGACGCCGCGATGACATCCTTGCTGTTAAACGGAACGATAGCGATGCTTGGTGCTATCGGCGGGTCGCAAAAATGATTCCCGGCGACTTCAATAAGGTCGAGCTCAGTCTTCTCACTTTCCACCCCGACGATCGAACCGTCGTCGTCAACTCCGAAAAGGATGGTGCCGCCTTTCGTATTCGCGAACGCAATGAGAGCACGGGCAATTTTTTCAGCCGATGAAATCTTACGTTTGAATTCGACTTGGGAGCCTTCGCCGCCGTCGATCAATTCCTTGATATCACTCGCTTGCATTTAATATCCTCGCGCGGTCATTCGTTCGAGTATAAGAGATGCCCGTTTATCAATATACGGGGATGATTGGTTTGGCTGATGGCGAAGCGGGCTCGGAATAACCGCAGCCAGGCGCGCAGCTTCTTCACGTGTAACCGCCGACGCAGATTTGCCGAAGTATTTTCTTGCAGCCGCTTCTGCGCCAAAAACACCGTTGCCCCATTCAATAACGTTCAAGTAAATTTCCAAAATCCTTTCTTTGGAAAGCATTCTTTCCATCCTGAGAGTAATGACAAGTTCTTTAAACTTGCGCAGCGGATCTTTTGAAGTGGACAAAAACAGATTCTTCGCGAGCTGCTGGGAAATCGTGCTTGCGCCGCGGGCAGCCTTTCCTTCTTCGAGATTTTTTTCAATCGACTCTTCCACTTCAAACCAATCAACACCGCCGTTTTCATAAAAAGTTCCGTCTTCGGAAACGATAACAGCGTGAGTGAGATACGGAGAGATCCGGTGGAGCGGTACCCAAACTTGTTGTTCATGAAACGGCCTTCCTGCTTCCGCTGCCTCTCGTTCTCGCTGCTGCATCAAAGCAGTTTGCCGAGGGTTCACTCTTTCAAGCTCCTGCAATCGAATATTAGGAAGTGAAAGATATTCAAACGAGAGCAACAGGCATCCGCAGTACACAAGAGCGCGCGCCTTATGCCGGCGAGACCAGTCGACAATCGAATCAATTTTATGTCTGAGGAGCGGACGAATTGCCGTAAGTTTCACTCTCCAATGGTCCTCTCAGCATCCGATAGAATGTTTTGTCTGATCGAGAAAACTTTGCAAAATCAGCGCCGAAGCCATAGCATCAACTTTTCCCTTGTCGGTCCGGCGCTGTTTCTTGGTCGTCCCCATTTGAATTAACGTTTGTTTTGCAATACGCGAGGTGAATCGCTCATCCAAGGTTACAACCTCAACGCTGAGTTGTTCTTTCAGCCGGCTGATAAACCTGTCAACTTCTTCTGCTTTGATTCCCTTCTCACCTTTGAGCGTGTACGGCATTCCAACGACAACGAGGCCGACGTCATATTGGCGTGCGATTTCAGCTACTGTATCGAGAATTCCTGCATTGTTAGTGAACGCTCCGATGCTCTGCGCAATAATCCGGAGAGGGTCGCTTACTGCGACGCCGATGCGCACGGTCCCAAAATCGATTCCTAAAATCCTCTTATCCATTTGTTTCCTCAAACCGCTCAACTTTAGTAATTCCCTTCAGCCGTCTTAACCGTTCGACAATTCCGGTGAGATGCTCGGTGTTTTTCACGTATAAAATAAACTGCCCATCGAAAAGGGAGTCCTTTGTCGCAATATTTACGCTGCGGATATTGGTATTGTTATATGTTGAAATTGCATGAGTAATTTCGTTGAGCAAACCGGAGCGGTCCTGGCCGGAGAGTTTGACGCCGACGATAAAGTCGGCATCGTCCGTCGGGGGCCAGGAGACTTCGACGATTCTTTCTTCATCGTTCAACCGCATCGAAGCAACGTTCCTGCAGTTCTTGCGGTGGATCTTCAGTCCTTCGCCTGTTGTAATGAAACCCACAATCTCGTCTCCGGGAATAGGGTTGCAGCATTTGGCGTAATTATGCATGAAGTTGTCATGAGTGCCGAAAAGAGATATCCCGCTTGTGATGCTTCGCGCGCTTTTCACAAACCGGTTGAAAAGCACCGATGCTCCGTTCTCTCCTTTTTGGTCCTGTTCGCCCGCCGGACGCTTAGTTTTTTCAATCAGCAAACCAATCATCGCGTCCGGGTCGATTGTCTGGCTGGTGATGCCGAGATAAAAGTCCTGAGTATTATTTATTCTCTGAAGATGGACAAATTTCGCCAGTTCGTCGTCATTAATATGAAGCTTTGCTTTCTTGATTTTTTTATCCCAAAGTTCTTTTCCCTCTTCGATGTGTTTCCGCTCTTCTTCTTTGATCCAGTGGCGAACTGCCGATTTCGCTTTATGCGTGACCGCAAATTTCTCCCAATCGGCATTCGGCGTCTGTTTTTTCGACGTGATGATTTCGACTTGATCTCCGCTCTGGAGAATCGTGTTCAGTGGAACAATCCGTCCGTTCACTTTCGCGCCGATCGTGTGAGAACCCACGTTTGAGTGAATCTCAAACCCAAAATCGATCGGTGTCGCCCCTTTCGGCAGAATTTTCAGATCGCCTTTTGGCGTGAAAACATAGATCTCGTCTTGATACAAATTCAGTTTGAAACTCTCCATGAGCTCTTTCGGAGTTTCATCCGTACGCTGGTCGAAAATCTCGCGCACCCAGTTTACCCAGTTCTCCAGTTCTTTATCGAGTGTTCCGACATTTTCTTTGTACATCCAGTGGGCTGCAACGCCACGTTCGGCGATCTCATGCATCGACTTCGTTCGAATCTGAACTTCGACCATCTTTCCCTCGGGTCCAATCACCGTCGTGTGCAGCGATTGATAGCCGTTCTTTTTAGGGATGGAGATATAGTTTTTGAACCTTTCGGCAACCGGCTTGTAAATTTCCGAAACGATTCCGTACACGGAAAAGCATTTATTATCGTCGGTAGTATCAAGAACGATTCGCACTGCGAACATGTCGTAAATCTCGTCCAGCGGCTTATTCCGCTTCATCATTTTGTTGTAGATGCTGTACAAGTGTTTCGGGCGCCCCTCGATCGTAAAAGCATAGTCTCCATCTTTCAAATGACTTTCGATCGGCACGGTAAACTTTCGGATATAGTGCTCGCGTTCGCGGCGTTTTGCCTTGATCGCATGGACAATCTCTTCGTATTCTTTCCGATGAAGATGCTTGAACGCCAGGTCTTCGAGTTCCCATTTGATTTTTGCAAGCCCGAAACGGTGGGCAAAGGGGGCATAAATATCCAGCGTTTCTTTCGCCAAGCGCTGCTGTTTTTCCAGAGGAAGATATTCAAGCGTGCGCATGTTGTGAAGCCTGTCGGCAAACTTCACGATCATCACACGGATGTCGTTGACCATGGAAAGAAGAAGTTTCCGGTAGCTTTCCGCCTGGGTAATTTCATGACTGCGGAAGATATCGGTGATCTTTGTCGTTCCGTCGACAATGTCGGCTATCGTGTCGCCGAATTCTTCACGGATGTCTTTAATGCTGAACTCAGTATCCTCGGCGACGTCGTGCAGCAACGCGCATGCAACCGAGACATCGTCGAGTGCGATTTCTTTTGCAACGACGGTGGCAACCTCGTACGGATGATAAAAGTATGGTTCTCCTGAAGCGCGGATGTCATGCTTGTGCGCTTCAAGACTTAACTCGAACGCCCGCGTAATTAAATCTTCATTGACCGACCGAAGATTCTTTCGGCAGATGGCAAGCAGATCGTCGAGTTTCTTTTTGTATTTTGCCTGAACCATGCGGTGTTGCGGCTTATACTGTTGTCGGAGATTAGAAATTCAGCATCTTTGCTACTGCAAGTGAATAGTTAAAAGTGAAAAGTGAAAAACTGCCGGCTACTTTCCACTTTTAACTTTTAACTTTTCACTGTTTTGTGATTCTTTCGCGCGTTGTAGTAATACTTTAGCAGCCGTTATTTTCTTCCCTATGTCGCGCTTCGTTTTTCCTTCCATTTGTTCGTATCTGAGAATCGCGCTGCACTCGTCGATAACCGCACTGGTGCGGCCTTCTTCCATCGCAAACTGCGCAATCTTCAGCCGGCATGTTGCTTCCGAGTACGGATTGCGGACCGGGGCTTTCATCACACTGGCGAGCAATCGCGAAACGGCCGATCGTACAGCAGCGGTATCCTTGTGCGGCATCCTTTCCACAATGCCGACGAGACACCACAAAAAGGAGCGGTTATCGGGATATACCTCCAATGCTTTCATAACGGTTGAGAATGCCTCATCGTATCGCTCTTCTTCAGTGAAAACCAGGACGAGGCTGTTCATGGCTACAAATCTTTCGTATGTTCCTTTTTCGCAGGCCGACGACAGTAGCGCGATCCCCTCTTTTTTTCTGTCATGAATGAAAGGAAGCCATGATAAAAATTCAGTTTTTTTACTCCGCCAATAATAATAGGTCCCCAATCCGTTCATGGCATCGTAAAACAGCGGATTGAGGTCCAAGCACCGTTCGAACATTTTTGCCGCATTCATTCCGTCGATAATAGCGTTGGGCCATCCGCCATTTTCCGACTCAGAGAAAGCGCGATAGGAAATCGCGGTTCCGGCAAAATAGTATCCCCAATCCGCCGAGTCCTTTCTTTCTATAAGATGTTCTGCAAGTATTTCGCCTTTTGCCAGAAGGGAATCAAAGAGCTGTTGATCAAACACATTTTCATAATCTGAATATTCCGCCTGTATCGTGCCGGCTAGATATAAATAACCTGCCGGGTTATCCGGATTATTGATTATGACTGATTTAAAAACATCTTTCGCTTCGGAGTATTCTTGTTTCAGAGTCAGGTCTATTCCCTGAATAAGAGAGCCTTGAAGCTGTTGCTCCGCCGGAAGTTGCGCTGCTACGATACCCGGCTCCACTGTCGCAAGGACAAACATAATTGCTAAGGCAACCCAATAACCGGAGCGAAACAAAGATTGCTTTGCCCTTTCCTTCGGTTCTTCGCGGTTCAAATCTCTTATTTTCCAAAACATAGCCACCATCACTCTGTTCCGAAAATTCTATCTCCGGCATCGCCAAGCCCAGGAAGGATATAGCCTTTATTGTTGAGAGTGCGGTCAAGGCTCGCGCAAAATATTTGAACATCGGGATGATGTTTGGAAACCATCCTCACTCCCGCCGGTGCCGCAACCAAGCATGCGATGCGGATATTGTTTGCCCCTTTTCTTTTAAGGAATGTTATCGCAGCAGTTGCACTCCCGCCAGTCGCAAGCATCGGGTCAATAAGAATAGCCAGCGATTTCGAAACTTGCCTCGGAAATTTTGAATAATAATCAACCGGCTTAAGCGTCTTTTCGTTGCGGTACAGCCCGACATGCCCGACCCGCGCTTCAGGCAGAATGTTGAGAAATCCTTCGACCATTCCCAGTCCGGCGCGAAGCACGGGTACAACAACGATGGGATGGCGTAGAGAAAAACCCTTCGTTTTCTCCAGCGGGGTTTGAACAGTAAATTCTTTCAGCGTAAAATCTTTTGTGACTTGAAACGCCATCATTCCAGCTACACGCGAAAGGATACGCCGGAACTCATCATTCGAGGTTTTCGCATCGCGCAATATCGTCAAATCTCTCTGAATGATCGGGTGTTTGACAATGGTGAGGTTTTTCATAGGATTTAGATCGCTGTTAGCTTTTAGGTGTTAGCTTTTGGGTGTTAGGTGTTAACTGTTAGGTATTAGCTGTTAGGCCTTGATTTGCCTTTAATCTCATTTCCTGTTATTCACGTTCAACTTCCCATTTTTAATTTTTTCCCCAATTGCTCTGCCGCAATAGAAATTCCATCCCACAAAGGCGCGAACGGTGGTGAATAAATCAAGTCAAGTTGCTCAACATCGTCAATTGACATTCCATGGCGGATTGCGGCTGCCAGTGTATTCGCCCGAAGGACAGCTCCGCTGTCGCCTATCACGTTCGCTCCGAGAAGTGCCCGCCTTTTTCGGTCTGCGATGAGCGTGAAGAGAATGTCTCTTGTTCCCGGCATCATGCCGACTTTTGACCGAGCGTGAATAGTGTGAGCGACTGCATCAAAAGATGCGCTCCTTGCTTCCTTCAAGCTCAGTCCGACGTGAGCGACTTCTTTGTTGAAAACGCGCACGCCGATTGCGCGTATCGTCCCTTTGAAAACTGCCTTCCCGCCAGCCGCATTTTCTCCAGCAACTCTTCCAGTCTTGCTTGCGGTTGTTGCAAGCGATAGGTACATCGGCTTTTTTGAGACGATATTGCGAAGCTCGCAACAATCGCCGCCGGCGAAAATATTTTCTGCGCCGAGAACTCTCATTTTTTCATCGACACATATTCCGCCAAAGCCTCCGATTTGAATTCCCGCTGCTTCCGCGAGTTTTGAATTCGGTGCAACTCCAACGGCAACGACCACAATGTCGGTTTCAATAGTCCGGTCGGGAGTTCCTACAGCCGCCACGTTGCCTTTCGCCCCGACGCCGAGCCATTCCACCTTTGTGTTTGGAAGATACGCCACCCCATGTTTCTGAATTTCTTCCATCACCAGCGTCCTTCCCTCTTCTTCCAATCCGGACATTGGCATCGGGCCATTGTGCACCATCGTCACCTCAATCCCCCGGCGTACAAATGCATCCGCCATTTCCAGTCCGATGAACCCCGCGCCCACAATGACCGCATTGCGCGGTCTCTCTTCATCGATGAATTTTTTCATCGAGTACGCTTCGTCGAGACTTTTAACGGTAAAGACATTTCTGCACTTCTCCCCTTCAATGTTCAGAGTCTTCGGCGACGAACCGGTTGCTACGATCAATTTGTCGTACCGCTCATTGCTCGACGTTCCATCCTTAAGATGCCGTACTTTTATTTCTTTTTTCGCCGGCAGAATCTCTTCAACCGAATGCAACAGCTTCGCGCTGATCCCCTTGTCCTCCTGTAACCTCTCAGGTGTAAAAATTACCAACTTACCTGCATCATCGATTTCATTGCTCATGAGGTACGGGATTTCACAGACACCGTATGAGATGTATTCGCCTTGTTCAAAAAGAACGACCTCCGACTCCGGGTCAATTCGTTTCGCTTTCGCTGCAGCGCTCGGTCCCGCGGCCACTCCGCCTATAACGAGAATGCGGCGTTTCATCCATGCTTCCTTCTGAACTGAAGCGTAAGCGGAACTCCCGCAAATCCCCAATGTTCGCGGATTTTATTTTCAAGGTAGCGCTTGTAGCTGTCGGTGATGAGTTTCGGCTCGCTGGCAAAGAACGTAAAAATTGGCGGCAGCGTCTTTACCTGCGTTACGTAATTCAGCTTTACATCCTTGCCAGTCTTCGTCGACGGCGGATAATGCTGGATATCGGCGAGAAGAATTTTATTCAGTTCGCTAGTTCCGATACGTTTAGAACGCTCCTCATGTACCAGTTTCGCCATTTCTATTACTTTAAAAATTCTTTGTTTTGTTTTTGCAGAGATGAATACAAGCGGAATATAGTCGTAGGTGCGGAGCTTCTCCCGAATTGTTTTCTCAAAATTCTTTGATGTCGAATTGTCTTTATCGGCTACCAGGTCCCATTTGTTTACTGCAATAACAACGCCCCTGTTTCGGTCGATCACCGACTGAATGATCATCAAATCCTGCTTCTCGATCTTCTCGCTGGCGTCGAACAACACCACCGCAACGTTGCACCGTTCGATGCTTTTCAGCGTGCGGACTGTCGAATAAAACTCTATACTTTCGCGTATCCGTTTCTTTTTGATCAAACCAGCGGTATCGATCAGAATAATTTCTTGTCCGTAATGTTTCAGCACCGTATCAATCGGGTCGCGGGTTGTGCCCGCGATGGGAGTAACGATAGTCCGGTCTTCGCCGATAATAGCATTGACCAAAGAGGATTTACCAACGTTTGGTTTTCCAATGACCGCAAGTTTCAGGCGTATATCTGCTGCCTCATCTTTACCGTCCACCGAAATATTTTTTGTCATGATGTCGAGGAAATCGCCGATCTGTCTTCCGCCGAGTGCGGAGATTGAAGTCGGGTCGCCGAGTCCGAGCGAATGAAACTCTGCCGCTTCATACTCCGACGCTGCGTTATCGACTTTATTCACGACGAGCAAAACCGGCTTGTTCGATTTGCGCAGGATTGAAGCAATCTCTTTGTCGATCTG
Source organism: uncultured Chitinophagaceae bacterium (assembly GCA_964642725.1). Taxonomy (GTDB): domain Bacteria; phylum Bacteroidota; class Ignavibacteria; order UBA10030; family UBA8401; genus JAGVPT01. Next base: position 62,529 of record CAZXQG010000007.1, read on the forward strand.
AGTGATTCCCTCTTTCGCGTCAACAACGAAAATGATCTCATCCGCTTCGTCGATAGCGATGTGCGACTGTTCGCGGATCGCTTTCTCAAACAATTCTTCCGATTTCGGAACAAAGCCTCCGGTATCGATCAACGTAAACGACTTTCCGCACCATTGCGCCGATGCATAATGGCGGTCGCGCGTAACACCAGGCTGGTCGTGTACAATGGCATCTTGCGAGCCTACGATGCGATTAAAAAGAGTCGACTTGCCGACGTTCGGGCGGCCGATGATGGCTATGAGATGTGCGGACATTTTGGGACCAGTTTGCTTATTGCAGGCTATCGAGTGAGTAAACTCACCGATTGTGTCATGTATAATAGACAAAAACGGCGAGAGTTTCAATGACGGGAAAGCCCTGGCTGTGTCATAACTTACTGCTCTACTTTCTATCCCTGGTTTGCATGTTCTCCGAAAGCTTCCTAAATTAGCGAGGGATTAGAGGGGGGCTCCCTCCTTCAATCCAAAGTTCACGATTAGCAATAAAAAGGCAACGAGATTATATTGTCATTTGCGACCTCCTTAAAACAAGATGACACAAGAATATTTGAAAAAGATAGCGGCGACAACGGCGCAAGGCGATGCGCGCGAGGAGAGTTATTACCGGCACTTCTCAAATTTTCTCGAATCTTTTTCTGAAAGTATCGAAAAAAAACATATTCAAATTACAACACTCCCGAAAAAAACCGAGGCTGGCAACCCCGATTTTCGGATATGGGATGGAAAACAAAAAATAGTCGGTTACATTGAGGCAAAAAAACCCGGTGAGAACTTAGATGATATTGAATCAAGCCCACAATTAAAAAGATACCGAATTACCTTCCCCAATCTTATCCTTACAGATTTTTACGAATTCCGCTTATACCGCAACGGAGAGTTGATTGATAAAGCTCTTGTCGGCAGATCGTTCATTGCAAAAACATTAAAAGCCCTTCCGCCAGTTGAAAACGAAACTAAATTTATCACGCTTCTCGAAAAGTTCTTTGCGTTCAGTTTGCCTAATGTCCTTACCGCTCAGTCTCTGGCGGTAGAATTAGCAAAGAGAACGGGATTTTTACGGGATGAAGTGGTCGTGAAAGAACTGGAGGAAGAGGAAAAAGGAAAAGGGAAGATTTTCGGCTTTTATTCCGCCTTTAAACAGTATCTTGTCGCCGACTTGTCGCAAAAGGATTTTGCCGACATCTACTCCCAGACCATTACCTACGGACTTTTTGCCGCACGCACAAGGGCGAACGGAGAGTTTAACCGCAAAATCGCCTACGATCTCATTCCAAAGACAATCGGTATCTTACGGGACGTGTTTAGCTTCATTTCGCTGGGAGCGGTGCCGCTTCAGATGGAAGTCATCATCGACGACATTGCCGAAGTATTACACGCGGCCGATGTCAAAAAGATATTGGATGAATACTACAGAAAAGGCAAAGGGGAAGACCCGATCGTTCATTTCTATGAAACCTTTCTTAATGTGTACGACCCTGCGACGCGGGAAAAAAGAGGCGTCTATTACACTCCGGAACCGGTAGTAAGATATATTGTCCGCGCTATTCACAGTTTGTTGAAAACGCACTTCCATTTAGAGGACGGTCTAGCCAGCAAGGAACTAACGCTGCTCGACCCGGCCGGCGGTACCTTAACATTCCCTGCGGAAGCGATTAAATTGGCAGTCGAAGAGTTCACGTCAAAGTACGGTGATGCGGGGAAAACAAAACTGATCAAAAATCAAATCCTGAAGAATTTTTACGCGTTTGAGTTGATGATGGCTCCGTATGCCATCGGGCATATTAAGATCAGTTTTCTGCTGGAAGAACTCGGCTACACCATGCAGGACGATGACAGGTTCAAGCTCTATCTCACCAATACGCTGGACATGGAAGATCTGAAACAAACAGAAATTCCGGGACTCGAATCTCTAAGCGATGAAAGTCATTTAGCGGGTAAGATAAAACAGAAAGAGCCAATCTTGGTCATATTGGGGAATCCACCATACTCGGGCATTTCGGCCAACATTAATGATTGGACGGAAAAGCTTCTAAAACAAAACTTAGACGGCGCTCAAACATACTATGAAGTTGATGGCGAGCCGTTAGGCGAAAAGAAATTATGGCTGCAGGACGATTACGTAAAATTTCTGCGTTTTGCTCAGTGGCAAATTCACAAAGCGGGCCAAGGCATTGTGGGAATGATTACGAATCACAGTTATTTGGATAATCCTACCTTTCGTGGAATGCGTCAGAGTTTGATGAAAACATTTAATGAAATCTACATTATTGACCTTCACGGAAATTCACAAAAGAAAGAAACAACGCCGGACGGCGGCAAAGATGAAAACGTATTTGATATACGTCAAGGCACCGCAATTGCGCTTTTTGCAAAGAAAAGAAATCTGATTGGCTCTAAGATTTATCATCGTGATTTGTTTGGGTTGCGGGAAGACAAATATAATTGGCTGGGTGAGAAAGCCTTTAAAACAAAAGATTATGAGACAATAAAACCTGAAACACCCTGGTATTTATTTATTAAGAGGAACACGAAAGAAATAGAATATTATGATAAATGGTGGAAGGTCAATGATATTTTTCCTGTAAACGTAACTGGTATTGTAACTGCGAGAGATGGGTTTGTAATCGGCTTTAATGAAATGGAAGTTTACAACAGGATGTTACAATTCAGAAATCTAAGAATTGCTGACGAAGTAATCAAACAAACTTTTTCTTTAAAAGATACAAGGGGTTGGAAGTTCCCCGAAGCTAGAAAAATATCTGCAAAAGATGCCGATTGGAAAGAAAAGTTTCAAAAAATACTATATCGTCCATTTGACATCAGATCCATATACTATTCTGATTATATGGTAGATTGGGGAAGACCGGAATTAATGCAGCACATACTAAAAGAGAATTTATCACTCTGTTTTATGCGTCAATATTCAGGCCATGAACCATATTCTCACGCGTTAGTTTCTGAATACATGGTTGACAACAGAACATTTTTTAGCAGCAAAGGAGTCATTCAACAAGCGCCGTTGTATCTTTATCCAACCGAACAAAAGAGAAAGGGAAGCATTCTTCAGACAATGATGCTATTTGAGCCGGAATCGGAATATCCCAAAAAAGTAAAAGGGAAGATTGCCAACATCGCGCCGCAATTATTTGAACGGTTAGAAAAAGCCTATAAGAAGAAGCCGAGTCCGGAGCAAGTTTTGCAGTATGTGTATGCCGTTTTATACAGCAACACCTACAGAGAAAAATACGCAGAGTTTTTAAAAATAGATTTCCCGCGAATTCCCTTTACAAATAGTTATGCGTTGTTTCTGCAAGTTGCCGAATTAGGAGAAGAAATTATTGAATTGCATCTATTTAAGCATAAATCCTTGAATAATCCTGCCACAAAATATCGCGGCAAGGGAGACGAGGATGTTATAGGAAAGCCTATTTATGATGAAGAAAAAGAAATCGTCCATATTAACGAACACCGCTATTTTGAGAACGTAACGCCCAAAGTCTGGAATTATCAAATCGGCGGGTATCAAGTGATGGATAAATATTTGAAAGACCGCAAAGGTAGACAAATGGACGACCCGGGACATTATTGTAAAATGGCTACTGCAATCGCAAAGACGATTGAATTACAAGAAAAGATTGATAAATTATTTGTAAAAGTTGATAAAAGGGTAATCGTTTAATGTTTGACATTGTATCATCCGCACAAATGATCCAGGGACAAAGTAATGGCAGGTAAAGTCGTTGGAATATTTATTGCCGGAGAGAAAGAACAGCTCCCGGTGTCAGTCAATTCGGTTGAGGCAATCGCACATCGCGGCCTCGTCGGCGACCGCTATTACGCAAACTCAGGCACCTTCTCCGGAACTGAACCTCTCGGTCCGGGACGGGAGATAACACTCATTGAAGAAGAGAGTGTCAATAGCTTGAGCGAGCAGCTTCATCAAACGGTCAATCCTGCGCAACTTCGCAGGAATGTGATGACGCAAGGAATTCGCCTGAATGACCTTGTCGGGCGGGAATTTATGATCGGCAAAATCAGGCTGCTTGGAGTAAGATTATGCCATCCTTGCGCTCATTTAGAACGGCTGAGCGGTTGGGATCTAATGACACAGCTAAAGGAGAGAGGCGGCCTGCGAGCTGACATTCTGGATAACGGATGGCTGCATCTGGGCGACACGGTGAATGTCCATCCGGAGTTGCCATCAGAGGCGAGCCTCTGACCAATCGTTATTTCCCATCTCAACACTTTTACTTGTCACTCAAACTGAATTTAAATGTGAGACATTTATATCATGAAGAATATCCTTGTTGTATTCCTCGTTCTACTTTTAAATCTTGTGTCTCTTTATGGCCAGCAAATTAAAGTAACTGTAAACGGATCTGGCAATCCAATCGTGGGCGCAACAGTTCGGCTCTTAGAACTCGACCGCACTATTCACACCGACGCTGAAGGCCATGGAGTTTTTCAAAGCGTTCCGAAAGGTACGTACAAAGTCTTTGTCCGCGTAATCGGTTATGCTTCTGCATTGAAGACGGTTCAGGTAGATGGGCCTACCGCTGAGACAACTTTCATGCTGAGTGAATCGGCGATCGGGATTGAAGAAGTCGTCGTCTCCGCCTCACCGTATGCCCGCACGGCGGACGATCAATACCAATCCGCTGAATCGAAATCGATGGCGGAACTGCACGACAGCCCCGGTTCAAGTTTCGCCGAGAAGATTTCGGATTTACCCGGAGTGACGGTCCGCGGCAACGGCTCGGCTCCTTCCCGTCCCATTCTCCGCGGGCTTTCGGACAACCGCGTGCTCATTCTGGAAAACGGACTGCGCACCGGCGATATTTCTACCTACGACCCGGCACACGCTGTGCCGATTGATGCGTTAAGCATCTCACAAATTGATGTTGTTCGCGGCCCTGCAAGTATTCTATATGGACCCAGCACGATCGGAGGATTGGTAAATGTCATCACAAATACAATCCCTGCTTTTTCGACGAATCCATTTTCGGGCAGAGTCTCGCTTGTTGGAAATTCTGTCAGCGACGAGTACGCCGGTTATTTCAACGGAGTGTACAGCAATGCGGGACATGCGCTTGGCATATCGGCCGGCGGAGTCCATTCTCAAGACATCCGCATTCCGTCGGGCAATTACGCCGACCCGGCAAGCGGCTATGAATTCAATCTCACCCGGATGCCGCAATCATTCGACCATACACAAGAAGGAAGCATCGGCTATTCCTACGAAAGCGATTTCGGGATGATCGGTATCGGCGGGAAGCATTACGAAATGAACTATGGTATTCCGGGCGTACCTCCGAACACGAATTGGATGGAAGTGCCGCCGGCAACATCCCGCATCACACAAGATAAGAATTCTGTGGAAATGCACAGTCTGTTTATTTTCGACGGTTCACTGATCAAGCGAGGAATATTCAATGCAAACTACGTCGATTACAAACATTCGGAATACCCGACGGCAGAAGACTCCACCGGCATTTCCGACCCGCAGGCAAACGAATTTCATAAACAAGCGTTCAACGCTATGCTGCAGTTTCAGCATCATCAGTTTGGAAAATTTCAGGGCGTAGCAGGATTATGGATGAACATTGAAAACCTGACTATCCAAGGGGATATGCCCTTGGGGCCAAACTCCGTCACGACTGGAGTTGCAGGCTATGTGTATGAAGAATATCTTGCCGATGAAAACACGCGCCTCCAGCTTGGGATCCGCTACGACTACAACCGCATTCATACGACGCCATACGCCGCTTCGACCGATTCGGTCTTCCAGGTGCTCGACGTCGCCCGGTTGTCGAATGCTGTGACGGCATCGTTTGGCGCGATTGAAAAAATTTCGCAAGAACTGACCGCGTCGTTGAATGTTGCCCGCTCATTCCGGCCCCCAACGGTTCAGGAACTCTTCGCAAACGGACTGGACGCGGCAAGCGCCACCTATTCAATTGGCGATGCGAACCTTAACCCCGAGACCGGCGTCGGCATTGATGCTTCGCTAAAAGGGAGTTTTACGAATTTCTCTTTTGAGTTTTCACCGTATGTGAATTTTATCAACGAATATATTTATGCTTTTCTTAGAGGCGATACGCTCTTGAATTTTCCAGTACGCCAATTCGCTCCGACGGATGCACGTTTGGCCGGCTTTGAAGCATTGGTGATGGTTCAGCCCGTGCAAAAAATTGCTTTGAGAGCAAGCATTGATTTAGTAAATGCGGAAGATACAAGAAAGAATGTCCCGCTTCCCTTCACTCCGCCGATGCGGGGACTGTTGAGAATGAGTTATCAGGATGAAATCTATTCGGGCATCGTGGAATGGCGCCTCGCCGCCAGACAGACGCGTCTCGGCGACGGCGATACACCGACTGCGGGTTACGGCGTCGTTAACCTTGGCGCCGGGCTTCGATTCGCACACGGAGGAATTGAGCATAATATCAGCATCCACTGCGATAATTTTTTCAATCAGGTATACAGGGATAATTTATCTGTTATTAAAGACTTCGTGCCCCAACCGGCACGAGGCATACGACTAAATATTGATCTCGTGTTCTGAGTCTGCAATAATCCAGTCATTTAAGACGGTAAGAAGAAATGAAGAGTTTATTTCCCTGGCTTATTTTTGTTCTTGCTGCATTGTTAGAAATTAGCGGAGACGCCTTGATTCGCAAGGGGTTACGCAGTTCCGGTCTTCTCTTCATAGCGGTCGGTGTAGTTGCACTCGGGTGCTATGGCCTCATTGTCAATAGTGTAAAATGGGATTTCTCAAAACTCATGGGAGTATACATAGGTGCTTTTGCGGTTATCAGCATCCTTTTTGGCCGCTTTGTGTTTAAGGATAGTATTCAACCGTCGACGTGGGTTGGGCTCATTGTAATCGTTTTAGGTGGATTGATTATTCAGTTTGGACAAAAATAGTGCATTGTCGTATCGTTGGCGGACGCGAGATTTGCCACAAAAAAACATGAGTGAATTGCTCGACTCTTTGAAAGCCGAACTTGAACAATTCGGCAAGGCGAATGACGCAGCGCATAGCGAACATTCGCAACGCATGCTCAATATTACGCATGAAACCGGCGAACTCTTGTCTGTTCTCGTTCGCGCAATACATGCCCGACGTCTCCTTGAAATCGGCACTTCCAACGGCTATTCAACCCTCTGGCTCGCGGAAGCAGCACGCGAGACTGGCGGCACTGTCACTTCGATAGATTTCTCAGAGTTCAAACTCAAACTCGCCTCTGCCAATTTCGCCCGAGCAGGGCTCTCATCAGTGATCACGCTGGTCCACGAAGATGCCAGCATCGTACTCGAACGACTCGAGCCCGACGCAGTCGATCTATTGTTCCTTGATTCTGAACGCCGCGAATACTCTCGGTTGTGGCCGCGCATTCGGCGCGCTCTTAGGCCCGGAGGATTACTCGTCGTTGACAATGCGACTTCTCACGCCAAGGAAATGGCATCCTTTATCGCTCTGGTGAAAGCTGATAGTCATTTTACCACAAGCCTGGTGCCAGTTGGCAACGGAGAGTTTCTCGCCGTAAAGCAGTTTGCATGACGTAGAACCGAACAACGATATTCACAAACGATCAACAGGAATGCATCTACCTGAACCCTAAAGGAGGCTTCATGAAAAACATATTGATTGTAATGCTAGTGTTGGTTCCACTTAGCGGAATCGCTGGGGAAACGTCTCCAAAAGCAGTGGCAGAACAATTTTTGAGCTCTCTGCCAAAAGGAAGAATTGATGCCTCGTATGACCAATTATTTAACGGCTCTTCGATTTCCATGGACAAGCCGCAGGGTGTTGCAGCGCTAAAGAGTCAAACAGAAAAACTTCTTCCCCTGTACGGCACAATCCTTGGCTACGAGCTGATTCATGAAGAGAATTTCGGAACTTCGATTGTTCGTCTCGTGTATGTTTTAAAGCAGGAGAAACATCCCACCGTCTGGGAATTCTATTTCTACAAACCCAGATCATTCTGGTTCTTATCCAACATCATATTTAACGACCAATTTAATTACTTAGAATCAAAAGAATAATTAATCCCTTAGATTTTTGAAAAGGCTCAAAGATGTCGCTCACGCGAATCGCAAAAATGACTTCTAAAAGGAATCTTGGGTCTTTGCGACCTTTCGAGGAACAAATGTTCAGATGTCTCTACCTATGATGCCTTAAACGGCATGACACCCCTGCAGAATCGTTTCGGGATCAACGCAGTCGATCAAGAACTTATCTTAAGGCCAAATGACAAAAGGAAGATTAGAGGCGTTCAGCGATGGCGTGATTGCCATCATTATTACGATTATGGTTCTCGAATTGAGAATTCCGCATGGATCCGATTTATCTGCGCTGTATCCATTGGCTTCAATATTTTTGAGCTATGGTCTCAGCTTTGTATTTCTCGGAATTTACTGGAGCAACCATCACCATTTGTTTCAAGCGGTCAAACATGTTGACGGCCGGGTTCTTTGGGCAAATCTGCATTTGCTCTTCTGGTTATCGCTCACTCCATTCGTTACCGGATGGATGGGAGAGAATCAATTCGCCCCCGGACCCGTCGCCTTGTACGGCGTTATCCTTTTATTCTCTGCGATCGCATACTTTATACTGACACGTGCATTACTGTCTATTCACAGCAAGGATTCCATTCTTGCAGTTGCGCTCGGACGAGATTTTAAAGGCAAGATTTCGGTTGTCATTTACGCCGCCGGAATCGCACTCTCTTTCGTTAACTCCTGGATTGCCGGTGCAATGTACATTCTCGTTGCGATCATGTGGCTTATCCCCGACCGTCGTATTGAAAAGACTCTGGCCCAATAACAAATTGTAAAGATCAATGAACCCACCAATTCAAATCAGGCGAGCCCTGCCGGCAGACGCAGAGGCAATCACTTCAATTTACAACGAGGCGATTCTCACTACAACTGCGACATTCGACACAGAACCGAAAACAACGGCCGAACGGCTAGAATGGTTAGCGACTCACGATCAGAGACATCCCGTTTTGGTTGCAATCCTCGAAGGAAAAGCAGTCGGCTGGGCATCGTTGACGAAATGGTCCGACCGCCCTGCTTATGATGACACGGCGGAGACATCCTTCTATGTAAAATCGGAGTGTCGAGGTCAAGGAATTGGCCGAATGCTTAAAGAGGCTATTATTGAGGAAGCTCGTACTCTTCATTTCCACACGCTAATCGCACGCGTTGCCGAAGGAAGCCAGGAAAGTTTGCATCTCAATGAGAGCGCGGGATTTGAGCACGTGGGGACAATGAAACAGGTAGGGAAGAAATTTGGAAAGCTACTCGACGTTCATATCATGCAGAAGATGCTATGATAACCGCTCCTTAGCAAAAGGCACAACAATACTTCCTACCCAACTTCTTTCAAAAACTCTTTGACAAAGTTACCAAGCTGCTCGAATTCAATGAGAAATGCATCGTGTCCGAGCGGCGAAGTGATCTGGCGGTAGCGGGCTTGCGGAAGCAGCGATGCAAGCGCTTTTTGTTCGTGGATGGGATAGAGAACGTCGGAGTCAATACCGACGAACAGGGCGGGAATGTCAACCGAAGCCAAAACCTTTTCAATACCTCCCCTGCCATAGCCTACATCGTGAAGATCCATTGCGCGAGAGATATAAATATATGTGTTCGCATCAAATCGGTCGACAAGCTTCTTTCCCTGATAACGAAGATAGCTTTCGATTTGGAACAAATTTGCCGCATCAAAACGTGTCTGCGTTCCGTTTCCATTAGACTTAATCCTGTCCCTGTGAAAGCGGTCTAAAAACGACAGATCGCTTCGGTATGACACCATCGCGATTTGACGTGCCAGCGATAATCCCCGTTCCGGCTGGCCATGGCTGTAATAATCGCCGTTGCGCCACTCGGGGTCGTTCATAATAGCCTGCCGAGCGATATCGTTCAACCCAATGCACCATGGAGAGTGCGCGCTTGCCGTTGCAATTGGAATAATCGAACGAACAACGCCGGGGAACATGACTCCCCACTCTAACGCCTGCATTCCTCCGAGCGATCCCCCAATAACTGCCTTCATATGTTTCACGCCGAGATAGTCGATCAATGCTTTCTGCACGCGAACCATATCCCGGATAGTCATTTGCGGAAACGAAGATCCATACGGTTTGCCGCTGAGCGGATTGAGAGAGACCGGTCCGGTCGTTCCATAGCATCCTCCCAAAAAATTGGAGCAGACAACGAAATATTTTCTTGTATCGAGTGCTTTCCCATGACCGATAAATGAGTCCCACCAGCCAGCACTCTTCGGGTCGTTCGATAGATAGCCGGCGGCGTGCGCGCTTCCAGTCAGCGCATGGCAAACGAGAATTACATTATCGGCGGCAGCGTTCAATTCCCCATACGTTTCGTAGGCAACGGTAACGGATGAAAGCTTTTCCCCGCAATCCAGTTCAAGAGGATTTCTCTCGGAGAAAAGCTGAACATCTCTTGTTTCCACTATATTTTCAGTTACTGTCGGCATGTGTTCCTCACCACCCCTTCTCCCCTCCTCAGAGAGGAGGGGAGACGCGAAGCGTCGCGGGCGGTCAATTTATGCAAGAACAGCGGTCTTCACAGAACGAAGCGCTTCATCGAAATCTTCGAGAATATCATCGATGTGTTCGATGCCCACCGAGATACGGATTAACTCCGGCGTAACACCGGAATCGCGCTGCTCTTTTTCAGAGAGCTGCTGATGTGTCGTTGATGCAGGATGGATGACGAGCGTCTTTGCATCTCCGACGTTTGCGAGCAAGCTGGAAAGTTTAACATTATTGATAAAGGCTTTGCCCGCATCGATGCCTCCTTTGATCCCGAATACGACGATCGATCCGAACAACCCTGCACGCAAGTATTTTTTTGCGCTTGCATGGGAGGGATGATTTGGAAGCCCCGGATATGAAACCCATTCGACCTGCGGATGCCTTTCAAGCCACTGCGCAACTTTCAACGCATTTTCATTGTGACGGTCCACACGAAGGGAGAGGGTTTCCAATCCCTGAAGGAATAAAAACGAATTGAACGGACTGAGTGAGGGACCGATATCACGAAGCCCTTCAACCCTTGCACGTATTGCGAATGCGATGTTGCCAAACGGGCCCGCAGAACCGAAGACGTCCCAAAATTTCAAACCGTGGTATCCCGGGCTCGGCTCGGTAAAGATAGGAAACTTTCCGTTGCCCCAGTTAAATTTTCCCGAGTCGACGATTACTCCGCCGATCGATGTGCCGTGCCCGCCGATCCACTTCGTTGCAGAGTGCACAATGACATCGGCACCATACTTAAACGGCTGGACTAAATATCCTCCGGCGCCGAACGTATTGTCGACAATGAGCGGAATATTGTTTTCGTGAGCGACTTTTGCGATTGCTTCGAAATCAGGAACGTTCAGACGCGGATTGCCGATCGTTTCGATATAGAGCGCTTTTGTCTTATTGTCGATCAATTTCCGAAAATCTTCCGGTTTGTCCCCTTCGACAAATTTCACATTGATGCCGAGCCGCGGGAAAGTTACCTTGAACTGATTATATGTTCCGCCATAAAGATTGCTCGTCGAAATAATATTCTCGCCGGCCTGTGCGATAGTGGCAATTGCGAGGAATTGTGCAGCCTGTCCCGATGACGTCGCGACAGCGGCAACGCCTCCTTCAAGCGCAGCAATTCGTTCTTCAAACACCGCCGTTGTCGGGTTCATGATGCGGGTATAGATGTTGCCGAACTCTTGCAAACCGAACAATGCGGCCGCATGTCCTGCATCGTTGAAGTTGTAGGATGTTGTTTGATAGATTGGCACAGCCCGTGAGTTTGTTGTCGGGTCGACTTTTTGACCTGCGTGCAGTTGCAGCGTTTCGAAGCGGTAATGTCGTGCTTTTCCGTTGGTAGCCATACGAATCTCCGTGTAATAAATGAAAAAATTAAGAGCCCCAAAGAGCGGAAGGCTCTCCAGGCTAGTTAAATTTCAATGCGATGTAAACGTGAACAGATTTATACAACGGATGGGCGACAACAGAGGAAGTTACCGACGAAGTAGGCAGACAAATGCTCGAGCACGGGTCTGCACGCGTAGAAGAGATGTAAGCTGAAAATATTCATGGACTGAGTAAAAAGAAAAAACCTCTTTGAAGATGATCAAAAGAGGCTGCTAACGTCGATTACTCTTAAGTTCATCTTTCTCCGCCGAAGGCGGACAGAAATTAGCACCTGACGACACGCGTTTGGCGCATCCGGTTGCTGTGGTTTCGCAGGGTCTGTCCCTCCACCACTCTCGATGAAAACGGCTTTGTCAAAGAAAAATCTATAATTAATATACGAAAATTCTGAAAGTTGTCAAGAGGAATGAACAACTTTTTTAATGAAGCTCCCTTTCTATGTTGATTTTGCGCATTTTCTTCAGTTCACCCCTCCCTTTTTTCCGTGCGAGTCTCGCGGTTGTTGAACTTCTTGTCGCCGTCGTAGGCCTCCGTTGTTTCACCGGCCGCGTAATTTTCTGAAGGAGGGAAATGAACTTCTCGACGACATCCTGTTTATTTTTCCATTGACTGCGGGATTCCTGGGAAACGATGTGAAGTGTCCCGGAAGAATCTAATTTGGACCCGAGCAACGACTTTAGATTCGCCTTTGTTTCATCGTCCAGCGAGGAGAGATTCACATCAAAAAACAATTCAACACGGGTGGAAAGCTTATTAACATTCTGACCGCCTGGCCCGCCGCTTCGCGAGTAGCGAAACCGAAGATCCGAGTATGGAATCCGAATCCTGTCATTAATAGGAATGATATTCATTCGTCAACACAAATAAAAATTCCGCTGACAGCAATCCATGTCCAGCGGAGATTAGAACGTCTTTTCCATACGGACGTCCATGCGAGTACACACCAAACTCAAGAGGCCATTGGGAAGATTGTCGGTAATTATTCCAGCCTCAGTGCATCTTTCTGTCCGATGTAGCTGACAACATCTTCGCCGCCATCGACTCCGATCACGTTTCCGGAAATGAAATAGGCGTCGTCGTGACTTAAGAGTGCTATGGCCTTTGCCACGTCTTCAGGAGTTGTATTCCTCATTGCAGGGCTTTTTGCCGCTGCGACCTTCAACATCATCAAGGCGCCGGGTATTTTTCTAAGGGCTGCAGTGTCGGTAACGCCTGCCATAATCGCATTGCAGGTAATTCCGTGCGGTCCGAGGTCGAGAGTCAATTGACGAATGTATGATTCCAGGGCCGCTTTCGCTGCCGAGACTGCGCCGTAGTTTGGCAATTGAGAGTGCCCGCCGGAACTTGTCATCGCATAGACCCGCCCCCCTTTTTTCATCAAGCCAGCGTTGAATGCCGCTTGCGTCCAATACACCAGGGAATTGGCCATCACATCCATGGTCATCTCGACCTGGGCTTGGGTCATCTGTTCTTTTATATCTTTCGAAACCAAAGGGCGCAACGTCCCGAATGCAAGACTATGCATGAGAACCTTGAGATTGAATTCAGGGTTACTATGAGACTCCTTCTTCAAGCCCTCAACCACTTCTTTTCTTTTTTCCGGGTCGGAAGCATTGACATTGAAGAACAACGATTGTACTCCTTGAGCATCAACTTCTTTTTGCACTTTCTCGGCGTTCGGCAGAGTAACCGCGCGGTCGAAATGCACGCCGCAGATGTTCATCCCATGCCGCGCAAGCTCAACAGCAGTTGCTCCCCCAAATCCGCTCGAAGCTCCAAGAATAAGAGCCCAATCGGTTTTCTTGAATCTATGGTCACTTGCCACGTTTACGCCCTCACTGATGGTTAATAAAATATACCCGTGTATCCCGGCAGCAGTCCGGAGAAATGTAAATCTCCATCCTTCCAAAAAAAAGTTGCGTCGGCAAAACATCCCTCGTGTCCTTTGCGGTTATTCCTTTAACCGCCAAAGACGCTGAAAACGCAAAGTCAATCGAAGCGCGTCACGATAACATCATCATGCCCGGCTATTCAACCGTGACGCTCTTTGCTAAGTTCCGCGGCTGGTCGATATTACAGCCCCGTTTGACGGCGATGTAATACGCCAATAATTGCAGCGGAATAACATTCAGTATCGGCGAAAGAAGGTCTACGGTATGAGGAACACGAATCACATGCTCGGCAAGCGATTCAATCGCCGTGTCATCCTCGTTCACGACAGCGATTATTCTTCCACGTCTCGCCTTCACTTCCTGAATGTTCGAAATGATTTTTTCGTAAGTGCTGTCTTTCGATGCAATCACGATGACCGGCATGTTTTCGTCAATCAAGGCTATAGGCCCATGCTTCATTTCCGCGGCCGGATATCCTTCAGCATGAATGTACGATATCTCCTTGAGTTTTAACGCGCCTTCCAATGCTGCCGGAAAGTTATACCCTCTTCCAAGGTAAAGAACATTGACGTTGTCTTTCAGCTCGTCCGCAATCATTTCAATTTTGCTGGTATCCTTGAGAATCGCTTCGACTTTGCCGGGAAGATCGAGGAGCGCTTGTCCAATTTTCTTCCCGTCGGCTTCGGAAAGCCCGCGCTGCCGGGCAACCATAAGCGTGATGAGCGAGAGGACAACGAGCTGGGATGTAAACGCTTTTGTCGATGCAACACCGATTTCGGGTCCCGCGTGAATATACACACCCCCCTGGCTTTCGCGCGCGATAGTGCTTCCAACAACGTTGCATATCCCGATCACCGCTGCACCTTTGTGCTTTGCCTCGCGTAGAGCCGCAAGCGTATCCGCTGTTTCGCCGCTCTGGCTGATCAAAAAGACAACGTCCCCTTTTTTGATAATCGGATTGCGATACCGGAACTCTGAAGCATATTCCACCTCAACCGGGATTTTTCCGTACTGTTCGAGCATATACTCGCCGACCAGTCCTGCATGCCACGACGTTCCGCAAGCGGTGATAATAATTCGCTGAGCGTTTTCCAGAATAGGCATCACATCGGCAAGTCCGCTGAGTTTCGAATTTCCCTCATCAAGCAGCACTCTCCCGCGCATTGAGTTCCGGAGAGTTTCAGGCTGTTCCATAATTTCCTTGAGCATGAAGTGCTCAAAGCCGCCTTTTTCAATTTCTTCAATATCGATCGTAACCTGATGAACCTCTTTTTCGATATCAACGTTGTCGATAGTCCTTGTTTCAAATGAACTTTTAGTAAGCACTGCGATCTCCCCATCCTCGAGATACACCACGTTGCGGGTATACTGAACAATCGCAGCAGCATCGGACGCCACAAAATGCTCGTTCGTGCCGATGCCGAGCAAGAGTGGACTCCCTTTTCGCGCGACAACAATTCTTCCCGGTTCCAACGCTGAGACTACCGCAATACCGTACGTCCCTTCCACCTGGCGCAGAGCAAGCCGGACTGCGGTCGGCAGATCGCCGCTGAAGTTCTTCATTTCCTCAATGAGGTGAACCAAAACCTCGGTGTCTGTCGCTGACACAAACTTGTGCCCCGTACTCTCAAGTTTTTTTCGGATCGAAAGGTAGTTCTCAATAATACCGTTGTGAATCAATGCGATTTCATTCTTGCAATCGGTGTGAGGATGAGCATTGACGTCGCTCGGAACACCGTGCGTCGCCCAACGAGTATGCCCGATCCCGGCAGTGGTCTTCAAATGTAGCGGCGGAATCGACTTTTCTAAATCAGCGACCTTTCCAGCTTTTTTAAATACAAAGAGAGAATGATCGGCCAGCAAAGCAATCCCCGCGGAATCATAACCGCGGTATTCAAGACGCTTCAATCCGTCCAACATAATTGGAACCGGATTTGCATCGCCCACGTAACCAATTATTCCACACATATGTTTTCCTCGAAGTTAACGAACAATTCCCATCACGCTCAACATCCGGCCCGACGATTCACCATCCCGCCGAAACGAATGGTACTTTTCCGATTCATGGATTGTACAGCCTTCATGCATTTCAATGTTGACGGAAGAAATGCCTTCCGCAATAAGTTGATGCCGGTTTGCCCCTTTTAAATCGACATTCCATTTTCCGGGCTGGCCCTTCAACAAAAACTCAGCCTCAAACTTCCCTGCCACTTCTTCACCGACCTCGTAGCAACATTTTCCTGCCGCTGGACCGATAAAGGCGACAAGGTTTTGCGGTTTGCTTCCAAACTGAGAAACCATAAGAAGAATAGTATTCTTTACGATGCCGGAACTTGTGCCCCGCCAACCGGCATGGATTCCAGCAATCGTTTTGGTGACGGGGTCGAAGAGAAAGATCGGGACACAATCGGCAACACTGATGACGACAAAAACACCAAGTTCGTTGGTGACCAACCCGTCACAATCCTCGTATCCTCCCCACGTTTGTACGGCACGAACAGTATTCGAATGGCACTGCATGGGAAAGGCAAGTTCGTCTAAGCCGATATGCAGAGCGCCAAAAAAAAGCCTTCGATTTTCAACGACGTTGACTTTGTCGTCTCCGACGTTGAAACTTAAATTCATTCCTAACCCTCTTGGACTGCGCCCTCCGGCGCGAGTGCTCATCCCAAAAACTATTTGTCGGTATCGGGAAAGTGTTTCGGAGCGAATAATCTCCATGTGTCAGACAGTATCGTCAAAATTGAAGTGAAAATCAAATATGCCGCACATAGTTGAATGTGCGATATGACAATAGATTATTGGGAAACAGGTCTAACCCGGAACGATTCCAGGAGCGTTGAAAATCCCTTCATCACATCAGTAGCAACCGGCCGTGGTTGAATATGCCGACCGCGCTCCCTTTCAGCACCTTGCCGTCAAAAGGCGAGTTTTTCGACTTGGATTTAAAACGGCTGACATCTGCTTTCCACTGAATATCCGGGTCGATGAAAGTAAAGTTGGCGGGATTCCCTTCACTCAGTTCAATCGTCCTTTTGATGATTCTGCGAGGATTCGTCGAGAACTTTTCTACGAGCTGGTAGAGTGTAATGATATTCGCTGCAACCAGCTCTGTAATCGCAAGGCCGATGGCCGTTTCCAATCCCACGATGCCGAATGGCGCCTGCAAATAATCAACTTCTTTCTCATCCAGCGAATGAGGAGCATGGTCGGTAGCAATAACATCAATAGTTCCTTCCAAAAGCCCTTGTTTAATCGCTGCGACATCTTCTTTTGTTCTCAACGGCGGGTTCATTTTCGTATTCGTATCAAACGTCCGGACAACGTCGTCGGTCAAGGTAAAATGATGTGGCGTTACTTCACACGTAATCGCTATGCCTTTCAATTTTGCTTCACGAACAAGTTTCACCGAACCGGCAGTACTCATGTGTGCCACGTGATACCGAGAGCGAGTGTATTCCGTTAAGAGGATGTCGCGAGCAATCATGATCTCTTCAGCAACCGGCGGAATTCCGGGAAGGCCTAACTCGGTAGCGACAAAACCCTCGTTCATCACACCGCCCCGGGCCAGCGAAGGTTCTTCGCAATGCTGAATGACCGGAACATCGAACATACCGGCATATTCCAGCGCGCGGCGCATAATTTCTGCGTCGTACACCGGAGCGCCATCGTCGCTCAAACCAACGGCTCCGGCTTGAACAAGTTCTGCAATCGATGACAGCTCCTTTCCCGCTCTTCCTTTCGTGACTGCGCCGACCGGGTATACGTCAACGATTCCATTATTGACAAGCTTTCCCTGCGAGTGAACAAAGCGGACGATCGATTCGTCATCGATGGCCGGATTTGTATTCGGCATACAGCAAACGGCCGTGAAGCCGCCATGCGCCGCAGAGAGTGTCCCTGTCTCAATTGTTTCTTTGTGCTCAAAACCGGGCTCCCTCAAATGGACATGCATGTCGACGAAGCCGGGCGCCGTAATTTTTCCTTGAAGATTAACGACTTCACAATCAGCCGGCGGTGAGATTGACGGTTTCATCGCTTCAATAATTCCGTCGACGATGACAATGTCCATGACCGTGTCTGTTTGTGTTGACGGGTTGATATACCGTCCGCCTTTCAAAAGATATTTTTTTGTCATGAAGGGTCCAAATTCTATGATGGAATGAACGATTGCTAATTTACCGTACCCAGAAGATACAGCACCGACATCCTGACGGCAACGCCATTCAACACCTGCTCCAGAATAACAGAATGAGGACCATCTGCCACGTCGGCCGAGAGTTCCACGTCCCGATTAATCGGTCCAGGGTGCATGATGGTAATTGGATGGTCGACCCTGTCAAGCCGCTCCTTCGTCACTCCGAAGAATCGGTGATATTCTCTAAGCGAAGGGAAAAGACCTCCGGACTGCCGTTCCATCTGTACTCGAAGAACATTCAAGGCATCAACTTTCGGAAGCACGTCATCGATGCGGTGGTATACTTCAACGCCGAGCTTTTCTATTTCCTTGGGGATGAGAGTCGCGGGACCGCAAACCGAGACTTTCGCTCCCATTGTTCGCAGGCCATAGATGTTAGAACGGGCGACTCTGCTGTGGGATATATCGCCGACAATGCAGACACGCAGGCCATCGAGTGAGCCGAATTTTTCCTTCAGGGTATACATATCCAACAGCGCTTGAGTCGGGTGCTCATGGCAGCCATCACCGGCATTAAGCACGGCAGCTCGCACAACACGAGTTAGAAAATGCGGCGTGCCGGCTGCGTTATGCCGTATGACGACCATATCTATCTTCATCGCTTCAATATTGCGGGCCGTATCTTTCAACGTTTCTCCTTTACTCACGCTCGACCCCGATGCTGAAAAATTCACAACGTCGGCAGAAAGCCTGCGCTCTGCCAGCTCGAAGGAAATTCGTGTTCGAGTGGAGTTTTCAAAAAAGAGATTGACGATTGTTTTGCCCTGAAGCGTCGGAACTTTTTTAATCGGCCGGTTCAAGATTTCTTTGAACGAAACAGCCGTGTCAAGAATCAGCGCGATGTCGGCTTTCGGCGCTCCGTCGAGACCAAGCAAGTGACGCGATGAGAGTCCCATGGGTTATCCTTCCTCGGGTTGTGTTTTTGCCGGAAGTAAAATAACGGCATCTTCTCCGTCCGTTTCCATCATTCGAACCTGAATTTCCTCGTCCGCCGATGTCGGAACGTTTTTGCCGACAAAATCTGCCTTGATTGGAAGCTCGCGATGGCCTCTGTCCACGAGAACGGCCAGTTGGATGGATGCAGGTCTGCCGATATCCATTAATGCGTTGAGCGCGGCTCGGACTGTCCGGCCTGTGAACAACACATCGTCAACGAGAATAATGTTTTTGCCGGCGATGTCATAGAGAATGTCAGTCGTATTCAATCGAGGCTGCGACAATCTTCCTCGAAGATCGTCCCTGTAAAGAGTAATGTCGAGCGTTCCGATAGGGACTGTGACTTTCTCCATTTCGAGAACAGCCCGGTCAATGCGGCGGGCAAGATATTCTCCCCTCGTGCGGATCCCGACGATTCCGAGAGAATCTGCGCCGTGATTTCGTTCGACGATTTCATGGGAAAGACGGTTGACAGTCCGGCTAAAATTCTGAGCGTCAAGAATTATGGTTCGTTCATTCATAGGCACACCGGTCGGCAAAAATGGTACAATAAAAAACCTCCATTCATGACTGAACGGAGGTTGCTTCTATTACAGAATAAATCGTCACATTCATTTTTCATTTCCTTTCCTACCTCACCGGATAGAATTAAAGGACGCGTTGACTATATTGAGTATACCTTTTTTTCCCTCATAAATCAATAGCTCCAACGATAATTATAGGATAACTATTATCCTCAGATCTCATTTGAAGTAATTAGAAGTCATCTCAAAAACTCTGGATTGTATCCTTCTGAAAGAACACGGCCAAATCATTGTCATTCTGATCCCGCCGCTTTGTGGCGGGAGAAGAATCCATGACAATGACACACTTTGAATCTGCAAAGCTTCGATGTCATGGATGCTTCGCTACGCTCAGCATGACATTTACGGCTGCTTTCTGCATGAAAACCATTTTTGAGATGGCTTCCAGTATGATTGACAGAGTTATACAGAGGTTCACTGAGACGCAAAGTGTATCATCGAATATCCAACACGATTCGAACGGTGAACTAAAACAAAAAACTCCGGTCAAGCATTCCGGAGTTTCTTATTGCTGCCGCAGGAATCACATTCCTATTGAATCTTCAACTGGTTCATCCAATTTTCATCGTGCATCTCGTCCCGGTGGGTTGAATGAAGCAATAAGTAGTCCGAAAGTCCTGTTCGGTCGCCGAATACAAATTCCACTCCTCCTTGTATGGAATTGTAAGTCCAGATTTCGTACGGCTTCGTGTCAACTTCGCTCGCATGCCGCTCGACCTCGTCGGGCGGGCCGTACATGATGAAGACACGTCCCCTGTCGGTTTTCCACCCGTCTTTGAAGCCGTTTCTAAAATGATCATTGGCATAGTCCACGCGTTTGAAATATTCCGACTTCTGAATTTTGCTGGGATCCATTGCATCGTTTTCCCGCCTGTTCCAAAAATCGTACAGCACTTTGCGTTTTGCATCGATGCCTTTTACGTTATTGTATTGTGCGATCTCTGCGCGTGTAGCGATATATCGCACCTGTGCAAATTGGAGGTCGAGCTCCGCCTCATTCATGGCAGAGTATTCGCTTGCAAGCACCGAACCCTCAGTTCCGGATGTCAGTGAATCCATCGGAAGCTGGGGGTTATATACAAAAAACTTCTTCGACGCCAGGGAGCTCGAGTTGTCAACCGAGTCTGTAATCTTAAAATTAAAAGTATAAGCGCCCGTTCTTAAAGTGTTAATTTGCACCGTCCCCACTTCAACATTCGATTCATTCGCCCGATTTTTGGTTCGTTCACGAGTTATGACTTCTTTGCCAAAAGAATTTGCAACGGTGAGCTTCGTGTAATAGTTCGGCGATCTATTCTTTAGTAGATTGTATTCCTCAAGGTAATAAAAAACCACCGGCTGCTCCGCCCCGTATATCCTTGAAGGGTTCGGTTTGACTTCGTATGTATTCTTGATAAATCGGCCGGTCGAATCCTGCCCAACCGAAATTATTGACGTACATAGTTCGACATCGCTGAGCGATATCTGTTTGTTTACAATCGGCTGAAGGTCGATTGGGACAGAAAAACTGTCCCGCTTCGACCAATCGTTGCTCCCGCCCCCGACAACATACATCCGATAAATATCTGGCTGCAGGAAGAAACCGAGCACATCAACGTAGGAGCGCGGAGTATTCAGCACCAACGTGTCGCCGGCGGAAAAAGGAATTTTCCACATCTGGCGGGCAACGACGGAATCATTCGACGAACGTTTAAAATAGACATTTATCACAGCTTCAGTTTGGAACAAAGTATCCGATTTAATGAATTTTAATTTCGAAACATCGAATGAATAATACACTTCAACGTAGACCTTCGTTGAATCGCCGCGAAACCGTGCAACGTCTATTCCGACTCGGAAACGCGATTCGGCGTCAGCGGTAGATATAGACAGCGGCATGAATGACTCGACGACGAAAAACAAAGCAAAGAGAATAACAAATTTCATTGTTGACCTTTCTGTGTGCTGAGGGCAATATAAAGGAAAATCGGTTCTCTTTCAATCCACGGCTGGATTTTCTTTGAAGAACGAACAGCCACGATATTTCACGTGCAATCATTTGTTCGTTTTCTTGTTGAAGTGAGCTTTTTCCTGCAATCGCAATTTCTTCGCGCAGATCATGCGTCAACGTCTTTCACCAACAGAACCAGAAATCCGCCGATGATCATTGACACTCCCCCCAAAACAAGCGCATAGATCGCCTCGTTGCCCAGCAATGTCCGCATGACGAACCCCAGAATTCCCGCAGCCATGATCTGCGGGATTACGATGAAGAAATTAAATATTCCCATGTAGACTCCCATTCTCGCCGGCGGAAGGGATCCGGCAAGAATTGCATACGGCATCGAAAGGATGCTCGCCCATGCTAAACCTATTCCTACCATGGAAAGCAAAAGAATTACCGGATTGTGAACGACCAAAAATGAGATGAGGCCCAATCCGCCGCAGAAGAGGCTGAGCATGTGGACAGTTTTTCTGCTTGTCTTTTTTGCAATCACCGGAAGCAAAAATGCCGCGAGCGCCGCAAAGCCGTTGTATGCGGCAAAAAGAACACCGACCCAATCCGCGCCTTTGTTAAAGAGAGGTGTTGTCGGATCTGTGGCGCCATAGATGTGGCTTGTAACGGCCGATGTCGTATAGATCCACATAGCGAAAAGGGCAAACCATGAAAAGAATTGCACAACGGCAAGCTGAAGCATTGTACGCGGCATTTCCTTCAAACTTAAGAAAATGCTTTTCACCAATTCGAGCGGTCCGCGTTGTTCCGTCTTCTGACGGATGAACTCTTCCATATGCTCCGGCGGATACTCTTTTGTACGAAAGACAGTCCAGCTGACTGCAGCGATGAGCGCAAATGCTCCTGCATAAAATGAATAGAGGACTGAACTTGGGATTTCTCCCTTTGGTGCGACATTGCTCACGCCTACCCAATTGGTAAAAATGTATGGAAGAGCCGACGCTATCACGGCTCCTGTCCCGATAAAAAAACTCTGAACTGCGAACCCCGTGGTCCGTTGTTCAGAAGGAAGCAGATCGGCGACAAGCGCACGAAAAGGCTCCATCGAAATATTTATCGACGCATCGAGAATCCACAACATCCCTGCGGCAACCCATAGGGCAGGTGAATTCGGCATGACCATGAGCGCTGCAGTCGCCAGTATCGCCCCCGTGAGGAAATATGGTCTCCTCCTGCCGAGACGGTTCCACGTGCGGTCGCTAAAGTAACCTATGATGGGCTGAACAAGAAGACCGGTCGTCGGCGCGGCGATCCAGAGTATCGGTATGTCTGCGACGTTAGCGCCCAACGTCTCAAAAATCCTGCTGACGTTTGCATTCTGCAGCGCAAACCCGAATTGAATGCCGAGAAATCCGAAACTCATGTTCCAGATTTTCCAAAAATTCAGCCTGGGCTTTTCCATTTTACTCTATCGGTTTTTGATGAATGTCTCCGGTGCGAAGATCTCACCGCAATGCGGTAGTGCTATAGTTGGGCTCGCTCTCGGACACCTCTACAGTGTTTGACAGCCATTACAGAAGCATCATCCTTTGACGCTCCCGAGCGTCAATCCTGAAACAAGCCATTTGCTCAATGAAAGGAAGAGTACCACGACGGGTATCGTAACGATCATTGAGGCCGCACCGTAAAGGCCCCACTCGGACCCCATGTTTGATTCAAATGACTTCAATCCTATCGGGAGCGTCCACATCCTCGTGTCTTGAAGGATCTGTGCTGCGACAACATACTCGGTCCACGCGGACATGAATGAGAAGAGGGCCGTTATCACCAGCGCCGGAGAGGCCAGCGGTAAAATAATCTTATAGAAAGTTTGAAAGCGATTGCATCCGTCGATTCGTCCGGCTTCTTCAAGGCTTGTCGGTATAGTATCGTAATACCCCTTCATCTGCCAAACGCAGAACGGAAGTGCAGTGGCGGAGTACATGATCATGATGCCCAAATAGGAATTAATGAGATGGAGTTTCACGAGCATAATGTACATGGGGAGTAAAAGCATCGTGGCCGGAAACATCTGTGTCACGAGAAGACTCAGGAGGCCAAGTTTTTTTCCGACGAAGCTGAACCTTGAAAACGCATACCCCGCGGTCGAAGCAAGTGCCACGCCGGTGAGGGTTACAACAAATGCGACAAACGTGCTGTTCATAAGCCAAAGGCCGAACGGGCGTTCCGTAAAGAGAGCTGTGTAGTTGCGCAACGTTGCATCTTTCGGGATGATTTCCAGCGACGTAGACATAAGCCTGTCGGCCGGACGAAGCGAGACGGTGAGGATTTGTGAAACCGGATATAGTGCAATCAAACAGAAAAGCACCAAGACGAGGTACGTTGCTGTGACCCTGATGTATGTCTTCTTTTTCGCATCCGTCATAAGTTATCGGCTAGAATTTAGTAGGCTCCTTCAGTTGCTTTTGTTCTTCGCATGAATGTCAGGCTGAAGACCAGGAGGATGAGAAAAATCACCATCGACAACGCTGCGCCATATCCGTACCTGTAGAAATTGAAAGCCGCCTTGTACACGAACGAGACGAGGAGATGCGTTTGATCCGACGGCTCTCCAGCATTACTCACGAGCCAAACAATATTCAAATTGTTGAACGTCCAGATCGTCCCGAGTGTAATAGCAGGCACCATGACGGGACGGATGAGCGGAATAGTAATGTTCTTCAGCTTATGGAACCACGATGCCCCATCCATGTCGGCCGCCTCATACAGTTCATGCGGAATGCTCTGCAACGCACCAAGCGCGATGATCATCATAAATGGAAATCCGAGCCACACATTTGTAATGATAACGGCGATGAATGTTTCAACCGGGCTTTTCAGCCACTGGACTGCCGGGAGCCCGAACCACTGCGTAAGCATGAGATTGATTGAACCATACTCATAATTAAACATGCCGCGCCAGGTGAGTGCAACAATAAGCTGAGGAACAGCCCAAGGCAGAACTAAAATAGTTCGGAAAATTGCTTTCCCCCGAATTTCCTTTTGGTTCAGAAGAAGCGCAAGAAATACTCCAATCACCACGTGGAAAATAAGATTGACCACTGTCCAAATAATTGTTTTGAGAAACACGTCGTAGAAATTTGGCTTCGACTCCTCGGTGAAGACCTTCACATATTGTCTGAAGCCGACAAAATGCCAATCCCGGATATGAGAAAGGCTCATGTTCGAGAGTGAAATGATAATGTTGAAAATGAAGGGATAGAAGACGACCCCGATGAGCACCAGGAAGGCCGGTGCAACAAAGAAGAAGACGAATGCCTTGGTTTTCAGTCTCTGGTTTGTCATTCGTTCATCTCTTTGATTTTCCTCAATGCATCATTCTGCATGTCGATTGCCGATTGTTCTGCCGACTTGTAGCCTCCCAACACCGCCTGATAGCTCGGCCGCATCGCATCCCAAATAGCCCTCAACTCCGGAACAACGGGCATCGCGCGCCCATGCTCAATAGCAATCTGAGAATTCCTCATGATGTCATTCGTCTTCACAAAATCGCTCGCCAGAACAGATTTTTTCGTCGGCATCGTGTGAAGGATCTTCGCAGATTCAAGTTCGTTTTCGTCGGACGTAAGAAATTTTATGAGTTCAACGGACCATTTCTTTTTCTCTTCAGAGATATTCGCATTGATCGAAAACCCTTTTGGAGAAACCATCGTTCCGCACCAGAGTCCGGTTTTAGTAATTTTTGGAAGAGGTGCGACGCCAAAATCTATGCCTGCTTTTTCGTAGCCTGACCAAGACCAATCGCCATTAATGATCATGCCGACCTTGCCGTCCTTGAAAAGAACATCGGCGATTTCGTAATCCGCCTCGTTCGGAATGATCTTGTATTTATCCCGGAGGTCTTTGATGAACTTCAGCCCGTCGATTGTTCCCTGGTTATTCAACGCCGGCCGGCTGCTGTCGTCCATTATCCATCCGCCAAATCCAGTCATAAACGGAATAAAGAAGAAGGGCTCAGTGTAATTCCATGCCAAACCGTACTGATCAGGCCTGCCGTCGCCGTCAAGGTCGCGCGTAAGATTCTTCCCAATCTCGACGAGCTCTTTGTCTGTGGTCGGCGGTTTCGGAACAAGCTTCTTGTTGTATACAAGCGTCAAATGATTGCCGAGTTTGTCGGCAATCTGATAGAGATGACCTTTATAATACGTCAATCCTTTGGGATCGAACTGGTCCAGGTAGGACTTATCAAAAAGATTTTCCAGTGGCAGAATAATATCCATCACCTGAAACGGACCGACCTGATCCGCCGGACCGTAAACAATCTCCGGCCCTTGCCCTGCGATCGCGGCAATAATGAAGCCGGAACGAAGCTCTTCGGTCTCCTTAAAAAGCTGCTCGACCTCCACTTCGGGATGAAGTTTCATGAATTTCCGAAGCTGCGCCTCTAGCACGACGCGGATATCGATCCTATCCTGATGCCAGATCGTGATTCGAATCTTCTCTTCTTTTTTCGCTCCGCATCCGGAAAGAGAGGCGATCATTGCAAAGGCGACAAAAAGAGAAGAAAGAAAGACAAGAAAAGTGCTTCTATTGATTCCCCGGAATATTAGAATCTTCGGCTTAATCAACGTGCACCTTCAACTGCAATTGAGGAAGCCTTCCCTTGTTTTTCCTCTTTCACAAATGTCCAGAAGAACGCCGAAAGAGCAACGCTAACTCCACTGATGATGAAAATGACATTCTT
The DNA here is from genome assembly GCA_964642725.1 of uncultured Chitinophagaceae bacterium. Taxonomy (GTDB): domain Bacteria; phylum Bacteroidota; class Ignavibacteria; order UBA10030; family UBA8401; genus JAGVPT01. Next base: position 88,809 of record CAZXQG010000007.1, read on the forward strand.
ATCTGCAGCATGCTGAATGACAATACCAAGGGCCAGGCTTACAAAAAGTTGAGGCAGCACCACTGACAAATTAAAAATGCCCATAAAAAATCCCATACGGCTTTTCTGAACCTTCTCGGACATGATGGCAAAGGGAAGGCTGACAATCGCACCCCATCCGACGCCGACGATAGCCATAAACGCATATACTGCGAATGGCGTCTTTCCCCAAAAAGCGATAAGAAAATACCCGATTGCCATTATTGCAACACAGCTCAGATGTGTCAGTACGCGGCCGATTTTCTCAGCAATCGGTTCGAGAACAAAGCCCGGCAGAATAAAGCCTATGGTGTTCAACACTGCAAAGGAAATCGAGATGACTTGCCCGGAGAGAAGAGCAGAGCCTTGAGAATCTGAAATCAATTTTTGCTGGATGTAAGCGATGATATACACAAACATTGTTTGGACGCCGATCCAGGAAAACGCATGTGCGACATAAAGACGAATGAGCTGTCCCCAATTGGTCGCGGATTCGACCTTCTCCTTCCTGCTAACAATATCAGATGATTCTTTCTCCACCAGTTCGCGCTTTTCGGAGATGAACAACACCGGTACGATGGAAAAGAGCAAGACAATAAATACTCCGAGATAAATAAGGACATAGTTCCCGAACACCGCCCCGACAACGTAGGCGAAAACGCCGAAGAATCCTGAAATCGTTTGCATCCATGTATATCCTTTTGTGCGTGGATTCCCTTCAGGGGTTACGTCGGCGATGACAGAACGGGTGGGGTTGAAGCTTATGTTGATCGCGAGATCGAGCGTGAGCGCTACAAATACCGCAACTCCAAGCAGACTCTCAATGCCGAAGAACGATCGTATGGTATCGATATTTGGCAACGCGAGCAGCATTGAGGCGGCTAAAACACCGCCGATCAAAATAAACGGGCGTCTCCTCCCTCCCCAAAACCAAACCTTGTCGCTGATGAGGCCAATGATGACCTGTCCAAAAATACCAGCAAGAGGGCCCGCCGCCCACACGATTCCGACTTCATGGATGTCAAGATTGTATTTTGTCGTCAGAATCCAGCTGAGCGCCGAGATCTGAATGGAGAGAGCGAACCCCATTGCAGTCGACGGCAAGCTGATGATTGCGTAGAACGATCGGGATAGTTTTTTTTGAATTTGTAGCATGATCGCAATTATCGCGTCCGAAAGTAATAAGTTGAGAGATCTGAAAATTATTATCACGCGAAGACGCAAAGACGCATAAGCTTCATTTTTAATATACTTTGCGCCTTAGCGACTTTGCGCGAGGCAAGCTTTCCTGATTATTTAGAAGCCTCAAGTTATGAGCATGTGGACGAAAATATCATCCCAGCACGCATATCACATTTTGCCGAACTTGTCGGTAAGCACGACTCGATCCAGCGACCCATCGAGGAATACTCTCCGATTACCGCTTGGGAATTCTTCACCCGGATTCCATTCGCCGCTCGGTCCGCTGTTCGTAAATTTGTACTGAATTTCCGTCCCTACCGGAAACTTCAGCTCGATCGTCCACACACTGTCGTTCTGCTGCTGGTCTCCATGCGTTCCATCGTCGTACATTCTTACGGTGTTGGGTTTCCAGTTTCCCAGCCGCTCTTGATTTCCAACTATATAAATTCCTTTGCGCACGTACATGTTCCGGGCATCGCACTGAAACACCACGGAAACGGAATCGGTTCTATTGCTCTGCGCCATTGTGCCCTGAGGAGGACGAGTTGTCGTTTCCTCATCAAGAATAATTTCTTTAAATTCTCTTAGAGGCATCGTGCCCCCTGCTTCGTGCGCAAATGTGTAAATGTTTCTTAAGTGTGTGACGTACGCGATATCAAACGGTTTGTCTCCGGCAGGAGCCGTTTGGTCAGTGCCATACCACCAGAACCAGTCGGAGCCTTCTGCAGCATACATTTCCTCCCATGCTTTGTATGCCGAGTACTTCCGCGATCCCACTTCCGGTTCCGGAGACTTTGGATTGGGCTGGGGCAAACCCGATTGTTCTAAATCCTGCCTGGCAACAAGCAAATAATTCCATGCACGATTTTCTTCATCTTCACCAATCCACGTATCAAAGTTGGCATTGATCCACGAACCGGGGTACAGCCACTCAAGCTTTCGCATTGAAGAGATCGGATGCGCGGCGACGTCACGCTTCGGATTGCCTTGCATGTATTCCGTCATTGTGACGGAGATAATCTGCTTCGATTCATAGAGAGCGCTCAGTTTTCTGTACAAGGCATGCAGAAATTCTTTTCCATCATTGTCCTGCCGATACCATTCCCAAGCGTTCTCCCCGTCAAGAATAACCGTAAGCAAACGGTCCGGCTCCCCTTCCAGCGGCGCGTACCGCAGGATGCTTTTGATGAAATCATCGGCGGCATCTTCTCCGCGGAAGTTTTGATATGTAAAACCAATTTTGTCGGACAATTCAGTGTCGCGAAAGACGACAACAACTGAATCTTTTTCAACGTCATTCGCATACACACCGTATGGATAAAACTTCGGCTGACTGTATGGTTTGGAACGAGCCAGGATCTTCTCATCCGTCGCTATCCAGCGGATTCCATTCCTCCCGAAAATAGGAATAATCTCCTGGGCGACAGAACCTTCCGCCGGCCACATGCCCGCGGGAGCTTGTCCGAATTTTTCCGTATAGTATTCAACGGCCTTGGCAACCTGGGCATCCGCATCCTGAGGATAATGAAAGCGGTTGGGCATGGTATCATTCGGTTGACAGACCTTTGCAAGATCGGTATCAAAAATCAGCGGGAGAATCGGATGGAAGAACGGCGTTGTTGCGATTTCGATTTGGCCTTCGTAGCTCGCGGGGTGATACATCAACTTCTTGTGGATGGGAATAATATTAGAAAGAACTTTGAACGTCTCAGCAACGATGCGATTACAATCTTCCTCCGAAATCCTTCCCCGTAAATAGTATTTTCCGTCCGCCCGTTTCTCGACAAGGTCGGTCAAGTCAACAGTGTTTCCGTCGGCGAGCCGGATTCTCTCTTCTAAGAAGTCAGGGTCAAAATGCGCAAGGTAGAACCAGAATTTGAGATCGCGCAGTTCTTGCTCGGAAAATTTTTCTTTGCGCGAGTACTTTCCCTTCAACAATTCATATCCCGGAAAACGAAGGATCTGCACCTCGCTGATGCCGAACGCATTCCAGATATTGTACAAAAGGAAATTTAAATCGCGGTCATCGAAATCTTTCGTCGGCTTTAGCGCCAGGTCAATCCAGGGGTCAGTCTTCCCTTTCCACCGGGAAAAGAATCCCGCAGTATCAACGCGGTTATTCTTGACATCAACAAACGGGCGAAGCCTGTCAACATAATATTTCTCAAGCTGGAATAGGAGCGACGAGGTGAGATTGACATTGTAGTGCACGTTAGGATATTTCTCAAGAATCGACGCCATGTCGTAATAATCTTTTGTGCCGTGCGTTCGGACCCATGGGCCCTGAAGCTGATCGCTTTGCGGGTCAAGATACAGGGGTTGATGCTGGTGCCAAATGAGATTGAGATAAAGCGTTCCGCCGGAGCGAGGATACGTGTCATTCATAGTTTTTTTCGCAGATGGGATATATCCGTGGTAAAAGAGTTCGTTGTGCTCGTTGAGGATAAATACTGAATTTTCACTTGTGTTGTTGTAGTTCGACAACCTCCCCGGATTGGCTTCATCAAGAACCCAGACGCTGTCAACCAAAAATTTGTATTCGTAAACGCCGGGCTTCAGTTTTTTGACGATGGAGAAAATCCCGTCCTTGGTTACTTTCATGCGGTCGGCATCGTGCGACCATCCGTTGAAATCTCCCGCGAGAACAACGGAAGCAGCAGTCGATTTCACCGTGAAGAGAATTCCTCCATCGACTACTTTTGGCTGCGCGCAGAGGAATGCGCTCGCAAGAAGAATAAAAATTCCATCAGCAATCAGCGTTTTCACGCGTTACCTCACAAGCAACATTTTGTTCGTTCGAACGAAAGTTCCCGCTCGCATCATACAGAAATAGACGCCGCTCGAAGATCCTGAAGCCTTCCACTGAACATTGTAACTTCCCGCTTCCTTCCTTTCATTTACAAGAGTCGCAACTACTCTTCCCAGTACGTCATATATTTTTATTGAGACAAACTGTTGATTCGGAACCTCGAATTCAATATAAGTCGACGGGTTAAAAGGGTTTGGATAGTTTTGGGAGAGCGCAAATTCTTTCGGAAGTGAGTTCGCACCCGGCTGAATCTTGACAGACGTTACAGAAGGGACTGTAAGTCTGATAACCGTATCGGAAAGCACGTAGACCGCCGATCCGTACGCCGGAAGTGTCGTAGAAAAATTTGCCACACCATTGGAGAAGGTAATGGCGCCCGATGTGTCGTTATACACATCGTTGAGGTAATACGTTTTTCCATTCTGAATGCCGCCAGGAAAATAGACATTGGGAGTCCCGGTCCCTGACAATGCAATCGTCGCGCTCGCAGGCGAGCCGCTGAAATTCATCAGCGCAACACCATTGCCGTCGTTATATGGACGCGTAAAACTGTACACGAGTGCATTCCCTGTGGAAAGCCTGACAAACGCCTGCGTGTCAAATGCCGGAAACGTTCCGCGAATCCATGCCAACCGCTGATAGTGGGGCGTCAACAAATTCCTTCCATAAAAATTCCATCCGATCGTGCTTCTGTCGCGGTCTTCCTTTGACCCGGATATACCGTATCCCCAACCCACCTCCTGGCCATTCCATATCATGGGGAGGCCAGGTACCGTGAAGATGGTTGTCGCCATCGGCATCGTACGCATGAACGATGTCGTAGAATCTCCGGTGCGATACAGGTAGGCGATCCGGTCCTCGTCCTGCGATTCCATGAATCGCAGATACAGCGCATCCGGTCCGGGATAATAGGCGTTGTTATAGATTTGGCTGTTCAGGTTATCGACAGACGTACTGGTATAAAAATTTTCTATTCCGCTAAAGTACAACTTGAAATCGTACGATGCGTCGAGCCCGCCGTTCTGGTCGGCGTAAATTGTTTCTGTCCCTGAGCCTGTTCCGTCATCTTCACCAAGCAGCAAAATATCGGGTTTAATATGTTTAAGCGCAGCTCTCACCGGATCGCCCATGAACTGTTCTCCGTACCGCCGATGCGGTCCCCAGTAGACGTCAAAGCGAAATCCATCAAGGCCAAACTGTTGCACCCAGTATTTGTATACGTTGATCATTTCCGAACGCATATCCACGTCACTCCAATTGAGATTGAGCAGTTGATCGCTGAAGCCGGAATAGTAATTGAATCCGTCGGCGTCTAGTGAGGAACCGAGTCCATTTGTCTGATCGGGGTTCGTCGGCTGATTGTGGTGTTCATACCAATTCCAATAGGGGGAGTTCAATTTGTTCGCATGTGCGTCGGCAGACCAGGGATGAAAACTGCTCGAATGATTCGGCGTCACATCAAGAATTACTTTAATACCGAATGAATGTGCCTGCGATATAAAATCTTTAAAATCCTGGTTTGATCCATACTCGGGAGCGACGTTGTAGAAATCAACGATGTTATAGCCTGGGCCTGATTGTTGATTGATGACATCATGGTTCTTCATTACGGGCATCATCCAAATGACATTGAACCCCATGTTCTTCACGTACTGGAGGTTCGCCGTCGCAGCGCTGATCGTTCCTGCCTGCGTAAATGATTTAGGAAACAGGAAATAGACACGCGCTTGTTTCGCCCATTGTGGATTATTTTGGATAACGGGATTCTGCAGCGATCCATCGGCTTTAATGATGAAATATGACCGCGTAGTATCAGCATTGCCGTCGGGATCGACAGCAATAAGCCCATAATAGTATTCCCCGGGTTTCGTGGGTTTAGTGACAGTCGCCGTAACTCCGGTTTGTCCATTCAGCTCCAGCGAAAATACCGGATCATCAAACCACTTAAAACTTGTTACGGTTTGCGAATCAGGATCTGTAGTCGAAGCAGCACTTAAGATCACCGAACTGCCGCCGTCCTGCGCCGTCGCTATGGCATTTGGCGAATGATTCACTATCCGGGTGACAACAACGCTGTCTGCCCCGTTTGGAGTGGTCACCTTAATAAGATTTCTTCCTTCCACCAACAATGTGCTGTCCTGGAAAACGCCGTTGGCGGCCGAAACACTCTTCATATTTCCGTTCACAAAAAGAGATACCGAAGAAATGCTGCT
>CAZXQG010000008.1:0-93718 GCA_964642725.1 uncultured Chitinophagaceae bacterium
ACAGTCGCTTCGGTTAGAACTTGTTGAACAAATAATTAAAGCGACACGACCCCCTGTCCCTCTCTCCATCGCCAAGCCCTCGCCGCAGAGGGGAGTTTTACCGCAATAGTTGAGTTTAGATAGTCCCCTCTCGAGAGGGGACGGCGCGGAAGCGCCAGGGGTGTGTACTGGTATGAATGGAACACAGTTGTTTCGGTTAGAACTTGTTGAACAAATAATTAAAGCGACACACCCCCTGCCCCTCTCTCCATCGTACAACCCTCGCTGCAGAGGGGAGTTTAAACGCAGAAGTTGAATTTTAGTAAGTCCCCTCTCGAGAGGGGACGACGCGAAGCGTCAGGGGTGTGTCCAAAGCTGGAGTTACTGTGCCCAGGAAAATTATTCCATACAAACCAGCCTTAAAAAAAATTGCCCGCGGCCTGCGTAACAACAGTACGCTTGGCGAAGTGCTGCTCTGGAAAAAATTGCGGAACAAACAAATGCTCGGCTACGACTTTCACCGGCAAAAACCACTCGATCAGTTTATCGTCGATTTCTTTTGCCATGAACTAAGCCTTGCAATTGAAATTGATGGTGCGTCGCATGAAGCTGATGAAGCACAAGAGAAAGACGCTGCGAGACAAGAACGGCTAGAATCTCTCGGTGTAAAGTTTTTGAGATTCAAAGAATCCGACGTTAGAAAAAATATGCGTACGGTGCTGGATATAATTGAACACTGGATAAAAACAAACCCAAGGTAACACACTCCCTGTCCCTCTCTTCATCGCATAAGCCCTCACTGCAGAGGGGAGTTTTACCGCAATAACTGAGTTTAGATACTTCCCTCTCGAGAGGGGACGGCGCGAACTTGTCCACCATCTTTTTGGCGGAAGCGCCAGGGGTGTGTTAAGGAGTGAGTGATACAGAACTGCTTCCGTTTGAAAATATCATTGCATTCCCGCTTTTCGCTGATATCGAATTATAGTTGCCCTGCCAATAGGAAATGTGCTTGCCATTGCCGTCTTGACATCCCCTCAAATTATCAGTACCTTTTTAACATATAGCTGTAAATATATTACACCCAAATCAAGCGGATTGTTTTCCCGCTTTTTCTGTCTATATTCACTCTTATTGAATTGAAGCGCTTTCGAAATGGCAATTGAGAAAATAAAAGAAACTAAGATCGACACGGTTGATTCTATCCCGACAACTCTGCCGGTGCTTCCGTTGCGCGATGTCGTGATATTTCCGTACATGATTTTCCCCGTGCTGGTCGGCCGCGAATCGTCGCTCCGGGCCGCAAATTTTGCGCTGGAGAATGAGAAGTACATCTTTCTCGCCCCGCAGCAAGACCCTTCGATCGACGAGCCGGGCGCCGACGACATCTATAAAGAAGGTGTTGTCGCGAAGATTATCCAGATCCTCAAGCTCCCCAATGGTCTGCTGAAGATTCTCGTGGACGGCATCGTACAGGCGTCAATCAAAAAGTTCGTGACGAACGAAAAATATCTGCAGGCGGAAATAGAAATTCACGCAGGTATTCCTGAAGAAAACCCGGAGATGGATGCTATCATCAGACACGCCTCGACGCTTTTTTCGGAATATGTCCGCGCCAACCGGGCCATTCCTCCCGAAGTAGTTTCTGCGTATGAAAACATTAAGGACGGACAGCGGCGGCTCTATTATATTGCGGCGAATATCGTGCAGAGCGTTGAAGTGAAACAAAAAATCCTGCGCATCCGCAACACGCGCGAGCAGTTTATGGAAGTCATTCGCATCCTGAACAGCGAAATCAGCATGCTGAAGATCGAGCGGGAGATCGATTCGAAGGTTCACGACAACATCCAGAAATCGCAGCGAAAATTTTTTATCCAGGAACAGATAAAAATTTTGCAGGACGAACTTGGCGAGGATGAGGCGTCGCCCGAGCTGGCGAAACTAAAACAAGAGATCGAAAAAGCCAAAATGCCGAAGGAAGTCCACGCGAAAGCGGTCGAGGAATTCAACAAGCTGAAAAAAACTCCCGCGATGTCCCCCGAGTTTACCGTAACAAGAAACTACCTCGACTGGCTGACCGGCGTTCCGTGGCAAAAACGGACAAAAGACAATCTGAAAGTTGACCATGTTAAAGGAATTCTCGACAAGGATCATTTCGGATTGGAAAAACCGAAAGAGCGGATCCTTGAACACATTGCCGTGCTGAATCTCGTGAAAGAGATGAAAGGGCAGATTTTGTGCCTTGTCGGCCCGCCGGGCGTCGGAAAAACGTCCCTTGCAAAATCGATTGCACGGGCTCTTGGTCGAAAATTTGTCCGCATTTCCCTCGGCGGTATCAGGGACGAAGCGGAAATCCGGGGGCACCGGAGGACCTACATCGGCTCGATGCCGGGAAAGATTATCCAATCGATGAAGCGCGCGGGCGTTATCAATCCCGTTTTGCTGATGGACGAAGTCGACAAGATGAGCATGGACTTTCACGGCGACCCGGCTTCGGCTCTCCTCGAGGTGCTTGACCCCGAGCAGAACAGCACCTTCAGCGACCATTATCTTGACGTTGATTACGACCTCTCTCATGTCATGTTCATCACGACGGCGAACGTGCGCTACACGATTCCCCTTCCGCTTCAGGACAGAATGGAGATCATCGAACTTTCAAGCTACCTCGATTTTGAAAAACGGGAGATCGCAAAACGGCACATCATTCCCAAGCAAATGGCGGAACACGGCCTGAAGGAAAAAGATGTTACGATCGGCAACGATGCCATCAACAAAATCGTTCAGGAATATACCCGCGAAGCCGGCGTTCGAAACCTGGAACGTGAGATCGCATCTGTCTGCAGAAAAGCGGCAAAAGAAATTGTTCTGAGCAAACAGAAGAACGGACATAAGCACGGCACATTGAAAAAGAGAGAGCATGCGGCAATTGTCATCAACGCAGAAAAAATTGAGAAATATCTCGGCGTTCCGAAATTCCGTTCCCGGGCTGCGGAGCGCAAGCCGCGCATCGGTTCGGTGACCGGCCTGGCGTGGACAAGTGTCGGCGGTGAAATTCTCGAGGTCGACGTCACGGTGATGCGGGGTCCGGAACGTCTGACGCTCACAGGGCAGTTAGGAGACGTGATGAAAGAATCGGCTCATGCGGCGCTCAGCTTTATCCGTTCTAACGCGAAAGCGCTGAAGCTTAAACCCGATTTCTTTACCAAAAAGGAAATTCATATTCATCTCCCCGAAGGGGCGATCCCGAAAGACGGCCCTTCCGCCGGCATTACCATGGCAATGGCAATGGTCTCCGCGATCAGCGGGAAACCGGCACGAAGCGACATCGCAATGACGGGCGAGATCACGCTCCGTGGAAACGTGCTTGCCATCGGCGGGTTGAATGAGAAACTTCTCGCTGCCAAGCGGAGCGGTATCAAGACCGTCCTTATTCCGAAAGAAAATGAGAAAGATTTGACGGAGATTCAGGATGCGGTAAAAGACGGATTGAAAATCATCCCGATTGAGAAGATCGAGGATGCGGTGAAGTATGTGTTTGGCAGTAAGCAGTAAACAGTAAACATTAACAGTAAATAGTAAGAAGTGTAAAAAGCATTTCACATTTCACTTTTTCACTCTTAATTTTTAATTCATAATTCTTAATTGCCTTCCATGTCTTACCAGGTTACAGCGCGCAAATGGCGGCCGATGGTGTTCGAAGATGTCATCGGGCAATCGCACGTAACCAACACGTTGAAAAATGCGTTGGCGACGAATCGGCTTGCGCATGCCTTCATTTTTTGCGGCGGCCGCGGCTGCGGCAAAACAACAACGGCCCGCATCCTGGCGAAAGCGATCAATTGCCTTCATCCCAAAGATTCAAACCCGTGCAATGAATGCGAGGTGTGCGGCGAGATCACAAACGGACGCAGCATGGACGTCGTAGAAATCGACGGCGCCTCCAATCGCGGTGTAGATGAAATTCGCAACTTGCGCGAGTCGGTTCGCTACGCGCCGGCGCGCGGAAAATATAAAGTGTACATCATCGACGAAGTTCACATGCTGACGAAGGAAGCGTTCAACGCGCTTCTGAAGACGCTCGAAGAGCCGCCGCCGCATGTCTTGTTCATTTTTGCAACGACCGAAGTTCACAAAGTCCCTGCGACGATCCTCTCGCGGTGCCAGCGGTACGACTTTCGCCGCATCACGATTGAAGATATTATGTCGCGCCTGCGATTCATTGCGGGGGAAGAAAAAATCGCAATTGACGATGATTCGTTGATGATCATTGCGAAAAAAGGGGATGGGTCGATGCGCGATGCACAAAGTATTTTCGACCAGGTGGTATCGTATTGCGGCACAACGATCACCGCACCGCACATCATCAGCCTGTTGAATGTGGTTGACCAGGAATTTTTCTTCCGAGTGAGCGATTGTATCAAAGCACACGATACGCAGGCGGCACTTTCCCTTGTGGAAGAAATCGTGCGCAATGGATTCGACATCAAGGAATTCCTCGGCGGCCTTGCCGAACATTTCCGCAACCTGCTCATCGCTCGAACAACACAATCGGGCCGCTTGATCGAAGCCCCGGAAGTCTATCGAGTGCGCTACATAAACGCCGCATCGCAATTTGATGAACAAGATATTCTTCGTTTGATAAAGCTGACAACCGACCTGGAATCGTCCATCCGGTACAGTTCGCAGCCAAGGTTCAAACTGGAAGTCGGCATTATTCAAATGACGAAGATGGAGCAATCGGTGAAAATCGATGAACTTCTTCAACAGCTTGACGAGTTGAAAAAAAAAATTAATTCTGGAAACCACTCCCCCTCGAAATCATTCAGTCTGAACGCAAGCGAAAGATCTTCAGACCGGGTTCCGGCTCAATCGATACAAATTGCCGAGGAGGCAAAAGCCGACTATGCGTTAAAGCCGCTCAAGAGGATTGCGGACTCGCCAACCCTTTCCCTGTTAAAAACACCGGAAATACCGCCAGCGCCCGCCGTACCGGCGCCGATCATCGACCGAAAAGGGCTTCCGGAAGGTCAACATTTGCTCGAGCAGATAAAAGAAGAATGGGGGAAAATTGTTGATGATGTGAGGAAGAAAAAAATTTCGGTAGGAATGATTTTAGGAGAAAGTTTGCCGATAACTCTCGCGCATGAAACGCTGCAAATCGCCTGCGCTGACGATTTTCACTTTTCTTCCCTCAAGAGAAACCAAATTTTTCTGACCGAAACCGTCAACACGCTTTTGGGAACGAAGCTTCGCATCGAACCGGTGCTTCAACCGGCAGCATTGGCAGCATCGTCCGGTAAGCAATCCTCACATGAAAACGGCGGCACGCCGTTGAACACCCCTCAGACAAAAGACCCTTCTTCGAAGGAACATCCTCTCATTGAAACGCTCTACAGAGATTTCGGCGCCGAACGGGTTTGAACATGAAAATCTTTCCAAAGTTTTATCCTTCACGATGAAATTTATCCGCCTCACATTTTTTTTCCTGCTGCTCACCGCATGCCATCTCCATGCCCAGCAAAAGCTTCTGATTCCGATGGACTTGAAACAAACCGACCACTTAAAAGCGTACGGGGTTGCTTTCTGGGCATTGCAGCATGGAATTCAAATCGACTGGCTGTTGAATTACCGCGGCGGTTCGTTCATGTTCGATTATCTTTCGATGGAGGAAACCGAGTGCCGTATTCGCGGGGTTGCGTTTGAAGTAATCAGCGTGTCCGATGCCGCGCAAATTTACAACGAGATCGGGGGCGAAAATACCAATATGGACGCGGTTCGGCTGGAAAAGGTGCCGAAAATTGCCGTCTATGTTCCGCCCGATTTCAAGCCATGGGATGATGCTGTGACCCTGGCCCTCGAATATGCAGAGATCCCGTACAAAAAAGTGTGGGACGATGAAGTGCTTCAGGGAAAACTTTCGGAATACGATTGGCTTCATTTGCATCATGAAGATTTCACCGGTCAGTACGGAAAATTCTACGCCACTCACCGGAACGCGCCATGGTACGTTGAACAGCAGCTGCTCTATGAGCGCAAAGCGCGGGAGCTGGGGTTCAAGAAAGTTTCCGATGAGAAAAAAGCAGTGGCGCGCGCTATCAAGGATTTCGTCGCCGGCGGGGGCTTTATGTTTGCGATGTGTGCCGCGACCGATACGTATGACATTGCACTGGCTTCCGAGAACACCGATATCTGCGATGTGATGTTCGACGGCGATCCTCCCGACCGCGATGCGCAGGAAAAGCTTGATTTTTCAAAAACGTTCGCTTTCCAAAATTTTACTTTGGAAATGAACCCTCTCCGGTATGAGTATTCCGACATTGATATTCCGCCGAGTGATCCGGTTCCGTTGCGCGACCCGAACACGGACTATTTCACCCTCTTTGAGTTTTCCGCAAAGTACGACCCCGTTCCGACAATGCTGACGCAGAACCACGTCAACGTTATCAAAGGATTCATGGGACAGACGACCGCATTTAAAAAAAACCTGATCAAATCGAGCGTCACTATTTTAGCCGAGCGCGAGGGAACGGAAGAGGTGAAATATCTTCACGGCAACTATGGACGCGGGACTTTCACGTTTTACGGCGGGCACGACCCCGAAGATTACCAGCACGCCGTCGGCGCTCCCCCCACAGATTTGAGCCTTCACAAAAATTCCCCCGGGTACCGGCTTATTCTGAACAACGTACTGTTTCCTGCCGCGAAGAAGAAACAACAAAAGACATAACTCTGTGAACATTTTTTCTTGATATCTACCCAATTGTAAAGCGTTACTTTCTTTCCGGGTTCCGAAGGAAGGGCTTCAGCAAAAGAAGGTAACCAAATGCCGCCTTATGGCATCCCGCCTTTCATTTCTTTGAAGCGGGAGAAATTATTCGAATTCGTAACGCGCGGATTCCAATTCCGAGAAGCTCTTCCCGCTTTCTAAAAAATATGAAAGGCGGGATCCCGTACAGCGGGACTTTGCTTCTTTCTCTGGTATCTGAGAAAGAAGAGGCTGGATAAGTCCACCCAGAGTGAGAGATTTTCAGTTTTTGAACTCTCTTGATTTCTTTGTATCTTCATTCACCGTGCTGATGAATTTGTTTCAGATTCATCGGCAGGGGTTTTTGCGTTTATAACTCGTGTTGCGTAAAAGAACAAAAGCCATTTTATCCATAACGCTGTTTCAATCTGTAACCGATAATTCATGCTTGCCGAACTAAAAAAGAAAATATTTTCTTCTGAGGAATTTCAACGCCTGAGTGTTGCGGAGCCGAGCTTGTCGTCCCCGGTTTATCTTCGCGGTATTTCCGGGTCGCTTTGGGCATTCATTGCGGCATATCTCTATGAAGAGTTTCAGGGGCAAATCCTTCTTGTCGTCCCGGAAAAAGATTCGGCAGAAAAACTGCGCGACGATTGTTCTCAATTGATATCGGAGGCAAATGTCCGCCTGTATGCGGTGGAATCAACCCATGCTGCCCAGACGCTCGACATGACAGCGCCGATAAGCCAGGTTGAATCGCTGAAGGCTTTGTCCACACAGCTTCCCGGTATCTATATTACGCATGCGGCCGCCCTAACGATTGCCGTTCCCCCGCGAGAAGAGTTTATGCGGGCGGTTATTGAACTTTCCGCCAACACCGAGACAGGTTTTGAAGCTCTGCTTGCGAAGCTTGCCGAACGCGGTTTTGAGCGCAAACCCCTAGTCGAAACGTACGGCGACGTTGCCGTTCGCGGAGGCATCGTTGATATCTTTCCGTTCATCGGTGATAATCCCGTACGGCTGGAATTCTGGGGCGACACGATTGAATCGATCCGTGAATTCGATGCGGTATCCCAGCGCTCTATTCGTGAATTGGAAAGAGTGAGTATCGTACCGAATATTTCACAGATGACCTCAGGAAAAACTGTTTCAGAAGGCACGGGAGAAAGCTCAAGCTCTGTACGGAAAGTTTCCTTTGTAGACCTTTTTACGCAACAGGCCATTTTGCTCACCGACGACCTCTCGCTTATTGAAAAAGAAATTCTAGAACTGGAATCGGAAGGCGTCAGCCTGCAGTATTCGTTCAACGAGATTGAGAAGAGTTTTCGAACGCTCCCGTCATACATTCACTCCGTCATTAACAAATCTTCGAAGGGGACATTCATCGATTTTCAAACAACACCGCAGCCTCCGACAAATGGGAGTATTAAAATTCTTGTCGAACAGGTCAGGGAACTGGCGGAGAAGAATTTCGAGATCAATATCACGTCCGACACCGCGGAAGAATCCCAACGCATTAAAGAATTAATTGAAGAAGCCGGCGGGGCACATGAGGATCCGCAGGAGAAGGACAGCGATGAAGGTCGTGAAGCAGAGCCTCCTCCCATCAACTCTGTTCTGCCGCCGGTCAACTACCTTTCCGAAACCGTTCACTCCGGCTTTCTTTTTCCTTCAGCCCGCATTGCTCTTTTCACCGAGCATGAAATTTTCGGGCGCATCAAACGACGGGGTGCCCCGAAACGCCGGAGCTTCAGGGGAATTTCGCCGAAGGAACTTCGTTCCCTTCACCGCGGGGATTTTATCGTTCATATCGACCACGGCATTGGGAAATTCTTGGGGCTCGAAAAAATTTCAATTCGGGGGACGGAGCAGGAAGTCGCAAAACTCGAATACGATGAAAAGGGAATCCTTTTTGTCAACCTGAATTATATTAACCGTATTCAAAAATATTCCTCGGCGGAGGGACATATGCCGAAGCTCAGCAAACTGGGCGGCGGTGAATGGGAGAAGTTGAAAGCCCGGGCGAAAAAGAAAATTAAGGACATCGCACGCGATCTCATTCTTCTTTACGCAAAACGAAAAAGCGAGCAAGGAGTTCCGTTTTCCCCCGACACACACTGGCAGAAGGAAATGGAAGCCTCCTTTATGTTTGAAGATACGCCGGATCAAGCCGCCGCAACGGCAGATGTAAAGAATGACATGGAAAGCGCCAGCCCGATGGACAGGCTGATTTGCGGGGATGTCGGGTTCGGCAAGACGGAAATCGCCGTGCGCGCTGCATTCAAAGCGGTGCTCAACAATAAGCAGGTTGCCGTTCTTGTGCCGACAACGATTCTGGCGCAGCAGCATTTTTCAACTTTTTCCGCCAGGCTAGGCAGATATCCGGTACGCATTTCATCCCTCTCACGTTTCAAAAGTGCTAAAGAGCAAGCGGCAATTGTCGAAAGTCTTCAGAGCGGCACGATTGACATCGTTATCGGCACCCACCGGTTGTTATCGAAGGATGTGCGCTTCAAAGATCTCGGACTGCTTATCATTGATGAAGAGCAGCGGTTCGGCGTAGCGGCAAAGGAAAAGCTTCGCGCACTGCGCTCAAACGTCGATACACTGACTCTTACAGCTACACCGATTCCGCGAACGCTTCATTTTTCTTTGATGGGTGCCCGCGACCTCTCAATCATCAATACGCCTCCGCGGAACAGACTTCCTATCTACACGGAAATCGCACAGTTCGACAAAAAAGTTGTTCGTGAAGCGGTAGTGAAAGAATTACACCGCGGCGGACAAGTGTACATCGTTAACGACCGGGTCGAGAACATCGATTCGTTTGCGGGAGCGCTCCAGGAATATATCCCGGAAGCGCGGTTCCGTGTCGCACACGGACGGTTAAAAGGGCACGAGCTTGAAAAGGTGATGCTGGATTTTCTTGAAAAGAAATGCGACGTCCTCGTCGCGACAAAAATCATCGAATCCGGATTAGATATCCCAAATGTCAACACCATCATCATCAACAGGGCGGATCGGTTTGGGCTTGCAGAGCTGTATCAATTGCGCGGGCGCGTCGGGCGTTCGAACGTCCAGGCGTATTCGTATTTACTCGTTCCGCCGATTTCAATTCTTCCGAAAGCAACGCTCCGGCGTTTGCAGGCGATCGAGGAGTTTACGGAGTTAGGCTCGGGCTTCAATTTGGCGATGCGCGACCTTGAAATTCGCGGAGCGGGGAATATGCTCGGAGGAGAACAAAGCGGCTTTATAATGGAAATGGGTTTTGAGATGTATACAAAAACGCTCGAAGAAGCGGTCAGTGAACTGAAGAACCAGGAATTTTCAGAGCTGTTTTCATCCGAGCAAAAGAAACTATCCGTTGCGCGAACGGACACTATCATCGACGCCGATGTTGATGCGTATATTCCCGAGTTTTATGTTGAAGATGATACCGAGCGCCTGGATATTTACCGGCGATTGTATAAAACGGAAACCATCAAAGCGGTGGATGATATCCGGTTAGAACTAATTGATCGATTCGGTTCGTCGGTGGAAGAGGTGGAGAATTTGTTTATGCTCTCAAATCTCCGTGCGCTCGCAGCGAAATCGGGCTTTCGGAAAATTGAACTGCATAAGCGCACACTGCGCCTGCATTTTCCTCCGGACACGGAAAAGGAATTTTATGAGAACGGCGCTTTTCAATCCATCATGGCGAAGTCCGGAGAGATCCGGACACACAAAGTTCAATTAAAACAGGAGGGAAAACAATTGCTGGTACAAACCGCCCTCACCAACGAAGCCGGCCCTGAACGTTTCGTCGAAGTTCAAAAACTCATTGAACAATTGTAATGATAGGATTTCCGTGGACAAAATTGCAACCGTTATTTTTGATATAGGCGGGGTGTTGCTCAACATCGACCATGACGCGTTTCCGCGGGTGCTTGGAATTAATCGGAACCGAGTCAGCCTTGCCGATGAGCATGCGATCGAGCATATAGCAAGAGAATATGAAATCGGGCGTATCGGCACGGAATTTTTTTTTGCAATGATGGATGAGATTTTTAAGGGGAAGTATACCCGTGAGGAACTTGAGACCGCCTGGAACGGTATCGTCGTAGAGGAGAATTCAGAGATCATTCCGGTCGTCGATGCAATTCAGGCAAGGTATCAAACGGCAATTCTGAGCAATACGAGTCCCGCCCATTTTCAGAAATCGCTTGACACTGCGGCAATTCTCAAGAAGTTTTCCAGATTATATTTGTCTTTTCGAATCGGAGCTGCCAAGCCGGATCGGAGGGTGTATGAGTATGTTATTCGCGATTTGTCGGCCGAACCGTCATCCCTTCTGTTCATCGATGACCTTCCAGAGAACGTCGCCGCCGCAGTGAAATGCGGCATGAATGGGATTGTTTTCAAAGATGTTTCCAGTTTTTACTCAGAACTGCGCATACGCGGAATCTTGTAATTGGGCATTAGCTTCGTATCGACATAGGCTTACCTCGGCCATACCCGCCACAAAACCCTCAAATTTCTTTAGTTTTCACTTGACTTTAAGTCTTAATTCCATAAATTTCGTGCATCATAGTGGGTAAAAGTGGGGAATTTAACTTGTCAAACCATGTCGTTTTAGAGGATTTTTTGAAGGTCGTGGGTCCTTATGTCGTCGTTTAAAGGTTCGTATTCATACTCAGTAGACAGTAAAGGGAGGATAAATATTCCCGCAAAAATGCGGAAAAATCTTTCCCCGGAAGCAAACGACCTTTTTGTTGTCACGCGCGGATATGAATCATGCCTTTTTCTCTATCCAAATGACGAGTGGATCAAGGTCGAGCAATCGTTGCGTCAACTTTCTCCGGCAGACCCCCGCCATCGGTTCGTTACTCGTACCCTCCTGCAGTATGCCACTGAGAGCCAGCTCGACGGACAGTTCCGAATAATCATTCCGAAGGAGCTCCTGCAATTCGCGAAAATCGAGAATGAAGTGCTGATCCTAGGAATGCTCGAACGCATCGAGGTTTGGGATCCGAAGGTCTACAACGAATATATGACGACGCAATCGCAGAATGAGAGTTATGAAAGTGTTGCTGCGACAATCTTTAAACCGCCGCCGGAATAATTTCGTAAAAACATGTGAGCAGTCCATATCATCTTCCGGTGCTGCGGGATGAAGTCATTAAGTTCCTTATCACCAAGCACGATGGAATATACGTAGACGGCACACTCGGCGGCGGCGGGCATGCCGAGAGTATTTTAGAAAAAATTTATCCGCTCGGAACCCTTGTCGGCATAGACGCCGACGCCGATGCACAGAGTGAAGCCGGAAAAAGGCTGCAGCGCTTTTCCGGGAAGGTTGTCTTTGTCCACGATAATAATGCCAACATCCGGTCGATTCTTCAATCGCATAATTTTTCTTCGATTCAAGGCATGTTGCTCGACCTTGGCGTCTCATCGTTTCAGTTGGACGAGGGAAGCAAGGGTTTTTCGTTTCGCGGCAATAATGTGCTGGATATGAGGATGGACCGGCGCCAGCCTTTCAATGCAGCGACGGTCATTAACACGTACTCGGATGAAGGGCTGGCCGATATTTTTTGGCGGTACGGCGAAGAGAATAATTCGAGAAAGATTGCCCGCGCAATTGTAGAACGCCGGGGGTTGAAAAAGATAGAAACAACGGGAGATCTGGCAGAGGTCATCGAAAGAAGAGTTCCCGGGCAATTCCTGACGAAGACACTGGCTCGTGTCTTCCAGGCGTTAAGAATCGAGGTAAACCACGAGCTCGATTCCCTTTCGAGCACGTTGAACGAAGCGGTAGATCTCCTGGCGAGCGGCGGCCGCATTGCAGTTATTTCATACCACTCACTCGAAGACAGGATTGTGAAAAACTTTTTCATGGAACAATCTGCGACAATTATTCCATCCGGGCACAAGCTTGTGCCAGACACGCCGGCAACTCCAACGCTCAGGGTGTTGACAAAAAAGCCCGTCGTTCCATCCCGGGAAGAACAATCGTCAAACCCGCGTTCGCGTAGCGCTAAAATGAGAGTTGCAGAAAGAATCTGATGGCACGAGTCTACAATGAACACGCTGCTTCGACCGTTTCAGACGGACGGTATATTTACAACGGGAATGTTGTTTCGGGTCAAGAGGCGTCTGTTCCAGATCGTAAGATCCGGTCGAACAGAAAAGCTGTCCAACGGAAACATTCAACATTTAATATCGTCAGCGGGCTGTTTTTGGTTGCCGCGGTGAGCTTGCTCTATACAGGAAATGTCATCGCAGTGAATCAGTTGATGAAAGAAGTGAACGACCTCAACAACCGGTACAACTCTATTGTTAGCAACACCGAAGTGCTGAAAGCTGAGATCGCGCGGAAATCAAGCCTCGACAGGATCAGCCTAATGGCAAAAGAAGAAGTAGGCCTGACAAATCCGAAAGAGCCTCCCGTGTGGTTCGACGTAGACCACGACAAGATTGACGACGTAACAAAGAGATAGGTATGTCCGCTTTTGGCACAGAAGAGAATGCGGGGGGAGCGATTGCATCGCCGGTGGTCAATAACGTCAACCAATCTGCCCGGCTGCTGACCACGAAGATTGTGCTCTTGTTGGCCTTCGTCGTCGCTGCTTTGCGATTGGTGCAGATCCAAATAATAGACTCGGGCAAATACCAGGCGATTGCCCGGAAGCAATATGAAGTAAAAATTGTATTGCCATCCACCCGGGGAAATATTTACGACCGGCAGGGCAATATTCTTGTTTCGAATTCAATGTTTTTTTCCTATGCAGCAGACCCGAAGATCGTCGGCGACGGAGCGGCTGCTGTTGCAAAAAAGTTCTCGAGAGTATTCGGAAAGCCGGAACAATTTTATCTTCAAAAAATGCAGGACGAGAAGAGGTTCGTTTGGCTGGAACGCCGCGTGAGCCCCGAGGTTGCTAAACGTCTTCAAGCGAACACGCTCGAAGGGGTTGCGGAGCTAAACGAGCCAAAACGCCTGTATCATTACGACAACATCGGGGGACAGGTAATCGGTTGCACGAACATTGACAACGTCGGTATCAGCGGAATAGAATATTCGTATGATAAGGCTCTGCGCGGTGCCGATGGATTTGTCGTTATGCAGCGGGATGGGATGGGGCGCAAACGGCCGTCGGCGGATTATCCCCGCCAGGAACCGGTGCACGGCCATTCGATCGGACTGACGATCGACGTCGGTTATCAGTCTATCGTTGAGGATGAGTTGAAGAAAGGCGTGGAGCGAATGAAGGCCGCTGCAGGACTTGCAATGATTCTCAACCCGAATACAGGCGAAGTGCTTGCAATGGCGCACATTCCGAGTGTGAACCCGTACGATGTCGCTCATACGGACGCGCAAACATTGAGAGCACGGGCCGTCTCCGATATGTTTGAACCGGGCTCTGTCTTCAAAATAGTTACCGTGTCAGCGGCGCTGGAGCACAAGCTGATCGCTCCCGATCAGATATTTTTCGCCGAGCACGGAAAGTATAGAGTTCCGCTGAACGGCGGCAAGTTTCGGCTCATCACCGACACACATGAAAGCGGCATGATCACGTTTCAGCAGGGATTGGAATTGTCGAGCAATATCGTGATGGCGAAAGCGAGCGACATTATCGGCGCTGAGCGGCTGTATACCCAGGCGCGGGACTACGGTTTTGGCATGCCGACAGGAATTGAGCTTCCCGGAGAAGCGAGCGGAGAATTAAAAAAACCGGTTGAGTGGTCCGGAGTGACTCTCAACTCCATTGCCTACGGCTATGAGATCGCAGTGACCCCGCTCCAGATTGCCGCCGCATACTGTGCGGTCGCAAACGGCGGTATTCTTTTGAAGCCGTATATCATCTCAAAAGAATTGGACGAGTCCGGTGAAGTCGTGTACACCAGACATCCGGAAAAAATTCGCCGGGTCATTTCTGAAGAAACTGCAAAGACGCTTAAAGATTTTTTCATCGGTGTTGTCGAGAGGGGAACTGGCCAGTCGGCAAAAATTCCCGGGATCACGATCGCGGGAAAAACCGGCACGTCGCGAAATTATGTTGATGGCAAGTATGCATCGGGAAATTACAACGCAACGTTCGTCGGATTTTTCCCGGCCGAGAAGCCGGAACTTGTGTGTTTAGTGATCATGGAAAATCCGACGGCTGGAGGGTACACCGGCGCCCTGGCGAGCGCGCCGATTTTCAAAGCGATCGCGCAGCAAATCATCAACAACAACGGATTATTTTCCCGGGCTGCGTTCGCAGAAAAAGGGAGTGATGAAGCGCAGCCGCTCGTCTCAGTTCCGGACGTTTCTCATATGCAGCGGGAAGCAGCCGAAGAGATCCTGAAGAACAGCGGCTTTCGTGTTGCCGCAGCAGGCGACGGCGACGTTGTGGTGCGGCAGGTTCCGGAAGCCGGAAAGAAAATTGAGCATGGAGAAACCGTGCAATTAATTATCGGCCAGTCGAACAGCACCATGGTGAACGGTGGTCCCGTTGTTCCCGATCTTCACGGCATGAGTGTTCGGAGTGCGATCAACAGGCTGACGGCTGAGAAATTTGACGTTGCCGTTGTCGGTTCGGGTATTGTTGTCCACCAATCTCCTGAAGCGAACGCTTTTGCAAAGCAGGGAGAGAGAGTAGTTTTGATATGCGAGCCGAAACCCTTGGTATCGGCTCAGCTTTATTGATTCCGCGAATCGAAGTATGACATTATCATCATTGTTGGAAGGTGTTACGGTTTCGAAGATGTTTCAAACAACGTACGGCGGAATGGTTGTAACGCATGATGTCGAGATCAACGGACTCCAATACGATTCGAGGAAGGTCCAGCAAGGCGACATGTTTATCGCCATAAAGGGTGCGTTGACCGACGGCCACAATCATATTAATGCCGCCGTTTCCAACGGCGCCAAGGCCGTCGTGATGGAGAACGATACATTGCTGCCCGACTCGTTTTTTATGCACGCGGGAGTTGTGAAGATCGTCGTTGGCAACTCGCGGAGAGCGCTCGCGGTCATGTCGGCAAACTATTTCGGCCATCCGGCAAAACGCCTGCGATTGATCGGCGTAACCGGAACAAACGGGAAAACGACCACGACGTACCTCATCAGACAATTATTAGAGTTAAGCAGCCCGTCGATGCATGGCAAAGTCGGCATGATCGGGACGATAGAGTATGTGGTGGGTAATGAGAAATATCCCGCAACGCACACGACGCCGGAATCTCTCGAGCTGCACAGGCTCTTTGCAACAATGGTCGAGAAAGGCTGCACCCACGTTGTGATGGAAGTCTCGTCGCATTCACTGTATCAAGACCGCGTGTACGGGCTTGAGTTCGCGGCTGCGGTTTTTACGAATTTAACGCAGGACCATCTCGATTATCACGATACGATGGAAAACTATTTTCAAGCGAAGAAAATTCTTTTTGACAGCCTGCCGTCATCAAGCTGGGCGGTCACGAATAGTGATGATGCCTTCGGGTTGAAAATTGCGCAGGGAACAAAAGCTTCCGTGCTGACCTACAGCGTCAACGGCACATCCGACGTCAGCGCGAGCAACGTTTCGCTTTCGATCAACGGGACATCATTTGTTCTTCGCCATCATGCAGAAGAAATTGAGCTCCACTCACAACTCGTCGGCCGGTTCAATGTTTACAACATTCTTGCGGCCTATTCTGCCGGTATCGCGCTTGGAATTCCGGCACCGTCCATTAAGGCCGGCGTCGCATCCTTTTCTTCAGTGCCGGGGCGATTCGAGCGGATTCTTTCCCCCGGCGGGTGGTCGGCGATTATCGACTACGCACACACGCCGGATGCATTGGAGAAATGCCTGAACACAATTCGCGATGTATTGCCGGCGCAGAGTTCGAATAGGATTATTACCGTTTTTGGCGCCGGGGGAGACAGGGACAAAACGAAACGGCCTCTCATGGGGAAGATCGTGGATGCGCTGAGCGATATTGCCGTCGTCACATCCGATAACCCCAGGACAGAAGATCAGAATGCCATCATCGACGACGTGATGAAGGGCGTTCATCGGAAAAAGGATTTGATCGTCGAACCGGACCGGCGCCGCGCAATTACGAACGCGCTCTCCATGGCTCGTTCGGGAGACATCGTTCTTCTTGCCGGCAAAGGCCATGAAGACTATCAGATCATCGGGAAAACAAAGCATCATTTTAGCGACCGAGAAATTGTTCAAGAATTTATTGCGGCCCGTGTCTCATGAAGCTGTCATTGAAGGACCTGGAAAAGCTTCGGCCGGTTGAGATTGTCAACGGAAAGTTTCTGAAGAATAGGAAAATAACCGGTGTGTCGACCGATTCACGAACAATTCAACCGGGAAACATTTTCATTGCGTTGCGGGGAGAAAAATATGACGGACATCAATTTGTTGAAGATGCCGTCAAGCGGGAAGCCGCCGCAGTGATTGTCGACGCGAGCTGGAGGGAAGAGAATCTTGAATTATTGGGGCAATTGCAGAGCGCCCTGGCGGTAGTTCCGGATACGACAAAAGCTCTCGGCAGTTTGGCAAATATTTATCGAAAAAAATTTTCCATACCAATTGTTGCGGTAGGCGGCAGCAACGGAAAAACAACAACAAAGGAAATGATCAGCGCAGTACTGCGGACAACATATTCTGTGTTAAGCACGGAAGGAAATCTTAACAACCATATCGGTGTGCCGCAGATGCTCTTCCGGTTAATGCCGAAACACGATCTGGCCGTTCTTGAATTGGGCACGAATCATTTCGGCGAAATGAAATACCTGTGCACGGTTATCGAGCCGACACACGCGCTCATTACAAACATTGGCAGAGAACATCTCGAGTTCTTTGGCGATGAAAGAGGGGTGGCAAAAGAAGAAACGGAACTGTTCAAAACGGTTTCCGCAAAAGGTTTTGCGTTCATCAATGCAGACGACAGTGAGCTTGTGAGAGCGGGAAAAAAAGTCCGCCGCACGCTGAAGTACGGAATAGCCAACAAGGCCGATGTGCGGGCACGGCATGTTACTGCTGATGAATATGGCCAGCCGGTGTTTGAAATTGTTGCGAAAAAGAAAATACAGGAGGTTCACCTTTCCGTTGCAGGACCGCACAACGTTTCGAACGCTCTTGCTGCGGCAACAGTGGGGCTGAAGTTCAAAGTTCCCCCCAAAAAGATTGTTTCGGCAATAGAACAATATACCGGAGCCGATAAGCGGATGGAAGTCATCAAGCGAAACGACATCACGATTCTTAACGATACCTATAATGCCAATCCTGATTCCGTTCTTGCGGCG
Source organism: uncultured Chitinophagaceae bacterium (assembly GCA_964642725.1). Lineage (GTDB taxonomy): Bacteria > Bacteroidota > Ignavibacteria > UBA10030 > UBA8401 > JAGVPT01. Next base: position 17,982 of record CAZXQG010000008.1, read on the forward strand.
CTAAAAACGCTTCAATCAATGAAGTCTGGGGGAAAAAAAATCGTTGTCCTTGCAGACATGCTCGAACTTGGTGAAAAAGCTGAGAACGAGCATGCAAAAATCGGTCTTGCGGTGAGCGATCTGGAATTTGAGTATTTGTTAACGTACGGCCCGCTTTCTCGGTTCACGCATGAAGCGTCGAAGTTGGCCTTCGCAGAATATTTCGAAGCCAAGGATGCGCTTATCGCATCGCTGAAGAGTCAGATCGCACCGGGAGATGTTGTTCTCGTTAAGGGCTCACGCGGGATGAAAATGGAAGAAGTAACGGCACAAATTTAAAAAGCATGCTCTATTATTTTCTGAATCTTATTGAAAAGCTGTATCATCCGCCCGGTTTTGGCATCGTTCGGTATTTGACCTTTCGCTCCGCGGCTGCTGCCGTCACAGCGCTCATCATCAGCTTTTGGACCGGGCCGAAAATTATCGCCGCGTTGAAGAAACACCAAATTGGTGAAGCGGCAAAGCTCGAGGCGCCCAAAACCCATCTCAGTAAAGCCGGCACCCCGACGATGGGAGGACTCATCGTGCTTGGCTCGGTGCTGATCCCGACCCTATTGTGGGGCGACTTGAAAAACATGTATGTGCTGCTGATTATTTTTGTCACGATGGGTCTGGGACTTGTGGGATTTTTCGATGATTACTTAAAAGTTGTGAAGAAAAAACGAAAAGGTCTCATCGGTTGGTATAAAATTGTCGGTCAGGTAACGGTCGGCATTGTGTTGGGAGCAGCGATGTATTTATCTCCGGAACTCAAAGCAATCGGCGCTAATACCATAACAACGGTGCCGTTCTTTAAAAATCTCAATTTTGATTTCTTCTTCATGTACATCCCGGTCGTCATTTTTATTATTGTCGCAACGTCGAATGCCGTTAATCTTACGGACGGTCTTGACGGTCTTGCGATCGGCACCGTCGGCATTGTCGCGTTGACGCTTGCCGTGATCAGCTACATTTCGGGAAATATTGAATTCAGCCATTATCTCAACATTATCTACATTCGTGGAAACGGCGAGCTCGTCATTTATTGTGCGGCGTTAGTCGGAGCGGCGCTCGGTTTTCTCTGGTTCAATTCATATCCGGCTCAGGTATTTATGGGCGATACCGGTTCCCTCGCGCTCGGCGGGGCTATCGGAGCGATCACCGTTATGATTAAAAAGGAATTAATTCTGCCGATTCTCGGCGGCATATTTTTTATTGAAACGGTATCGGTGATTATTCAACGATTGTATTTTAAATACACGAAGAAAAAATACGGCGAAGGCCGCCGCGTGTTCCGCATGGCTCCCATCCACCACCACTTTGAAATGATGGGAATATCGGAACCGAAAATCGTCACGCGCTTTTACATCATCGCTATTATGTTGATGATAGTCAGCCTGGCGACGTTTAAAGTTCGATAATGATTTCGCCGATGGCGCAGATTTTGCTCAGATGGTCCCGAAGGGATTCCTTCGGAACAGATTGCGCAGATAAGCAACTAGAAGCTATCTCAAAAACTCCAATAAATGTCATTCTGTCCCAAAGGGATCCCTTCGGGAAACGGAGCGAAGCGAAGTGAAGAATCCATGACAATCATGCATTGTGAATCTACGAGGTTTCAGTGTCGTGGATGCTTCTCCCGCCAATCACGAAGTGATGCCTTCGGCAAATGCGGCGGGATCAGCATGACATTTACAAATGTAATCTACATCGAAACCATTTTTGAGATGGCTTCTAATAATCAGTTGATGATTACATCTGAGAAATCTGCAATCTGCGATGAATCAGCGTAATCCGAGTAATCTCCATGGAGACATCATTACTGCGCAACAAAAAAATTTCCGTCATCGGAGCCGCCCGCAGCGGCATCGGGGTAGCGCGGTTGCTCAAACAGAACGGCGCGCTCTTGTTCGTCAGCGATCAGCAGGATGCATCGAAACTTAAAAAAAGTATTTCAGAGTTACAGAAAGAAAATATTGCGTTTGAAGCCGGTAAACATACCGAGCGTGTTTTTGATTGTTCTTTGATGGTTCTCAGTCCGGGAGTGCCGAGCGATACTCCCCTTGTCCTCGAAGCGAAGAAACGCGGCATCAACGTTGTCAGCGAGCTGGAAGTCGCAAGCTGGTTTTGTAAAGCGCCGATTGTTGCCATTACAGGCAGCAACGGCAAAACAACAACAACCACATTGTTAGGAAGGATCTTCAGCGATGCAAAGAAAAAACATGTTGTTGCGGGCAACATTGGCGAGGCATTCTCAAATTTCGTTCTGGATGTGGCTGAGACAGATGTTGTTGTTCTGGAGGTGAGCAGTTTTCAGCTTGATGGTATCGAAATATTTCACCCCAGGGTGTCGGTCATACTCAACATTACACGGAATCACATGGACCGGTACGAGAATTCGATGGAAAAATACGCCGACTCGAAAGCGCGGATTTTCATGAACCAAACGGCGAACGATGTTCTTATCTATAACGCGGACGATGAGTTGACTCGGGCAAAAGTTAAAAGTGCGAAGTGTAGAATGTTTGCTTTCAGTACATCGGAAAAAGTAAACGAAGGAGCATTTCTTGATCACGGTATATTGAGAACACGGATCGGCGATAAAGAATCGGAAATTATTGATGCTGCACAGATCAGTATTCGGGGTGAACATAATTTGCAGAATGCAATGGCAGCGACGTTGGCGGCTCAAGTTATGGGGGTGAGCCCCGCGCACATTCGCTCCACGCTGAAAAATTTTAAGGGTGTTGAGCACCGGCAGGAATTTGTCCGGGAAGTGAACGGTGTAAAATATGTCAACGATTCTAAAGCGACAACCGTCGAAGCCGTATTACGGGCGCTCAGCGCTTTTTCAGAACCGGTCGTTTTGATTCTCGGCGGGAAAGACAAAGGGAATGATTACTCAGGGATGCGTGCCGCCGTGAAGAAAAACGTTAGGGCCATCGTAGCGGTCGGTCATTCGGCAGAAAAAATTATGGAAAATTTTACGGGCACGGTTCCCATGGAACGCGTCGACACCATCGGGAAGGACATTCCGAACATTGCCTCGATGCAGAAAACGGTCGCCGTCGCGTCATCACTCGCGCACCGGGGCGACGTTGTGCTGCTTTCACCGGCGTGTACATCGTTCGATTGGTTTACAGATTATGAGGAACGGGGTCGAGTGTTTAAAACGACAGTGCATTCATTAAAGTCAAACTAAATGCAGGCGCAGCGAAATCATATTGACAGAGTTGTCCTCATTGTTGTGCTCTTCTTGATGGTAGCGAGCACGGTGGTGGTCTACAGCGCTTCGTCGACATGGGCGCTTCAAAAATACGGAGCGACAAGTGGGCTGGTGAACAAGCACATTATAAAAGTGCTGGTCGGTCTTGCTACGATGTTTATCGCAATGAGCATCGACTATAAGTATTACAAGAAGCTGACGAAATTTGCGCTCATTGCCTGTCTCGTGCTCCTATTTTTTACCTTGGCCGTCGGCGGTGAAATAAAGGGGGCGGCGAGGTGGCTTAGTTTCGCCGGATTTAATTTGCAGCCTTCCGAAGCGGCAAAGTTTGCGCTTGTATTTCATTTGAGCGCGCTCCTGGCTGCAAAAGGCTCGAAGATCTATGATTTCAAAACAGGATTTTTGCCGTTGATGCTGTGGGTGGGCGGCGTTGTCGTGCTTGTGATGCTTCAGCCGAACTTCAGCACCGGTGCAATGATTTTTATTCTCGGGATGATGATGGTGTTTACGGGAGGCGCGCGGCTCAAGCATATTTTTCTATCAATGTCAGCTCTCATACCGGCAGTGCTTGTGTACATGGTCAGCGCAGAATACCGAATGAGGCGAATTCTTTCGTTTATCGGGCATGACAGCTCTGCGGCAACGCCGAATAAATCGAACTACCAGCTCTGGCAGGGAATTATCGGTTTCGGCAACGGCGGACTGTTTGGCGTCGGCATGGGTGCGAGTAAGCAGCGCGACCTTTTCCTGCCGGAATCGTACGGAGATTTCGTTTTTTCTATTGTCGGCGAAGAGTACGGGCTTATCGGCACGATAATTTTCATGGCGCTGTTCCTTACAATTCTTCTGCGGGGGTTTAAAATAGCAAAAAACGCGCCCGACGACTTCGGAAAATTTTTAGCAATCGGCATTACATCGACGATTGTCGTGTATGCACTCGGCAATGCGCTCGTCACGCTGGGAGTATTTCCTACAACCGGATTGCCCATGCCGTTCGTCAGTTACGGCGGCTCTGCGATAGTCTTCTCCTCGTTTGCGGTAGGGGTGCTGCTCAATATTTCCGCCCACACGGATTTGCATCCGCGGCAAACGAAAGCAACGGCGGAACCGCTGGCGGTTGACATCAATGAGCCCGCGGTTGGAAAAGTGTACTGAATCGAGGGAATGAGGTACGATGGATGAAATGGAAACAAGGATATGTCAGTTGATTCGCGAACGTTTTCAATCCTTTTTGCAGCCGGCGGAACCGGAGGGCACCTTTTTCCTGCAATCGCGATCGCAGAAGAAATTAAAAAAACTCGCCCCGATGCCCGCATTGCGTTTATCGGCACGAAAAATAAGATCGAGGCGCGCGTTGTCCCTGAAAGAGGGTTTGAATTCTACACAATTTGGATCAGCGGCCTTCATCGGCGGTTAACCGTCGATAATCTGCTTTTCCCCTTGAAGATCGTTGTCTCGCTAGTACAGTCGTTCTTTCTCATTCGGAAATTTAGACCAAACGTTGTTGTCGGGACAGGTGGATATGTATGCGGGCCGATTCTTTATGCTGCATCATTGATGAAGGTTCCGACCGTTGTCCATGAAAGCAATAGCTATCCAGGCGTGACGACAAGAATGGTGGCGTCGAAAGTGTCAAAAGTATTCATCACGTTTGAGGTAACGAAGAAATGGCTGCCCGAGTTTGATTCAAACAAAATTGAACTGGTCGGCAACCCGACCCGAGATTCACTTGGGAAGATTTCACGGGACGATGGGACAAAGTATTTCGGCCTGACACCTAACGGCAAAACGCTTCTTGTCTTCGGCGGAAGTCACGGGGCGGCATCAATTAATTCGGCGATCGAAAAAATTGTCGTTGAACTTGGAAAATCCGGAATTCAGTTAATTTGGCAAACAGGCGAAAAAGATTTTGAGCGGTACGAATTACGCAAATCTCCGAATGTTTGGATTGGAAAGTTTATCGACAAGATGGAATATGCGTACGCTGCGGCGGACGTTGTGCTGTGCCGATCGGGCGCGACAACGCTCGCCGAGTTAACGCGTCTTGGAAAACCGGCGGTTCTGGTGCCGTATCCACATGCTGCGTCGAATCATCAAGAACTCAATGCACAGACGATGGTCGAGGCAGGTGCAGCGGTAATGGTCAGAGATGCAGATTTGGATGCAAAAGCATTAAGCACGATCAAAGAGATACTCTTGAATGACATAACGCAAAACGGCATGAGCGAAAGAAGCCTAAAACTCGGGAAACCAAACGCCGGAAAAGAAATCGCGCAGAAAATCTTAGAATTAGGTTCTCCCAAATTGTAAATCGAAAATAGAGAAATGCAACCGAAAGAATTCAAATACAAACTCGATTTCTACTATCAGCAGGCGCTGATTTATCTGGTCACGCTTATTTTGTACGCCGGAGTGAAAGGGAGTTTCATCGAGAACGAGTTCACGCTGGTGTTCAGAGACCCAATCCTGTACATCATCGGCTTCTTTGTCGTGGTGGCGTTCATTACGTTGGTGCTCAATAAAATCCGGGACCGTAAGCTTATTCTTGACCAGGGCTCGATCATTTTTCAACACAAGTTTACGAGAAGGGAAATTCCATTTTCGGATATCGAATGGTTTCATATCGGGCGGGAACGTTCAGTCCAAACTGCAGGGAGGTTCCAAGTTATCGTCTTCAAAGTAAAAGAGCGGCGGCGATTGTATCGGATTCGCATAGGAAGATATGAGCGGGAAAAGGAGTTAATCTTGGAAATGGAACGTGTCGCTGCCAAGGTTCCCAAAGGAGAGCGGCAGAGGTTCAGGGTGCGGAGTAAAATGTAAAACAGTAAACAGTAAGCAGTAAGAAGCATGCAAATGAAGCCTCGTACTTCTTATGAAAAATTTATTACAAGAATATGTTCAGTTCAATTAAGAAAATTCATTTTGTCGGCATCGGCGGTATCGGCATGAGCGGTATTGCGGAAATATTGATTGACCAGGGATTCAGAGTCAGCGGGTCGGATAGAGCATTGAGTGAAGTGACAGAACACCTCCAATCGCTCGGCGCAACAATCTATGAAGGACACAAGGCGGAAAACCTTGCGGCGGATGTTGACACGCTCGTCTATTCATCAGCCGTCGCCTCAGAAAATCCCGAACTTGCAGAAGCTGAACGGCGAAAAATTCCAAAAGTACGGCGCGCCGAAATGCTGTCAGAAGTGATGCGTTTGAAATACGGTATCGGCATCGCCGGCACACACGGAAAAACGACAACGACATCGATGGTAAGCCTTGTGCTGCTGGAAGGCGGCCTCGATCCGACGGTGATCGTGGGGGGAAAACTCAGCGGACTTGGCGGTACAAACGCTCGGCTCGGCAAAGGAGATTTTATTGTTGTTGAAGCGGACGAATTCGACCGGTCCTTCCTGTCCATTACTCCGACAATTGCCGTGTTAACAACGCTTGAAACAGATCACCTTGACTGTTACAGGGACCTTGAAGATATCAAGGGTGCATTCATTCAATTTGCCAACAAAGTTCCGTTTTATGGATTTATCGTGCTCTGTCTTGATGAACCCGCGCTCCAGGATATCATGCCGCAAATCAGCAGGAAGAAACTTCTGACGTACGGTCTGACTCCGCAAGCGGATATTCAAGCGATCGAGATTCACCACAAAGAAAACACAAGCACGTTCACCGTGGCACGCAGTTTCGAAGACCTCGGACAGATAACGCTGCAGATTCCTGGAAAACATAACATCCAAAATGCCCTAGCCGCGATCGCCGTCGGCTTGCAGCTTGGAGTTCCTTTTTCAAAAGTGAAAGCCGGCATCGAGAAGTTCACCGGCGTGTACCGCCGATGGGAGAAAAAAGGGGAATTCAACGGCATTTCGGTGTATGACGATTATGCCCATCACCCGACCGAATGCAGAGCAACGCTTTCAGGCGTAAAATCTGGATGGCGAAGAAGAGTCGTGTGCGTATTCCAACCGCATCTCTATTCACGCACGCGTGATTTTTATGAAGAATTTGGCAAAGCGTTTCTTCTTGCGGATGTGCTCGTGCTGACGGACGTGTACCCGGCGCGCGAGGAGCCGATTCAGGGAGTTACAGGCGAATTGATCGCCAACGCCGCGAAACAGTTTGGGCACAAAGATGTCCATTATATTCAGGACAAAAAGCAACTTCCGGAGTATTTGAAAAAGAACACCCGCTCGGGAGATATTGTCATCACCATGGGCGCCGGAGATATCTGGAAGTTCGGAGAAGAATTCTTAGAGCAATTAAAAATTAAGAATTAAGAATTATGAATTTGCCAGAGATAAAGTCAAAGCTTTCTATTAAAACGGTGAAACAAAGTAACAACATTCTTAATTTTTAATTATTAATTCTTAATTATAGAATGGTTTCTGTCGAAGACATACGAAAAGTTTTTCGCGGACACATCGCCGTTGCGGAGTCGCTTGCAAAATATACATCGTTTCGTATCGGCGGCCCCGCAGATTTCTATTTAGAGCCTGCGGACAAGTTTGACCTGATCGAAGTCGTTCGTTTCTTTAAGAAATTTGACTATCGGTTCATGATCATCGGAAAAGGCTCGAACCTTCTCATTAGCGACAGCGGATTTCGAGGAGCGGCGATCAACCTTGAAGATGGGATGGGAACGGTGACTATAGAACGCAACGTCATTGTCGCAGATTCCGGCGTTCGCCTGGGCAAATTCGTCGATTTTTGCATCCAACACGAGAAAGCCGGCGTAGAAATGCTTGCCGGAATTCCCGGAACTATCGGCGGCGCGGTGATCATGAATGCCGGGGCGTACGGCGGAGAAATTTCCGACCACCTCATTGAAGTGGAAATTTACCGGGACGATGCAATTCAGAAAATCAAAAAGGCGCAGGCCGGGTTTTCGTACCGGCGTTCGGGGCTCGCCCGCGACGTGGTGTTGAATGCATCGTTCGCGTTGCCGGCGGGCAATGTAGCGGAGCTTTTGAAACGCCGGCGGGAACTGTTGTTGAAACGAAATCAATCACAGCCGTTAAACTTGCCGAATTCGGGGAGCATGTTCAAGAATCCGGAAGGAACATTTGCAGCGAAGCTTGTGGAAGAGGCAGGATTGAAAGGCAAACAAATCGGCGAGGCCCAGATTTCAGAACGGCACGGTAATTTTATCGTCAATCACGGGGACGCGACGGCGCGCAATGTTTTCGATCTGGTGCGGCTTGCTCGGAAGAAGGTCTTTGAACGGAGCGGTATAAAACTTGAACTCGAAGTCAAATTGGTTGGATTCGAGGAAGAAGAAAAAATCGAGGCAGTGAAATGACGGAATCGGACAACAACGAAAAGCCGATGCAGCCGGCACACGGAAAGAAAGTGTACGGAATATTTGCATTGCTGTTTGTCTTCGCGTTGACGGCGTGGCTTGGAACGATGCAATGGAAGGATCATCTCACCGTCAGCGGAATTATTGTTGAAGGCGAACATATTGTGACGAAGGAAGACGTGGTTGCGCTCGCACACGTTTCGTTGAAGACCAAAATGTACGACGTTGATTTGCTGTCGATTAAGAAAAATATTCAGCAGAATCACTTTGTGAAGAATGTGGTAGTGACTCGAGACGCACCTGCAACGATCAGAATTTCAGTTGAAGAACGGGCTCCGATCGCTCTTCTTTCCCTTCCAGGAAAGGCCGATATGCTGTATGTCGATGAGGAAGGCTATGTTCTTCCGCATGTTTCATCGCAGGCAATATTTGACCTTCCCGTCATCAGCGGAATTGATTCGCTCGCTGATGTGACGGTCGGGCAGCGCACGACGCATGTTGACGTGCTCGCGGCACTCGATGCGTTGGAAACCGCCCAGCGTGTCAGCAATGAGCTCTTTCGCCTCGTTTCGGAAGTGCGAATTCACAGCGGTCATGATATGGTGCTGTATTCCGCGGATACGGGCGTTCCGATCATCTTCGGAAGAGGCGACGCCGCCAAAAAAATGGTAAAACTCGACGCATTCTGGAAAAAGTTCATCGCCGAACAAGGCTCTCAAGATATTCGTTACATCGACATCCGTTTTGACGACCAAGTGATCGTTTCATCGGTCAAACCGGCGGATTCCCACACCATCAGGAAATCGTCATAGTCCGAAGGACTCATTCGAAGAAAAAGGAAGCAGCATGGAAAATATTTATGTTGGATTGGATATCGGCACGACAAAAGTATGTGCGATCGTTGCGTCGTTGAGCGATAACAACGAGGTCAACATTCTCGGCATCGGCAAAAGTAAATCTGAAGGATTGACCCGTGGAGTTATCACGCATATTGAAAAAACAATTGCTTCTATTCAAGCGGCGGTCCGCGAAGCGGAACTTCAGTCGGGAGCGAAAATTCAGACAGTGGTCGCAGGAATCGCGGGAGACCATGTCCAAAGTTTTCAAAGCCGCGGGGTCATTGCGATCAGCGGACCGGACCAGGAAATTACGCAAGCCGACGTGGACCGTCTTATCGAAGACACGAAAAAAGTTGCGCTGCCGTCCGACAGAAAAATTATTCACGTCATCCCTCAGGAATTTATTGTTGACGGACAGGACGGCGTGTATGACCCCGTTGGAATGTCCGGTGTCCGCATGGAGGCAAACGTTCATATTATCACCGGGCTTGTCTCGGCGGCGCAAAATATTTTGAAATGCGTCCAGCGCGCCGGCGTTTCGGTGAGCGACATCGTACTTGAGCCTATCGCGTCGAGCGATGCCGTTCTCGACAAAGAAGAAAAAGAGGTTGGCGTTGCTCTTGTGGATATCGGCGGAGGCACGACCGACCTCGCGGTCTTTGAGGACCGTACGATCCGGCACACGGCGGTCATCGGTATCGCAGGAAAAAAAGTAACCGACGATATTCGCCGCGGCCTTGGGATCCTTTCGGACCAGGCGGAGCAGTTGAAGATCACGCACGGCCATGCGCATTTATCATCTATTATGGAAAATGAACCGATCACCGTCCCCGGGATTGGCGGTCGGCCGCCGTTGGATATCGACCAGCGTTTATTGTGTCAGATCATTCAACCGCGGATGGAAGAAATTCTGGAGATCGCGGCGATGGAAATTAAGCGCTCTGGATACCAGAAACATCTCTCAGCGGGAGTCGTGTTAACGGGCGGCGGCTCGCTCATTAAAGGAACGGCTGACCTTGCCCGCGAGGTTCTCGGGATGCCGGTGAAGATCGGAATTCCGCAGGGATTCCGGGGCGGGCTTGTCCGCGAAATTGAAAATCCGATGTACGCCACCGGCGTTGGCCTTGTCCACCATGCCATTAAACATCGGCAGCGGCCTAATATTGAAAATATCAGGGGCACAAAAATGGATGGAAAGTTTCCAACGATCTTGAAAAGAATGAAAGGATGGTTTGACGAGCTTTGATGAGTAGGGAGAATACAGAATACAGGAGATAGGAGACAGAATTCAGAATACAGGAGACCAGTACTTTGATTTTATCTTGGAAAAATTTTCTCTTTCATGTATTCTTTCTCGTGATTTCTGTATTCCGGCAATTAAGTACCGACAGTAAGTTATTCAACACTCAATCTTGATAGACAAACAAATCCGAAATTATTACCATCACATACATCACTCACTAAAAACAAAGGAGTACCATGATAGAACTTGACAACCCCAAAGACGGCGGCGCGAAGATCCGTGTAGTGGGAGTTGGCGGCGGCGGGAGCAACGCGATTGTCAGTATGATTGATAAAGGGCTCAGCGGCGTTGACTTTATTTGCATCAACACCGACACGCAGGCTCTTGAGCGAACGAACGCTCCGAACAAGATTCAGATCGGAAAGAATCTCACCCGTGGACTTGGCGCCGGTGCAGATCCGAGCATCGGTCACCGTGCAGCTGAGGAAGACCGCGAAGAAATCGCGCGAGCGCTGGCGGGAAGTGATATGGTGTTCATTACCGCCGGTATGGGAGGCGGCACAGGGACTGGCGGCGGCCCCGTTGTAGCCAACATCGCGAAGAGCCTCGGCGCACTCGTCGTTGGCATTGTCACGAAACCGTTCAATTGCGAGGGAAAGAAACGGTTAACGCAGGCGGAATACGGCCTCGAAGAACTGAAAAAGCAAGTTGACACACTGATCGTTATTCCGAATCAAAAGCTCCTTTCGATCGTCGAAAAAACTACGCCGCTGGAAGAAGCATTTGAAATCTGCAACCGTGTTCTTCACAATGCAACGCGCGGTATCTCGGAATTGATTACCGTTCCCGGCTTGATCAACCTCGATTTCGCCGATGTCCGGACAATCATGCGCGAAATGGGAGATGCGTTGATGGGGTCGGGAGTCGCGACCGGAGAGAACAGAGCTGTCGAAGCGGCGAACGCAGCGATCTCAAGTCCGTTGCTTGAAGGTGTTTCGATTGCCGGCGCGCAGGGCGTTCTCGTCAACATCACCGGCGGAAAGAACCTATCGCTGGTTGAAGTCGATGAGGCGACAAGTATCATTCATGAGGCTGCAGGCGACGACGCGAATGTTATTCTCGGCGCAGTGATCGACGAGTCGATGACCGAAGAATTAATGGTCACAGTCATCGCAACCGGTTTCAACAGGAAAGCTTCAGCAACGGCGCGTCCGTCGAAGAATGTCCGTGTACTCGACCATATTCCAACAGGAGTGCAGGACTTGAAAAAAATGGACGAACCGGCGTACATCCGCAAAGGGTTCCAAATTCCGGCGCCGACGATGCAGGCGAACGAATCCCGTTTCTCACAGCAAACGTCCGACCGCGGTGATATCGACAAACCCGCATTCCTGCGAAAGATCATGGATTGATGTTCTTGTGAGTGATGTGATGAAACGTCCCGTTCGGCTGAAAAGGCTGAGCGGGACGTTTATGTTTGTGTCCGACATCTATCCAAACCCATTGCTTTCTCCCTTGCTTCTCCCTTTCCGATTCTCTAAATTTTCTGTATGAAAAAAATTATCCTTGGCGTCCTCTGCGTCTTAGCGGTTTTTTCCGCCGCCGCGCAGCCTAAACGCATCGAGTCTCAATTCCGCATAGCACGACTGAAGTATTCGGGGGGCGGCGATTGGTATAATGACCCTTCGGGAGAAGTAAACCTGTTAAACTTCGCGAAACAGTATACCGGCATCGATGCCGAACCTCAGTATCAATTCACGGAAATTTCAGACGACAAGTTCTTTTCTTACCCGTTTGTGTTCATGACGGGACATGGGGGAATTGTATTCTCTGATTACGAGGTGGCTCGGCTGAGGACATATCTTGAACACGGCGGCTTTCTCTACGCCGACGATGATTACGGCATGGATAAGGCGTTTCGCCGCGAGATCAAAAAAGTTTTTCCCGAAGAACAGCTTGTCGAACTCCCCTTTTCTTACGGCATGTACCATTGCGTTTTCGAATTTCCCAACGGCGTACCGAAAACTCATGAACACAACGGTAAGCCGCCGCAAGGATTCGGGATTTTCTATAAAAGACGCCTTGTTGTGTATTATACATACGAATCTAATCCGAGCGACGGATGGGCGGACCCCGACGTTCACAAGGACCCGGAAGAAAAGCGGCGAGAGGCGTTGCGGTTTGGAACGAACCTGCTTTTCTGGGTGCTGACACAGTGAGAAGTGAAAAAGCTTTTAGGTCTTGCCAATTAACCTGCAATAGACACGATCAATGATAAACAGCACGCCAATTTACACGGAAATGCGGCAACGGCTTGGCGAGGCTCGCTCACGTTATTATAAAGAGCGAGCTGTCTATGGAATTCTTTTCGCTGGGAGTGCAGTTTTTTGTCTGCTAGCATGTTTGTCCGCAGCGGAAGCTATATTCAACGGAAGTATTTTTTTTAGGACAGTGATTTTCCTGGCTGGTTCTGCGGTTATTTTTATTCTTGGCGGATGGCTCATTGTTGTGCCGGTGCTGCGATGGGTAAACGTCCTGCAAAGTATTTCAGAGAAGGAAATTGCAGCGCGGGTCGGCGAGAGGTTTCCCGAAATAAAAGACCGCTTGTGGAATATTCTGGATATTTTTAGAGAGCACAACGCAGGAGACAACGAAACCCATGGTTTTCGTCCGGAGTATTCGCCGGAATTGATCGACGCGTCGTTTGCCGATTTACAAAAAGCTGCCGCTCAACTTCGCTTTACGGATGTTGTATCATACGGGGCGGTTCGCAAGGCCGGAAGAAATCTTGCCATTGCCGGCGCTTCAATTATTCTTCTCTTTGCCGTCCCGCAATTTGATCTGTTCCCGGCAGCGTATCGCCTATTTCATTTTCAAACGGAATTTCGCCTCCCGCCCGCATTCACATTTCTCGTCCGGCCGGGTAACACTGAAATTGTTAAGGGCGAATCGGTGCCGGTGTCGGTTGCACTTATCGAGAATATGGGAACGACAAGCGGCCTTCATCGTTCCCTTCCTGGAAGAATTATGCTTTCGATTCGGCAGGCGGATATGTCTTCTGACGAACAAATTGAAATCCATGCCGATTCGTCTCGGCAATTTTATTATACGCTTGCATCCATAAGACAATCAGCGGAATATTTTATGGAGGCGGAGGGCGTTCAAAGCCCGAGGTATACCATCAGCGTAATCGACAGGCCGGTAGTTCGATCCCTCAAAGTACAACTCACCCCGCCGTCATATTCTCATCTTCCTGAGCAATCGCTCGATGAAAATATAGGCGATGTGCTTGCACTGCCGGGTACAACCGTGCGGTGGCATATCAATGCAAGCAAATCACTGCGGCGGGCCGCGCTTGTTTTTAACGACGGGAAGGAACTGACTCTTGATTACCGTGACGGCGCTTTCTCCGGGCAATTCGTTCTCCGCCGTCAGGCGACATACCATGTTAAGCTTGAAGATGACGAAGGATTCGCTAATGTTGACCCGATCGAATTCAAACTTGATGCAACGATCGACGAAGCGCCAACAGTAGCGATCCTGTATCCGGGGAAAAATATCGATGTTGTCGACAAAATGCAGCTGCCGTTGCGGATGAAACTCCACGACGATTATGGTTTCACATCGCTGAACCTTGCGTACCGGCTGGTTCATTCACGGTATGAACAAGCGGACAGCGGCTTTTCATCCATCTCCATTCCAATCACCGGCGATGAAAAAAAATCCACCGACGCCGATATCGATTTCCAATGGGATGTCTCGCCGATGGGCTTGGCTCCCGAGGACGTCGTGGAATACCACGCTGAAGTATTTGACAACGACGAGGTTTCCGGACCAAAGAACGGAGTCAGCGAAACATACTTGCTTCGCCTTCCCTCTCTCGACGAAGTGTTTGCCGATGCCGATAAGGGGCAGGATGATGCGATCGAAAAACTGGATAAATCGCTCGAAGAAGAAAAAGATTTGAAAAAGGACCTTAACGAAATTTCGCAGGAAATGAAAAAGAATCAGCCTCTCGATTGGCAGAAGCAGAAAAAAGCCGAGGAGACGCTCAAGCGCTACCAGGAGTTGACAAAAAATATCGATGAAGTGAATAAGTCGCTCGATACGGTGACGCAGGCGATGCAGAAGAACAACATTCTTTCAAGCGAGACGCTGCAAAAATATACCGAACTTCAACAACTCCTTCAGCGGATCAATTCTCCCGAATTTCAGGAAGCAATGAAGCAAATGCAGCAGGCGATGCAAAACGTCTCGCCGGATCAGCTGCGCCAGGCGATGCAGCAAGTACAATTTTCAGAAGAAGCCTTCCGCCAAAGCATCGAGCGGACGATGGAACTGCTCAAGCGCATCCAGGTCGAACAAAAAATGGACGAGATGGTGAAACGCGCGAACGAACTTCAGAAGCAGCAGGAAAATTTGCAAAAGGAAACGGCTGAAGCCTTATCGTCCGACAAACAAAAAGCAGAAGAACTTGCTCGAAAGCAGGACGACATCAACAAACAATTGGCCGACATGCAGAAGCAGATCGGGGATCTGCGGAAAAAGATGGAAGAATTCCCGACGGAAATGCCGATGAAAGCTCTGGACAAAGCCGAAGAGGCCGCGCACGATAGTGCTATGGAACAATCGATGCAGCAAAGCTCTGAACAGCTTCGTTCGCAGCAGCAACACCAGGCGCTTCAATCGCAGCAAAAGGCGGGTAAAGCGATGCAGCAGATGTCTCAGCGATTCTCGGAAATGCAGGAACAAATGTTGAGCAATGAAACGAACGAAGCCATGAACACATTGCGCAAAGCGATGAAGGATTTTCTGGAGATCTCTCAGCAGCAGGAGGACTTGAAGAACCAATCACGGTCTTTCACGCCGAATTCAGAACAGTTTCGTGAGAATGCGGAGAAACAATTGGGTCTGCAGAATGACCTTGCAAACGTCACGAACAATCTGGTTGCTTTGAGCCAAAAATCGTTTGCGGTTACCTCGGAAATGGGGAAGGCGGTTGGGAAAGCGACGGCCAGTATGACGCAAGCGATGAATGGACTGGAGAGCCGCAACGGCCAGTCTGCGAGTGCGGAACAGGCTGAAGCCATGACATCGTTGAACAAAGCGGCCTCACTTGCACAATCGTCCATGGATGCGATGCAGCAGGGGGGACAAGGCGGCGCCGGCGGTTCGCTGTTGCAGCAACTGCGGCGCATGGCGGGCCAGCAGCAAAGCATCAATATGCAGACCGAACAACTTTCCCAAGGGCAGGGATTATCGCAGCAGCAAATTCAAGAAATGGGAAAGCTTGCCAACCAACAGGAGGCAGTGCGAAAATCCCTGGAGCAGCTTAACAAGGAAGCACAAGAGAGTCAGGATAGGAACAGGATATTGGGAGACTTGCAGAAAATTGCCGACGAGATGAAGGAAGTCGTCGAAAATCTTCAGCAGAACAACGTCAATCCGAATACGATCCGGCAGCAACAAAGAATATTGTCACGCATGCTGGACGCTCAGACTTCGATGCGCGAACGAGACTATGAGCAGCGCCGCACGTCGACGGCCGGTGCAACGCCGGTGCGACGCGGCCCGGCGGAAATTCAGGATGAATCGGCGCAAAACCAGCTTCGGCGGGATCTCTTGAAAGCAATCGAAGAAGGGTATTCGAAAGATTATCAAAACTTGATACGAAAATATTACGACGCGCTGGACAAAACGCAGGGGAAATAACCTTGACAAGGTTAACGGAACGATTGCCGTAAAATTGGGGTTGTCATTCGTAATCATTAGCACGCAATCTCCTCCTTCTCCAACAATGCATCGTTTTGATCTGAAGAATAGTAATAGAGGCGGAACATGGTCATCGTGGTCTTCTTTATAGCGCACTGGTTCTTATCGTTGTTTTGCCAGACGTTCTTCCTGCACCGTTATGCGGCGCACAAAATGTTTACGATGTCTAAGTTTTGGGAGAGGGCATTCTACGTTGCAACGTTCATTACACAGGGATCTTCGTTTCTCAATCCGCGAGCCTACGCGATCATGCACCGGATGCACCATGCGTACAGCGATACGGAAAAAGACCCGCACTCGCCCAACTATTTCCGCAGCATGTTTACAATGATGTGGAGAACGAAGGACATTTACCTCGGATACTTGCTTCACAGAGTCGAGCCAGAGAGGGGTTTTGACAAAAATATTCCGGAGTGGAAGGCGTTTGAAAGGTTCGCGGATTCATGGACGGTACGATTTTTATGGGCTGGCGTGTACACGTTGTTCTATATTATGTTCGCGCCGAGCCCGTGGTTTTTTCTCCTCCTACCGTTTGATTTCATCATGGGGCCGGTTCACGGAGGTATTGTGAACTGGTGCGGGCATAAGTACGGCTATGTGAACTTCCGCGACACCGGGGACAAATCGAGAAACACTCTTCCGTTTGACATTCTCACACTTGGCGAGCTATTTCAGAACAACCATCATAAATTTCCTAGCAGGACAAATTTTGCCGTCCGGTTGTTTGAAATCGATCCGACATATCCATTGATAAAATTACTAAGCTGGCTGCACGTTATTCGGTTCACTAAATCAGAACCAGTCTAACATCAACATCTTTGCTGAAGCCCGGCTCTTTGTTATTCTTTACACCATTTGCAGTTGGGCGAGAATTTATAATACATTCATATAATTGGAAGGAGGCTGGTATGGGTAAAAAAATGGATAAAGACACCAACGCAGTGAACTGGTTCGAGATCGCAGTCGCCGATATCACAAGAGCGGCAAAATTTTATGAAACGATCTTCGGGATTACATTAAAGTCGGGAGAATGGATGGGAATGAAGATGGCAATGTTTCCGACGGACGGGAGTAATGGAACTGTCGGGGGAGCGCTCGTGCAAGGCCAGATATATAAGCCGAGTGCAACGGGTGCGGTTGTGTATCTCAACGCAAACCCGGACATGCAGTTGGTTCTCGACCGTATTGAGAAGGCGGGGGGAAAAGTAGCGATGCCCAAAACGCTGATCGATAAACAAATCGGGTATATGGCATTCTTCATCGACACCGAAGGAAATAAGGTCGCTCTTCACTCCAACGGATAACCAAAGCCATCCGATTGTTCGTAGCAGTCGGATGGCTTCTATCTGCCCGCCTGCGTAACATTCGATTTGCATCTTGGGAAAAATTTGAAGAGTTTGAGAAAAATCATTACCCAAGACCTTTCCCTTTCTTCTCTCATAGGCAGTTTGCATGTCAACATCAACTCCTCCAGACGAAGAGACTCAAGAAAAACTCATCCTTCCGATTGTTTACTTTTTTGTAGGAACATTTGTTGTCCTGGATCTCCTGTCGGCGTTTGAGCCGACAGCCTGGAATTGGGGGTTTCACTTTCTCGCTTTTTATGGTATTGAGTTCCGTGTTGCCCTTTCGCTTGTCATGCTTATCATCACGATCCCGTCAGTTCAATTTTTTTTGATCGATATGATTCGATCGGTCGCCGGATCGGAGAATGAACGGCCGCCGGTGTTTCGGTGGACGCTTGGGATAGTCGCTGTAGCTGGGATCGCATTTGTCTTCGTCCATTTTCGCGTTTCCACATATTTTCTTGGAGACGGCTACTTGCGACTGCGGAGCCTTAAAGCTCCAGAGAATATGGAGAATCTGAATCTGAACGGTTTTGCGCGGGAGCCGCTTGTCGGCGTTTTTGTATTTCAACTCTCCCGCCTTTTTGCCTTCCTGGAAAGTTCCACGCCCCCCGAAGACGCCTACCTGTGGCTGAGCGTGCTTTCAGGAGTTTTTTTCGCAGTCGTCGCATGGAAAGGAATTGGCCTTTTCACCGCCGATACAACAGACAGAATTTTGATTTTCTTCTTTCTGCTCGCTTCAGGCGTAAACCTCCTCTTTTTCGGTTACGCTGAAAATTTTGCACCAGGGTACGTCGGAATTTTTCTTTTCCTTCTTCTCGCCGTCGGTTTTCTGAAAGAAAAGGTTTCAATCTACTGGGCCTTAGCAGCATACGGCCTGTTGTTGTCGATGAATTTTGGCGCGGCGGCGTTTCTCCCCGCGGTCGCATATCTTGTGTACGTCGGAGTCCGGCGCAATGGAATAGTAGAAACCGGTGTTGCGCTCATTCTTTCAGCAGTCGTTTTTATTGCCATGCTGTTTGTCTCGGGGTATTCTCTTTCGTCTTTCCAGCAAGTCTTTGGAGACGCAAACGTCAGTCTCCTTCCGCTCACAGGACCGGCCGCGAAACATCAGGCCTACAACATGTTCACGCTGAACCATGCAGCGGATGTAGCCAACCTTTTTCTTCTCTGCACTCCTGCTGCCGTTGCGCTTCTTACTGTCGCTATTGTCTCGGCGTTGAAAAAAAGAATCATCTTGGAAACATATCACTGGTTTCTTCTCTTCGCAATGGCTTGTGGTGTTGGCTTGATCATTGTATTAAATTGCACGTTAGGGATGAGCAGGGATTGGGACATTGCAGCGCCGTTCAGTGTGGGAATTCCTGTGGCTGCCGTTGCGCTCTGGATCGCTGTTGCCGGGGAAGGGGAAATCGGACAGCGCGTGATGTTGATTCTTGGCGTTGTAACGTTCATCCAAACCGGAGCGTGGGTTACTTTAAACGCAAACGAGCATCGTACTGTAGCCCGGTTTGAATTACTCGAGGAGAAAGAACTTTGGGGGGTTCAAGCCTGCCTCTATGCATACGAAGAGCTCGCGATCTATCACCGGGACCGGCGCGAGTTTGCCCAGACGGCTGCGTGCTATGAACGGTACATTGCGCTTGATTCGACAAACGACCGGATATGGTTCAATTGTGCGAAGGCCGAACAGGCGGCGGGAAATTTTGACAGAGCGGTTGAGGTGTACAAAACGCTTGTACGCATAAGACCGGCAGATCCGGACATCCCCGCATCGCTCGGCGTTCTTCTTGCACAATCAGGGCGTTTTGACGAAGCTCTCATCTATCTCCAGCAAGCCGAGGAATCGGCCCCTACGTCCCCGAAGATCAAGAACGACATCGGAGTTCTCTTTGCGAACCAAAAGAACTATTCGAAGGCCCTTCCGTATTTTCTCGAGGCGGTACGGCTTGACCCGAATTTTCAGGGAGGGTATCTCAATACTGCGGAATGTTACGCAGCGCTCGGAGACAATGCGAAGGCGCAGCAGTACAGAGCGATGGGGAGAAAATAACAATGAACAATGAACAAAATTCTGTTCTGTCTCAAAATAACATGAGCCATCACTTCCACGTGCCCACCCCTAAACGCAGCGAAGGGTCTACCAACAATGTACTTTTGGCTGCATTGCTTGACAAAACAGAAGAGAACCGTTACTTTAATCGAAGTGATACCCCCGTTGTGTATTTACCTTGGAAACATCCTCCAGCGGAAATTAACAGAAGCGTTATAGCATGCATGGACCACGGCACCACGAGAGCTGAATGAACAGATTACTACCAGTGACATCGAAGGAAGACATTCCTGTGCAATACCGGGAGACTCCAGTCGGACTTCTGCTCGAATACCACAACCTCGGACGGAAGTTGGATTCGTACACCAACGCCAGCTTGCTGGTGGGGATGTGCATGGATAATCGGAAACATCTTCATATTCCGGATAATTTCGCGTTCATCATTCGTACTGGGGGCGCGAATTTGAGGTACAGCGAATTCAAAGTTTCATACGCAATTGCTGTCGGCGGAGTCCGGTGCATCGCGCTGATCGGACATACACAATGCGGCATGGTCAACTTGATTGCACGCAAAGAGCAATTTATTCAGGGCCTCGTCAAAGCGGCGGGCTGGCAGGAACAAACGGCTGAGGAGCATTTCTTTCACTTCGCCCCCATGTTCGAGATAGGGAACGAGATTGATTTCATCCTGAGTGAGGCCAAACGGCTCCGCTTGCGCTACCCGAAGATTATGATTGCTCCTCTGTTGTACCGGGTTGAAGATAATCGTCTTTATCTCATCCAAGAGAATGCGTTGAGTGAAAATACATTCTAACTGGAGGCTATCTCAAAAACTCCTAAAAATGTCATTCGCTATGCTCAGCATGATATTTACAAGTGCATTCTGCATCGAAAACCATTTTCGAGTTAGCTTCTACTTTTATCCTTTGCAATTTCCCCTTTTGAATGCCAAGAACTGGAGCAAACACATGAATATTATCGTAGCGCTTTTCGCAGTGCCCGTTGCCGTGAGCATCGCTCAGGAACAATCGCCACAACCGCTCGAAGTAGTCCCTGTTGTGGATCTCAATAAGTACGCTGGAGTATGGTACGAGATCGCCCGGCTGCCAAACTGGTTCCAGAAACAATGCACCGGCGATGTGACGGCGACGTATACATTACTCGACAATGGAAGAATTAAAGTTGTCAACCGCTGTCGAAAAGAAAACGGTGAGATCGATGAAGCAGAAGGGGAGGCAAAGCTTTCCGGCGATGATGCGCCAAATACGAAACTGAAAGTCCGGTTCGCCCCCTCGATTCTCTCATTTCTTCCTTTTGTGTGGGGGGATTATTGGATTATTGCCCTTGCACCCGACTACAGCTATGCCGTCATTGGTGAACCCTCCCGCAAATATCTGTGGGTTCTTTCCAGGACCCCGGTCATGGATGAATTGACACTCAATACGATCCTTGATCAGATAAAGGCAAAAGGCTACGATCTCACCAGTCTGGTTCGAACGAGTCAATCCGGTAAGTAAGGGCAGATCACAAAACAACCGCCTGCAGGTAATTAAGCAAAAGCGTTGCTATGTCGACAAATCGAGAAAAAAGTCTGATCATTTCATATTTAACGATGCGAAGACTAATAGGTATTCTGGGAATATCGCTCCCTCTTATTATTGTCATCGGAGGGTTTACACAAAGTGAACCCGGCATGCAAGGATCAATAAGCGGTTACTACTATACAAACATGCGTGATTTTTTGGTTGGAATGCTGAGTGGGGTTGCGTTGTTCCTGATATCGTACAGAGGCTATGAAGAAATTGACAGCATTGTCGCCAAGATGAGCGGCATCTTTGCGTTGGGAATGATTTTCTTCCCTACGGCAATGTACTCCGGCAAGGCTGTGAGAGTCGGAATGTTTCTCATCGATGATAGCATTTCCGCGAATATCCATTTGATGTTCAGCACATTGTTTTTTCTCGCGTTGTCGTTCAATTCACTTTTCCTCTTCACGAAACGCCATCCGGGTGTGATGGGGAAAGAAAAAAAACGAAGGAATATAATTTACCGCAGTTGCGGAATCGTCATGGTCCTTGCAATAGTGTGTATAACGATATATACATTTTTTTTGCGCGGGACTTCTCTTGCTGCAATGAACCCCGTGTTGATACTTGAATCTGTTGCATTATTTGCATTTGGAATTTCATGGTTAGTGAAAGGACATACCTTGTTCAGAGATAAAAAGAGTTAAAGTGTATGGACACGAAAGACGTTATCAAATCTCAGTATTATGCATCGCTCGAGATGCTGCGAAGTGCGATCACCCAATGTCCTTCTTCTTTCTGGAACAGCGAAGACTTCAAGAACAGGTTCTGGCACATTTCATACCATGTTCTCTTCTATACGCACCTGTATTTGCAGGAAACGGAGAAGCAATTCGTTCCATGGAAGAAGCACCGGGAACATCACCAATTTCTCGGTAACCTTCCCTGGCCACCTCATACAAAACCTGAGATCGGAAAACCGTACAGCAAGGAAGAAATTCTTGAATACTTTAGAGTATGCCAGCGACAAGTCGAGGAGAGAGTCTCGTCTTTGGACTTGAACGCTGAATCGGGATTTTATTGGCTGCCGTTCAAGAAGATAGAACTCCAATTCTACAACATCCGCCACGTCCAGCATCATGCGGGAGCGCTCATCGACCGGTTGCGGACGAAAGAAAACATCGGAGTCGACTGGGTTGCGATGAAAACGGGCTCCCCGGTCTAACACAAGCTCGATCAACGTGCGGCAAGAATCGCCCAAGCTTGTTTCCTGAATTGAGACTTCTGAATAATCAGGAAAGCTTGCCTCGCGAAAATCCCGAAGGGATTCGCGTGATACTATTTTTCAGATGTTTCTAATTGCAATTCTCATCCGCAAAACAGGGAAATCACCCAAAAAATCCTCAAGATTCTCGTTAACCCGCATCTTGGCATTCCGAAAAAAATGTTACGCGAATTATTCAGGAAACCCGGCAGAACGAAAGGCGATTTCCCCGCCGTGTGAATAGTAATCGGAAACAAATTTAACCAAACCCTCGTAAGGTACGTAAGGAGCATGAACACGATATCGCAACACTCCAATGCGACGAAACGCTTGGAACCGATCGTTCATTGCTTTTTGAGGAAGCGATTATTAAGTTTCGTGAGTTTGTTTCGCGGCATAACGGACCGGACTTCACACGTGCCGGGGATTCTATCGTCTCTTTGAACACTCACAACATTCACTGAAAGGAAGTATTTATGGATCCGCAGAAAGTTGATATGTTTTTCATGATGTCTTCCAAGTATTTTGAAGGATACCAGCTCACGGCTCTCCGTGAAAAATTATTGAAGCTCGATGATTCAAAGCTCATTCAAGTCCAGGGTGTGAACCTCAAGGATCCGACCACGATGCTTATCGTTTCGCTCGTAGGCGGACATTTCGGCATTGATCGGTTTATGCTCGGCGAGGTCGGCCTCGGAATCGCAAAGCTATTGACCTGCGGCGGGCTCGGTATCTGGACAATCGTCGATTGGTTCCTGATTCTTGGTAAAACGCGCGAATATAATTTACACCAAGTCCTACAAGTACTGTTCTAGATTTCGTATGACCGGAAGAAAAGTTTACACTGTCCTGACAGGTCTGGTGCTGGTTGGCTACGCCTGGATCGGGTTGAATTTTATTGACGGCTCGGCTCATTCCGCCGTCCCATCGGTCTGTCTGTTTAAAGAGGCCACCGGCCTTCCGTGCCCGTCGTGCGGCACGACCCGATCGCTGCTGTTGCTCATGAACGGACAGTTCCGCGAATCGTTGATGTTGAACCCCTTCGGCATGATGCTTGCCTTTGCACTCGTTGTTATTCCGTTGTGGATTGTCATTGATGCTTTCAAACACAGCGACAGTTTCTACCGCCGGTATACGCAAATGGAACATCTCCTTGCGCACAATAAACTGCTCGCCGCATGTGCCGCTGCAATCGTCGCGCTCAACTGGTTTTGGAATATTACGAAAGGGTTGTAGCGTGCCGCTCCGGGAATTTTCCTACACACCCGACGAATACGAAACCGAAAAAGCTTCGAACAGTTATTTGATGTCGCTCGTCGTGATTATGGTCGGACTTCCTTTGCCGATCGTCAACGTCATCGCGTCGGCAATATTCTTTTTGTCGAACAGGAAGTCGGCCCGCTTCGTCCGCTGGCATTGCACGCAGACGCTGCTGGCGCAGGGATTTACTTTGCCGGTCAACGCTGCGGGCTTGTACTGGACGCTCGGAATTATCTTCGACCGCACGGCAGTTTCAAACAACTATATTGCGTACATCCTCACCATCATACTGTTTAACCTCGTCGAGTTCATTGCAACAATCTATGCAGCCGTTCAGACGCGGAAAGGGAAACATATCGTCTGGTGGTTCTTCGGCCCGCTGACGGAAACGTTGGTGAAAACATAGCATGGCGAAGATCATCCTTCACTTCATTGTTCTCGCCGTTCTGTTTTTCGGCACCTGGTTGCTTCTCGGCAGCATCGACTATCTCAAATATTTTCGGGTTGAGGAACTGACAAAGGAAGCCGAGCATAACCTGCAAGAATTGATTCTCAATGAGCTGCAAAAAGGGGGCGGCGAACTTGATTCGGATACCGTGTATTCATTCGTCAACGGCATCAAGAAGAGGCTCTGCACAGCAAACGGCATCGAAGATTCTTCAATTACCCTCCACATTCTTGTCCGAAACGAGGTCAACGCAATTGCGCTCCCGGACCGGCACCTTATTGTATACACAGGTATGATACGCTATTGTAAATCGCCCGAAGAATTGAGCGGCGTGATCGCGCACGAGATCGGCCATATCGAGCATGGGCACATCATGAAACGGCTCAGGAAAGAAGTCGGGCTTTCGATGCTGGCGGCACTTGCCGGCGGAGAGGCAAACGGAGAAATCGCGCGGGAAACGGCGAGGCTGCTCTCTTCAACAGCCTTTGACAGGAAGCTGGAGAGCGAGGCAGATGCTTCTGCCGTGCACATGATGGCAAAAGCTGGGATTGACCCCGAAGCGTTTGCCGACGTAATTTTTCGTCTATCGCAGGAAAAGAACGACGTTCCAAAACACTTCGAATGGATCAACACGCATCCTAATTCTCACGACCGGTGCGCTGAAATCCTTCGGCTTCGAAGAGAAGAGGCGTACATAAATAGACCGATTGCCGACAGCGCCGCGTGGGCGAACTATAAAAAGATAGTACGCGGGATCCCGGTATCTTTAAAATAACAGTTCCCTCACGGTTTCTTTATTGCCTCTCTCACTCCTTTTCAATATCTTCATAGCAGTCCAATTCTCACTTCATGTCTCTGATTCGCGCCTACGTACGTCTTCGTCGTTCCGTCAGTTGGGTCGACCCGCTGGTCTTCCTTGCACTGGCGGCGCTGTTGTACAGCCTCGTCGGCGTCGGAAAAGAATGGAACGGCGTCTTGCGTCCGAAAGTGGACATCGACCTTTCGCCCCTCGCATTGCCGAAGTACACATTTTTTTCTCTCGTGCGGGGATTTGTTGCATACGCGATCTCTCTCGTCTTCACAATCGTGTACGGTTACGTAGCAGCGTACAACAAGAGAGCGGAGAAGGTCATGATTCCGCTTCTCGATATTCTGCAGAGCATCCCCGTCCTCGGATTTCTTCCTACACTCGTACTGGCGTTTGTTGCGATATTTCCGACGTCGAATATAGGGCTTGAGCTTGCTGCCGTGATCATGATCTTCACGGGGCAAGTCTGGAACATGACCTTCAGTTTCTATAATTCACTCCGTTCCATTCCGACGGAGCTGCGTGAGACAGCGCGTGTCTATAAACTCGGCTGGTGGCGGCGATTCACCCAGCTGGAATTGCCCTACTCCGCGATGGGGTTGATATGGAACAGCATGATGTCGATGGCGGGCGGCTGGTTTTTCCTCACCATCAACGAGGCGTTCGTGCTGGGGACAAAGGATTTCCGGCTTCCGGGCATCGGTTCGTACATGAGCGTCGCGATCTCGCAGGGGAACGTCCCGGCAATGATCTATGCTATCATTGCCATGACAACCATGATTGTCCTGGTCGACCAGGTCTTCTGGCGCCCGATCGTTGCCTGGGCGCAGAAATATAAATTTGAGGATACCGAGGCGTCCGAAACGGAGAAATCTTTCGTCCTCGATTTGCTGCGGGAATCGAAGCTCCTGAAGTTTGCCCGCGAGCGAGTCTGGGAACCGGTGTTCTCTTCCGTCTCGCTGCGAGTAACCAACGGTATCATCGCTTTCGAAAAACGGGAAGTGATTTCGCCGGTAAACGTCGGTCCGCTTCTAAAGAAAGTCTCCGGCTGGATTGTTA
The DNA here is from genome assembly GCA_964642725.1 of uncultured Chitinophagaceae bacterium. Lineage (GTDB taxonomy): Bacteria > Bacteroidota > Ignavibacteria > UBA10030 > UBA8401 > JAGVPT01. The sequence continues at coordinate 44,146 of CAZXQG010000008.1, forward strand.
CCGCTCTTATGTTTGCCGCTATTCTTCTCGGGGCATGGAAAATGTTTTCGCTCTTTGCCGAGTTGAACTTTGCAGAATGGCTTACAATCTTTTCACGCCTGCTGTACACGTTCATCCGCGTACTCGTCGCGGTCGTGATCGGAACAGCGTTCATGATTCCTATCGGTGTTGCGATTGGGCTGAACCCAAAATTGTCCCGCGTGCTGCAGCCGGTGGCCCAAGTGGCTGCATCGTTTCCCGCACCGATGCTTTTTCCGCTGGTGATTCTGGCCTTGTCGGGAGCGGGGATCGGGATCGAGGTTGGCGCGGTCGTGTTGATGCTTCTCGGCACACAGTGGTACATTCTTTTCAACGTCATCGCCGGTGCGATGGCGATCCCGCAGGACCTGAGGGAAGTCGCCTATGTTTCCCGCCTGACCCAATGGCAAACATGGAAACGGCTGATACTCCCCGGCATATTTCCGTCGCTGGTCACCGGCTGGGTGACGGCAACTGGCGGAGCGTGGAACGCAAGCATCGTTGCGGAATATGTTCACTTCGGCGATAAAATTCTTGTCGCTACCGGACTCGGGTCCACGATTACGAATGCGACCGACAGCGGCAATTTCGGGATTCTCGCGGCCAGTGTGCTTGTCATGGCAGCCACTGTTGTTCTCATCAATAAGCTTTTTTGGAAGAAACTCTATCGAATTGCAGAAACTCAATTTAGCCTTAACAAATGAACTCAACCGCCATTGCCGAAATCCGCAACGTCTGCAAGGAATTCACTCTCCCGAACGGAGCGGACTTAAAAGTGCTCGAAAACATTTCGCTGCAGATCCATGCGGGCGAAATTGTCGCCCTTCTCGGGCCGTCAGGCTCGGGAAAGTCCACGATGATGCGGATTCTCACCGGACTCATCACACCGACAACGGGTGAAGTGCTTGCGTACGATAAACCGCTCGTGGGATTTCATCCTCGCGCATCGATCGTCTTTCAAAATTTTGCATTATATCCATGGTTGACGGTGCACGAAAATATTGCTATGGGGTTGGAATGGCTTCAGTTGCCGGAGGAAGAAGTCCGCACCAGAGTCAGGCAGGCAGTAGACAAAGTCGGCTTGGAGGGGTTTGAAGAAGCATACCCGAAGGAGCTTTCGGGTGGAATGAAACAGCGCGTTGGCATCGCACGTGCCATCGTCGTCCAGCCGGAGTTGCTGTGCATGGACGAACCATTCAGCGCCCTCGATGTGCTGACGGCGGAAAACCTTCGCGCAGAAGTTCTCAGTCTTTGGCTCGACCATAAGGTGGAGATCAAAAGCGTCCTTTTTGTTACGCACGACATTCGCGAAGCGGTGTTTCTTGCGAACCGTATTGTGGTGCTGAGCACCAACCCCGGCGCAATTCGAATTATCTTGCAAAACGACATGCCTCACCCGCGGGATATGCGTTCACCCGCATTCCTTGCCATGATCGACCACATTCATGACATCATCACGAACGCAATCATCCCGGATGAAGTCACTCCCGCCGTTCCGACGACCGTACCACGGCACGTAGAACCGCTCCCGCATGTGACGCCGGGCGAAATTCTTGGTCTGCTCGAAATTCTCGACGACCATAACGGTACAATCGATATTTTCGACCTTGCCCAGAAGACAGGAAAAGATTTTGGTTCGACGATCACTGTTGTGAAAGCAGCAGAGCTGCTCGATTTTGTCGACACGCCGAAGCATAACGTTGTCTTCACCGACACCGGGAAACAATTTCTCAAGGGGGACGTGAACAATAGAAAACTTCTCTTCAAGCAGCAGATGCTTTCCCTTCGCCTGTTTGAAGTCGTCTCCGGAATGTTACGGCGGACCGAAGCGCTGAATCTCAGCGAAGAAATTGTTCTTGAACAGCTCGCAATTCTTCTCCCCAACGAAGACGTGGAGAAGCTCTTTGAAACAATGGTGGGATGGGCGCGCTACGGCGAACTGTTCGGTTACAATGCCGACGATAAGGTTCTTTATCTGGATACCGGACAAGAGTCGGCGGGATAATGCGGTTTATTTTAGGAGTTCGATGAGCGACAATAAAATAATCTTTTCGATGGTCGGCGTGGGAAAGATCCACAAGCCGAACAAGCAGGTTCTGAAAGATATCTACCTGTCATTCTTTTACGGCGCAAAGATCGGCGTGCTGGGACTGAATGGCGCCGGGAAGAGCACGTTGTTGCGAATCATTGCAGGACTGGACAAAGAATACGTCGGCGAGATTACCTCGCAGAAGGGAATATCTTTCGGTTACCTTCCGCAGGAACCGCAGCTGGATGCGGCGAAAACGGTGAAAGAGATTGTCGAAGAAGGTGTGCACGAAATCGTTGCACTCATCAAAGAATACGAAGCCGTCACCGCGAAATTCGGCGAGCCGGACGCCGACATTGATAAACTGCTGGAGAAACAGGGAAACCTTCAGGACAAGATCGAGCACCTCAACGCGTGGGACATCGACAGCAAGCTAGAACAAGCGATGGATGCTCTTCGCTGCCCTCCCGGCGATACACCGGTAAGCGTGCTGTCGGGAGGAGAACGCCGCCGCGTGGCGCTCTGCCGGCTCCTTCTTCAAGAACCCGACGTGCTGCTTCTCGACGAACCGACAAACCATCTCGATGCCGAATCCGTCGCCTGGCTTGAGCATCATCTCAGCCAGTACAAAGGGACCGTTCTTGCCGTTACGCACGACAGGTATTTTCTCGACAACGTGGCGGGATGGATATTGGAACTGGACCGGGGCGAGGGTATTCCATTCAAGGGAAATTATTCTTCCTGGCTTGAGCAGAAGCAGCAACGGCTCGGACTCGAAGAGAAGCAGGAATCAAAACGGCAAAAGGCGTTGTCGGAAGAGCTGGAATGGGTTCGGATGAATCCGAAAGGGCGCCATGCAAAAAGCAAAGCACGCATTGCGGCGTACGAAAAAATGCTCGCCGGTGAATCCGAGAAACGGGATGATGAGCTGGAAATATTTATTCCCTCCGGTCCGCGGCTTGGCGATGTCGCGATCGAGGCGCACAACGTCTCGAAGGCGTACGGCGATAATCTTCTCTGCGAAGAGATGAATTTTTCCCTTCCCCACGGGGGCATCATCGGCGTCATCGGCCCGAATGGGGCGGGTAAGACGACGTTGTTCCGCATGATCACCGGAACGGAAAAACCGGACAGCGGCGAAATAAAAATTGGCGAGACGGTGAAGCTTGCGTACGTCGACCAGAGCCGTCCCCTCGACCCCGAGAAAACGATCTGGCAGGAAATATCCGGAGGCGAGGATATTTTGAAGCTTGGCAGCCGCGATGTCAATTCACGCGCTTATGTCGCGCGCTTCAATTTCAGCGGAAGCGACCAGCAGAAGAAAACAGGAGAGCTATCAGGGGGAGAGCGCAACCGCGTCCATCTTGCAAAAATACTGAAAGAAGGGGCGAACGTTCTTCTGCTCGACGAGCCGACAAACGACCTCGATGTGAATACGCTTCGCGCGCTCGAAGAAGCGTTGATGAATTTTGCCGGCTGCGCAGTTGTCATCTCTCACGACCGCTGGTTCCTCGACCGCATCGCAACGCATATTCTTGCTTTTGAAGGGGAAAGCAAAGTTTTCTGGTATGATGGGAATTATTCGGAGTACGAAGAAAACAGGAAAAAGCGCCTCGGCATTGCCGCCGACCAGCCGCACCGGATCAAGTATAAGAAACTGATGCGGACATAAGAGTTAAAAGTTGTAAGTTTTAAGTTATAAGTTTTTCGTTTTCTGTTGCATGCTTTTAACTTAAAACTTATAACTTGAGGCATCTGAAAAATCAGTTACAATGGTGGGACGGACATTCTTGTCCGTCAGAATTTGTTAGATTTGAATCAAAAATGACAAACAGGAATGTTTGTCCCACCAGAAAAAGCAACTTTTCAGAAGTCTCAACTTTTGACTTTATACCCACCACCACCCTCCGTACTTGACAATCATTCGATATATCTCTATACTTGCTCGATTTTGGAACCACAAACGGCATTTTTCCACATTCACCACTAAGGAGAAGATCCATGAAAAAAATGTTGCTCGGTTTCGTTGCAGTGTTTGTTACTCTCGAGGTGCTAGATGCAATCATCCATGGCGTAATTTTGATGAGCACGTACATGGCCATGCAAAATGTATGGCGCGCCGATATGATGGCAAAGATGTGGGTGTTGCATGTTGTTAAGATCATCACCGCTTTCTTTTTTGTTGTTATCTTTTCCAAGGGATACGAAAACAAAGGAATTATGGAAGGCTTACGGTACGGGTTTTATGTCGGAATGATTATCAGCAGCGGATTTGCACTTGGTTCGTATGCCAGCTATCCGATTCCTCATATGCTTGCAATACACTGGTTCTTGCTTACCCTTGTTGAGTACCTTATCGCAGGCGCGGTACTTGCACAAGTCTACAAACAGGTAAAGGAAGCTGCACCAAAAGCCTAAGGGTCTACATAATATTCACGCAAACCCCGATTTTTTATGGCATCGGGGTTTGTCGTATGCAGCAGACAGCAGTCGTTCTCGATATTTCGATTTCGCATTTACTTTCGCAGAACAACCATGGCAATCTTGAGGAGAAAACAATGGAATCGGTAAAACGAATCGCGCTCGTTGCGCACGATAACTGCAAAAAAGACATGGTGGAATGGGTGAGCTATAACAGCGGCACGCTCCTCAATCACGAATTGATTTGCACGGGAACGACCGGAAAATTGGTAAACGGAGAGTTGAAGAAGAATGCCGGCACAAAATATCGAGATGAAATAAGAATTTTGAAGCTGAAGTCAGGTCCATTCGGCGGCGACCAACAGCTTGGCGCGATGATTGCGGAAGGCGGCATTGATGTTTTGATTTTTTTCTGGGATCCGATGGAGCCGCAGCCGCACGAAGTCGACGTCAAGGCGTTGCTGCGGATCGCCGTCCTCTATAATATACCGACTGCCTGCAACCGCTCGACCGCGGACTTTCTTATTTCTTCACACCTTATCAAAGAGCAATACACGCCCGCTCCGCCGCGCGACTATTCAAAATACTTCAATAGAAAAGTCGTGCTGTAGAACGATCTGCAATAGATTACGGACGTAAAGAATAAACCTAAAAGCTGAGACCGAAGCCAACAAACCTGATAACAGAGCATTATCAACGTTTGCCATTGACCGGGAAGTCGCGTATCTTACAATACGAAGACGGATGTAGAACAATCACACAGAGGTCTGCGACCTCGCGGAAGCTGCGGCTCGACGGGTTGTTAATGTATAGATGAAAACCCCCGGATTCCTGCCTTGCGAATACTAAGCTGAAACCTGTCGGATTTTCTCTGACAAAAGATTGCTGGAAACGATCTCAAAAATCCTTTCACTCATTGCAATGGATGAAAAGAAAATGATTTTTGAGAGAGGTTTGCAATTATTGACCGCGCAGCGTTTTTTACCCAGCGCAGACATAAATGGGGGTTCAAGAAAAACCGCCGTGCTTAGCAAATTCATCCCATTGATTTCACACTAATCCATCATGTCAATATCCTATTCCGGCATACTTGAAATTGATCCGCAGCGGCGCGGCTTCGTCAGGACGCTCTCGCACGGCCTCACCCATACCGACAAAGATGTCCATATCTCAGCTCCTCTCATCCAGCGCTTCGCCCTTCGGCCCGGAGTTCTGGTTGAAGGTAGCGCCGATGCATCCGGAAGAGGAACACCGCAGGGTGTAACGATCGAACGCATTAACGGGTTGCCATCCGAAGAGTGGAAGACCGTCAAGGAGTTTTCGTCGTATGAAGTTGTATCACCCAACGAAATCATCCGGCTTGAGGGAGAGAAGAGCAATATCTCCATGCGCATCGTTGATCTGTTTTGTCCGGTCGGCAAAGGGCAGCGGGCGCTGATTGTTTCTCCTCCTAAAGCCGGAAAGACAATGCTCATGCAGCAACTTGCACATGCGATCAGCATCAATAATCCGGAGATTGATCTTCTTGTCTTGTTGATTGACGAGCGTCCGGAAGAAGTGACCGATATGCGGCGTTCGATTTCAGGGGAGGTGTTTGCGAGTTCGAGCGACAGTGATCGCGGAAGCCATGTTCGTCTCGCGCAATTAGTCCTCGAATACGCAAAAAGAAAAGTTGAAACAGGGAGAGATGTCATCGTGCTCCTCGACTCGCTCACCCGCCTTGGACGGGCGTTCAACATCCACCAGAAAAGCAGCGGCCGCACAATGTCCGGCGGCGTGGATATCCGCGCGCTCGAGATTCCCAAACGTATTTTCGGCGCGGCACGCAACTGTGAACACAGCGGCTCGCTCACAATTATTGCGACGGCACTGATCGAAACGAACTCGCGCATGGACGAGCTGATTTTTCAGGAATTTAAGGGGACGGGGAATATGGAACTCGTACTTGACCGGGGTATGGCAAACGAAAGAATTTTTCCGGCGATCAATCTTCCCGTATCGGGAACGCGGCGGGAAGAACTCCTCTTTGGCAGCGAAACAGGCGCGTATCAGGCGCTCAGACGGTCGATTGCGAAGATGCCTCCCCGTGAAGCGATGCTTGCTGTGCTCAAACTAGTCAAACAATATCCGACAAACTCTTTGTTACTTTCTAAGTTTTAGGGGATAAACAACGGCGGGAGACAAACAAAAAAATTTGCTATATTTACTGAGGGTGAGCAGATTCTACGATGATTCATCGGCATATGACACACGGCTTCGTACTCTTCAGGAATTTTTTCGTTATAACGGTCATAATAACTGGTATGGTGTTCCCGCAAGCACGGCACGTGACAGGGGCGGACCTTTGTTCTCAGAAAAGGATGAAGCAGTACGGGACACTCATGAAAGAACTATCCGCCAACACGCCGCAGCATTCGTTTGACGTGTTGAACTATACGCTCTTTCTCGATATCGATAGTTGTTTCCTGCCGCCCTATCCCAAATCGTACACCGCAACAAATATAATCACATTCAAAGTCGATTCTGCGCTCAATGCAATCCAATTGAATGCCGTCAATTCATCGCTGACGATTGATTCCGTTGCCTTCGCCGGGAAATTCTTTTCTCATGCCGGGGACATTCTGACGATTACACTCGGCTCGACCTTGCAAGCGAACGATACCGCGAGTGTGAAGATATACTATCGGCATAACGATACTGCGGACGGCGCTTTTTATGTAAGCGGCGGAATGGTGTTCACCGATTGCGAGCCGGAAGGAGCGCGCAAATGGTTTCCATGCTGGGACCATCCATCGGACAAGGCTACACTCGATTTAACGGTAAAAGTTCCGTCCACGGTAAAACTTGGCTCGAACGGAAGGTTGGCCGACTCAACAAAAATAGCCGACGAAATCTATTATCATTGGATAAGCCGCGACCCAATCGCAACATACTTAATGGTGATGACGGGCAAAGTCGAATACAATCTGGACAGAGAGTATTGGAGAAAACCTTCAAATCCCGACGACAGCATACCGGTTCTGTTCTATTGGAACAGCGGAGAGACCGTTAAATTTCTTCGAGACATCGAAACAATTATTCTTCCAATGGCAACACAGTATTCAACGCTCTTCGGCGAGTATCCTTTTGAAAAAGTCGGCTTTGCTACAATTGCTCAGGATGCAGGATTTATATGGGGAGGCATGGAAAATCAGACGCTCATAAGCCTTGAGTATAATGGCTGGAGTGAGGGTCTGGTGTCGCACGAGTTTGCGCATCATTGGTTCGGCGACATCATAAGTCCCGGCACATGGGCCGACGTTTGGTTGAACGAGGGCTTTGCGACATATTGTGAGGCGCTATGGGATGAATATAACGGCGGCTATTCTTTCTACAAAAGCGCGATACTCGCAGACGCAGCCGGTTACGTCGCCGGGAATCCGGGTTGGCCGATCTACAACCCTCAATGGGCGGTGACGACACCCGATGAAAACACAATGTTCAATCTAGCAATTACGTACTATAAAGGAGCGTGTGTTCTGCACATGCTTCGGTACGTGCTCGGCGATTCCGTCTTTTTTGCTTCGATTAAAGGTTATGCAACGGACCCGTTGAATTTTCGGTTGAAGAACGCAATCACGGATGACTTCGTTCAAAAGATATCTGATGTGTCGGGCCAGGACCTGCACTGGTTCTTCAATGAATGGCTCAAGGAACCCAACCATCCGGTATACAACAATTATTACTCGATTGACCCTGCAGCACACAAGGTTGACGTTACGATGAATCAAACGCAGACAAACGCGCCGTTTTTTACCATGCCGGTTGAATTGAAATTCTCGTTTGACAGCGGCCCGGACACGACTATACGCGTAACGAATACATCCAACAAGCAGGAATTCAGTTTTACGTTCAACAGGAACCCTACGGCTGTTATCTTTGACCCCAACAATGATATCGTTTTGAAAGAAGGCGGAACGTTGGTATCTGTGAGAACATTTGCCGCCGGTCTCCATCCGTTGAACTATCAGCTTGAACAGAATTACCCCAACCCTTTTAACCCGGCGACCAATTTCCAATTTACGATTGTCGATACGCGCCGTGTTACGTTGAAAATATTCGATGTACTCGGGAACGAAGTAACGACGTTGGAAGACGCAATGTTGAATCCGGGCACGCACACGATACAATGGGACGCAGGCAGCCTGCCGAGCGGGGTATATTTCTACCGGCTCCAAGCCGGTCAATTTGTCCAAACAAAAAAGTTGACCCTATTAAAATAAACAGTTCCAGCTATGTATGTTAATGAAGGAGTTCAGCCGTGAAAGCAAATGATTTCCTTTCCGTTCGGGATATGACCACGAAAGAAATTCTCGCGACGTTTGTTCTCGCACGGAAGATGAAAGCCAATAGGAAGAAATTCGCCAAGGCATTGCGGGGCAAAACGCTTGCGCTCATTTTTGAAAAACCGTCGTTGCGCACGCGCACGTCGTTTGACGTCGGTATCCAGCAGCTCGGCGGCTTCTCGCTCTACTTGTCGCCCGCGGAAATCAGCCTTGGGAAACGCGAGTCGGTTTACGATGTGGCAAAAAATCTCGAACGCATGGTACAGGGAATTATGATTCGCACGTTTGCGCATCAGATCGTAATCGACATGGCAAAGCATGCGGCAATTCCCGTCATCAACGGCCTTACCGATTACTCTCATCCGTGCCAGGCGATGGCGGACTTCATGACGATCCTGGAGAAAAAGAAAAAACTCAAGGGATTAAAGCTCTGCTACGTCGGCGATGGCAATAATGTCGCCCATTCGCTTATGTTTGCCGGTGCGCGGCTTGGAGTGAATGTTACCGTGGCCTGTCCGTCCGGATATGAGCCAAGCGGTACAGCGTTGGACGAGGCAACAGCCGATGCAAAAGCAACGGGTGCACGGATCGAAGTTGTTCATGATCCTGTCGAAGGAGTGAGGAATGCCGACGTCGTGTACACGGATGTTTGGGCATCGATGGGACAAGAATCGGAAGCTGAAACACGGAAAAAAATCTTTTTTCCATATCAAGTAAATAAAATATTAATGGCTGGCGCGAAGAAGGATGCAATTTTTATGCATTGTTTGCCCGCTCACCGGGGAGATGAAGTGACGGACGAAGTGATCGACTCAAAACAATCTGTGGTCTTCGATGAAGCTGAGAACCGGTTGCACGCCCAGAAAGCGATTATGTACCAGTTGATGGAGAGGGAGTGAAGAGTTATAAGTTTTAAGTTATAAGTTGAACGTGAAAAGTAAACCCGTAGCTCCCTTTAGCAATTATGACCTGTAACTTAAAACTTAAAACTTTTAACTTACGATTTTTTTCGCGACGAGATATCCATTCAAAAGGGCAGAGGTGATAGAAAGAGCAATATGCCTAAAACGGCTCTCATAGCGATCGGCGGAAATTCTCTTATTCATGCGGGCGAACGAGGGACGATTGACGAACAGCTTGCAAACGCCCACGCAACCGCGCGAAACATCGTTCAAATGGTCGCCCGCGGATGGCGGGTGGTGATTACGCATGGTAACGGTCCGCAGGTCGGCGCCGCTCTCCTTCGTTCGGAGCGAGCGGCCGGTGAAGTGTATACGCATCCTCTCGACATCTGCGTTGCGACAACTCAAAGTGAGATCGGCTATATTGTTCAGCGCGCAATGGAGTACGAGCTGCGCCAGATCGGCCTTTTCACACCGGTCATGACTGTTCTAACACAAGTGCGGGTTGATGAAAACGATCCTGCATTCAAGAATCCAACAAAACCAATCGGGCCGTTTTATTCTAAAGCAGACGCAGAAGAGAAGCAAAAAACACTCGGCTGGAATATTGTCGAAGACTCTGCGCGCGGTTACCGCAGGGTTGTCCCTTCGCCGGAGCCTGTTGAAGTGTTTGAACAGGACATTATCCGAAAAATCCTTGACCTCGGCATGATTGTCATTGCTGTCGGCGGGGGCGGAATCCCCGTTATCGAAAAAGAGCATTATCTTGTCATCGGCTCTGAAGCGGTAATTGACAAAGACCGTGCCTCGGCGCTTCTTGCATCGAGTCTTGCCGCCGACCTCTTCATCATCAGTACGGATGTGAAGCAAGTCTATCTCGATTACAAAAAACCGGCGCAGCGCGCAATAGAGAAAACAACGGTGAAAGAAATGGAAAAGCATATTGCCGAAAAACAATTTGCCGCTGGCAGCATGGGACCCAAAGTTGAATCGGCGATCCGCTTTCTCAAAAAAGGGGGAAAGGAAGCGATCATTACATCGTTCGAATGTCTTATCGATGCGGTGGATGGAAAAGCCGGTACGCATATTTTTCCATGAAAGTCTGATACGGAGCATACAATGCATTTGAAGCACATCATCGAATCGCAGCAGTTTACGGTTCCGCTGTTGATGGAGTTATTTGACCGGACGCAGCAGATGGAAAAGATTGTTGCGCGGGGGGGAACGCGGGACTATGAAAATAAAATTATGGCAACGCTGTTTTACCGGCCTTCGACCAGAACACGGTTTTCGTTCGAAGCGGCGATGCACAGGCTCGGGGGAGACGTTCTTTCCACGGAGCGTGCAAATGAATTTTCATCCGAGGTGAGGGGTGAACATCTGGAAGATACAATTCGAATCATCTCCAGCTGCAGCGATGTCATCGTTCTCCGTCACACGGAAGAAGGTGCCGCGAAACGCGCCGCCGCCGTCGCCGCTGTTCCCGTCATCAATGCGGGAGAAGGGACTGGCGGCCAGCATCCGACGCAGGCCCTTCTCGACCTGTACACCATCTACAGAGAATGCAAGGCATTGAACGGCCTTTCGGTCGCGCTCATCGGAGCGTTGGACGACGGCCGCACGGCGCGATCGCTGGCGTACTTGCTCAGTAAATTCGAGCGTGTGAAGCTCTATTTTATCGCGCCGAAGGAAATGCAAATCAAGCCCGATATCCTGGCGTATTTGGATCATCACAGAGTTGAATATGAATTGGCGGACAATCCGGAAAAAATTCTCTCGCAGATCGACGTCGTGTATCAGACGCATATAGACCGTGAACGGCTCTTGCGGAGCGATATCGATCTTTCGGCATATAATATCGATGCCGGCGTTCTAAAAAAAATGAAATCGAACGCCGTCATCATGCATCCGCTGCCGCGCTCGGTGGAAATCGATCCAGAAGTGGACAATGACCCGAGGGCAGTCTATTTTCGCCAATCGCGCAACGGATTGTTCGTACGCATGGCGTTGCTTACGCTGTTGTTTGAACATGAATAATAGTGCATTAAAATTTTACCATCATGGCACGCCGTCGCCCGCGCTCGTCGATACAGCGCTGGTCGCATACTACCTCAATTTGACCTGACTCCTCCTTCTCTATTCCTGCTATAGTTCATTTTAGTTTTACGTATATTTTCTCACTAAGAGCATGGAACTCATCTATGAAGACTCAGGACTCTATCTCACTCGAAGAGCGATACGGCGCTCACAACTACCGTCCCCTCGACGTTGTTGTTCACAAAGCCAGGGGTTCTTGGGTGACCGACGTCGACGGGAAAAAATATCTCGATTGCCTCGCGGCATATTCTGCCGTTAACCAGGGGCATTGTCACCCTGTAATTCTTAAAGCGTTCATCGACCAGGCAAAAAAAGTTACGCTGACAAGCCGGGCATTCCGCAACGACCGGCTTCCGTTATTGTACAAAATGCTTTATGACCTGACGGGCTACGAAGCGTCGCTGCCGATGAACACCGGAGTGGAGGCGGTGGAAACTGCCGTCAAGGCCGCGAGGAAATGGGGCTACACTGTGAAAGGGATTCCGGAAAACAAAGCGGAGATCATTTGCGCGACGGACAACTTCCACGGACGGACGACAACGATCATCAGTTTCTCAACCGAAGCGCAGTACCGGAACGGCTTCGGTCCCTTCACACCCGGCTTTCCGGTTGTTAAGTACGGCGATGCCGGTGAATTAAAACGAGCCATCAACAAAAACACGGCAGCATTTCTTGTAGAGCCGATTCAAGGCGAAGCAGGAATCGTTCTTCCGCCAGAAGGGTATTTGCGGGAAGCAGCACGACTGTGCAAGGAAAACAATGTCCTGCTCATCGTCGATGAAATTCAATCGGGCCTTGGCCGGTGCGGCAAACTCTTCGCGTTCGAATATGAGGATATCCGCCCCGATATGGTCATTATCGGAAAGGCGCTTTCGGGCGGATTCTACCCGGTCTCTGCCGTGTTGTCGAGTAAAGAAATTCTCGGCGTGTTCAAGCCGGGCGATCACGGTTCGACGTTTGGCGGCAATCCGCTCGCCGCAGCCGTTGCGTGCGCAGCGCTGAAGGTTTTGCTAAAGGAAAAATTGGTTGACCGTTCATTCAAACTCGGGAAGTATTTTATCGATAAACTGCGCGCAATCAAAAATCCCCATATCAAAGAAATCCGGGGAAAGGGCTTGTGGATCGGACTCGTTCTTGACACGAAAGCACGTCCGTACTGTGAAGCGCTTATGAAGGAAAATATTCTATGCAAAGAGACGCACGATACGGTTATTCGTTTCGCTCCGCCCCTTATCATTACGAAAAAAGAAATCGACTGGGCATGCGCTCGAATAACAAAAGTGATTCAATCGCTGGCCTGACATCGAACTACAATATTTTAAAAGGAGATTTATATGTCCGAAAATAAACGTATCAATACAATTATCGTTGGCGCGGCAGGCCGAGATTTTCACAATTTTAATATGGTCTACCGTAACAATGAACAGTATAATGTCGTCGCATTTACCGCTGCGCAAATTCCTAATATCGCGGGAAGGAAGTACCCGGCTTCGTTAGCGGGCGCCTTATACCCGAAAGGGATTCCGATCTATGAGGAAAAAGACCTTGAGCGGTTGATTATAACGCATGCGGCGGATGAAGTAGTTTTTTCTTACAGCGATGTGCCGTATCGCCGCGTTATGAGTCTCGGTTCGCGGGCGACTGCGGCTGGAGCGGCCTTCAAAATTCTGAGTGCACGGGAAACAATGATCACAAGCAGCAAGCCGGTAGTTTCCGTTTGCGCAGTGCGCACAGGGAGCGGAAAAAGTCAGACCTGCAGGAAAGTAGCCAAGCTGCTGCATGAATTCGGGTTCCGCGTCGCTGCTGTCCGCCATCCGATGCCGTACGGCGATCTCGAGAAACAAAAAGTACAGCGTTTTGCAGCTGTCGCCGATCTGAAAAAGCACAAATGCACGATTGAAGAGATGGAGGAATACGAACCGCACATCGTCAGCGGAACAATCATCTATGCCGGGGTGGATTATGAAGCAATTCTCCGGCAGGCCGAGAACGATGCCGACATTATCATTTGGGACGGCGGGAACAATGATCTTCCGTTCTATAAGCCCGACGTTCATATTGTCGTGGCAGATCCGCTGAGAACCGGGGATGAATTGACGTATTATCCGAGCGAAGCAAACCTTCGCATGGCAGACGTCGTCATTATCAACAAAATCGATTCCGCTTCGCCGGAAGCGGTGATCAAACTCCGAGAGAATATCCGCAGCGTCAACACAAAAGCGAAAATCGTGGATGCGGCATCGCCGATTATTCTCGAACACAGCGAAATGATAGCTGGTAAAAAGGTGCTTGTGATCGAAGACGGGCCGACGTTGACTCACGGTGAAATGAGGATCGGAGCCGGGACCGTTGCAGCGCAGAAATTCGGCGCCGCGGAAATCATCGATCCGCGCCCATATGCAACGGGAGAAATCAAAAACACCTTTCAGACATATCCTAAAATCGGCACACTCCTGCCGGCGATGGGCTACAGCGATCAGCAAATTCGGGACCTGGAGGCAACGATCAACAAGGTTCCGTGCGATGTGGTCATCATCGGCACACCGATTGACCTGAAACGTATCGTGAAAATCAAAAAACCGGCGCTCCGCGTGACGTACGAACTGGAAGAAATCGGGGAACCGAGCCTCCGAACAATTTTGAATGAGTTCACAAAAAACATGAAGCGCCCTTAAGGCATTCAACGATGGCGCGTAAAGAATGGAGGGAAGAAAAGCGTTTCAAGAATTGCCTGTTTTTCATCCGGCAAGCGCTCTCAAAACCAGGTTTAAAAAGTTAAACCTTTATCAGGGATGATGTTCTAATCAAAAGCATCGCGGCATGGCACATTTGTTTTCAAAGTGTTTGTCATGGTAGGCGCATATTCAAAAACAGTGATTCGAAAATAGACATCATCTCGCGGTTGAATCTTTTTAAACCCTGAATTGCAGAAAAGGCATTGAGTGATGGGAGTATTTGCACAAATGGCCGCAGCGTTTCGGCGGGGTGTATGGTCCAAACGATTACGTTTTCAGAACGTACTCATCGTGTCTCTTTGTCTCATGGCCGGTTGCGGCATGATCGACCTCAAGAGTCATTGGCGGAACCGGCCGATTGTCATCGATGGCAAGAACGCCGAGTGGGGAAATTCGCTCGTGCTTCTTGACGACAAGGAAACATCGATCGGGATAATGAACGATTCCGATTTTATTTACATCGGACTCGTCTCGACCAATCGAAGTCTTCGAAGCCAGGTCGCGAGGCGTGGAATTACTTTTTGGTTTGATGTTGAAGGGGGCAAGGATGAGAAATTCGGAGTCCACTATCCATTGGACTTCAATGCTATGCGGTCATCGGCGGAGAATGGAACAGATGCCGAGAATCAATCTACAACAGTACAAAAAGACCTCCCGTTTGATGACCTGGAAATTGAGGGACCAGGAAAAGATGATCATCATCCAATGACGTTTGCGGAAGCGGGGGGAATTGAAGCCAAATATAGAACGGCAAACGGCGTGCTTGTTTATGAATTAAAAGTCCCGCTTTCAGAAAAGAGCTCCAGTCCGTTTGCGATCGGAGCAAAACCGGGAGCCCTGCTCGGAGTTGGTGCTGAAACTTCAAACAAGAGTTCTTCGAAACCTCCGGAAGGAGTTTCTGAAGGAAATGGTGGCGGGCGCGGTGGTATGGGCGGGGAAGGCGGAGCCGGCTTTGGAGGCGGAGGTGGCGGTGGAAGAGGACGCCGTGGCGGGGGCGGCGGCAGCGGTCGCGAAAGGTCATCCTCCGGCGGACAAGGAGAGCCGTTTACGATGTGGGCAAAAATACAATTGGCAGTGCGAGATACTTCTACGGCGCAATAACCTTTTCGATGAGCGACATGAAACAAGCGATTGGAGCACTCTTTCTAAGCTGTGGATGGAGCAGCGTTGAACTTTGTTTTTTATCAATAGATGTTTGACACTTTGCCCCAAAAAAGTGGTACGTTAAAAATTTTGCATTGTTAATTAAGAAGGAACCGACAGCTTCTCTGACATTCTTGATAATCCTCATACGACCGCTTATATTGGCTGGGTAAGGTAATCCGATCATCATCAATTTCAAGGTATTCAAACACATTCCATTTATCACTAATCATCCGAAAGTCGCTGGAAACTGATGATGCATTTTTCTTTTCCATGATAATTATCCTTTGGATTCAGATCTTGCCAGCTTATCGCCCAATCGAGAGGGTCGGATTACTTCCTTCAAAAATATGACTATCTCTCAACAACGGATTGCTTTGGTCTGTTTTTCCCGTTCATTAGGAGGCCTGGAATTATCTACGCTCCGCCTTGCAAACGCTATTAAAGCCAAAGGGGCGTACGCAATGGTTATCGTTCCGCAATCATCTCCGCTTCAGCAGCGCGCCACCGAATCAGGCCTTGAAGTTGCCGCACTTACACCGCGATGGAAGTACGGCGACGTCCAGGCATCTTTCCATCTTGCTGGAATTCTTAAGGAGCACCACATCGAACGAGTCGTGTTGATGCAATCGCAGGATATTCATTTCGCATCCATTGCCTCATTCATTTGGCCTGGCGCAAAACTGGTATTTTATCAGCAAATGGACTCACGTCACAATAAGCGGGACCTGTGGCATACATGGTTTTTTTCAAAACTCTCGCTCTGGATAACCCTTACCCGCGGTATGATGGAGAATGTGGTCTCCTTTACTCGGGTGTCGAGGGCGAAAGTAAGAGTTGTTCCACTAGGCACGGATTTTCACCGGTTTGAGCCGGCACTTTTCAACCAGTCAGAAGCCCGGTCTTTTTTTGGATTGCCGCCCGAAAACAAAATCATCGGTGTGCTTGGACGCCTCGACCCTGGAAAGGGACAGGAAATCCTGCTCCGTGCCATCCCTGAAGTAATAAAGCATCATCCAGAAGTTTTGTTTGTTATCGCGGGGGACGAAACTGCCGGAGAGCCGGGCTACAAAGTGTACTTAGAAAATCTTTGCCGTACGATTGATGTCGATCAACATGTCAAATTTCTTCCCTTTACCGACAACGTCCCTCGTCTCATGGCCGCCCTGGATATTTTTGTTCTTCCGTCGTTTGGCGAGACCTTCGGGCTCGTCGTCATTGAAGCCATGGCGATGGAAAAGCCGGTCATAGCGACGAATGCCGGCGGTCTGCCGGAAATTATCACGGACGGACAAACCGGGCTGCTTGTCGAGCCGCGAAACGTGGATGCTCTCGCTTGCGCAATTAAAAAAATACTGGAGAACAAATCGCTCATGATTTCCCTCGGCCGCTCTGCCCGCAAAGAGGCTCTCCGACGATTCAGTATGGACAATTGTGTCGATGCTCTGCTCGGCTTGCTTGCCGAAATTTGACTTATCCCTTTGCTTCGGTTTTTCATCTCTCCGCAACATCAATCCCATTTTCTAATGAATTTTGAACCTGCAGCCAAAAGAAGATGCGATTTTTTGCTCCATGTGGTGAGGGTCTTGGAATCGTTTGATACGCCGTAATTACAATCTGTAATTTTTTTTTGACATGAATCAGCATTCAATGTATATTGTTAACTGTTGGACCACAGGCTGAGGAAAAGAATTCTTTTCAGATGTAATTAACAGACGAGAAATGCTTAAACGAAACTCTCTGGCCGGATGCGGGCGTGAAGCAGGGCTTCTTGTTATCGTAATACTACTCGTGAATAGTGCCGCAGCAATTGCTCAAACCGACACCCTTTCCATTTACCGGGCTATTGAGATCGCGCATCAACACAACCTGCAACTGCGGATCGCTGAAAACGGCTTGCAGTCCGCAGTGTTGTCGCGCGACGAACTATTGACGACAAAACTTCCTCAGCTTCAATTTGAAGGCTCCGCAATTTATGCGCCGTCATCCGACCATTTCGGATACGATCCTGCTATTTCAAACGGGGGTCAGTTTTCGGGTCAGATTGTTGCACGGCAATCGGTGTACGACGGCGGCATTCGCGGCATTCGGGCGAATCAAATCGGTGTTGAAATCGACCTCAGGGCTAAAGAATACCGGCTGGCCGAACGGGATCTGCGTTATGCGGTGAAACAGGCATTCATAGAGGTTCTTCGGTCGGGAATGGAAATTCAGCTGGAAGCCGAAAGCATCGGCCAGCTTACCGATTATCTGGAAAAAGTAAAACAGCTCTCCGGGGGCGGAAATGCCTCATACACCGATCTGCTGAAAACGAAGGTACAGCTTTCCAACGCGGAAATTTCATACGAAAAAACGCTTGCGGCGCATTCACTGTCCAAGTACACTCTTGCGCAGCTGCTCGGCGGCACAATTGATACAACCTTTATTGTCATTGGCACGTTGAACGACTCAGTCGGCATATCGGCCGATTCGCTGCTGCAAACAGCGCCCGACTCCGCTACGAACCTCGATTTATCACTCGCAGCGCTCTCTATCCAACATAGCCAACTGGAAATAGAACTGACACAGCAGGAACTTTCCCCCACAGTTTCGTTGATTGGTGATGCAGGACTTCTGACGTCGATAGACAATCTGCGAGTACCGTATGCGGAACGTGCAGGCATTCTCGGATACTCAATCGGTATTCTGTTCGAGGTTCCGTTTTTCAATTGGGGTGCAACCGGCTTGCGCGTCCAGCAAAAGCAACGGGCTGTAAACGACCTTCGTCTTCAATCTGAATTGATACGCCGTTCGGTAATTTCAGACACCAAACAGATTCACCTGCAGCTGATTAAATTACGCGAGCGTCTTCGGTCATTGGGCTACAACAAAAAATTTGCGGAGGAAAATTTTCTTCTTACAAAATCGAAGTATATGGGGGGCGGAACGCTTTCACTCGAAGTACTCTCGGCACAGCAATTGCTCACAGACGCTAAACTTTCCGAGTTGCAGGCGCACGCAGACATTCAACTTTTATCGGCACGATTAGAGCAACTTCTTACTCCATAATGTATGAATAGAAACAGAACAGCATTGAAATTGTTTTTCCTTTTGTGTTTTGTTGTCTCATTGTTCACAGCCATGATCGGTTGTCGTCAGAAGCATAACGACGACGATACAGACCGACAGCCGGTGAAAGCAGTTGTCGCGGTCAAAACCGAAGAAGTGATTGAACATGAAGCCGTGCTCACCGTATCGGCTTTTGGGAGAACCGATGCGCTCCGGAAAGAAAAAATATTTTCACCCATTGCCGGAAAGATTATTGCAATGAAGGTGTACGAAGGGACAGTTGTAAAACAGGGCGACATCGTTGCAGTGATTCAATCAAAAGAATCGAACGCTGCCATCATGGGCGCGGAAGGTATGGTGCAGTCTGCCGCAACACCGGAAGGAAAAGCGGAGGCTGGGCAAGTGCTGAAGCTTGCGAAATCAACACAGAACTGTGTAAACGTCCTCGCCAAGTTCGACGGCATCGTTTCGACGCGAAGCGCCAGCGAAGGAGAGCTTGTCGTCGAGAATGGTGAATTGCTGACAATCATTGACCTTTCAACAGTCGATTTTCTTGCCGACGTATCAATACACGATTTGCTGTCGGTCAAAATCGGCCAGCAGAGCCAGGTCCGATTTCAATCGATACCCGGAAAAGAAATTCCTGCCATTGTCGAGGCCATCAATCCGCAGACCGACGTCCAGAGCCAAACGATCAAGGTACGTCTTCGGTTCCTTCCGGCAGATCATACTCAACCGCTTTTGCGAACAGACATTATCGGAACAGCAACGATCGTAACTGGAAGCCGGCATCATGCATTGTTTGTCGCCAAGACCGCAGTACTCCGCGATGATGAGAACAATTCGTATTCCATTGTTACGTTGACCGCCGATTCGCTCGCGAAGACCATACCTGTTTCAATCGGCACCACGACCGATTCTTCTGCCGAAGTAATTGGGGAAAACGTCCATGCCGGAATGCCGGTGATTACAGAAGGCAACTATTCTCTTGCCGATTCAACACGCGTTACTGTAGCCCGACAGGACTGACAATGGGTCTGTTTGAATACGTCTGCCGTCATGCGAAAGCAGTTCTGTTCTCCGTTGTCGTGTTTGTCGTTTCCGGCATCGCGTTGATGTTTAACATGCCGATCTCTCTCTTCCCGGATATTATTTTTCCCCGCATCGTTGTGCTCGCCGATAACGGCGAAGAACCCGCCGAGCGAATGATGGTAGAAGTGACCAAACCGCTTGAAGAAGTCGCAAGCTCAATTCCAGGCGTCACAGTTGTCCGTTCCATCACCGGCCGCGGATCGACGGAAATATCGATCGGGCTGGACTGGGGTTCCAATGTACTGCAAACGCTCCAGCTTTTGCAGGGACGGATCGCAAATATCCGGAACGTCCTTCCGGCGGCCGCCTCGGTTCAGGTGGAACAGATGAGCGTGTCGGTTTTTCCGATCCATGGATACAGCCTGACTTCGGATACGCTGAGCCTGGTAGATCTGCGCGACATTGCACTGTACCAAATCCGACCGGCGTTGATGAAGGTAAAAGGCGTTGCCAAAGTTGAAATTACAGGGGGAGATACGCGTGAATTCCATGTAATCGTCTCACCGGAAAAACTTGCGATGTACCGGCTTGATATCCGGCAAGTAACGGATGCGATCGAGAAAACAAATTTTGTCTCGTCAACGGGGTTAGTTGAAAACAACTATCAGCTGTACCTTTCTCTTGTTTCCGGATTGTTCAAAACTGCCGATGATATCAGGGCGGTTGCCGTTGCTGTTCAAAACGGCGTTCCCGTGAAAGTCTCGGATGTGGCCGAAGTGAAGGCCTCCGTTGCGGACAAATATATTCGCACCACAGCCCGCGGACGGGAGGCGGTATTAATCAATATCATAAAACAGCCGACCGGGAGCACGGTTCAAATCGGAAAGGATGTAACAACAGAAGTTGCTAAACTCAACATTCCGGCGGGGGTCCATTTTGAGAATTTCTACGACCAAGGTAATTTTATCATGAGCTCCATCGCGAGCACGCGCGACAGCATTCTTATCGGCGTTGTGCTTGCGATGGTGGTAATTTTCCTCTTCTTGCGCAGCTGGCGCATCAGCCTGGTGATTCTCCTTGTTGTTCCGGCGACGATTGCTTCCACGATTGCATGCATTTCGGCAGTCGGATTGACCATCAACATTATGACCCTCGGCGGAATTGCCGCTGCCGTCGGTTTGATCATTGATGATTCCATTGTTGTTATTGAAAACATTTTCACTCACTTCTCAAAGAGTACCGGCCCCAACGGCGCGCGAACCTCATTTGCCGAGACGACATCGGCATCGCTGGGACAATTAATGCCTGCAATTGCCGGCTCGACTGCCAGTACTATCGTGATTCATATTCCCCTTGCATTTCTCGGCGGAGTTACGGGAGCATTCTTCGCTTCTCTTTCGATCACCATCGTGTTCGCCATGTTGATTTCATTTCTTTTCTCCATAACCCTTGCGCCCTTGCTTTCCATGTTTTTCATCCGGGAAAAGGAAATTGCCCGTGAAATCGAACATCATCACCGCATTTCAACAGTTATGCAGCGGTATGAGCGAACACTTCGAACTCTTTTGAGATACCGCTGGATCGTCATTCCTTTTTCTTTCGCGGTTATTCTTGCGACGTACTTTCTCTACCAAAATATTGGGAGCGACTTCATGCCGCAGATGGATGAAGGGGCATTCGTTTTGGATTATACTTCTCCTCCGGGCACATCGCTTACCGAGACAAACCGAATACTGATGCAGGTAGAAAAGATCATCATGTCCGTTCCCGAGGTGGACTCGTATTCCCGCCGGACCGGAACACAGATGGGATTCTTTTTAACCGAAGTGAACAACGGCGATTATCTCGTCAAACTGAAAAAGAAGCGGTCGCGGAACATTGAAGAGGTGATCGATGATGTGCGCGGCCAAATTGAAGCGACTGAGCCGAACCTGCAAATTGATTTTGGGCAACTGATGATGGACGTAATCGGTGATTTGACGAATAATCCTTCGCCGGTTGAGATCAAACTTTTCGGCGATGACACGGAACTCCTTCACGCAAAAGCCGAAGAAGTAAAACGATTGATCGAAACGGTTCCGGGCGTCGTTGATGCGTTCAACGGAATTGTCATTTCCGGTCCGTCATTGATTGTAGATGTGGATCCGGCTAAAGCTTCAATTGCCGGTCTTAGCCCGGGTGAAGTTCGCGATCAATTGGAAACGATCATGAGAGGCGAAGGGGGAAGTAAAATCCAGAGGGGAGAGAAGCTCGTCGGAATCCGGGTTCGTTTTCCCGATATCTACAGGACTGATATTCCTGCGCTGGAAAAACTCCGGCTTATCAACGCAAACGGAGTTTTCGTTCCAATCACAAGTATTGCGACAATTCGTACAACATCCGGACAAGCAGAACTCGACCGTGAACGGCTGCGCCAGCTTGTCGCAGTCACGGCCCGGATATCGCAGAGGGATTTGGGAAGTACCGTTGACGATATTAAGAAAAAACTTGCCAAAGAATTCCATCTCCCCCGAGGGATGACGATGGAATTTGGCGGTGTCTATCAAACGCAGCAAGAATCATTTCACGGACTCCTTCTTGTTGCCATCGCGGCGTTCATGCTTGTATTTATCGTACTGCTGTTCGAGTTTGGCGAATTTGCCGTGCCTCTGTCAATATTTGTTGTCAACATTCTTTCCCTGTTTGGAGTACTCGGCGCGTTGTGGATTACGGGAGTGACATTCAACATCTCAAGTTTTGTCGGAGTCATCATGATCATCGGCATTGTTGCAGAAAACGCGATCTTTGTACTCCATCAAGTGAAAATACTGCAGGCGCAAGGAATGGCGCTGGAGGAATCATTAGTGAGGGCCACTTCCATGCGAGTGAGGCCGATATTGATGACAACGCTCGCTGCGGTTTTTGCACTTTTGCCTCTTTCGCTTGGAATCGGTGCAGGCGCCCAAATGCAGCAACCGCTGGCTATTGCAGTAATTGGTGGATTTTCAGTGTCAAGTATTATTCTTTTCTTCGGTCTTCCATTGATATACAGATTATTGCGGCGATAGCTATTTTGCTGAAAAAATGGCTTTTTGATAAGTATTTCAGAGAATTTACCTGATTTTGTGAATTGCGGGAACTAGTGAAACAGCAAAAGTGTTAGGAATTGCAGGCAAATGGCGTAGTCTTTGGCGGAATTTAAGCCTTCTCCCGTTCAGACCTTAGTTTAATAAATACGTGATCTACGCCATTGCTTTTTTACAATAATTACGTATCTTGTATTCAATTGAAGCAAGAAAGGCAAAACTTCGGAAGAAGTTCTTGCATGTAGGTAAGCCAAATTAACAAGGATCATACGTGGGAACATCAAAGGTCATCATAGGTCTTGGCGCATACATAATGATTGGAATGTATGCATTGCTGTTTACGTCAACAGACCAGGCTATCTACAACGTTGCGCAGTCTCAAGCTTTTCACGACGACGCGCGTCAAATTTCCAATGCGGGCGTAAAATTTGCATTAGGAGATATCGGAGGCGATTCCGGTGCAAGCTTCCCCTCGAGCACTGTCAGTTTTAACGGGGGAAGTGTAACGTACGTTGCAGACCGACCGGCGGGACTTTCGGGAACGCAGATGCGGGTGACATCAACCGGAACGTACAACGGATTTCAAGTGACGATGGTAGCGATCCTGCAGTATAACGGCGTGAAGTGGACGCTCCAACGAATTTACCAACAGCCGGACGCTTCTGAATATTCCCGGTTGAGTTAAGTACACTAACCATAATTTTGTTTTCCTTTGAAATGCGATACATGAATTGAGTGTGTCGCATTTTTGTTGTACGGAAGTATCAGGACGTTTTGGATCGAACAACAGGTACTCACACCTATTCCTACTCGATTCGAGTGAATGCAGTAAAGCCCATCTCAATAAAGGAAGAATCGTCCAGCGCCGTTCCGTGGAACAGCCAAAGCCATCCTCAGAAAATTCTCGCCATTCGATTTCAAGCTTTGGGAGACACTGTTATCACGCTTCCGTATTTGCAGGCACTCCATACAATCTGGCCGTCGTCTCAATTCCATTTTTTTACAAGGGACGAGTTCAGCGATCTCCCGCGCCATATGAAAATGTTTGAGGCTGTACACACAATCGGCGGAGGGAGAGATCGCGCTCGGCAATTTGGAAATGCGATGCAACTTGTTCCGCACCTGCGGAAGGAACATTACGATGTTGTCATCGACCTCCAGAGAAATATGCTGAGCAGGATGATCCGGCGGCTAGTGCGGCCGAAAAGTTTTTCTGAGTTTGACAGGTTTTCTTTGAATACCGCCGGTGATCGAACAAGGAGTACAATCGACAACCTTGGTGCTCAACCGATACCGGAGTCGCTGCCGCGTCTCGACCTCCGGGATAAGCATCATGGCTTGCGCACGCTGAATGAAGCGGGCTATAATCCTGGTAAGAAACTTATCGTGTTGAACCCGGCAGGGAGCGTCATCACGAAGTGCTGGCCTCTGGAACATTTCGTCGGGTTTGCAAACGGATGGATTGACGGTGTTGATGCCGATACACAATTCCTGATGCTTGGAACGGAACACATTCGAGAAAAAGCGCGTTACCTGAAAGAAAAACTTGGCGACAAACTTATCAACCTTGCAGAAAAAACCACTGTTTCCGAAGCGTTTAATATACTGCAGGAATCGGATCTCGTCGTTTCAGAAGATTCCGGCCTCATGCATATGGCGTGGGTCGCTCAAGTTCCGGTCGTCGCCCTATTCGGATCGACGCGGAGCATATGGTCGAAGCCGATTGGAAAATGGTCTGCGTATTTTGATTCATCGGACCTCGAATGCGGCGAATGCCAGCAGCCGGAGTGCCGGTTTGGAGATGTGCGATGTTTGTCGCGCTACACGCCGGAAATTATTGTTAAGGCGGCCGGAAAATTATTAGAGGAAAAGTGCCGGAGTGAAGAATAAGCCCCGTATCGCGATACTTGTTCCTGGAGGCATTGGAAAAGATGACAACATCCCTTCCTTGCTTGACCTGATATGCCGCCTCGGTGAGTTATATGACATCGACATTTACTCCTTTTCACGCTTAACGCTGCATCCTTCGCTTAATTCAAACCTCTGTCGAGTCTCATTTCCTCCCAAGGTTATTGGCGAGAATAGCCTTTTCAAGTCAATCTATTTTTTTTGGCTGATACGAAGAGACAATGCGCAAAAGAAATTCAGCGTCGTGCACGGTTTCTGGGTCATGTATCAGGGGATTGTAGCCGTGTTGGCTGGAAAGTTATTGCGCTTGCCCACCATGGTCAGTTTGTTAGGCGGTGATGCCGTCTATCTTCCGGCAATACGCTATGGCAATATGCGAAATAGTGTTTACAGGAAGCTTATTCACTGGTGTATTGGCGAAGCCGATCGCGTTACCGTCCTCACAAACTTCCAACAACGCACAATGAACGCAAATGGCATTGTTTACAAACGCCTCTCAGTAATTCCCTTTGGAGTGGATATTTCAAAATTTGTGTTTCGTTACGGTACCATTTCTGAACCAATCCGATTCAGTTTCATCGGCAATCTCAATAGAGTCAAAGACCCCTTCACACTCATTAGAGCATTCTCTCTCCTCGTCCGGAAATTTGCGTGTACGCTAACGGTCGCTGGTCCGGATATGTTGAATGGACAAATTGTGGAATATGCTCGTTTGTTGGGAGTGAACGATAAAATTCAATGGAAAGGGAAAGTTCCGCACGAAGCTATCCCATCTATATTACACGCAACTGATTTTCTCCTCGTAACTTCGTTGTATGAAGGAGAAGCCGTTGTTGTGATGGAGGCTTTTGCTTCGGGAGTAGTCGTGGTTGGAACTAAAGTTGGATTGCTTGCCGATTTTGGCGATGACCGCTTTGTTGTCATGCCCGGAGATGCGGAGGGATTAGCAGAAAAAATCGAAAAGCTTATTGTTCAACCGCCGGTAATCCGCGGAATCCAGTCTGCGAATCGCGAACTGGCTGAAAAACATGAAATAGAATGGACATGCTCTGAATATAGAAAGGTTTATGAATTACTATTGCGGCAACACCAGTGAAGAAGGCTGCTTTTTCCTTGCGGGATAGCCGGGATGTTTTTCAAAAAGGGAGGCTTGTTCATCCTTGTTTTTGACTTGTCTTCGCCTCATCAAATAGCGGATGAACCGTGCTTCTTCTTTTCCGGTGATGGAAAATTCCTTTTCTTTCATGAAGTAAACTTTTTGAATGTTGTAGTTGATGAATGCTCCGGCACACATCAGACACGGCTCGAACGTCGAGACGAGAACTAATGAGCCGCGGTCAAGCGAAGAGAATTTTTCCATCCCCATCGATGCAATGGCATTCGAGATGGCATTCACCTCTGCATGTTCCCCCGCTTTTACGTTACGCAACACCGTGTTGTAGCCCTCTCCAATAATAATTCCTTCAAACAAAAGCAATGCTCCGACCGGCACATCCGATGAATCGAGCGGCCGCTCCGCTAATTCCAACAGCCGGGCATAATGCTTTTCGTTAAGAACAACCGTGCTCTTTAGACGATGGAATTTAGGATGAAAAAAATAGAATGCCAGGCCGCCGAAAGCTAGAAGCAAAAAACACACGGCAGGTAATTGATCCATCGATTTACTTTCTAAGAGTGTTCATGCTGAATGATGAAAAATGAGTCTTACGGCTCTTCTCTTTCATCACGGTAAATATCGCAGGGTGATGATACAATGGTCCGCCCATCGGTTGAAGGGAAAAAGAGTTGAACACCGTTCATCCAACCGTGTCAGCGCCTTATAGAACCGCGGATTGCGTTCGGCATAATCGATCATATACGGCGGCGGCGAAAAAGATGCAAGTCCGCGAAGTTTTACAAGCCGAAACCTATCACCAAAACTTTGGACGACGTCCCGCGGTGAAAAATAATATGTAAGAAATGTATGCCCTTCAATTGAAGCCGGCGTCCCGTTCTTTGAAAATCGGCGGAATGCAAGCTTCGAATTTCCAGCGACGATGTGGAGCAGTTCCCACGGACATACATGCGGCATGACGACAAGTGTAATCGTTGCACCGGGTTTCAAAAAACGCGGCAGCTCGTGTGTTACCGTGCGGAGGTCCGCAATGCAGTTTAACCCGCCGAAATTTGAAAATACATGGTCAAAACTGTATCCGGGGAGTTTCTGCAATTCCGTAAACGAACAGGCCATGAACTGGATTTTGTTTTCCAGATGGAATGACCGTACTTTCGTTTCCAGCTCTTTGAGCATTCCTCCGGCATTGTCGATTGCGAACACCGGGTGCCCTTTCCGCGCGAAATAGACGGCGTCAATTCCTGTCCCCGCATTGAGTTCAAAGATGCTGTCGCCCGGGGAAAGAAATTCTTCGACGTGTTTGTAGACCTGGCGGCGCATCCACTGGAGGATGACGTTTCTCTTTTCATAGGAATCAAAATTCGGCGCTTGAGCAGAGAATGCACGGCGAGCGTCTTCAACGTTTGACGAAAAATCGAAGAAAGAGGTTGACATTATTCGCGGGCAAGATAGTATAGTTGACATCGGTCCAGAAGCGCTGCCGGAGCAAAATATCCGATCGAAAACAATGGCTTCAACTGTTTCCTGTGAAAAGAAACCCTTCGTGTTATCAAGTCCGCAATCAGCCCGAGTGCTTTCCTGAAGCGAAAAAGTCTATGCACATACCGGTGAAGCTTTCTATAATACGCCGCCGAATATGTTCCGCGGAACATCAACGCAAGGTCGTCCGAATCCACCCAGTTTCTTTTCTCTTGGAAGTCTGCTCTAACCGTTTCATAAAATTTGGTTCCCGGCAAAGGATAAGAAACCGAAATGCCGAGGTCGTCAGGCATGAGGTCTTTTACCATGCGGAGCGTGGCGTTTATGTCGTTTTTGTCTTCTCCGGGATAACCGAATTGCAGAAAAAAGGAGGTTCGTATTCCGGCCTTTTTCAACAAGAGCCGTGCTTTGTAAATCTGTCCGACGGTGGTTCCTTTTTCCATCGAGTTTAAAATCTTTTGCGACCCGGACTCTGCCCCCACCCACACGTCTGTACATCCTGCGCGTGCCAGCGCCTCAACCGTGTTGTTCTGAAGCAGGAGGTCTACCCGGGATTGGATCTTGAATCGGATTCTAATTTTTTCTCTCTCCACCAATTCTGCAAATTTTTCAACCCAGCCGGGTTTCAAGCCGAAAATATCGTCCGCAAACCAGATATGGTCCGGCCGGAGCGTACGCTGGAGCAGTTTTATTTCATCGATTACGTTTTCAGGAGACCTGGAATTGTACACTTGCCCGTAGATCGGTTTGGCGCACCAGTTGCAATGGTACGGACAGCCTCTCGTTGTCACCATATTGATTGAAAAATATCCATGCCGTTTCTTCCATGTGTTTTCATACGAACGGGCATCGAGCAAATGCCATGCGGGGAAAGGGAGTTCATCGATATTTTTTACGAGAGATCTTCGTGGCGTGCGCGCAACCGCTCCGCCGCTCGTGAACGCAACGCCATGGATTGCGTGTAAGTCTGTCGAATGGCTCCGAACAACTTGCCGGCAAATTTCCGCAAGAGTCTCTTCACCTTCACCGATAATGACGGCATCTGCCGAATGTTGAAGGTATTCTTCTGCATGGTCGGTGGCGTCGGAACCGTGAACAACCACGAACGAACCGTATTCCTTCGCAATTTTTGCCATCGCAAATGCGGCCTGGCGCATTCTGCTCAAGCACATTTTGTTAAGATAATTGAAATCATCATCATAGATGGCAACAACGGCGGGACGATATTGCTGAAGGACTGGCCGGATCTTTTCTTCCGAATCAGCCAGCATGGCGTCAAAGAGTGCCACAGAGAAATGCTGTTTTTCCAGGAAGCTTGCGGCGTACAACGTCCCCAGTGGAGGATACGGCATCATAGCCTTTGCCTGTTTCGGGTCGAAGTGGACAAAATAGGAATG
Organism: uncultured Chitinophagaceae bacterium; assembly: GCA_964642725.1. Taxonomy (GTDB): domain Bacteria; phylum Bacteroidota; class Ignavibacteria; order UBA10030; family UBA8401; genus JAGVPT01. The sequence goes on from CAZXQG010000008.1 coordinate 72,859, forward strand.
TGTGAGCAGGACATCGGTCATTCTGTTTGCTCGACTCCAAATTGTGTCAATCGCTGCCGATATGTATTTAGAGTACGGGTTTGGTGGTCGTCGTACCAGACCGAGGATATGTGCGGCTTGCATTGAAAAAGGGAGTTGAATTTGTTCTCGTCGAGATGCGTATTTTTCTTTTTCCAATAGTTATGGGCGATATTCATCAGCTGGGTATCGATCGAAGCCAGCGGGAAAACGCTCAGCATAATTTCAGCGGCTTTTTGAAAAAGAGAGGGAGCATTCGAAAGAGTACGAACAGACGAGCTGATGACATTCCAGTTCGGCAAGTAATATTGTATCCAAGAGTTTTCCGACCGAAATTTACGATAGGCGGTTTCGTTCCAAACAACCTGAGCTGTCGCAATTTCAACTGCGGTGAAAATATTCTTTGTGGAAATCAACAATCCGTTTTCAGCTACAAAGAGGTTGAAACAGAAGTACTTGATCGAATTTAAAAAAAATATCCGCCTCACAGCCGTCAAGATCATTTTAGGAATCCATAATCTGTTCGGCGACGTCACGATCATGAAATCGACGTCGCTCGATACGCTTGCAATATTTTTTGATAACGAGCCCGTGATGAAGACGGCTCTGACAAATGGAATTTGTTTGAGGAACAGCGAAACCCATCGGGCTCTTTTCAGCATCTTCGCAGCGCGGCGTTCATTTTCAAGACGGGCCGTTACTATCTCCGGGGTTCGGTCTGAAAAAAAATAGTAATCGTTCTCGAACCGCAAGAGGCGGAATTTGACCAAACATTGGAGGGTTTCTTCCACGTGCTGAAGCGTAACGGAAGGGCGTTGAAGAAATGCGTGCACCTGGTACTTGGAGAGCGGGTACGAAAAAACGTCAAAGTATGCAAAAGTTCGCAAAACATCCTGTTGAAGAAGTGTCAACGTATGCTTCATTCTCTGCCGAACTTTAAGGATTGATGAGCCGAGGCTTGCTTCTGAAGAGTTTATTGAAATTACGATTTACTCATTTATTTCTTTTTTTAAAACTCTGACGTTTCATAGATTGCGGAATCTTTCGCTTTTAACGGCTATCAAGAAAGATGTTCACTTTGTCACAAAGGGATGGGTTCGCCAGACGCACTCCGCTTGCTTGGCATGAGCCGTCGCGGCAGAGTCGAAGGGTTCCAGTGTGCCTGGCATCGTTCAGTTCGTTCGTCTATTCAGAATGCCCCGCTAGGGATTCGTGGAAGTCTGATCACAGCAGGGTTACATAATCCGAATCAGCGTATCGTTCTGACGCTTGTGGAGTCGGATTTTTGGGAATTTGTGGCTTGGATGCCCCATATTCTTTTAACTATAACGAGATTTTTTCAAACATAATTCCATCCTTTTGTGATGACGGCAACAAATCGAGCAAAAGACGGATAGCTCATCAGTTTTTCGAAAACCGGTGATAAGCGTCTGACAAAGGTTTTCTCAGCGACTTGAAATTGTGGGAATTATTCGCTATGTAGCAATCCAACATTAGTGGAGCTCGGCGATTTTAGGTCAAATCATTGCAATTTCGGACTTTTTTGAAAATCATTCATTAGAGTATCACGTAAAGGATTTCAAATGAAACGGCTTCTGAATAACCTGACCATCTTTCTTATTCTTTTTGAATGTTCGTTCGCTGGAAATGAAGCCCGCTTCTTGAGGTACCCGGACATTTACAAAGATAAGATCGTTTTCACGTACGAAGGAGATCTTTGGTTGGCGACAATCAACGGCGGAGTAGCCCGCCGTATTACGAGCGACCCCGGAATCGAATATAGCGCGAAATTCTCTCCCGATGGAAAGTGGATAGCTTTTACCGGGAGTTACGACGGTACGTCCAATGTGTATGTTATTCCGTCGGAAGGGGGAGAGCCGGTTCGCGTAACCTATCAATCCGGCGACCCGCAGGTGGTGTGCTGGACGCCCGACGGTGAGCAGATCGTTTACCGGTCTTATGCGGAGAACTATATCGGGAGAGACCCGAATCTTTATTTTGTCAATAAAAACGGGTCAGCGCCGGAGCGATTTCCTATCGACCGGGGGCGCCTCTGCAGTTTTTCGCCGGACGGGAAGAAAATGCTTTACCAGCGGAGAGGGAACGAAGAAAATTATTGGAAACGGTATAAAGGCGGTCAGTATCCGGATATCTGGATGTATGATTTTACGACCGCCGCGTTTACACGCATGACCGACTATGTCGGGAAGAACTGCTATCCGATGTGGATTGGCGATGCGATGTATTTTGTTTCCGACCGCACCAACGGTAACTCGAATATCTACAAACAAAACTTATCGACGAAAGAAGTCACCGAGATTACGCAGTTCAATGACGTCGATGTGATGATGCCCTCCACCGACGGCCGGACAATAGTGTTTCTGCACGACGGATTCATTCATCTCCTCAATATTGCAAACGGGGAAGTAAAAAAAATTTCAGTTGAATGTGCCTCCGACCGATGGGCGCTGAGGTCGAAGCCGATAAACCCAAAGGACTATGTTCACAGCGTCGGTGTGTCCAACGACGGAAAGAAAATTGTTGTCGAAGCGCGAGGCGATCTTTTTGTTGTTCCATCAGAAAAAGGGGAGACAAAGAACCTTTCGAATTCTCCCGGCGAGCGTGAGAGATATCCGCAATTCTCGCCCGACGGAAAAACCGTGGCGTTCTTCTCAGATAAGAGTGGAGAATACCAGCTCTACACGCAAAGCGCTGCCGGCGGGGCATGGACGCAGTTAACGACAACACTCGACCGCACGGAGTACCATTGCAAATGGTCTCCGGACGGGAAAAGGATTCTTTTCGGCAATAAGGATTTTGCAATTTTCGTTCTCAACGTTGCAACGAAGAAGCTGACAAAGATAGACGAATCACACCAGCTAAAAAACGATGAATTTTATTGGGAAGTCAGCGACTACAATTGGTCGCCTGACAGCAAATGGGTTTGCTACAGTATTGTTCAGTATAACCGAAACAGCCAGATCTATGTTTACAACGTCGATGAAGAAAAAAAATACGCAGTAACCGATGATTTCTTCGATAATCTCTATCCCTGTTTTGATCAAAACGGCGATTATCTTTATTTTGTCTCAAGCCGGAATTTTGATATCCTTATGGATTTTTATGAGGATGACCACACCATTCGCACCCCCCAAACGGTTATGGCTGTCCAATTGAAAAATGGCGAGAAGCCTCCTTTCGTTGAGTCTGATAACAGTGAGGGCAAGAAGAAAGACTCTGGAAACGTGCGAATCGATGTTGACGGTCTTCAGAAACGCACGTACCCGCTTCCCGTTGCTGCCGGAAATTACTTCTATCTTAAAGCGGGAAAAGGGAAGGTAGCATGGTGCGCCATCGATCACTTTACGGAAGACGAGTACGAAGAGATTTTCAAACCGAACGGTGCATCGAAATGGCAGCTTATGATGTACGATATGACAGCGAAGAAGGATGCGCTGCTCACTGACAAAATCAGCGATTTTGACCTGTCTGTCAACGGCGAACAGATGATCATCCAAAAAGAGAACGATGTTTTCGTGACGACATTCGATAAGGCATTTTCTTCGGCAAGTGCAGGGGAGAAAGTGAGCCTTGGCGGAATGGTCTACACGGTGAATTACGTGCAGGAATGGAATCAGATATTCAACGACTGCTGGCGATGGTACCGGGATTTCTTCTACGATCCCAACATGTACGGGCACGACTGGAAAGCCATCGGCGAAAAATACCGGGCGTACATTCCGGATCTCAGTTCGCGCGGACAGCTGAACTGGGTGATGCAGCAAATGGTGGGAGAGCTTTGCGTCTCGCATACGTACATCGGCGGCGGCGATACCGGACCTGCTTCAACAAGCTCACCCGTGCTCTATACAGGCTGGCTTGGCGCAGACCTGGTTGCGGATAAAAAATCCGGCTGTTACAAGTTTGATAAAATCTACGGCCCAACGGAATACAATGCAAGTATCACAGCCCCGCTCTCTCGTTCCGACTTCGATATTCATGAAGGATATTACTTGTTGGCCATCAACGGCAAGGAGATTAAAGTCCCGGACGACTACAACAAATCTCTTCAGGTGAGCAGCGGCGAGAAAGTAAGCATCACGGTAAATTCCAAACCGACCATGCAGGGATCAAAAGTGTATGAGGTTGAGCCGATCCGCAACGATAATAATCTCCGTTACGCACGCTGGCTCGCTGACAACATCAACAAAGTCTCGGCGGAAACGAACGGAAAAGTCGGTTACATGCATATTAACGCCATGGGAGCCGGTGGGATAGGAGAATTCGACAAATTCTGGCGCGCATTCCGCTATAAAGATGCCATTATTATTGATGTGCGGCGGAACAGCGGGGGATGGACCGAATATTTTCTTATTGATAAACTCGAAAGAAAGGGAACCGCACAGAGTGCTTTGCACGGCATGCTTCCGCTGCGCTATCCCGGCAGTACTTCAGCCGGGAATTATGTCGTCGTGTCCAACGAAGACAACGGGTCCGACGGCGAAGCCTTTCTCGAAAGCTTCAAAGCGAGAAAGCTTGGGACGATTGTGGGGGTCACATCGTGGGGCGGGCTTGTGGGAATTCAGAACACACAAACTACGATTGACAACGGAAAAGTGGAACAATCGAACACCGGTTTTTATGGGGAGAGCGGCGAATGGCTTATCGAGAATCACGGCGGCGACCCGGACATCTGGGTCGACAACGACCCGGCAAGCGTGATGTCTGGGAAGGACCTGCAGCTTGAAAAAGCGATCGAAGTAGCATTGCAGAAAGCCGCGGAAAGACCGTTCAAATTTCCGCCGGTGCCGCCGTTTAAGAAGCCGTAACATAGACCGGTCAATTGACGAACCTTGATTTCGATGAGCCTGTGCTGCGATGTCACAATAGGAGAATACAATGAAGACCATTCTTATCGTCGATGACGATCCTGACATGCGAAAATTAGCGACCATTATTCTCACCAGGGAAGGGTATGAGATCATCCAAGCGGAAGATGGTTCCGTTGCGCTCGATCTCGCAAAGGCGAAGATGCCGGACCTTATTATCAGCGATGTGATGATGGAAAATGTTAACGGCTTTATGCTCTACGAACTTTTGCAGGATGACCCGGTTACGGAAAACATCCCGATGATTTTTGTTACCGGAGAGGCGCAAAGAGCCGGAGCGTGGGATTCAAACCCAAACGTGCTGTATCTTGAGAAGCCTATTGTTATGCAGCAACTGATCGACGCGGTAAATAAGGTGATGTGAAAATATATTGCCAGTGAACCTGGGAGAGGGTTCAGATAGAAAGCGGAATCAGCTGTGCTCGACTATTCTCCGCATGGCATTCTCTTTTCTGAAAAATACCGTTACCAATTTTTTTCTTTACCCCCTTCCGCTACGCTGAGCCTTATTATCCAACCGCTCACAACGGATGCCTTGATGAGAAAACTTAAAATCTAGTCATGGGAAAACACAGTACAACAGGTTCGATCCTTATTGTTGACGATGAAGAGGGCTTCCGCGAGATGCTGAGCACGATTCTCGCATCTCAGGGGTACACGGCGATTACGGCGACCAACGGTGTTGAAGCAATAAATGCCGTTCAGAATTCTTTTTTCGATTTAGTGTTGCTTGACGTAAAAATGCCGAACGTCGACGGCATTGAAGTCCTCCATTTTATCAGAGAGAACTACATCGACACGCAAGTGATCATGCTCACGGGTGTAGATGACGTGCGTATTGCAGTAGAGTGCATGAGGCTGGGCGCTTTCCATTATCTCACCAAGCCGTACTCCGCCGATGAGCTGATCGCGCTGATGGCCCGCGCTTTGGAGCGGCGGCAGCTGCTTATCGAGAACAAAGTAATGAAATCAGAGCTGTCGCGGCTGGCGTTGTCGTCAAGCATTATCGGACAAAGCCCGGCGCTTGTTGCAGCGTTGGAGCTGGCGAGCAAAGTGGCGCCGACCGATTCCACTGTGCTTATTGAAGGAGCCAGCGGAACCGGCAAAGAATTATTTGCAAATTTTTTGTTTAAGAACAGCCCTCGTTCGGAAAAGCCGTTTGTTGTGCTTAATTGCGCCTCCATTCCCGACACGCTCATCGAGAGCGAACTGTTCGGCCATGAAAAAGGAGCGTTCACGGACGCGCATGCGATGCGGCAAGGATTGGTCGAATTAGCAAACGGCGGGACGTTGTTTCTGGACGAGATTGGTGAAATCAGCGCCGTATTCCAGCCGAAACTGCTCCGGTTCATTCAAACCGGAGAATTCCGGCGCGTCGGGGGGAACAAAATATTGAAATCCGATGTCCGGATTATTTCGGCGACAAACCGGCGTCTTATCGATGATGCAAAAGAAGGACGCTTCCGCGAAGACCTGCTCTATCGTATCAACGTCATCACCCTTACGATTCCGTCGCTGCGCGACCGGCGCGAAGATATTCCGCTGCTGGCAAACGAAATCGTCGCGCATAAATTAAAAACCCGGATTGCAAAAAAATTGCACCCGGATACCGTTCAAATGTTGGTAGAGTATCAGTGGCCGGGTAACGTGCGTGAGTTGGAGAACATTCTGGAAAGGGCTGCTATTCTTTCGACCGATGAGTATATCCGCCCGAAAGACCTTGCGCTCCCGCGAAATGTTTCAGCCGGAGCAGGATCCGGGAAAATTGGGAATGCCGTTTCGATACGGGAAGTTGAGCACGAGCATATTTCAGGAGTACTTCATCACACCGGATGGGATAAAAACCTTGCAGCCAAAATCCTCGGCATCAGCCTAAAAACATTGTACACGAAGATTCAGCAGTACAATATTTTAAAAAAATAGATTTAATAAAACCCGCCGCATCATGCCTTCATCGCTTTCTATTCCATTGGATCTTAATATTTATAGGCTTCTCTGAAATGGAAGATCGGAAATTTTGAGGATGCCCGGCGCGTGTAATACCCGGTTTGCGTAAAGGGGTAAATGAGGGGAGCATCATTTCCATCGTAGTACGTCACCGCAATCACATTATTCTGCTGGACAAATGTCGACCATATAATGGGAAATGCCTTTGTTACCGTTGAATCGATGTCGTACGTGAAATCGACTCTCTTAAGATCTGACGCTGAAAACTGAATAGACTGCGCCGTGGTAATCCCTGAATCCAATTCAACGTCGAATGTATAAGATTTCACGTTACCAAACTGGACATTGACAGCATACCCGAACGAATAATTGCTGCTGACATCTGAAAAATACATTTTCTGAACGAGCGACGCCGTTTGAATTTTTCCTCCTCCTAGTAACACTTCGCTGATCCCCGACGGTGTGTGCATCAATGCTTCGACGTAACTGCAGGAAGAATTTGTTCCAACCGGAATCAATGCTTGCCCTTTTTCATCAATCGGCGATATGGTGACAGCGTGATTCGCTTGTTCCCTGTCAATTGAGACCACAAGGTTATCCCGTGTATTCAGGCTTTCTTTAACGACGTACGCGGAGCCCGAAAATGCCGTAACGATATCGTACGTTCCAGCAGGAACGACTGCTGTAAGGAATGAATTTGTAGGATTGAAGTAGTATGAACTGTTTTTCCGGTCATGGATGACGACTTGGAACGGCGTTTCGCTGAACGATACCTGGAATACCGATCCCTTAAAGAACATATACGGAATATTGATCGTATCAGTGTTTGAGATTGCGATGATGTTCCCGCCGTATCCTTGGGGAAGGACGGTGTTGTCGGGGAGCAAAGAATTATCAATGCGTACGCCAAGAACAACACTCTTGGTCTCATTTGAAAAAAGAGTTACGGCCGAGGGAAAGAATTGAAGATTGATTCCGCCGTATGGAGAAATATTTTTGAACGTGTAGGTTTTTGACGACGGCGACACGTTAGTGAATGCCACCGAATCTGTTTGCGTCCATTCCTCCGTTGAAGCATTGTCGAAACCAAAGCTGATCGTTGCGGGTGTTGCAAACGATTCCAAACTGCCAATTCTGGATGTATCGATTTTTCCTTTGCCTTGCGAGAAAATCGGCAGACGCAGATCCGCCGTCATTGCAATGGTTGCATCCCTTATTTCAGGAGCGCTCCACTCCGGGTGCAATTGCCGTACATTTGCCGCCACCGCTGTTACATACGGGGCGGCCATCGAGGTCCCGCTCATTGTGATGTAGCCGCCGTTCATCTTTGCCGAAAGGATATCCACTCCCGGTGCGACGACGTCGGGTTTAATGCCATAAATTTTATTTGATGGTCCTTTCGAGCTGAACGCGGCGATTGAATTTTGTGAATCGATCGCTCCAACAGTCAAAGCTTCGCGGGCGGCTCCCGGAGAAGAGATCGTACCATAATCGCCGTCGTTGCCCGCTGCTACTACGACTACGATGCCCGCTTCAACCGCCCGGTCGACTGCTTGTGAGAGAATATCGTCAGGGTCGCCGTCCGAAGTTCCCAAACTGAGATTGATAATATCGACGCTGTCTTGCATCGCTTGCTCTATCGCAGCAATAACCGTCGAGGTGTTTCCGTTGCCCGAGGCGTCGAGTACTTTGTAGGCGAATAATCGAACACCGGGGGCAATGCTTTTCAGCGATGCGGAATTTCCGGCGATGATCCCTGCAACGTGGGTCCCATGTCCGTTGTCGTCGAGAGGATCGGGCTTGTTGTTCACAAAATCATAACCGCCGGCAACTTTGAAACCCGGGCCAAATCCCCCGCCCAACGCTTCATGCAAATAATCAACTCCCGTGTCAATCAGCCCTACCTTTACCCCTTTCCCGGTTGTAACAGATGCATCCGATTGAACCGCGGTGGCGTCAGGTTTGACCGAAGAAGAGACAGGAAACGCCGCTACTGGTTTATCCTCATAAATACGTTTTACTTCCGGCAGGGCGGCAATTTGACCGATCCCGGATCTGGTCGTGCTGAGAGAGATCCCGTTTAAAACCTTTGAGTATTGATGAAGGATTTTTGCAGCGGGTGAAGTCGAGAGAATCCTGTTGACAAATATACTTCGCTGCTGGGATGCGGCAGTTGTATTGCTCCTGGATGTCCCCTGTGTATGGAGCACTGCCGGCGTAGTAAGCTCGACGATCACGTTCACTTTTTGGTTTTCATCCACGCTCATTGCTGAGAGGACTTTCCCCCCCTGAATAACCTGACGCAGCAAAGTGTTTGGTGAAAATGTTTGAAGACTGTCTTTTGCGCCGAATTTTTTTACCACCAGGGTTTGCCCGGACGCCGGGAAGCAAAAAACAGCGATGAGAATAACAATTCCGTTGATGATAACCGTTCTATTCATTCTCATTTGACCAACGCCATTCTTTTTGTTTCGACGGTTGTACTTCCGTCGTCGGCAGTCGCAAGCAATCGGCAAAAGTACGTTCCGGATGCTGCCCGTGCGCCGTTGCCCGTGGTTCCGTTCCACTTCACATCGTAGCTCCCTGCTTCTTTGCTGTCATTCACCAGTGTCGTTACTTCTTTTCCAGTCACATCGAACAAAGCTACGGAAACTTTTGCTCTCTTTCCAACATTGAAACGAATCGTAGTCGACGGGTTGAACGGGTTCGGATAATTCTGATCGAGAGAAAAGTCTTTTGCATTACTTACATTTGAATTTTTAACTGCGGACACTGCAGTGCCAACTCCTGCAATTTCAAAAACTGAATCGAATATGCGGCTAACGGGGGAATTGAAAGCAAACATATTGTACTCGTTCAGAACTTTGTTGCTGTCAATTTCAAAAAACTTGCTTTGAGCGACTTTATCCGTTGATTTCGCTGAAATGAGGTCGAAGGTCTGACCGTTGGAGACTGTGAAAACAAAAAGAAGCGCGAGGAGTATTCTCTTCGCCAAGTTCAATTCTTTTTTTGTTGTTTTCACTTTGCCTTCTCCTTGAGTTCTGCATATAAGAGTTGCAAAGTGAAGTCCAACAAAAGCTCAAAGCCGAAAACATCTCTAATTGGCTGCCTGTAAAGGAGTTAGAGGGGCGGTATGCGTCAACTCCGCTTAAGGCCAAAACCGCCATTATGATAAAGAATTCGACGTTTTTGTAAATATTACATTGGCAGCGAAATACTTGCGACAACGAAAGTAAGCCGTTTTTCCGTTGCTTTCGTTAAGGTAAAAGATGGGAGAAGGGCAAGTGAGAAGTAGTGTGCTTCTTGCTCCAGCGAAAATAGGACAAATGTAGAATTTACAAGAGGATGGAGGCGACGTTTTGGAGCCTGCACCCTTTATGAAAGGTATGCAAGCCGCATCAGCGGGGCATAACAACAGCGGAAATCAACATCATTATTGATGGAAACATGCTTGAACGAAAAAAGGAAAAATTCTTCTTGTTCAGCTATTGGCTCTCATCGTCCGGGCAATCTTTTACTCCTTGAATCAAAAGGCTGCGTTCGATGGGAAGTTTGTATATGTAAACCGAGAGACGCTTCTTCTCTTTGTTCCACACAATTCCCCCGCCGGATGAGAGCGCTTCATCTTCCGACCTCGCAGACTTGAGCTGCCTGCCGTTGACGTTGATGCACATCGGACGGGAAAGGCCGTGAAACTCAATATGGTATCTTCGCTGCGTTGGCGCGTTCGCGTACGTTCCCACACCTGCGCTAATGCTCAGCGTCATGATCGACTGAACGAAGACGAATTTTGTTTTTTTGATTTCGCCTTTTGTCCGGTAAAATTCAGTATTTCCATCATCCTCAACGAGAGTGAATTCTCCGTCCTTTCCGACATAAACGTGAACAGAGAGTTGATCCTTCTTAATAAACGCAGTTCCGAGAGCGAAAGGAGCCATCGGAACGATCGAGCCGGCTTTAACAAAAAGCGGAAGCACGCCGATGGGCGCTGCATAATTTATTTCCCGATTCCCGCTCCATAGAGAATCATTCCAAAAATCGTACCAATCGCCATGCGGCAGCCACATCGGAATATTGCCGTCGGCGCTGCAATTCGGCACCACGAGAAACTCGCTCCCCCACATATACTGGAGGTCGTACTTCCATGCGAGTGGATCTGCCTGATGATCGATGACCATCGCTCTCGCGATCGGCATTCCGGTTCTCGATGCTTCGTGCGCGCATGTGTACAAGTACGGCATGAGTGTATACCGCAACTCGCTGTACGTTTTTGCGTCTTCTTGTGCATCGGGCGACCGGTCAAGAGGCCACCGGGATTCTCCCATGCCGTGCGGTTTCCAAAACGGCGAGAAGCTGCCGAAGGCTATCGACCATTTCCGATACATAACGTCATCGGGACCTTTCTTATTTTTCCAGTCGTAAAAGCCGCCGGCGTCATGTCCCCAAAAAGGAAAACCGGAAAGGCCTGCTAACTGCATCCCCCGAATTTGTCCCCGCATCTCTTCGTACGTCGGAGTGATGTCTCCGCTCCATAACGTTGCATAACGCTGCGCACCGGCGGTCATTCCCCGCACCCACACGAACGGCCGCTTTTCCGGCGCGAGCTTTTGATCCCATCCTTCCTGGACCAGCGCTTTTGCAATGAGGAAGAACCAATAATTCTTCATTTCCATCCATGTTCTTCCATTCCCAAGGATCATCGTGTTCGGCGCTTTTCCCAGCTCGTCGAACTCATCGATCCAGAGAGCATCGCCGGGATATCCCAGTTTCGGGCTTAGGGATTTTCTCCAATGAAGATGCCAGAACCATTCGCGGACTTCCTTTCGGGTAAAGTCCGGAGCGCTGTCGCCGAAGTCAATGCTGTCCGATGCAGGAATATTAAAGGAAGGATTCCATCGCTCGCTCTTGCTCGCAATGCACCTGTTGAAATCAATCGTCACCACCAGCCCGTTCGCCTTGACCCATTGCTCATACTCGTGCGGGTCCGGAAACCTGGTCGTGTCCCATTCGAAATACGATTCGCATCGCTTGCCGCCGCCTGCCCTCCACCGGTTGTCATTGATCAGATGATCGATGGGGAAGCCGGCGTTTCGGTGGTCCGTAACTTTCTGTTTCCACCAGCGTTCGTCGGACGGGGCCGATGAGTTTTCGTCATTTGCTTTGTCCGAGAGGGCAAGGCCGAACATCGCAATCGGGGGCAACCGGGGCCTTCCGGTCAATTGAGTGTAGCGGTTGATGATGCTTGCGAAATCGGGGCCGAGGATAAAAAAATAGTCCATCCTCCCGTTCCCCTCGATTGAAAACTCGTAGAGACTGTCTTTTCCAAAAGTGAAGGAATTAGGGAACGTGCTGTTCAGAAAAACCCCGTAACCGTTGCTTGAGAGATAGAAGGGAACAATCAAAGGAGCTTGCTGGCCGTGTTCCGTGCCGTAGTTTCGTTGGAGCGTTTCTCCTTTGAGGTCAAGGTGTTGTGCACTCCCAAAATATCCGTGCCCTAATCCCGTGAAATGTTCGCCTTCATCATAGACGAAGGTCGTGTGTATCGAATCGTCTTCCCAGCGGACTCCCTCGCTCTCCGCAAGCATGTCTTTCTTGTCTCCATTCCGGGAGAACGAAATACGCATGGGGTTCTTGCTAATATGCAGAACGGCGCCGTTTTCAGCGCGGGATCGGAGGATGAAAAAAGTTTCGTATTCGGAGACGCGAAGCTCTCCATCCCAATCATGCGAATCCACCATTTCATACCGATCGTCGGGAAAGAACTCCTCATCTTTGCGGACCGACTGCGTACGTATGATGTAGTCGCCGTACGGAGTCACTCGAAGCTTCTGACCGGTCGACGAAATGAAGACGACGCTTCGGCCCTCTGAATGATGACTTGCGTACCCCGCGAACGTTTCGGGCAGCTCAGCCTCTAATCGTGAAAACGTGCCGAGCAGGCATAGTATCAAGGCAAGGAACGATGCAGGAGCGAATCGGATTTCCATAATTGCACACTTGTGACGTCGTACGAGGGGAAGGGGTTGACTAGGCACCAAGAATGTACAAAAATTTTGCTTTAGTCAAAGCATTATTCTCACATGTGATATGAGAGTCTAAACACCACGTTGCGCGGCTCCTCCCAGCTTGCTCCGCTGAAATATGTTCCTTTGATCAGGTGCTCGTGATCCAAGAGATTCGTTACGTAGAGTGAAGGCTCAAGCGAGGAACCTCCTTGAAGATGAATCGTATGGCCGATGCTAACGTTGAAAATCCATGATGGGGTTGTATGCGCCGTTGTGTTGAAATCGAAGAGACCATTTTTGTAAACGGCATCCGGATTTCCGTTGGCGAGCCCTGAGCCGTAGATTCCTACAAGATTGTAGAACCAATCTTGCGGTTGGTAGTTGAGACCAGCAGTAATCGACAGCCGCTGATCGTGATCGAGGTCCGTTCCACTCCCGTCGGTGTCAAAATTCAAAAATCCGCCGCTGATGAGCCCTGTCCCATACGCATGAGTAAGCGCTCCGTTGAGGAATCCTGAAAGAGCAGTTTCCGGAAGATTGTAGGTAAGTCCGAGTTCTATTCCCTGCGTCTTCACTTCTTGGATATTGACCGGAGTTTTGATGGCGCTGCCGCCGACAGTCTCGTCGTCAACTCCCGGTGCTGCATCTTTGTAGAAGTACGCCATCTTGCTCCGAAGTCCGAAATCGAAACCGTGCGTATAGACGGCTTCGTAAAAATTATCCCTCTCCGGTAGCGTCGGAACAAGGGTGTTGCTCACATTGAGAGCGATGGTTCTCAATCCTTCAATATTTGTCGGCATGAACAGTTTCCCATAGTACAAATATGCGGTGTTATTGTCATCGATAAGGAAGTTCCAGCGAATGCGCGGACTAATTTGGTGCTGGAACGGGATATCGGGAGCGATATGCTGGTCGTAGCGTGCGCCGAGTTCAAACGAGGTCCATTCCATCGGATGGTATTCCACTTCGCCGAACACTCCAAAATCAGACCCTTTGAAATTCGTGAGGGCGGTAGGCCCGGGGTTCTGGGTTGAATCTTTGGACGTAAAATCTTCTTTCCCGCTCGTGCTGGAAAAATTGATGCCGACTTTATACATGAACTCGTGTGCGAGCCGCTTGTCGAACGTTGTCCTCAGCCCGATCGTCGTGAACGTCCTGTCTTCTGAAAGCAGGTATTTGTGCAGAGTGTCCCCCGCGAATTCAAAGTTCGGCGGGTCGATTGACCCCGGAGTGTAAATAAGTTCTCCCTCGCGTGCGAATCCCCCGATAAAAAGATTCGATTCACGATCGATTTCGGAATTCAGCGCTCTGAAGTACGACACGTTTTGGAATGAGTTCGACGTTTGTTGGATGTCTTTGGCAATACCTTCTGCCGAATCGTAAGGAACTTGCGTATCGGTCCTCCCGAGATTGAGGTTCGCCGTCAGGTATTCGTTATCGCTGAGGACGTAATCGAATTTTCCGTAGAGGAAATAATCGAAACCGTGATCGTTAAAAATATCCGACGTCGGAGGATCGATACGGCGGTCGGTTTCCTGGCGTGACCCGGAAAGAAAGAAGCCTAAATTTCCTATATGGTCGCTGATTGAAAGATCTTGTCCGTTAGAGTTGAAAGCACGAAACGGGCCGACTCTGCTGCCGAGAGTGTCGCCGGCCGCCGAGGATATCCCCGGTGAAAATGGCTTGGCTCCGTTAAAAATGAGGTAGCTGCCGGCGTAGGTGGAAGCGTCAAGATGGAATGTTCCCGTCGGGACGCGATTGTTGAGGTCGATGATGGCAGACATTTGTCCACCGTATTCCGCAGGAAATCCGCCGGTGATAAATGTGATGCGGTCGATGACTTTTGGGTCGACGACTTCATTCAACCCTCCAAAGACCCCGAGAGGAACAGGAATGCCGTCGACATAGTACGTAAACTCGCCGTGCTGTCCGCGAATGTGTACTTCTCCGGTCGGAGCTCTCGCCGCTCCCATCAGATTTTCTTGGATAACATTCGTCATCCGGGCTGTAGGGGGCGCGTGGAATGTCTCCGATTCAAATACTTGGTTGGCAGTCACCGGGTTTATATTTGAAGAGGTCGGATCTCGTTGTCCCACGACGACCACTTCCTTCTCCGTCGTGCCGAGTGAATGGAGAATGATCTTGTAGGTCGAATGTTCTTTGTCGATCATAATGGAATCGACGAATGTGTCGTAACCGACGAACCAGGCAGTAATTCGGTAATATCCTGCCTTGATGTCGCGGAACCGCGCCTGGCCTGCGGGATTGGTTACGGTATTTGCAATGTATTTTCCATCCTTTGAAAGCGCGACGCGTGCAAGCTCGATGGGGACATTGCCGTCGGCGTCGTTGACCGAGACACGGAATTGCAGACGGTCCTCGTCCGCGGCCGGCGCATCGGCGTTATTGTTCGGCAATTCTGTGACTCGGATTTCTTTCGCGAGTGCACTTTTTCCCTCGGGAAGAGTGCTTCCGACAGACTGGGAGACCCTGGAGCCCATCCCGTTATCCGCCCCAGGCGTGTTCTGTCCAAAAAGCCAGCTGGAGCAGATTAAGATTGTCAATAGAATGAGAATAGAACGCATAATTCTTTTTCCCTCAAAAAATAATAGAGTATGAGAAAAACGGAATAGCTGATCCGCATCTCTTGAACCAGACGTAATGTTTAGGAGAATTAAGCGAGGAGAGAGGGGGGACCGCGCCGGGAAAAAGAACTTAAGAGGGCGAATGAATATGAAGTCGAAAAAGCGAAGACTTGTATAGCTGGAGTGGTGTTAAGAAATTCCAGCGGGAATGGAGCTGGAGTGAGAATAGCCCTGCCTTCAACAGAGGAACAAAGAGCGCACGAATCCTGATGCGAGATGGGGATATGCCTGCAATTGTCCGCATCGGCGTGTGTCGCGAGTTGTGCGTTACCGGATCCGGTAATAAAGTCCAGGTCGGCATGCGGCGCAACAAGCAATAAACCCGTTGCATATACAAAGAGCAACAGGAATGGAATAAGTCGTCGTTGGGTGATTGGCATTGCTTTAAATGTAACGAACCGGGGTCAATTAATCAAATCGACTGTAATGTCTCAGTTTCATCGCCGAGAAAGTCTTTCAAACTAAGAAACTGCCTTTAGTTTCCCCTTTGTCATGGATGTCTAAAAGAGCGAGTGAACGGACAGCATGCCTTTCGGAGATTCCAGAATTACTGACATTTTCTTGCAAACAGAAGATAGCATTCATCCGCGCCAAATTCTTCAACCTTGAATCCGTTCTCCGATAGTGATTCTCCTAATTCCTTCATGTCCGGAAGGTAGTCGTGCGCGATTGCTCCGCCGGCCTTCGAATGAATTTCATTGATGAGTGCTGCAGGTAGAAAATGAACTACCGACAAGGAGCCAGCACTTTTCAGGATTCGGTGCGATTGACGGAATACTTTTACCCGGTCGTCGAAGTGCGGAATGACCGACAAGAAGACGATATGGCCGAACGACGCATCTTTGAATGGAAATGCATGTGCATCGGCAGCGACAAGACCAGCAAGATCCGGCGAGCCATGTTCTTGCGCGCGCGCGAGCATGCGCAACGAGAAATCGAGCCCGATAAATTTCCTTTCCTGAAAAAAAGGGAAAAGAATACCCGTTCCACACCCCACATCAAGGATGAGGTCCGAGAATTCCGTCTGCTCCCGGATACGTTGAGAGAGATTCTGCAGAATCAGTTGCTCTCTTTGGCCCAGCACCGGCGACCAATGCTCTGCGGTTGAATCGAAGAATTCCATCTTCGCTGATCGCAGTGAACTTTTAGCGATCATAGATTTTCATCAGCACAACAGAAGTTGCGAGCAAAAAGATGACGCCCGGGTACGATGCAATGACAGCGCCGGATGAAACAAGCGAGGGAAAGGCGGACCCAGCGAGGAACGAAACAACGCGTTCCGCCGTTATTGCGCCGACAATTGCCCAAAGATAATTCATTTTTCCCCGCATGCGGAAAAACCATCCACAAAGTCCGAGGAACGAGAGCTGGAACGCAATAACAATTGCCGTTCCTTGCGGGGGTATTCCCGTCAGAGTGTGCGAGATAAAAGGCGTCGTAATCGCGACAAGAAGGATGAACGGAAGGTCCATCGTGATCGCGACCAGCACCACAGGAAGAAACATCGGAAGAAAAACAGGGCCAAGCCCCGCAAGATGGAACACATGAGGGAGTGCAACGCCAAGAGCGATCGCGAGAGGCGAGAAGATGCCTTGAACGGCAGTCTTGTTCGCCGGTAAAAAAGTTAAGGATTGAGTTTTCATGATTTAATCTCCATTGTGAGGATTGATAGTTTTGAAGGCTTCACAACCGACTAATAATTGACTGCAACTTTTCCCATGATTGTTCTTCCAGGCATCAGATAATCATACGTTGTTTGATAGCTCTGGTTCAAAGCGTTCTCTATCCATAACGTTACTGAAACCATCGACGACGGTCGAATTGTGCCTGAAAGCTTGACCAGAGTGTAGGATGGCAACTGGAGCTGGCTGTAATCATCTCCGTAGAGCTTGGCAACATAATGGACGTTGATCGAACCGCTCACTATCCCTTGCGAATAATCGAGTCCTCCGGTGAGGTTATGTCTCGGGTTTGCTTTTGTGTCGGTGACGGTGGAGAGATAGCCGTATCCGGAATGAATGCTCACAGATTCCAACAACCTGTAATTGAGCGAACATTCCACCCCGCGATGAACAAAACTTCCGGAGTTCGACAACGTCAGGTTCGGATATATTCCTCCGGTTTCAATACGATTTGAGCCGTCCGCAATGTAGGCCGTAAGCTCGGTGTTTAAGCGTTCATCAAAAGTATGCAGAACTCCAACTTCATAGTTCCACAGCTGTTCTGGTTTCAGCGAAGGAGTCGGAGCGGGAAAGAGGTAGAGTTCCCGGATAGTCGGACTGCGGAAGCCTTTTGCGACCGATCCTTTGATCGTTGTGGTGCTGTTCGCCTGGTAGGCCAAGCCGGCCTGCGGAATGAACTCGTCGCCAAACACGCTGCTGTGTTCGAGCCTTCCTCCCGCATTCAATACAAGCCAATTTGAAATGAACTGTTGATCGAGGACGTAGAGCGCTTTTTCCGCTTCGAGATGAGACCCGAAGTCGGCGGGCGGGCTCTTCGCTTCGCCCCCATATTGTTTAACATCGATCCCTCCGGTAATAACATTCTGCGGAGCAAGGGTGAAACTATGATAGAGGAGAACCGAAAAATTGTTGTCGGTAGATGTAAACCCGTCGAAGATTTTATGATTTCCCCAATTGTACAGGAAACGGAGTGAGCCATCACCAGCACGGTCTTTTGAATCGAGCGAGAAGCCAGCCTCGCCGCGAAGGACGTCGTACCAATTATTGGCGAGAGGAGCCGAAAGAGGGCCCGGATCATAGGCGGTGAAATTTGTCACGGAAGCATCGGCGTTCAGCGAAAAATTCTCCCCGAGTGCCAAAGTGCCGTTAGCGGCGGCATTGTTCCTATTGAAACCGGCGTTCGCGCGGTAATCGTTTGTTTGGTCGTGTCCGGCGGAAAAACGCACTTGATCACCCGCGGAGGATTCTCCGAGAGAGAGATTGTACGCCTGCGTTCCATAAGAACCGTACGAAGCATCCCCTGATGCAGAGAGTCCGATCTCTGTGGACTTTCTGGAGATGATATTGATGACGCCGCCCATCGCGTTCGTTCCGTAGAGAACGGAGGCAGGTCCGCGGATCACTTCAACTTTTTCAGCGTCGGAGGTCCGGTACGCGTCGGGGAGAGGATGACCCATGAGTCCCATGAACTGCGGACGGCCATCGAGAAGGACGAGCACTTCTGTGTTCGGATCGCCTCCCACGCCGCGGATTGAGATCTCGCCGGAAGCAGTCGAAATTCCATATCCGAGAATCCCCCGTTCCTGGAGGTAAAAACCCGGAACGCGTTCGGAGAGAATAGAGAATACTGAAGCGTCATTCGACCCGCGCAGTTCCTGCGAAGTAATCACCGAAACAGTCGGTACAACATCCTTTTCCGCTATGTCGAGTTTGGTGGCAGTGACGACAGTTGGAGGCAGATAATAGGTCTTCGCGCTGTCGGTTCCAGTTCCTCCGAGTGCCGCAAAGAAAGGAACCGTTAATATGATAAAGAGTAATTTCATTATGATGTGAAGTCTTTCGTTAAGTGAGAGAGGATGTGAGAATGAGCTTGCCGTGTTTTACCCCTTTGAAGCTGAGAATTTTGTGGGCGATTTCTTGTAGTTCCAGTGCCTTTCCCTTCATGATGACCGATTCGAGGCACGTATCGTGATTGATATGGATGTGCGTGCTCGACACGATTTGTTTGAAGTGATGATGCTGGAAATCGGACAGCATTCCTTCAAGCTCGCGCTGATGGTGATCGTAGACGTATGAGATAATTCCAAACGTTGGGGTATTGGGCTGGTGAACCGACTCATCGACGAGTTTCTCCCGTACGAGGTCGCGGATGGCTTCCGAGCGGTTGGTATACCCGCGACGGGCGATGAGAAGGTCGAACTTTTCGAGAAGGTCATCCTCCATCGAAACGCCGAAGCGATTGAGATTTTTCATTCGTAGCACCTTTTTTATTAATGTAGCACGTTTTTAGATTGAATGCAATACCTGACTCGACGACTCCGTTGAATTAGTGTAGAAGCTATCTCAAAAACTCCGAAAAATGTCATTCTGATCCCGCTGCAAAGCAGCGGGAGAAGAATCCATGACAATCATGCACTGTGAATCTACGAGGCTTCAGTGTCGTAGATGCTTCTCCCGCCAAAATGCGGCGGGATCAGCATGACATTTACAAATGCATTCTACATCGAAACCATTTTTGTGAAACCTTCCAATATTAAAGATCTTTATTCTTAGGAAGGGGTCTTACGAAGGTCTTTACCGCGGGTTGATGAGGTTGGGGATCAGGTGTTCCTTCGCAACTAAGTCTTCATACGTTTCGCGCTCCCGCACAACGTAGTAATTAGTTCCGTCAACGATCACTTCCGGAGCGCGGCGCCGCTGATTGTAGTTGGAACTCATCACAAACGAATATGCGCCGGCGGACATAACGGCGAGTAGATCGTTTTGCTCGCTCCTCTGGATTTCGCGTCCTTGCGCAAAAAAATCTCCGGACTCGCAGACAGGCCCGACAACGTCGGCAATGATCGTTCCGTCGCTTTTTTGCGCGACCGGTTTGATTTCGTGAAACGCTTTGTAGAGGCTTGGACGGAGAAGGTCGTTCATCGCGGCATCCACGACGATGAAATTCTTATTCCTGTTTTGTTTAGTGTAAAGAACTTTCGTCGCAAGAATGCCAGCATTGGCCGTGAGGAATCGGCCCGGTTCAAAAAGAATTTTGCAGCCGACGCCGGCGAGGATCGGAAGAAGTTCTTTTGCAAGCTCGTGAGGCGATGTGCTGGTGCTGCGGTCGTATGAAATTCCGAGGCCGCCGCCCACATCAAAATGGCTGAGTCCGATGCCGCGCTGTTTCAACGTCAGGGCAAGTGCTGCCAATTTTTTGCACGCTTCGATGAATGGTCCGACAGTCGTTATCTGCGAGCCGATATGCATATCAATGCCAACGACGCGAAGGTTTGGGAGCGATGCCGCGAGATCGAACGCATGAATTGCCTCGGACGAGTCAATGCCGAACTTATTTTCGGACAACCCGGTGGAAATGTACGGATGCGTTTTTGGGTCGACATCGGGATTGATGCGGATGCCAACGGGAGCTTTGATGTTCAATTCGCCTGCAATTGCGTCGATGAGATGCAGTTCCTGCAGCGATTCCGCTTTGAGCATGATGATGGGGTGCCGCAGTACGGTGCGGATTTCTTCCTCCGTTTTTCCCACGCCGGTAAAAACAATCCTGTGCGGATCAACGCCGGCCTTCAATGCCCGATAAAACTCTCCGCCGGAATTGCAATCAATACCGCTCCCTGCATCATAGAATATCCGGCAGACGTTTAAATTGGAATTCGCTTTCAGCGAATAAC
>CAZXQG010000009.1:0-91567 GCA_964642725.1 uncultured Chitinophagaceae bacterium
CAACTGCCTCTGCCACCGCTCTGTAATGTTGAAAATAACCCTCCTGCGTCGGTTTATTGTAATAGGGAGCGACCAGAATTGCAGCGTCCGCTCCGAGATCCTTCGCCAAGTGAGTCAATTCGATAGCTCTCTTGGTATAGTTGCTTCCGCTTCCCGCAAATACTTTTATGCGGCCGCGCGAGCGCTCAATAACAATTTCCAAAATTCGGCGATGTTCATCGGAAGAAATGCTCGGGCTTTCTCCGGTTGTGCCGATAGGGATGATGGCTTCAACACCGCCTGCGATCTGATAGTCAACTAATTTCCGGAGCGCAGCTTCATCAATCGTTCCGTCTTTTTTGAACGGAGTGACGAGTGCAGTTCCGGTTCCGCGAAATTTCTTTAGACGTGCCATAAGGATACTATGATTTACAGGTTGGATGTGACTTGCAGACGTGAATACTACTATGTTTCATAATGTGGCGATGTTTTCGAAAAGTGTTTCCTGGGGCAAAGGCTCAAAGAACTCTTTGTGGAGGCGCTGGACTGCTTCGGTGACATTATGATTATCGATGACGAGGCTGATGTTCAATTCGGACGCCCCTTGCGAAATCATCATCACATCGATATCGCCGAGAGACCGGAAAATTCTGTCGGCAACTCCTACGGTGGAGTGAAGCCGCTCTCCGATAATACTGATTATGGCTTTGTCCTTGAAAACGACGACGTCGGAGAATTGTTCAAGTTCCGGGACGATTGCGTTCAGCAATTCAGTGTTGCTTATCGTCAGCGATGCGGATGCGACAGAGGTGTTCACTAAATCCACGGACGTGTGGTACCGATCGAACACTTCAAGGATGGATTCCATAAATCGATTTGCAGAAAGGAAACGTGTCGCCTGAATATTCACAACGGTGATCCCCTTCTTGTTGGCGATCGATTTTACCGAGACGTTCGATTGGGGAGGATTTGCGACGACGCGAGTCCCCGTTGAATTCGGTCGGCGTGAATTCAATACCACAACCGGGATATTCTTTTGGACTGCTGGGCGAATCGTACTAGGATGCAATACCTTTGCTCCGAAGTACGCCAGCTCAGAGGCTTCCTTGTATGAGATTGTTTTTAATTTCTTTGCCTTTGGCGTGATCTGCGGGTCGGCGGTAAGTATGCCGTCAACGTCTGTCCAAATTTGGATTTCCTCTGCATTTAATGCTGCGCCGATAATCGCGGCGGAATAGTCCGAGCCTCCACGGCCAAGCGTCGTCGTAATGTTCTTTGTTGTTGCACCAATAAAGCCCTGGGTGACGACAATATTGTTTTCATTAAGAGTCGAGCCAATGACCTTGCTTGCCTTCTCGTCGATTTCCTTGAAAAGCGGAGTTGCGTTCCCATAATGATCGTCCGTCACCATAAAAGCACGCGCATCAAGCCAGACAACGGGGTATTTCTTTGCCTTCATCGCTTCTGAAAAAATCAATGAGGACATCAGTTCCCCCATTGAAGCTATTGTGTCGAGCGATCGTTTTGTGAGTTCGCCGAGTATTGCAATGCTTTGCGAAAGGTTCTTGAGTTCCTCGAATCGGCTGCGTAATTGAAAGATGAGCTGTTGAACTGCCGAACGTGAGTCGATAAGATTTTCAGCGATAAGAACGTGTCGTTCGAGAAGGTTATTCAAAAGGAGAGTCGCTTCGTCGAGGTGTTCGGCGACCGACAATTCGGCCGATTTCAGAAGGATATCTGTAGCTCCGGCGATGGCGGAAAGAACTACAACCGGATGATGATCTTTTTGACGTGCGACGAGAGCAATGGCATTGTCAATAGCGCGGGCATCTTCAACAGACGTCCCGCCAAATTTCATGACGATCATAGAGCAACATTTTACTGCGTTACGGAAAACAGCGAATCAATTGCTGGCAATATACAGTTCTTTTTGCCGCAAATCAATCTATGAAGATCGCGGGTAGTGATACAGTTTCACGCTAGACACTATTACTTCAAGCGCTTTCTCGTTCCCAATCTCCGATGGGAACGAAGTGTGTCAAGTGATCGATATTTTCAGACGAAAAAACGAGTGAAACTTCTCAAACTGTAACACTACCAGATCGCGTTTGGCGGTCGTCGGAAACTTTCGTTCATCGCTTTACTAAATCTTTCAACATCTCCGATATTCGGGATAAGGTGTCCTATAACTACTTTGACGTTTGATATTCAAGAGTATGAATTGTATTTTCAAATCACCGGGAAAGACATTGTATTTTCTGATAATGGTTCGCAATGACGAATGAACATGACGTAACCCGATTTATCCATCTCCTTGAGGCGCATCTCGGTGTTCCCCGTCAAAAAACGAAACGAACCGAACCGCTGGATATGTTAATAGGAACTCTGCTTTCGCAAAACACCAATGACCGAAACAGTCATCGGGCGTATATCGAATTGCGAAGGAGGTACCCGACGTGGAAGAAAGTTGCCGAAGCTCCGGTCGGAGCAATTGCATCGGCGATTAGGGTTGGAGGGATGAAGAATCAAAAGAGCGGCCGCATCAAAGCTCTGCTTCGAACAGTACATAAAGACTACGGATCATACCGGCTTCGAGGCATCGAGAAGATGAAGAACGATGAAGTAATATCGACGCTCACAGCTTATCATGGAATCGGATTTAAAACCGCCGCCTGCGTACTTCTTTTCTCCCTTCGGCGCGAGGTGTTTCCCGTCGACACACACATTCATAGAATCTGCAACCGTCTCGGACTGGTCAAAACGAAAAATCCCGATCAGACGTTTGAAGCAATGAAGTCTCTAGTTCCGACGGGGAAATCGTACTCGTTTCATACTAATCTCATCCGGTTTGGGCGGACAGTGTGTCTTGCGCAGCGCCCGCGCTGCGGCCAGTGCCTGCTCTATGATGCCTGCGGCTTTTCTGAGAAAGAAAAATTTGCGTCCGGAAAGACTGCGGTATCTTCCCGCCGGAATTCCGACTTCATGCTCCTGGATGAAATCTAATCGACGGGTCTCTTCGTTGACATCCCTTGCGGAATTTCGTATTTTTGATCCACCATCGGACGGAATCTTCTCAAAACAAACGCTATTCTTATCAAGTTGCATTTAGAAAATATCAACCGGATTCTGGTAATCAAACTTCGCGCCATCGGAGATGTCTTGCTTTCGACGCCTGTTGTTCAAAATCTGCACGATCGTTTTCCTCTTGCCAAAATTGATTTTTTGACGGATAAATTCGCCGCCGATGTTGTTACCGGCAATCCATGGTTGTCGAGCGTGCTTACGTTTGATAGAAAGCATGATTCAAGCGTTGGAATGATTCGTCAAGTTCGGGAAAAGAAGTATGATCTCATTGTCGACCTTTTTTCCAATCCACGGTCTGCAATCATAACCGGATTGAGTGGTGCGAGATTGCGTGCCGGATTCCCGTTCCGGTGGCGCAAATACGCGTATAACATTATTATTCCGCCTCGCGCGGGTGACATTCACAACATTGATTTCAATTTAGACGCTTTACGCCGGCTCGACATTCCTGTGTCCCATTTTCAGCCGTACTTTCCGCTCGATAGTCGCTCTGTGCAATTTGCCGATGACTGGCTTCACGGACATAACCTCGATGGCAAGACGGTTGTTGGACTCAATCCGAGCGGTGGATGGTACACAAAAAGATGGGGGCTTGAACATTATGCGCTTCTCGGCGATCTCATCAGCGAACGCTATGGGGCTTCGATTATCGTGTTATGGGGGCCGGGCGAAGAAGACGATGCTCGTCATATCCAAGAGCATATGAAGCTGCCAGCCTCTGTTATTCCTCAAACAACGCTCTCCCAACTCGGCGCGATTATTCACCGGTGCGCGTTTATTGTGAGCAACGATTCCGGCCCCATGCACATTGCAGCATCGTTAAACATTCCGACTCTTGGTATTTTCGGGCCGACTAATCCGCGCCAGCAAGGCCCTTATGGGAGCGGCAATCATTGGGTCAGAAATGAGGAACTTGATTGTCTTGAATGCAGTCTCACGTCATGTCCCATAGGAAATATATGCATGACGCAATTGCGAGTAGAACGCGTTATGGATGCTTTTACATCTCTTGCAGCTCAATCGAAGAATATGCAGCCAGCGGCCAATCATTCGAAAGAAGTATGAAGAAAAAAACAGCGCCAAAAAAGCAACGGACCAAAATAAAGATTCCGGATTGCAAACGGTTTAGCGGATATAAACCCTGTTTTCCCGGTTCAACGTGCTACAAGGAATGTGCCGACCCGGATCCAATCGGGACAAAGATTCTTATCATCAACCTCGATGCGATGGGAGCAGTATTGCAGACGACAGCGATGCTTCCGGCCATCAAAAGAAAATACCCGCAAAGCCATATTTCGTGGATTACCTTGAAGAACGCGTACCACCTTCTAGACAACAATCCGTCTATCAATGCGGCATACGTCTGGGAGCCGGAAAGCTGGCTTGTGCTCCAGAATATTGAATTCGACATCGTTTACAACAGCGATAAATCGAAGAGGTCGTGCGCATTTTGCAATACCCTTACCGCAAAAGAGAAGCTCGGTTTCGGTTTGAACGAGGATGGAATTATTGTTCCGCTAAACAAAGAAGCAGAGTACAATTATCGCCTTGGACTTGATGACAATTTGAAATTTAGAGTAAACAAAAAATACGGCACGGAAATCTTGCATGAAACGATGAAACTTACGTTTCGCCGGGACGAGTATATTTTAAACCTTGCTGAGGAAGAAAAAAAATATTGTGAACAATATGCGAGGGAGACAGGGTTGACTGGCGGAGACGTTATTGTCGGGTTCAACACCGGTTGCTCTTATCTATACCCGAACAAAAAAATGACGATCGATCAACATGTTGCAATTGTCGAGGCTTTGTCGGCGATGAAAGGGATTAGGATTGTGTTGCTTGGAGGCCCGGAGGATACTGAGCGCAACGCCGAAATTGCGAGGCGCGTAGGGGAAAAAGTCGTCAGCACTCCGACCACGCAGGGAGTACGGCGCGGGATTTGTTATGAAAATATCTGCGACGTTATTGTTACAGGCGACACGTTCGGCATGCACGCCGCAATCGGGCTCAAAAAATACGTTATCGTGTGGTTTGGGTTGAGCTGCTGGAGTGAGATTGATTTATACGACCGCGGCGTGAAGCTAATTCCCGATGAGCTGCATTGTGCACCATGCTGGAAGAAAAGTTGTCCCTACGATCTTGAATGCATTCAGATGATTGATCTGGAAGGCATCATCCGAGCTGTAGAAGTATTCGCGAAACAAAAGATGCAATTGAAAAGTCTGTAAGCTACTCTTTAACCCCTTTTTCTTTAAGATATTCACTAAACTGTTTCTTCTCGTATTGATTTTCCGCAATAAATGAAAGTATGAGAAGGAACATGGGGGCTTCTGTATATCCCGGCAGCAGCGTGATCGGCTCGCTGTCCTCACGGAGGAAGAGCGTTGCTGGATACCCGTTGACTCCGAACGCCGCCGCAAGTTGAGCAGGCAAGTATTCCTGTTCCTTGTAATGGATCTTCTCGTTTGCCTCAGCATTCATTTTTATAATAACAAAGTTCTTAGACAGATAATCCTTAATACCGGGGTCAGTGTAGACTTCGCTGTCCATTTTCTTGCACCATCCGCACCAGTCGGTGTACACATCAACCAGGATTTTTTTATGGCTGGTTTTTGCCCGGTTGATTCCTGCGTCAAAAGAACTCCATTGCATAGCCGGCGAAGAGGTTTTCGGCTGAGCAATGACAACTTCGCCTGCTAGCGCAGCGGCTATGGCGAATGCAACGACGATATATTTCATTTAATTTCCAGAAATGCGATTAAAACCTGATTGAAGTATTGAACAGCTGTTCGGTTAGAGTCGTTCCTTTGGATGAAGGGGAGAGGTTTCTTTTTCGCGTAAAATTGCTTCAATACCCTCAATGACAGCAGGAATTTCGATGTCATCTAACGGACAAATTTTCGGATCGCCGGGGCAGCGTGTTTGGCAATAGTCTTCTTTGGGCAAGATTACCTTTGAACGATTTCCCAGAGGACCCCACAACTCCGGCGAACAAGCCGTCAAGGGGCAAAAGAGCGAAACGGTTGGTATTCCCAGCGCCGCCGCGATATGCATCGAACCGGTAGATGAAGAAATGAGAACATCAAGCTGTGAAACGCTTGCCATGTGCTCTCTCAGTTGTTGGATGAGGATCACCGCACCGTTGTGTTCGAGAGATTTAAAAAGTGATCTCTGCTCGATTTCATGAGGCCCTAAATTGATGACAACGTTAAAACATACTACCAAGTGTTCCATCAGTCGAATATACTTCTCCGCTTTCCAATTCGGTGAAGAGCCCCGTGAAATTGGATTAACGCCGATAATCGGCTTTGAAAATGAAATTCCTAGTAATGAAAGATATTCGTGTGCCCTTGCTTTCTCATCCTCGGTAATAAACACTTCAGGCTTTGTATCGCGCGACGTCGCGCCAATTCTTAATCCCAAGTCCAGCATGTAATCGGCTTCGTGACGGAGCGGTATATATTTATGGCGGCTGACGCTTGAAGTGAAAGTGAGCATCTGATAAAGTTTCTTTCCAACACCGATCCGTGTTCGTATGCCGGCGAGGAGCATCATCCATGCATGGCGTTCCCGTGGAAAGGGCATAAGCCCTATGTCGAACCTGTATGCATGCAATTGTCCGGCCTTTTTCCAAAAGCCTTTTCTGCCTGCATCTGTATGTGAAGGGTCATCCGTCAAGATTTCATTGATGTGCGGATTCTTTTCAAGCAGTGGGATATTCGATGGGTGCACCATCGCGGCGATGAACGATTGCGGAAATGCCTGGCGGATTGACCTGATAAGCGGCGTTGTTAAAACGACATCGCCGATACGGTCCGGTCTAATGATAAGAATTCTCTGATTTTTCACCGAAACAATCTATAGTATCTTTTTGTAGACCGCCAAGGTTTTCTCGGCGACTTTGCTCCATAAATATTCCTTCTTAATATGGCGCCGAAGGTCATCATTCCGATGCTCGTTGAGAGCGGCAAGGATTCCAACGCGAATCAAGTCGACTGAATGCGGATCGACATACTGCACCATTGTCCCAAAATAATCGCGTGTGCCGCCGTGTGGGGTGATGACGATCTTTGCGCCGGCAAGCGCAGCTTCGAGAGCCGCGATGCCGGGAGTTTCAAACAAGGAGGGAAGCACAAAAGCATCGCACGCGGCATAAGCCGAGGCAAGCATCTCAGATTCGTTCTCAAGTCCTGGTATGATAAGAATGTTTTTATTTTCAGCGGCTTCTTTCACGCACCGTTCCCCGTCTTTACCGATTATTTTCCCTATGATGACTGCAGGATAGTCAATCGTTCGTAACGCACGAATAAGACTCAATACATTCTTTCGCGCCGGCCCGATGTGTCCCACGTTCAGGATGAATCTTTCAACGCCATATTTCTTTTTGAATAAGTCCGCATTACCGAATTCAAACCGAGGATCAACTCCGTTTGGAATGACCGATATTTTCTCTGCCGGGATGTTCAAACCAAGTTCAATCAAGCGTGACTCGTCCGCAGTATTCGGGAGCACGGCGCGCGACCACTTGCAAATTTGTTCAGTGAAACCGTAGTCTGTCCAGATGCCGGTGCGAAGGTGCTTCAATGTGTGTTCGATCGCGAGAGTTAAGCGGATAGAGCGGGCCGACCTTTGTGTGAAAAAGATTGGCGAAGTGACCAGGGGCGTGCCAAGGGGTTCGATATTGCGCGCAAGATGAAATGTTCCAAGATTGGCAGAAAATAGATGAAAAATATCGCATTGCGTTTGCGAAGAAGGCCCCCACGGCTGGAATAGTACAACATCGACGCCAAGCTTTTCAAGTTCGCTTTTTGTCTTCAGGATTTGAACTCGCGGTCCGCCGTGAATGAGAGAAACGGACTGATAACAAGCCATTGTAATTTTCATTGTGTCCTCTTGTACCAAGCGTCGAGTACATTCAATATTGCATGCCGGAAATCGTAATGCCGTGACCTGGCTAAATCTGCCGGGGCGAGTGGTTCGTTTTGAGGACGTTTATGGGGAAGCGTTAGAAGAGGGATAGTCCCCTCAGAATTCACTATTGCTTCTTCACCGTTGGGGAAGGCAATACGCCAGTACACTCCAGCATTCAGATCGGTGCTGTGAGCCGTCAACTCGTTTCTCTCCTGGTCGAAATGATGCGTCCACACAGTCTCATCCCGCGTTCTCCACCACGATGCGTACTCTGGATAGGAATAGTTATCAATGTTCTTTGAGCGGACATATTCAAAAACGTCTTCAAAGAGGTCCAGATGGTGATGCGTTGGGTGGTGATAAAGGCAGAGAGGCTCGCGTTGCAAGAGCTTCGTGTCAATAAGCTGCCGAAAATATCTCTTCATCTCGTTTGCTGAATACCCTGCACGCCTCATGCTCCCGACGCATATCGGATGTATTGGGAGCTGCATAACCGGAGAAAATTTATCGCCCACGAAGGGGAAAAATGGAAGATCGTCATAATCCAAACTAAATTCCGATGAAAAACCGGCGCCGATTTGTTCGAACACTGATGCAATGGATGCATTCCACGTTCCGTACGGTGCTGCAGCGCCTTTGGGATGAAGCCCCTGAGCATTCAGCAACGACAATGCTTTTAGAATATTTTGAAGATTCTTTTCCTCTGTAGGAAACGTGATGTGATCGTAACAATGGATGCCGACATCTTGCTGCCCGAAATCCCTGAATCGCGACAGCCACTGCTCGTGGCTTTTTGTGTCGATAAACCAAATTGCCCGTATCGAGTGGTTCTTACATAACTCATGAAGATCATTGATTTCTGCAAGCGATCCCTGGTCGGAGTCTACTCGGAAAGTGAAAATGGTTTTCCTCTCTTCAGGAAAATACCATTTATGGACAAACGGAATTTCTCTTTCATGATGAAGAAACTGTAGTATATCGGTGATAAATCGCCGAAGGTTACCTTTGGAAACTGTTGCTACGATTTCATTGGGTAGTCTGTCTTTGTCGAAATAGAAATTCTTTCTCTTTGAGCGCGTATCAAGGATAAGAGCATTAATATCGAAGGGAATAGAAGCAAAGATTCCTTTCCCGATTCTTCGGATCGAGTGCAGATGATGTTTTTTATTGTAAGAATCTGCATCCGCACTTCCAGATGAATAGATATCCATCATTGCTGTTTGCGCGAAATTGCCGAACAGAGACGGCGGCAGAGAAGCAAAATATTTCTTTTTTAGTCTCGAAGTGACCAAACCTTGGGCGGAATTGCCAAGAGCAAGAACAGCACCGCCTTCCTGAAGATATTCCTCCAGAAGTTTTTCCTGCAGCGAAGTGGGCGGAGTGTTAATGACAATTGCAGAAAAATCTCGGGGGCTGAGTTCATCCGAAGCGGAAATCGGTTTCCAGTTGACGCCAATTTGGCGGAAGAGAATCTCCCATCCAGGCTCGGAACGTAGAATACCTATTGTAAGTCTCACAGTAATCGTTCTCTAAGAAATAAAATGTCGTCTTTTCCCACGCCTTTTAACAAGAATATAGAGATAGAATAGATTGCGACGCCGGTTGGAATCAATAAAAAAAGTCCGGCATGCGGGAGGCTAAGCAGGATCACTCCCATGATGGCCGAGCACACTGCTGGTTTTACAGGATTAAGAGCCAGCTTTCCGGAAATTGATTGACGGCACTGGCGGTACATCAAGATCATCATCACGAATTCTCCGGCGACCATCCCGCACGAAGCTCCGGGCGCTTTCCAGTAGTATGTTAACGGAATGAGCGACACAAAGAGAACGCTTGATACCGCGACGATGACGGCCGAGTACCGCTTCTCTTTCCCTGCGGCTATCACAACAAAGGCAAAAATACTATTTAATATCGTAAAGAGAAAATAAAAAACAAGGATTTGAAGGAGAATGACCGAGTCTTCATACTGCGAACCGAAAACAAGCGTAACAAGGGGGCGGGCAAGCACAATTCCGCCGGTGCAAATCGGCAGGGTCGCAATCAACATATAATTG
Source organism: uncultured Chitinophagaceae bacterium (assembly GCA_964642725.1). Classification (GTDB taxonomy): domain Bacteria; phylum Bacteroidota; class Ignavibacteria; order UBA10030; family UBA8401; genus JAGVPT01. Next base: position 10,035 of record CAZXQG010000009.1, read on the forward strand.
AGAATGCGGCTTACCTGATTACCAACCTCGGCCGGTGTTGCCGCGAAAGAGCGGGCGACCAAGGGATAGAAGAGGATATACACTCCTCTGTCGATCGCGAGAAGAAAAAAAATCAGCTTTGATGCGGCGCTAAAATTACCAATATCGAACGCCGTTGCGAAGACACCCAAAAGAATTACCGGCAGATTGAATACTGCCTGGCTAATGATCGCCGCAGCGCCGACTGGCAGTGATTGCCAGAGCAGCGATTTCCATCCAACGGTCACCGGAGGCGCGTTGCTTATGTGGTTATCATCCTGTTCCCCCTTCCGGTAAATCCAAAAAAGTATTGCGGCATTCAGAATAGCGTTGACAAAATACGCAGCGGGCACCAACAAGACGTCATTATGCGATTTTACGAAACAAAAGAGGAGCACGACAAACGACATGAGCGATACCGCCCGGCTTGCACCCAAAGATGCAATGCGTTGTTTGCCTTGGTAAAACCATTCAGTTTGCAAGGCAACAGGCAGGAGGGAGGCAGAAAAAAGAATGATGACGAGTCGTATTGTGGTGTCCTGAACAAAGATGAAGGATGCAATCGTCATCACTGCGTACGAGAAAAGCGCCAGCATGAAACGCAGAGCCGTGACTCGTTTGATGACGGCTGCATCGTTCATGGATCTTTGGGAAACGATCCGCGTGCCGATAATATGTACGCCGGGACTTGAAATGATTAGTCCGTATGAAAAAACGGCGAGACCGAGATTAATGATACCAAATTGCTCGTTGCCAAGAGTTCGCGCCATATATGTTGTCGAGACAAAGCCCAGGAGGCGGGCAACAGCATCAAAGCCGAAGAGAGACGCGATATTTTTTGTGTGTGTTTTCACTGCATGAGTTTCGCTATTGCTCTTTTGATGGCTTCTTCTCGTTGTGACAATGTAAATTGAGAAGCAATTCGGGCTCGCGCGCGTTCGCCGTGGTCGGACGGGCCGCTCATTCCTTTCCGGATGGCTTCAACGGTTTGTTCCTCATCGCTATATCCCACCAGGAAGCCGGTATCTCCGATTACGGTCGGAATGCCTCCGACCGTTGTTCCTATTGGAATACATTCGCACAACATTGCCTCGCATAGGGCATTCGGCAAGCCTTCGCGATATGACAGCTGGCAGTAGATGCGCGCTTGCTGATACGATTGGCGCACTTGTTCCCGCGTAGAAAAGGAACAGCATTCAACATTGGGCGGGACAACGAGCGCCGAAGCAACAAGGGGACTGATTCCGATTATCTTGAATCGGATGTCGGGTAGTTTTCGTGCAACGGAAATGAAGATATCAATCCCTTTGAGTTTTGCCCGCATCATATCCGGACAGGATGCGACTGTCAATACAAGCTCTTCTTTGTCTCTCGAAGGTTTCCAAAAATCTGCGTCATAGCCTGTCGGCACGATCGTGATGTTGTCTCCGCCATAGTGAGCCAATCGTTCCGCCTCACTCTTCAGAAATTGATCGACGGCAAGAACGGCACTAGCATGGGTGATGCCATAGCGGACAAGCGGAGCTTTCCACCAACTGTTCCAGATGCCATAGCGAAGTTCTTTCTCCTTTGCAACATCAACACCGCCAAGGATAAGAATCGAATGTTTCCCGAAAAGATGAGCAAAGACGATCAACAAGGATGAGTATACAGATGCGAACCATGAAAAGGTCAGGTCGGCGTCGAAAAGCTTTCGAACAAGAAGGATCGGCGCTCTCCATCCATGTGCAACAAGAGTTGTGACATCAAAATTCTTTTGCAGAATTCGAATGTCTTCGTCAATGAACGATGAATGAAAAGTTGCCGTGAATAGTATGTGTGGTCGGCGAGCCAACGAATTGCAATCCTGAGTTTACAGGCTGAAGGTCAGCGCAAACGTGTGAGTGTTACCCAAATCATCCAGAAACGGAACGAACGCATAGTCGACTTGAACTAACCCGTAGTGAATACCGAATCCGGCGGAGAATCCTTTTGCATCATAGCCAAACTGATATCCTGCACGAAGCGCAAGGAAGGAGTTGTAGACGACTTCACTCCCCAGATCAATTCGTGTACCGGTGTCTTTGAATGTTTTTAAGGCATCGCTCGCAAGGGTAAGGCCGAAATTGTCTGCAATCGTGCTCTGGAATGCGACGCCGAGCCGAACGTTTGCAGGGAGGACGATGGCTTCGTTCAAGAGCGTGCTCATCGACCCGATGTTTGCTATGACGGCGGCGAATGATAAGTTTCCGTTATACTGATAGCGTGCTCCAATGTCAAATGCCGCGCCGTCTGATTCATTAACATAGATTTTTTCGTACAAGAATTTGCCCGTTGCTCCTATGCTGAGCGAGGTGTCGATCCGCCAACTTGCTGCCGCTGAAATCGCGAGGTCATGGAGTCCGAATGTTCCCTCCGCCGGGCCGGGCTGCTGGCGGATTTCAATGCCGTCGACGTTTGTTGAATTCAGTCCGAAGCCGAAAGTAAAGCTCTTGGAATGAATAGTTGAACCGAGAAATTCTGTAGTTGTTCCAAACACCCATTGTTTATGCATCAAGGTCACTTCGTCGCCTGTACTGAACGAAATCCCGGCTGGGTTGTAATACACGCCGGACGCATCGTTGGATAAAGCGCTGTATGCTTCCCCCATGCCTATCGCCCGTCCGCCGACCCCCAGTTTCAAAAATGCAAGTCCGGTTGAAGCATTTTCCGTCTGGGCCGATACGGAAAATGCCGTAATGATAACAATAAGGAGAAATATTTTTGTCCGTGTCATAATCCTATCATTAGAATCTTGTGGAAAGGGAAATAATATGCATCCCGAAAAGTCCGTACGGTTCTATGACATACGCATAATTAATTATCGGAGTAAAATTAGCTGAACCTATCCGGACGGTAAAACCAAATGTCGGAGCTGCCTGAGCAGGTACTTTGAGATCCCAGTGGTCAAGTCCGGCACGAACAGTGAATTGATCGCTCAGATTCAATTCCCCGCCCATGCGAATAATGTTTGTGCTTTTATTGCTGTTCTCGAAGTCAAAGGAAATCAATCCGAGACTATCATTGAATGCATAGCTTAACCCAACTTTCCTAAGAAGCGGAAAAGGTTCAACTGTTGAATTCCCTTGATCGCCGTACAGGTTAGAAGTATCCCACTTATATTTTGAGCTAATATCTTGGACAGCAATTCCAAGCGTAAGATTGTTCGAAAGGCGGACGATGCCGCCGGCGTCAATGCCAAGATCCGTCGACGAAACATTTTCGTACAGGCGATAGTAATAAATCTTCAATCCAATCCCGAGCGAAATAATCTTCGACATTTTATTGGCAAACGCAAATGAAAATTGATTTTCTGAAGTAAACAGGTCTCCAGTTTGAAATCCATCGGCATCGCGCCCGTCGATTTTGCTGACACCGGCATTAATGATACCAACTGAAAATCCGGCAGTAGGTCTAATAGCCTGCGAGTATGAAAGAGTGTTCAGGGATCGGTCAAGTGAGAGCAGGCCGTACGAGACTGCTGCAACCCTGTCCGACAGGAACGGCGTCACGGCTGGGTTGTAGAAACTTGTGATGTCGCCGTCGACGACGGCGGTAAGCGCATTGCCCATCCCCATGCCGCGTGCTCCGAAACCAAGGCGCGAAAATGCGCCCGGAGTTCCTGCGAGTTGCGCATCAACAGGAGCCGCAAGAACCGCAACGAGAGTAATGACGGAATACAAAAATCGCATGCTCGTGCACTTATTGAAGGACAAGTATTTTCCCCCAGATCGGGTTCTCGGTTCCTACGATGACCTGATAAAAATAAGGGCCATTTGAAACCTGCCGTCCGTTATCGTTCTTACCATCCCAGATTTCATCGTGTTCTGCAACTCCTCCGCGATTTGCATCTGAGACCACCGTTCGCACTAAATTCATTCCAAAATCAAAAACACGAATTGTGACATTTGCCGAAATCTGATCAACCGAATAATGCATCCGAACACTTTCATTAGCGGGTGAAAAAGGGTTTGGGTATGCATAGGTAGAGTGGTTGGACGAGAGAGGCTGAGCGGCATGAAGAATGCTCCAAGAAGATCCGAAAAGGTGTGCGCTATTGTCTTCGGTGTAAGCAGTCCCGTCGTCGCCGCCAAACCAGACGGTATCACCCCGTAGGTCAACAGCATAAAATTGCGTTGGTGAAAAAATTCGTTGTTTTGTCACATTGTCGTATATCGTTCCAGTTTGCGACCAGGATGTTCCAATGTCCGACGACCGATATATCCCATTGTCGGTGACAGCATATACAATAGAATCCTTAAACCCAATGTTGTGACAAAATTCTCCAAGCAGAGTTGTGCTCCACGTTTGGCCGCTGTCAGCAGAAAAACTTACACCACGTTTTTCATCGGCACCTTCGGCGTTGACGGTTCCAGCCCATATAATTGAGTGCGCCGCAAAATTCTGTTTATGAAGTGCTACGACAAAATTTCCTGATATGGGGGAAATTTGATTCGTATGATTGTACTTAACCCATGATTGTCCCCCGTCCGTTGTTTTGTTGATTCCGCCTGCGGTTCCGATCCAAATATGGGACCAATTCTCTGCATAAACAGAAAATGCCCGGTGGTTGAGATTTCCTGTTAACCCAAGATCTCCGGCTACAGGCGAAACGTCAAATACCAATGAATCCATCGGAGAAATACTATCAAGGTTGTCCGGAGGGATGATAACAATTTGCCATGTTTTTCCATTGTCGGTAGACTTGCGGGCCATTCCAGCGTACGATGCAATCCATACGGCGCTGTCCGTTGCAGCTATGTCGTATGTAATATTATTAACATCTGTTTTCACGCCGAGAGCCGGTATTTTATTTTTTCCATAAAGCAGCGTGTCAATATTCTGGGAATCCCGTGGCTGCGGAATGACTGTCCAAGTGTCTCCCCAATCCGCTGAGTACCGAAGGCCGCTTCCTACTGGGAGGGAGCTGCCGTCAACGGTTGTATCGTGGGCTGTGGCAACCCAAACATCGCTGTTGTGGATTGCAATCGCTGAAATATCTTCTTCGCCAAATGAGGGCTGGCCATAGTAATTTGTCCATGTTAGACCTCCATCGGTTGACCGGCTTAACCCTTTTCCGGTACCAAGCCAAATGGTAGTTCCCGAAATGACAATATCTGTCACGCTATTACTCAGGGGAGTTAGCAAAGAGGATGTGGATGTGGTGCGTTCAAGTTTGTATGAACCTTCGCGAAGTATTTGCCCCTCCGAAGTGACTGCGGAAAACAAGCTTGAGAGCAGGATGAAGGAGAGGAGCAAGATCGGTTTCATTTAATGAAAATCCTTTTGGTCAGAACGTTAGATGACTCTCCGCTTCGATCCGTTGCCATGAATGAAAAATCACGATATGTGTTCCCTGTTGTCGAACTGGTTAGCGGAATCGTTAAAGTGTATATCCCATCCCCGGCGACCGCGTCTCCGCTCTTGAGGCCAAATGGAGTCAGATTTGCCGGGGTGAGGTTGCCGTCGTCGAACATTGGATAAATGGCGACAACGCTGTTGTCGGGGCGGCGGGATGTAAAACTTACGCCAGCAATATCTTGAAGCCCGTCTGAATCCGAAACCGCAACAGTTATTTTAAGGAACGTCGTATCGCCCGCCGGTGGAACACTAACCGTGTCGGCCATGACGATATCGTAAACGATTGGTCTGTGGTCGTTGTTTTTCACGACAATGGTTTGCGATAAGGCATTGCTTCTGTTTTCGGCGTCATTTACTGCTATCGCTTGAAATTGCACGCCATAAGTTCCTACATCTTGTTTCAGAATGTGGAAGGGAGTGCTGGCAGAAAATTTTCCAGCGAAGTCGGTCAACGTACCGGATAAGAGAACATTTCCTTCTGGATCGAACAAAGTGTAGGTTACCAGCGCGCTTGACGATCCGGTATCAACCGAGGCGGAAAAAATGATCGTCGTATCAATTGGACTGGTTGGTTGAATCCCAAGATGAGTAACATCGATGAAACCTGGAGAGGCAGAAGCGTTGATGACGAAGGGGGGTGCGGTTGTATCGACGACCCCCTTATCGGCGATCCTGCATCCGCCGGCAAGACAGAGCAAAAGTAAACAAAGAAGATTTTTCATTCCACTATTCATAAAAAAACCGAGGACTGCGTCAGCCGCTCGGTTGTCATGCGCAGTCTCTTATTATTGCTGAAGGGTTTACAACAACACAATAAAAGAGTATCAATCTTGTCGATAAGAGAATGCGAAAGTATTAAGTTCTTATAGAATTGTACAAAAAGTTCGCTTTAAAGTCAACGTTTCGTTACAGAGGGATTGTAAATGGAGTTGGGATAAACGAAAGACATAGAATACCAAACGTCGCCCATCCTACGTTCTTTCTAAATTCGTCTAGTGGAGTTTCATCTATTACTGGGGGATGGTCAATTTTGACGACAAAGAAAAGGATGAGACCCCAAAACAGCCATCCCGTCCATCCGATGGGGAAAGATATATTCAATAGAGGGAGTAGTCCAAGCAGGCCAATAACGATGATGGCAGCAAAAGCTGAGCGAGCGACAATTTTATGGTGAGGTCCAAACATCGTGTATGCCAGATGGCCGCCGTCCAGTTGGCCGACGGGCAGCAAGTTCATCGAAGTAACGAACAAACCAAACCAGCCGGCGCACAGAAAGGGATAATGGTACATTTCAGTCATAGGAGGAACAAATTGATTTGCTGGATTTGTAAAAAGGAAGGAAAGAAATTGATACAGCAACGGATTCCCAAAGGTTAGGTCAATCCCTCCAGCGGGTTGTGTCTCGGAAAAATACTGAGGATGTATTGACAATATGAATTCTTTTCCAGGCAAAGCGATAAACCCATACGACAGAACTAACAACGTTGCGACAAACCCTGCGATCGGTCCCGCGACTCCGATGTCGAACATAATTTTTTTTGAGGGTATCGCAGTTTTTGTTTTGATGACCGCCCCGAGGGTCCCAAAATTAACGACACTTGGAAGAGTGGGGAATGGGATAAAATACGGTAACGTTGCGTCGACTCCGTGAAACCTGGCGGCAAAATAATGTCCGAATTCATGGCATGTAAGAATAAAGAGAATTGAAAGTGAATACGGAATTCCGTAGCCGAAGTTATTGAGATCAAACGGATCGCGGTTTAGCCACTGGACCCCTGCGACAGTAACAGTAAAAAAACAGGCAAGAAAGAGACTGAGGTGGATGGCGATCTTTGAGGGTTTCACAGAATGTTCTTGATTCTTTTCGATATGTTTGAAAAACGAAATGGTTATTTGTCATCGGAAAGTTAGCGAATTTATTATTTAAAAGGAATAGAAAAGGCTTTGAGAGCGTGCAATAAGTGCCACCATTTCTCTCAAAGCCTGAAGAATCTGCCTATAGGATAACTTCCCTTGCAGTAGAAGCCAGTTCTTCCCTGGGAGAGGAACTGGTTGGATTCTTAACAATTTCCGTGCTTGGACGAGTAACAAGATCAGGGGAAAAAATACTGTCCCCTCACCCGGACATCTCTAATAGAGCTACAACATGGCAATCTGGAGCGATCTTTCGATTCAAGAATTCCGGAATAGATGTAGTTGTGCTTGCACTTTCGAGACAATGACAATGATAGTTCCTTGGTGCAAAACAAAATGATTATTCGCGAACCAGCTTTGTAATTTCAATTAATACTTCGTGACCTTTTAAACGAGCCAATGATTAAGACGGCCTTGGCGCTGGTTGATATATCGTTCCATCCGCTGCAAAAGAACCTGATGGTCTTGGTGCTGGTTGATATATTGTCCCATCAGCTGCAAAAGAACCAGACGGTCTTGGTGCTGGTTGATATATCGTTCCATCCGCTGCAAAAGAAATCGATGGTCTCGGTGCCGGCTGATATATCGTCCCGTCAGCTGCAAGAGAACCCGATGGTCTTGGCGCTGGTTGATATATCGTTCCATCCGCTGCTAAAGAAATCGATGGTCTTGGTGCCGGCTGATATATCGTCCCATCAGCTGCAAGAAAACCCGATGTGCTAGGTTTTGCAACCGTTTCAATGTATTTGTCAATCTTGAACCCGTCACTAAAGGAAACAGACTCCGCGCGGGAAATTGCGAAATTTGCTGCGACGATTAATGCAACCGTCACGACAACTGCCCGGGCTCTTTTTGCATTTGTTTTCTCTTGCATTGTTTTCTCCTTTTTCGTATTGAGATAATGTAATTACAGTGATTTGATATGCTATTGAAAGTGTCGAATCATGGATTGAGCATTCTGACAATTCAGAATAGAGTTTGCTTTTTTTGTAGAGGGGTGGTAGTAGGTAGAACACTGCATATTCGTAGAAGTCAGTTTCCATTTGGTGATGCACATCACCTGCTTATTCGCAAAAAAATAGTAAAAATAGAAGGTTTTGTCAAGGAGAAAATAAATTAGTTGAAATCAGGGCAAAAAGGGGACTTTCACAGCCTTTTTCTCTGATCAGTTCCATACAATCTGCTTGACACAAAGCCAAAAAAGAGCTACTTTAGCAATAATGAAAAAGGGAAAAAAAATACTACTTGTTTGGGTTGCAATCACATTGGGGATGGCATTGCTCATATTCAATCACGAAGGGCCGCAGATTGGATACTCGACTTTTTTTGTGAACATCATTGAACTGCTGGTTGGTATTATTTGTATATTCCTGGTTGTAGTTGAGCCGAACAGAAAGAACAAATTTCTTTTTCTGAACTTCGCAGTTTTTTTCATGATGGGGATACTATCATTAATTTCGAATTTGATCGCTCCGCTCATTGGAAGAATTGATCAATTTTCCCCTTTTGTTCTCGTTCAGTACATCAAAGGGGCGAATTATCTGGCTCTGGCGTTTGCAGTAGTATATCTCGTCTTTGATTCTCTCTTCCGTGATCTTCGTGTGCGACTGAAATATCTTGCCACAGCGATAATTGTCGTGGGCTTTTTTGCATTCTACTTCGGAGATATTCTCGCCGATCCTAAATACAGTTACTCTACTCCAGATGTTCAGGATTTTCGTTCTGTTGACAGGGAATTCTCAATTCTTGAGAAGGCGAATGGAAAAGCACCAACTCCTGAAGATATCGCAGCCCAGATTATATTGCCGGCGTGGCGGGAGAATCAGCCCGTTGGGAAGCTATTTCCGCAGAATAATATTTTGCGAATAAAAGAAATACTTCCGTACCTCGACGGTGAGAATTATTTGATTTTGCTTTACAAGCCCATCAATTTGTACATGATCAAAATGAATGTTGTTGCATGTTTCTTTATCATTTTGTTTTTTGGATACCAATACAGAAAGGATCCCCCTCAGGGTGCCTACGTTGATAAAATCATGTTCCTTCTTATTTTGTTCTGTTCAATGGAAATTTTTCACGCATGGAGCTATATCCATGCGGTTGAATGGGAGGAATTTATTCAGTTCTTTGTTATTGGCCAATATGTTACTATATTCATCTTGCTGTTGATTGCAATGTTTTTTGCACTTCGCTTACGGTTTGTTACTTCGGTTGCTGGAGAGTTTTATGAGAATGAATTGGTTCATAGCGCTCAACATATTACTCGTTGGCGTGATGGGCTTGATAATATTGTTTTACATTATTTTTTTAACCCGAAAACGATTAAGGGACTACTTTTTTCACAACGAACCAAAGAGTAAAGCGAGTGTTCTAATTGTGCGGTTTATGAAATTATTTCGTATACGTCAAGGGGATGGTGAAATATGAAGAACAACAATTTAATTGAACAAACGATGTCCGCGCATTACCCGATTATTGGTAAGAGTAAAGCTGTGGAAAATGTTCGAAAGCTTATCGCAAAGCTTGCTCGGACACGAAATGATATTATCATTGTCGGTGAAGACGGTGTGGGGAAGGGTGCAATTGCAAAAAATATTCATTACCAGAATTTAAACGGCAGCGTTGATCTCCCCTTTGTGTCTGTCAATCTTTCTGTTATTGATGACAAGGAGATGGAAGCCGTTCTCTTTGGATTTGAAAGAGGCGCTGAACGATTGCCATATACTTCAAAGCGTGGCATTTTTGAAATCGCTAATGGCGGCACGGTCCTTATAGAAGAGCTTGAAGAAGCGTCTTTCCGGAATCAGATGAAAATTATGACGCTGTTGAACGAGCGCAAAACTCGCCGAATTGGCGGGCTGAAGTCTGCTCCGGTTGATATTCGTCTGATCATTACTCTTAAAGATGGACTTAAGAGCCTTTTTGAACGAAGAAAAATTATTCCTGAATTGTATGAGAAACTCGCTGAGTTCGAAACAATATATGTTTCACCTCTTCGCGAACGAGCAGAAGATATACCATTGCTCGTAAAATATTTTATTGGCGAGATCAGTAAAGAACTCGGTTTGGGTGATATCGTTATCGATATTAATGCGATTGATGTGCTTGTTCGCCAGACGTGGCGAGAGAACATTCGCGAGTTAAAGGCTGTTGTCGATAAGTCTGTTCTTTTCTCTCAAGGCGGTCGATTTACGTTACCTCCCGAGCTAGTTGACGAAAAGACAGAAGTTGTGAAAATGATAAATAATATTATTGCCGGCCAAGAATTTGTTCTTGACCGATCACTGGACACCATCGAGAGGGGGATCATCGAACGGGCATTGGATAGATTTTCACTCAATCAATCAAAAGCAGCGCAATTTCTCGGGATGACTGAGCAAACGCTTCGGTACAAATTGCGGCGACTTGGAATAGCAAGCTCTCATCAGAGAGTCTGAATCACTTAGCGGCTCTATAAAAAATCCTGTCCGTAGAGGCAGGATTTTTTTTGTCAAAAATCGATCAAGAATCCAAAAGCAAAATAGTTGTCCTTCAGATCGAAATATTCCCCGTGAATACTATAGCCTGAAAAATAGCTTGAATACAAATTGAGCCCTCTTCCGCTCCAATCACCGATTTTCACGCCTGCTTGAATATTGTGTCTGACCGAAGTTTCCAAAATTTTCAATATTGTAGCCTGGTATGCGAAGTACGCATTCACCTCTTTCCGTATTTCCCCGTGATACTCCAATCCGGCATCGGCCATAAATCGGGCAAGGTTCTTAGGGTCAACATGAAAAAGGTAGGTTGCTCCAACGTAAATCCTCGCATTGTCGTTCAGTGACGACGGCTGCAATGCGACAACGCCGTCTAGAAACTCACGGCTGTAGACAACCGGAGGTCGTGAATTTTTCCATTCCCCTATGTTGTTATCGTAGTGTCCGTCCACAAAATGTGAGCTGATATGGCTTATGCGAAGTCGAGACGACACGATTCCCTCGGTAAAAGATTTTTTGTAATTGAAATTAATTCCAAAAAAGTAATCAGAGGCGTCAACCGGGAAATGGAAATTTCTTTCCCCGAGAAGCAAGGTGTATGTGAAGAAGTCGGACCCGATTGTGAGCAGGGAGCTGTCGCTCGCAAAACGATATTGAATCAGATCGATTGAATTGCCGATATCAAGCCGGAGTTTATTTTTTCCGGATTGAGCAAGCATGCCATCGCGCGGTTCATATGTATTTGCAACCAACGGTTTGAAGAGCAATCCATATGGCACAAAAGAAAGTTGATTTCCGGATAAGCTGTCTGCGTGCTCTTCCGAGAATGCTGTAGCGGTTGCAAACAATATCGCGATTAACGTTCCATTTAGTACATTGATAGTCTTCATAAGTGCTGAATCCATATCGGGTTTGTGTAACAGAATCCATTTCCAATATCGCCGTCGGCGACTTTTGTAAAACCTTCCAATCTAACGTACGACAGTTTTTGAGAGAGGTACACTTCAAATTCAATCATCATATCAATCCCATAGTGTTCGGGCAATTGCTTTATTATCTTGACCGTTTCACTGTCAGATCCAATCCTTCCTGAAATTATTCTCAATTCACAGAATCTTCCAAATTCCTTCGTCGTTGTTCCGTAGATTTGAAGTCGAAGTCGGGCGCCGCGAATCGTGTCTCCTATCGCCGCGATTTCCCCGTATTCATTTATTGCGGTAAAAACTATCAACGGTCCGTTCGTAATAACCGTATGCCCGTTCTGAAGAGAATCTAATAAAGATGTTTCTGTCACCGCAGCAGATCGAACGGCCGTCCGCATTTTCCCGAATAATTGTCCGCCATTTTCCCGAATAGTCAAGAATGGAATCCCGATTTGCTTGAAACGGTTGAAGTTTCCATGTGCATCGTTCCCCGCAGCAATAAAAATTTTCTTCCCGCGAAGCAGGAGTTTGGTCCAGCATTCCAACCCGTCTGAAAAGGCTTGATTCGTTTCTCCGTTTAACACTTGAAGCCCTGCGAGCCCGTCTTGAGCCATATCATCAAGGCTCCATGTGCCGCGCTTAATGAGCAGCCATTGGAAAAAAGGAGTCGGTTCCGTTGGATGGCCGGCATAGGCGACAACATTGATTTTCTTGTTTGTAAGGATGTCACTTATCGTATGCTCGGCTGTGGTGTGAAACCACTGCTCAGCACTATCCCCAGACCCTGCAAAAAATTGTTTTGTTCCCCACAACAGAAGATGAACGTTCCGCCGCGCCCGATTAAAACAAGACACTTCCTCTCCGCGCAATACCGCAAAATCGGTTTGATGCGAGTTTACTTCATCGATTTGTTTCTGTTGTAATCTCCACTTTGGAATACCGGGATCGTTGATCAAATAGTTATCAACTCGATCATCGAGGTCGTATGAATGGTCGGTGACACAAAAAAAAGAAAGCCCCATCGCTTTCGACAATTCAATCGACGCTTCAATCGGAGAACCAAATTCCACCTGGTCTTCCGTATACGAGGAGTGTGTGTGTGTGTCACCCTGAGCCCATCCTGCAAACGAGGGAATTGAATCGGCTGAGCGGTAAACCCGCAAACTTTTTTTTGATGATGTTCTGTAGTTGTCATTTTTGGCTGAACGATGTTCCCCTTCGATGACATAGTGAAAGTTGACATCAACATCAATAAAACCAAATACATCTTTTAATCCATTGTTGAACGGAACGGAAACGATTTGCCACCACAATGTTTTTGTTATATGCAAAGGAAGATCGATTGTGTCGGAATAAATGCTTTTCCCTTTCTGATGCATTTCAATTTTCACGTGCGTCAATTCCACAGGGTATGTATGGCTGTCTTTGATGAGTAGAAGCACCGGCAACGTTGCATCGGGATCAAGGCGATGAGGAATATCTGCAAGAATTTCCGGTTCGTATTTCTTAAGAAAGCTGAAGAAATATTTGAACCGATAATGCGTTTCAGCATATAGTAACGGGAAAGCAACAATGGGAAAGAGCATCATTGTACTGTTGTCGATGGTTTTTCTTGAACGCGTGCTATAAGTTCTTCAAGGTGAACTTTGAGCGTTGAAATGTCGGATTTCCTCTCCGAGAATCCCGGATATTGTTTCGCTTTTTCCAATGCTTCAACTAAAATAAAATTCTCTTGCTGATGGCTATAAACTGTTCCCTTCTGTAAAAGGTTCGCGGCAAGATATTCTTGCTCAGTTTGTCCGGGTGTTGGAATAAAGATTGCCCTTTTGCCTAACATCTCAAGATCCATGAGTGTGCTGTAGCCAGGACGTGAGAGAATAATATCCGACGCAAGCATGGCCCTGTTGAGAGCTTCTGATTCAAGAGAAGAGACGGCCGTAATCGATTCGGAAAACTTTATGTGCTGATTCTTCTCTGGAATACCTCGAACCACCAATGATTTGTACGGGACCGTTTTTAATTGCTCCATTACAATATTTTCTAACACCGTTCTCTGCGGTTCGGGTCCTGAAAGGATTACCAAAATATCGTACTCCTTTGCAACGGTAGAATTCCTTTTGAACCGCGTCAGTGGTCCAATGAACGATGCGTTTTTCGGAAGCGGATAAAAATGAGAAAGCCTGCCGGAGAGATTGTTTTCCCCCGCGTAGTCCGGTATCCAGCATGCCGTATATTTTTGGATAATTGTCTTGTTCAGAAAATAGACGAAGCGTGAAGCCCACTGGAGCTGACCGGGCATCATAATGCCTATTTGATGCGTCACATAGATGCACGGAATGTTTCTTAAGAACAACCCAAAACGATTGTCTGAAATAACGGCATCAATGCTCAAATCCTTTGTGAGACCTTTTAACGCCCGATGTTCACGAACAATCCCGGCCATAATCTTCGGAATTTGGCCAATAATTTTTGATACGATTTGATTTCTCTCTGGATATTCGATGGAGAAACCCGGGAGGCGAATGAAGGTTAACGCCGGGAATTCTTTTCTCAATAAGTCATACGGCCGTCCATCAGCCGCAATAATTACATCCACGCCGTCCTCAAGCAATTCTCGTATGATTGGTATACATCGAGTGGCATGTCCTAGACCCCAATCCAACGGGGCAACCAATATCCTTGCTCTTGGGTTCAATGTTAATACTTTCTCCCTTTCCATACGACTTTGCCTCCGAGAAAAACAGCGAAGGGGAGAATAATTACATAGAGTGTATAATAGATTTCAAAAAGCCAAAAGTATTTTAATTGGGTACATTGCCCGGTTCTTTTCAACGGTACACTTAATAGTATGAAATCGCACAAAAGTTTTACAGCGAATCCAAGAAGTAAAAGTGCAATATTGAGCTGGGAAAAGTATCCGCTAAGCAAAAATCCATGCATGCAAAATGCAATCGCCATAATCATCAGTCCGCTCATCGGCATGTCTTTTCCTCCAACTCCCCATCTGCGCTTTTGTCTATACAATTCTGGAATGGTCCTGCATGCTTTACTGAAAACCAGGCTCTCTTTTTCTAGGGGATATTTGTACCCCCAGCGCCCGCTGCTCGTGATCGCTTTAAAGAGTGCAAAGTCTTCCGTCACGCTGAATTTTATCCCCCGGTAGCCTCCGACTTCGTCATACGCTTTTCTTCTGAAAGAAAAATTATTTCCGATACAACTAAGAGGGTTTTTTAATGACATGGCCGCCGATGCGACTGCGAGGATGTATGCCCAATCGAGCGATTGCATTCCGGCAAACCAACCAGTCGGCTGCAGCAATGTCAATCCAGCGACAACGCCTGTATCTTTCGCATAGTGCTGCACAGTTGATCGAACCCACGTTGTCGGAACGATGCAGTCTGCATCGGTCATAAGAATGATTTCGCCGGCGGAGATGTCTATGCCTTGTGCGATCGCGTTTGCTTTGCCTCGAAGATTGCCGGTCGTTCGTTTTCCGTCAATTGCTTTGACATTTGAATGTTTATCGGTGAAGCCGCGTATGATGCTCGGTGTCGTGTCAGTCGAATTATCGTCAACGACAATAATCTCAAGTTTGTCTTTGGGATAATTGAGCAACGTCAACGATTCAATGCAAGCTCCGATATTGCGTTCTTCGTTCCTTGCGGCCATGACGACTGAAACCACAGGCTCGTAACGGGAATCTTTATCAAACCGGGCCTTCAATACTCCATAGATAAACAAACAGCATTGAGCGCAATATAGCGACAGGATAAGAATGAAGAGCGACGTTTGAGTGTTCATTGGATCGATTGAAAAGTAAAGCCGCGTTCTTGGATACGTGCGATAATCAGCGGCAGCACCCGATGGATTCTGGATTTTGTCAATTCATTGTCGTGAAAAACAAGAATGGATCCGGCGGACAGTTGTGCTAAAGCGGTTGAACAGACCCGTTCGTCAGGCCAGTCGTTTCGAAAGTCTCCGGTTAATGTTGTCCACATTACGAGCTTATATCCCAAGGTCTTCGCAGCAGAAATAGTATTCCACGAAAGGAATCCGAAGGGAGGTCGAAATATTTTCATAGCGCGTCCGCCCGCTTGCGTGATGGCTTCTTCAGTTTGAAGAATTTCATTCATCGTCTTCTTTTTGGAAAGGGCAAGGGATCGGGCATGGTTGAATGCATGAATGCCGATGCTGTGATTTCCTGTTCCGATCTCCTTCACCAACGACTGATGTTTCTTAACGGCTTGCCCGCTTAAAAAGAATGTTCCCTTAATGTTATGCTCATGCAATATACCGAGCACCGCCGGTGTTGCTACCGGATGCGGTCCGTCATCGAACGTCAGAAAAATTTTCGATGAATCAATTTTCCAAAGGAGGGAAGGGAAAAGAAGCTGATGAATCTTTCCAGTGTGAGCAATCATAGATATTGTACAAAGACATTCATGCGTGCTGAGAAATCTCGCGTTCCATGCGTCTCCCTTTCCATTCGAAGCTTCCAAAAAAGCCCCCAAATACTGCCATGAGAATAGCCGGGAAATGAATAAGTTCCGAAATGAAAAAATATTTCGTCATGCCGCTGACGTTCGTGAGTTTTGAGAATTTAGCGATGATCCGGTAATCGATAATAAATTTTATGATAAGCGCCGCGAACGGCACCGGCAGGATCGATAAATAAAAAACTGAAACCGGCGTCAATATGAATAGTAAAAGATAGAGCAGGAACGACGCAACAAGAAAGAGCAATGTTGAACCGCGGTAGTGCGAGGTCTGACCTGCCCACCGCATGCGTTGTTGAAGAAGGTGCCCCCAGCTTCTGACGGGCAGGGTTGTCACATGAGCCTCCGGTTCGTACGCAAATCGCATTTTCCATTGCGGAGTTGCGGCAATCCTTTGAGCAAGCAGTGAATCGCTCCCGGAATTTAATTGTCCGATTGATCCAAACCCCCCGACTTCATTAAACGCCGACCTCCGAAAACCCATGTTGCTGCCGTTGCAGTTGATGGGAGTGCTCATTCCTATTGCGCCGGCGCCGCATGCGGTCTGAGAAAACAAATCAATCGATTGAAATCCGAAAAGAAGAGACGACACGTCCTGTAGATGCTCGAAAATGGTAAGGCCGGAAATGACGCCGGCTTTGTCGTCGAAATGACTTACCATCGATGATATCCACTTTGGACCAACAACGCAATCTGCATCCGTAGTCAAAATTATTTCACTCGAGGTTTTTTTGATGGCTTCGTTGATCGCGTTAATAATCGGGGACACGCCAGGTGGATGCCCGCGCAACTGCAACAGTTCTATGGCTGAGTTCTCTTTCGCTAATTGCATGACTATGTCTGCAGTTCTGTCGGTCGATTGGTCGTCCACTACGGTTATGGTAAATTTGTCATGCGGATAGTCTTGCTCCAGCAATGAACGAACACATTTTTCAATGTGAAGCTCTTCATCCCTCGCTGCCACAATCACCGAAACAGTGTACAAACGACCGCTCGTTCCAGGACGGAGGCGTGACAATCCTTTCACAAAGATCAGAATTTGCCGGACATACACGGCGACAAGAACTAGAATTAGGAACCAAACAAGAACCAGGATATCCCTCACAATGATACTTTCTCTTTTGTCGATTTGATTCTCAATATCAGCAACGAGCCGATAAGGCTCGGAAACAAGTTGTTGACAAAAAAAACGCACAGCGATGCGTTGAATGCTGAGGCAGCGGATATTCCAGCACGTGAAAAGAAAAAAATGGCAGTGGTTTCCCGAATTCCCAGGTCGCTGAATGAAATCGGAAGTATGACGGACTTGGTGAAGAGGAGATTCGAAGTGCACAAAGCCGAGATGCCGAACGATACCGGCTCAAACGCAAGCACAAAGAAATAATACTGCACTAAGATGACGATATAGAATAGTATTGTCAGGGAAAGCAAGACCCGTGCTTGACGGCGGTGAAACACGTCTTTCATGAAAAGAAAAGCTGAAACGGCTCGATACTTCTGAAATCTATGAAGCAATGCGCGCAAGATCTTCTTCAAGAGGTCGGGATAGAGAATAACGATGAGAAATACAATGACAATTGCCATTACAAGTACTGACAGCCAAGGTGCCCAATAGTGAGGCAGGTATATCGCAAAAAAAATCCATGCCCCGACGACTCCGGCAATGACCGTGATCGCCAGGATATATAATCTATCAATGATACTGACTGCCAGAACTTGAATCGCCTGTAAAGAAGACAATGTTACCATCCTCCCGCCATGTTCTCCCACTTGGCCCGGTGTAAAGAAGCCGGCTGAGAATCCTATGAAGAGAGAAGAAAAGATATCTTTATCTGAAATCCCGCTGCCGATTAATCTCACGAGATACCGCCAGCGCAAGAATTGCAGCCCTGTGTTTGCCACGACCAACACCGCGCCAATTATCAGATAGACGACGTTTGCATGAAGAACGGATTCGCGCAACGCCTTAACGTCAATGTACAGCACAAGCGCGACCATCAGCCCGATGCCAATAAGGAGTTTCAAGGCCACTGCAATTGTAGGATTCACACGAAAATTTCTAATTTTATTAATCGTCTCTTCTATGATTTGGTTCCTTTCCAGCTGATAGAACCGAAAAAACCAAGAGGGCCGATAAATGAATTGTAGACAACTGAAGCAACTTCTAACGGGACGACTGACCGGCGCAAACGAGAGTCGCCGAAGAGGGCAGAGCCTCTATAAAAAATCACGCTATCAATGATAAATTTTGCGACCAGCGCCGGTATTCCAATCGATGGAACAAACAAAAGAAAAAGAAATGCGAGCGCGTTATAGGAGTGGAGCAGGCCGAAGACAATTTTCATTCGGAGGGGATAGAATGCGGCGGCCGAGAAGTGCCTTCTTTGCTGGTTGATAAAAGAATCCAGAGAGGTAGGAGCAATGGTCTCAACACTGCTTTCCCGCGAAAGCATATATCGTATTTTCCAGCGAGTTTCTTTTTGGACGAGCTGGATAAAAAGATCATCGTCGCCGCTGACGGAATGCTTTATTTTTTCATAGCCGTTGACTTCCAGAAAGACGCTTTTACGATACGCAAGATTCCTTCCGGTGCACAGATATGCATTATCCAACCCAATGGCCGCCGCAGCGCCGACGGAATTTTTTATTTCAAGATAGCGAAGAAAGAAATCACTCCAGCGCGCGAAGAACGTCTTTGGGAACCTTTGTTCGATCGGAGAATATCCCGCAACAAGGCCGACATCCGGCAGAAATTCCTTGGCAAGCGACGAAAGCCAATCTGAATGAGTGATACAATCGGCATCAGTGAAGGCGAGGATGTCGTAACGGCTTTCTTTGATTGCCTTATCGAGCGCATTTTTTTTCGGAGGGAGGTCGGATGAAATTTGGCTTACCGTAACAAGTGTGACGTTTGAATACCTATGTTGATAGTTTCTTACAATTGCGGCAGTTCCATCGGTTGAACGATCGTCGGCGATGATAATTTCGAAGAGCTCGCTCGGATAATTTTGCTGGACGAGCGATTGGAGACATCGGCCGATGTTAGATTCTTCATTTCTTGCGGCAACGATGATGGAAATCGGCGGCTTTTCCGCAGAGGATACTTTTTGAAGAAAAAGGAGTTTTTTCAGTCCTCGTAGCAAAAGGAAATTCAGGGCGCCGTAGCTTGTGAAAAGAATGCTCAAAAGCAGGTCGAAAACAATTTCGAGACTCATAGTGTAAGAAAATACACAAATCACACTTTCAATGCAATCAAAGTTTGATTGCGCGACTGCCTTGCTTCTGCGACTGTTTTGGAGTATATTTTCAAAACTTCCAAATCATTCATGGAACATCTCGTTATCGGAATCGCCGGCGGAACAGGCTCGGGGAAGACGACTGTTACGCAAAAAATTCTGGAACGGCTTCGCGTCCAGGACAGCGTAGTAGTTATCCAGCACGATTCATACTATAAAGACATTTCCGCATATCCCGGGCTGACGCCGGAAAAGATCAATTTTGACCATCCCGATTCCCTGGAAACGTCGCTGTTGGTACGACACATACGGGATTTGAAACGAGAAATTCCCGTTGACCAGCCGATCTACAACTTCACGACGCATTCGCGCATGAAAGAGTCTCGTCGCCTGGAACCAAAAGATATAATCATTATTGAGGGTATTCTTATTTTTATCGAGAGGGAACTGCGCGAATTAATGGACATCAAGATTTTTGTCGACACCGACGCCGATGAACGCCTGCTTCGCCGCATACGCCGGGACATTATGGATCGCGGCCGGTCGATCGATTCAGTCATGAACCAATATGTCTCAACCGTCAAGCCGATGCATCTTGAATTCGTCGAGCCGAGCAAGCATTGGGCCGACATCATCGTGCCGCGCGGAGGCGACAACCTCGTCGCCATCGATATGATAGCCGTGAAAATTGAAACCATGTTACGAAATAAACACAATCTATCTTAAAAACCTTTATGAAGGAGAATCCTATGTCAGATGAGACAAAAAAAGCGGCGGCGCCAACACAATGGAAATGGGTCGTTATTGGAGTCGTGGTCGGGGTAGTGATCATCGGCGGCTCGTTTTTCATTGTTGCCCCGACGTTTCACAGCACGGCGATTCAATCGCTCGTTCTGTTAATCGGTTTCGTAGTGACGGGCGCCGTTGTCGGTTATTTCTCACCCGGTGTCACTATCAAAGAAGCATTGTACGCCGGGCTCATTTTGATGCTTCTCTTTGGCCTGATTTTTACCACGACGCCGTGGGGTGCAGGGCAAAGCGCGCAAATGATTCTCCTTCTTCTCGTGTTCAGCGGAATCCTCTCTCAAGCCGGAGCATGGATGGGCGAAAAACTGCAGGGAAGTTTTGAAAAGAAAGACGGCACAGCAAAGGATGATGTCGGGTTCCAATGGAAATGGGTTTTTGCCGGACTCGCTCTTGGATTAGTCCTTAATGTCATGTTTGTTTTTCTCCTTGCTCCACTTTTCAATATCGATTTAAGTCTTATTCATATTGCGTTCTCAGCGAGTTTCATCGTTCTTGGGTTTATCATCGGCTACAAATCGCCTGGAGTTACTTTGAAAGAACCCGCCGTTGCCGGCGCTATTGCAGTCATCGGAGAGTGGTTGTTTATCGAGTACGGAATTCAATTACCGGTGCCGGTCGGCTATATTGCATTCGGTGTTGTTGAGGGATTCTTGCTGACGCTCTTTGGAGCGTGGCTTGGCGAGCGGTACCAGCTTGCAAAAGAATCCAAAGAAATTGCCGGTTAATTTTTCTCGAGTGATGAAATAGAATTCTCTTTTTGCTAAACCAATTTTTTGATGAAGCTTTGGGAGATACCATATGGCCAGGAGAAAAGTATACGTGTTAGTGGGGACTCATAAGGGTGCTTTCATTTTTTCAAGCGACGAAGGCCGCAAGAAGTGGACCATAAAGGGACCGCTTTTGAAAGGTGCCGATGTCAATGAAATCATCTTGGATACAAGGCAAGAACCGACGGTATATGCCTGTGCAAACTCATACTGGTGGGGACCGAACGTCCACAAAAGCAAAGATTTTGGAAAAACATGGAAACAATCTGACTCCGGCATCAAGTTTGACGAAAAGTCGGGGAAAACCATTGCGCGTGTATGGCACGTTTCAACGGGTTTACCAAGTGAGCCGAAAGTTTTATACGCTGGAGCGGACCCCGGTGCATTGTTTAAATCGGACGACGGCGGTCAGAATTGGAAAGAGGTAGAAAGTCTTTCAAATCACCCTTCGAGACAGAAGTGGACGCCCGGCGCCGGAGGGTTGATGGTTCATTGCTCTTGCATCGACCCAAACAGTTCAAAGAAAATGTTTGTGGGGATTTCAGCTGCGGGCGTCTTTTGCAGTGAAGACGGCGGACTATCATGGGAAGCAAGGAATAAAGGTGTGCTTGCCGATTTTCTCCCGGAGAAATATCCGGAAGTCGGCCAATGCACCCACCATCTCGACTTTAATCCGTTAAAGCCGAATGTTTTATATCAGCAGAATCATTGCGGCGTCTACCGGAGCGACAACGAAGGGAAAGATTGGATTGACATCAGCGAAGGGCTGCCGTCTCGGTTTGGATTTCCGCTCCAGGTTCATCCGCACGACCCTGACACGATTTACGTTATCCCGGAGCAAGGTGCTGAGTTTCGGGGACCAGTGGACGGAAAATTCGGCGTTTTTCGGAGCACAAATCGAGGCGGACGCTGGAAGAAATTGACGAAGGGTTTGCCGACCCGGAACATGTTTGCGCATGTTCATCGTCAAGGGATGGCAGCGGATCACTGCGACAAAAGCGGAATTTACGTCGGCACGAGCGGCGGTCAGATTCTGTTTAGTCGAAACGAAGGAAATTCCTGGCATCTCTTAGCTGACTGGCTGCCGGCAATTTATTCCGTTCGGACTGCCATAGTTTGATTGATTGACGGGCCTGCCGGAAAAATAGCGACGCTTTATCGCAACTGTCAGACACCTTATTCGGGAAATCGTTGCATGTTGAAGTCTCTGGGAAGATAAATCGAAAAGGTGTCCGGCAGAACCCCAAATGGTACCACTCCCAGTGTTGATTATCTTTGCAAAATCGCTTATATTTGAAAAGTTTTAACTTTGCCACCATGTCAACAATCGAATGCCAAACCGAATCCACAAAATTTCTTCTAAAGAAATCTCTGCAACATATCAAAAGACTGTTCTTCCCAACGGCATTAGGATTGTCAGCGAAGAAATCTCCCACGTAAAATCCATTTCCATCGGCGTTTGGATTGATTCAGGTTCTCGAAACGAGACCGAGTCGACGAACGGTGTTTCCCATTTTCTCGAACACATGGTGTTCAAAGGGACCGAAAACCGGTCAACGCAGCAAATCGCGCGGAGCCTTGAATCGGTCGGCGGTTACTTGAACGCGTTTACGACGAAAGAGCATACGTGCTATTATGCACGCGTGTTGGATGAGTTCACCGAACTTGCCGTTGACGTCCTTGCCGACCTTGTTCAGTTTCCGCTTTTTCCGGAAAAGGAGATTGAAAAAGAGAAGTTAGTTATTCTTGAAGAGCTGAAAAATGCCGAGGATGATCCTGACGATCTTATCCACGATTATTTTGAAACGAGCATTTATGCCGGCCACAGTCTCCGTTTTCCCGTTCTTGGGTCTGCGAAGAATGTTTCCTCATTTAAGCGGAAAGATCTAACCGGTTATGTTCGTGAACGGTACACTTCCGGGAATATTGTGGTTGCCGCCGCCGGAAGTTTTCCACACCGGAAGTTTGTCGATCTTGTCCAGAAGTATTTTACATTGTATCGGAAATCCTCCGCTCAGCCCCAAGAATCGAAGATTTCCCGGACCAGGAAGCACACGCAGGAATTTCAAAAGCCAATTCAGCAGGCGCACATTTGCACAGGCACCGTCGGATACAGCGTTCATAGCAAACATCGCTTTCCGTCGCTGGTCATGAACACGCTGCTCGGTGATGGCATGAGTTCGCGGTTGTTCCAGAACATTCGCGAGCGGTACGGTTTCGCGTATTCGGTCTATTCATTCCTTAACATGCTGCGTGACACGGGCTCATTTGGAGTATACCTTGGAACAGACAAGAAGCATATCCAGCAAGCCCTTGATTTAGTCTTTGCTGAACTCCGTTCGCTTAGAACTAAGCCAATTCCTAAAGCTGAATTGCAGCGCACGAAAGCGCAGTTGAAAGGAAGCATGCTCCTTGGCCTCGAAAGCACTTCAGCCCGGATGATGCGTTTGGGAACCGGAGAATTGTATTTTGGCGAGTTTACTGAATTAGAAACGATTTCGCGGGAAATCGATTCTGTATCGGTGGACGATGTTTCCGAAGTTGCGCAACAGCTAATTAAGGAAGACTCTTTTTCTACAATAATTTTTGCACCGGCTAAGAATTAACCTATCGTTGGTTCAGAGATAAGGACGCATGATTACAACGCGAGATTTAAATTCAGATTTGTTGAGCGCGGAGTATGCCGTTCGCGGGCCTATTGTGAACCGGGCTCAGCAGCTTGAAGAGCAGGGAAGAAAGATTATTTATTGCAACATTGGAAACCCGCAAGCGTTGAAGCAAAAGCCGCTGACATACCTTCGTCAGATCCTGAGTCTCGTCGAATATCCGGATTTATTGCGACACAAAGACTCGACGGCGCTTTATCCTGCCGATGTCTTGGAAAAAGCAAAATGGATTCTCGCTCAGCATCCCCACGGAACGGGCGCGTATACCCAGAGTGCAGGAATTCCATTCATCAGAAAAGCAGTTGCCGAGTTCATTCAACGGCGCGATGGAATTCCTTCGAACACTGATCACATTATTCTCACGGACGGGGCGAGCAAAGGAGTGCAATCATTGCTGCTCGCGTTGATCAAGGATTCGAATGACGGAGTGATGATTCCTATTCCGCAGTATCCTCTCTATAGTGCGACGATTGCTTTATATGGCGGAAAGCAGATCGGTTATTTTCTGGATGAAGAGAACCGCTGGCAATTGAGCGAGAGGGCGCTGACGGAAAGCATTACCGAAGCGGTTCGCCGCGGAATCCATCCGGTTGCCATTGCCGTTATCAACCCAGGCAACCCGACCGGTGCCGTCCTTTCGTATGAGAATATCAGAATGATCGTTGACTTCGCGCGCAAACACCGTCTAACGATTTTGGCTGACGAGGTCTACCAGGAAAATGTATACGGAAAAGAATGCAAGTTTTATTCTTTCGCGAAAGTACTGCACGACATGCACGAACGAGATGTTTCCCTTATCAGCTTTCATTCAGTGTCGAAAGGTTTGCTGGGTGAATGCGGCCATCGCGGCGGTTATGCCGAATTCCGGAATATTCCGGATGAGGTGTTGTCGGAACTCGTTAAGCTGCAGTCAATCAGTTTGTGTTCCAACGTTCCCGGACAAATTGCAACATACGTGATGGTTTCTCCTCCGCGGCCCGATGAAGAAAGCTACGAACTCTATACACGTGAATTGAATTCTGTTTTCTCTGAGCTAAAATTAAAGGCGGAGATGCTTGGTAGTCAAATCAACGGAATCAAAGGGATGTCGGTGACGATTCCGGATGGTGCGATGTATGCATTCGTGAAGTTTGAGCTTCCATCGGACCCCCACATTGACGTACAGGCGATGTCGGTCGAACAGCAGCGCGAATATGAGGCCAAGCGCGACACGGAATACTGCCTTGCATTTCTTGAAGAAACCGGCATTTGTGTCGTTCCGGGTTCGGGCTTCGGTCAAGTTCCCGGTACGCTTCATTTTAGGACGACGTTTCTTCCGCCGAGAGATGAAATTGAAGAGGTCGCCGTGAAGCTGAAAACATTCCACGAGAGGTATTGTGAAAAACTCGCACACGCCGAAGAAAAAGTCGTCTCATAGTAGCGCTCAGCAGAAATCCAAAAGAACAAACGTTTAGACAGCGATGGCAAAAATCACAATAGATGGAAATCAATTCGAGGTTGACAGCAAGAGGACAGTTATAGAAGCCGCCAGGGAGAACGGCATCTCCATCCCGCATTTCTGCTGGCATCCGAAACTTTCCGTGTCGGGTAATTGCAGGATGTGTTTGGTTGAAGTTGAGAAAATGCCGAAGCTTGCGATCGCATGTTCGACGCAGGTAGCAGAGGGAATGGTTGTTCATACAAAAAACGACCGCGTTATTAATGCGCGTGAAGCGGTCATGGAATTTCTTCTTATCAACCATCCCCTCGATTGCCCTATTTGCGACGAAGCGGGCGAGTGCAAGCTTCAGGATTATGCATACAAGCACAGTTCCGGCTACAGCCGGTTTCAAGAGGACAAAGTCCACAAACCGAAGCGTGTCGAGATCGGTCCGCGAGTGATGTTTGATGCTGAACGATGTATCCTTTGTTCGCGCTGCGTTCGTTTTTGCGACGAAGTCGCCGGCGTTCATCAATTGCAGTTTGTCGAACGCGGCGACCATACAGTGATTGAGACGTTTCCCGGCGAGTCGCTTGACAACCCGTATTCGATGAATGTTGTAGACATTTGCCCCGTCGGTGCTCTGACCAATCGCGATTTCCGGTTCAAAGCGCGCGTGTGGGAGATGTCGTTTACGGAGAGCGTGTGTCAAGGATGCGCCCGCGGATGTAATATTGAAGTCGGCGTTCGCAATAATGAAATACTCCGGCTTACGCCGCGACGCAACGAGGAGGTCAACAGCTACTGGATGTGCGACCATGGAAGGATGGACACATTTAAGTCTGTCAATGCAGGGACGCGCATAAAGGCTCCTATGGTTCGGAGAGACGCTGTGTTGGTCGAGGTCGATTGGGATGAAGCGATTGCAAAGCTTGCATCGGAATTGAAATCGTTCAAGAAATCAGAAGTTGCCGTTCTCGGCTCGGCTTTTGCGACGAATGAAGACAACTATGCTTTTCAGAGGTTTGCGAAGGAAATTTTGGGGACAAAGAATATAGATTTCATGCCTCACATTATTGAAGGGGACGAAGACAAGATTTTGATTCGTGCCGATAAGACACCGAACAGCATCGGAGCGAAAGCAGTCGGCGTTGCTCCGGCCGAAGGGGGAATGGGTTTCCAGGAAATTATTCGCGCCATTAAAGAAGGGAAAATTAAGGCTCTCTATGCTCTCGAAGACGACATTGCAGCTGCACCGGAGATAGCCGATGCCCTCGCGAAGCTTGAATTTTTTGCCGTTCATGCATCAAACGAATCTACGACAACGGACCTTGCCGATGTTGTACTGGCAAGCTCAACGTTCGCTGAAAAAAACGGGACGGTAACAAATTTCCAGGAGAGGGTCCAGCGTATTCGGCCTGCTGTAACGACGCTTGAACAAGATCGTGCACTGGATGGGTTCGAGACAAGCCGGTGGGACAGATTTGCTGCGCCGAATGACAGCTGGGGAAAAGGGCCGCGCCGCGATGCACGCCCGTCGTGGAAGATTGTTACAATCCTCGCCATGCTGATGGGCGCGAAATTCAAATATAATTCATCGGAAGAAGTCTTCAGCGATATCGCCCAGAAGATTGACAGCTTCAAAGGACTATCGTATCTTAAAATTGGAAGCAAAGGCGCTCCGTTAAAAATGAAAACCGTCGTTGCAGGGTAAGATTTTCCCAACTTCACGTGGATTGCTGAAAGCATGGAAATCATCGAACCGTTAGTAAAAATTGTTCTCATTTTTCTCATCAACCTTACGGTTGTTGCGTACCTTGTTTTGGTCGAACGGAGAGTGAGCGCTTTTATCCAGAATCGCATCGGTCCGAACCGTGTTGGTCCGGCCGGGTTATTTCAGCCTGTTGCCGATATCGTTAAACTATTTTTAAAAGAAGATATTGTCCCGAAGGCTGCAAATAAATTCGTCCACAGCCTTGCTCCGATCATTTCACTCGTCGTTGCGATGACGACGTTCGCGGTGATCCCTTTCGGCAACACGATCCATCTGTTTGGCCGCGACATCAAGCTGATGATTGCCGATGTGAATGTCGGAATCCTCTATCTCCTCGCATTGTCATCGATGGGAGTGTACGGCATTACGCTCAGCGGATGGTCTTCCAACAATAAATACTCATTGTTGGGAGGGCTTCGCTCTTCCGCGCAAATGATCAGTTACGAACTTTCGATGGGGCTCGCCCTCATCGGCGTGCTGATGATTGCTGGGTCGTTGCAGTTAAATAAAATTGTTGAATCGCAGGCGCACGGCATGTGGTATTTTTGGCGGACACCGGTGAGTTTCATTACGTTTGTCATCGCATCGTTCGCCGAAACAAATCGCCTTCCGTTTGATTTGCCGGAAGCGGAGCCGGAACTTGTCGGCGGTTATCATACCGAGTATTCGGGGATGAAATTCGGGTTGTTCTTTCTGGCTGAATATGCGAACATGATCACGGCATCGGCGGTCATCACGACGCTGTATTTAGGCGGATGGCAGCTGCCGTTTGTCGGATATTTGGGCTTTTCAGACCTGACCATCAGTCTGCTTCAGGTGGCAGCGTTCGCCGTTAAAGTCGGGCTTGTGCTTCTCTTTTTCATTCTCGTTCGGTGGACGATTCCGCGTTTCCGGTACGATCAGCTGATGAATATCGGATGGAAAGTGATGCTTCCTCTTTCGCTTGCTAATATTTTAGTGACAGGTTTGTATTTTGTTTTGAGGATGAGTTGAACCGCAAAGGATAGCCGCAGAATGGAACCGAGTAAAGTTGTTCGGAAGAAGGATCTGACAATCCTTGAAAGAATGTACATCCCGGAGATCGTGAAAGGGATGAGGCTCACGATCGCACAGATGTTCAGGCCAAAGTTTACTGTTCAATATCCGGAGAACAGATTTGTTCCTTCGGCTTCCTTCCGGGGCAGACCTGTTCTCGTAGAAGAAAACGGAACCGAACGCTGCGTCGCCTGCGGATTATGCAGCCGTGTCTGCCCGTCGCTTGCTATCGAAGTGCAAGCTGCCGAAACAAAAGACGAGAAAGAGCGGTACCCGGAAAAATTTGAAATCAATATGCTGCGGTGTATCTTTTGCGGGTTCTGCGAAGAGGTGTGTCCGGAAGAAGCGATCATCATGAGCAAAGAATACGAGCTGGCGTTTTCAAACCAAAAAGACGCGTTGTTTGGAAAAGACAAACTGCTCGTTCCGATCGAGAAAGTTCAGGACCGGCTCGATTTTCTGCGGGCTCATCGATAGGAATCAGCCGTCGACTGATTATTAATGTTTTTGCTGTATGGGGATCCAATCTTTTAATTCTTAATTCATAATTTTTATTTGTTCTTCTGCCAGAAGGGGGGCCTTCATGTTATCAGTCGTTCTCAGCAGTGCAACCTACGGAATCAACGCCTATCTCATTGAAATAGAAACCAACATCGAAAACACAGTCCCGAATTTCTTCATGGTCGGGCTCCCGGATAACGCCGTAAAAGAAAGCCGGGAGCGGGTCGCCACAGCCATACGGAATTCTGGACTCGAGTACCCGAACAGGCGCATCACAATCAACTTGGCTCCGGCGGATGTCAAGAAAGAAGGGTCTTCGTACGACCTTCCGATTGCAGTTGGGATGCTTGCATCGAGCGGACAAGCGCGCGAAGACCTGCTGAAGAAATATATCATTCTCGGTGAACTTGCCCTTGACGGAAGCCTGCGTCCGGTCCACGGAGTGCTTCCTATCTCGGTTGAAATCAAGAAAAAGGGCTTTTGCGGAATCATACTTCCTAAAGAAAACGCACGTGAAGCGGCTATGGTCGAGGGGCTTGACGTATTCGGGGTCGCGAATCTTTCCGAAACGGTTTCGCTGCTGAACGACGAGCTTTCGATGTCGCCGCTGAAGATCAACATCGACGAGATATTTGCCGTCGCACAAAAATACCCGCTCGATTTCTCCGACGTGAAGGGGCAGGAGAATGTGAAGCGCGCGCTCGAAGTAGCCGCCGCCGGGGGCCATAACATTATCATGATCGGCCCGCCGGGTTCGGGCAAGACAATGCTCGCACGCCGGCTGCCGGGCATTCTACCGCCGCTGACTTTTGAAGAAAGTATTGAAACGACGAAGATCCACTCCGTTGCCGGATTGCTTCCTCCAAATTCCGCATTAGTGGCGGCACGGCCTTTTCGCTCACCTCATCACACTATTTCGGATAGTGCTCTTGTCGGTGGAGGCACTATTCCGCATCCGGGCGAAATATCACTCTCTCATCACGGCATCCTTTTCTTGGATGAGCTTCCGGAGTTTGCGCGGAACGTTTTGGAGGTAATGCGGCAGCCTCTCGAAGACGGAAAAGTGACCATCAGCCGATCAAAGATGTCGCTCGACTTCCCGGCGAATTTCATGCTCGTATGCGCGATGAATCCCTGCCCCTGCGGCAATTACGGCAATCCTCACCACGAATGCACCTGCACGCCGATGCAGATTCAAAAATACATGGCCAAGATCTCGGGTCCGCTTCTCGATAGGATCGATATCCACATTGAAGTGCCGGCAGTGAAAGTGGCGGAACTGAGCCAGAAGAGGCCCGGTGAGCCGTCGGATGTGATTCGTGCTAGAGTGATCTGCGCCCGCGAGCGGCAGGCGAAACGTTTTAAGAAAAGAACGGGCCTATTCTCGAACGCCGATATGCAATCAAAAGAGATCCATCAATTCTGCACGCTGGATTCCGACGGCGAGGTGTTACTGAAGATGGCGATGACAAAGCTCGGACTTTCAGCGAGAGCATACGATAGGATTCTGAAAGTCGCGCGTACGATTGCTGATTTAGGAGGAAGCGATGAAATTCGACCGGAACATTTGGGCGAAGCAATCCAATACCGAAGTTTGGACAGGAATTTGTGGATGAATTGAAATGGAATTTGAAAATGCGATAAAAACACCAAAGCCCCGGTGATCGGGGCTTTAGTGTTTGGTTGCCGTTATTTTGTGCATCGTTAATTAGTCGATATGCGCTGCGAGAAGCTTTTGTTCTAACTGCTCGGCAATCTGCCTGAAGAGATATTCATGATCAACCGCGGGAGAAACCGGAGTTATCTGAATATTCGAACTGTAGGTCAGATACATGCTTGCTAAGCGGGCTTTGTAACTGATCGCTACATCTTTATTATCCCGCGCGACTTCATCCAGTTCGTTCCCGAGACGAGAATAGTCCAAGTCTGGAAAACGATTTTTGTACAGCACCACGGTGTAGATCGTCGATTCAACGATACCCGGGATATCGCTTTGCAGAGAGCTTTCAAAGACCTTGAACGTTCGTTCATGGTTTAGTGTTTTGCTTTCAGCTCCATCCGTCTGTGCTGATGCAGTGAAAGCAAAAATTAATACGGCAGCCAATGTAGTTGTTGCTGCTCTGATGCCTGTCTTCATAACTTCCTCCTTTTATTTGGTTAGCTATTTAGTTACAAGCCGCATGCCAATCTATTAAACCTCGATTCTGGGCAGGAAAGTGCAATAAATTGCTTTGAGCTTAAAACAAATCGGTGCCACTAAATTGCATTTCGAATTATTAGCGTGCGTGTAACTCAGTGAAGAGGAAAGGATTACGAGAAAAATGGCAGAAGTGGCTATTTGCTGAAGTGTGGCAGTGATTGAGGTATTGCAATTCGAATGAGAGGGCCTCTCGCAAAGCCGCGAAGTCGCCAAGCTTTATTTTTCATCTTTCTTTGCCGCCTTTGCGTCTTTGCGCGAGCATCTTTGGGCTGGCGTCTATTCCTTCTCTGTGCGACGAAGTCTGTTGTTAAGCGCGCGGCGCGATATGCCGAGCAGCTCAGCGGCAATTGTTTGGTTGCCCTCGGCTCTTTTCAACGCTTCTTCAATTAAAGAGTCCTCTGCTTCTTCGAGTGTAGGGAATCTGCCCGGGAAGGAGAGAAGTTCGTTTGATTGGTGGTCGAGTAGTGAAACGGCGTCCTTTGAATTTCTTTCCTTGTTGTGGACCGCAATATTCTTTCGTATTGATTCGAGGGAGAGTATTCCCGAAATATGCACGCTTACGGCTTCAAAAATTATTCCCTCCAATTCACGCACGTTTCCTGGGAACGGATAGTTGGCAAGCAGTGTATAGAGTTCTTTTGGCGCCGTCGGTCTTTTCTTGCTGAGGGTTGTTGCTGCTTTGGAAATGAAGTGGTCGATCAAATACGGCACATCCGACTTTCTTTCACGCAGCGGGGGAATTGCTATGTGATGCGACTTCAGCCGGTAGTAAAGGTCCTGCCGAAACGTGTCCCCCGCCTGCATTGTCTTGATATCGCGGTGAGTTGCGACGATGATCCTGGCATCGGATAATTTTGCAATATCGGAACCGAGCGGGTAATAACTGCCGTCTTGGAGCAGCCTCAATAATTTTACCTGAGAGGCAATGCTCAAATCGCCTATTTCATCGAGAAACAACGTTCCGTTATCCGCTTTTTCAATAAGGCCTTTTCTTTCAGATTCGGCTCCCGTAAATGCTCCTTTCTTGTGGCCGAAGAGCGTGTCGGAAAAGAAATCGTCGTCTACGCCGGCAACATTAACGGTCACAAGTTCTCCTTTTCGTCCGCTCGCTTTATGGACAGCTTCGGCAAAGAGTTCCTTTCCCGTTCCGGTTTCACCGGTGATGAGCACGGGCAAGTTTGTTTTTGCAATCGCTTCGATGTATCTGAAAATTGACCGAAGCGGCACGCTGCGGGTCACTATTTCCTGGAATGCCTCGGGATGTTCGACATTTTCGCGGAGGAGCGATTGCTTGAGCATCTCATTCTCATTCCGGATTTCTGCAAGCTCTAATCCGCGCTTGATGGTCGTGACCAGCTTGGTATTGCTGATTGGCTTGACAACGTAATCAAACGCCCCTTCTTTCATGCAAAGCACTGCGCTGTCGACATCGTTCATGGCCGTGATCATGATGACGGGAATTTCAGGATAGCTGCTTACAATCTGCCGGAGGAGTTCGATGCCGGAGATGTGCTGCATATTGATATCGAGCGCGACGAGCGAGTAGTATTGTTTTGACAGGATCTGCATGACCTGCCTGCTATCCTTGCACGTCTCAATGTTGGTGATGCCGTTTGAAGACAATGTCAATTCAGCACTGAGCAAAAAATGCTCTTCATCATCGACAAGGAGAATAGGACCGGCAGGAAAAATTTTTGAACTCATAGCGTTCGCTCTTCTTTGGGTTCCAACAAAGGGGGAAACGATGCCCGTGCTGTTGTCCCTTTGTCGGGCTTGCTGTTGAGAATAAGAAGGCCTCCGTGGCTTTTCACGATATTGTAAGAAACAGATAGTCCGAGCCCCGTGCCT
Organism: uncultured Chitinophagaceae bacterium; assembly: GCA_964642725.1. GTDB lineage: Bacteria > Bacteroidota > Ignavibacteria > UBA10030 > UBA8401 > JAGVPT01. The sequence continues at coordinate 42,495 of CAZXQG010000009.1, forward strand.
CCCATCTCTCTCTTTGTAGTGAAAAACGGGTCCATAATATATTTCAGGTCGCCTGCCTTGATTCCGATTCCCTGGTCTTCGACCTTTATCCGCACCTTGTTTCGCATTTTATTGTAGTACGTGGAAACGGTGATTCCAGCCGAGGGAGTGTTCAGCGATTGGCATGCGTTGTTGATGAGGTTGATAACCACTTGTTCAAGCTGCTGCGTATTTCCTTTGATCAATGGAATGTCCTTGCCGTACTCGACGTTGAAATTATTCGTCGACTTCCTGATCAGATTGCCGGTGATTAAAATTGCCATCTCTACGACTTTATTAATGTCGACCCGTTCGTTCAATTTGTCGCTGTCGGCTTTTGCGTATTCTGTGAGACTTGCCGTAATGTTCTGGATTCTCTCGGATCCTTTGAATATTCCTTCGAGCGATTGCGCAATTTTTTCCTTCGAGGTGCTATACTGCATCCCCGCGACACTGAAATCGCCATTCTCTCCGTAGTAGGCATCAAGGATTGGGGTGATGTCCTTCCACACTTTCGAGTAGAGTTGTGCGTTCAACAGGATGAAGTTATTAGGATTATTGATTTCATGCGCGATGCCGGAGACCAGGATTCCCAGCGAAGCCATCTTGTCGGCTTGTTTCAATTGCTGGTTGCGTATTGCAGCCGCAACTTCGGCTCTTTTTAATTCGGTAATATCGTTAATCAAACCGTCGTATGCGGCAGGAGTGCCGTCGGCGTTTTTTGATACCACAATCTTATTTCGAATCCAGCGCACAGTCCCATCCCGGTGAATGATGCGGTGTTCAAGGGGATTTACTTCTTTACCGCCGAGAGCCAGCCGCGCTTGTTCCAGCACTTTTTCGCGGTCTTTGTGATGGACCATTCTGTACCAAAGCTGCGGATCTTTCTTATAATGCTCGGATGTATACCCCGTAACGGAGACGCAGCCTGGGCCGTGGAACGTATCCACCACAACGCCGTCTTTTATCGTTACAGTATAAATGTAGTCTGTGAGATAATTAATCAGCTTTTCGTATCTTTGCTCGATATCCATACACTCATCGCGTAAGTTATTTATCAAAACACACTTCAATATAAAAACTTTCCGTGACTTATTGAAGAGGCGTACTCTATCGGTAGTGCTGTTTCAAATAAACCTCCCTGCGGCAAGCCGCGGTAGTGTTACAGTTTGAATATTTTGATATGCGGGAGATGTGGATTCCCGATAAAAACGTTCGGGAATGACCCACCTCGAGGTTCGTCATGCCCGCATGCTTCTAGCGGGCATCCAAACTGTAACACTGCCCAAGCCGCAGGAAGGTTCATTCTTTACACTTTTTTTTGTATCTTAAATTTCAACCTGATAAGAAAATGGCAGAATGCATAAGGTAGAAATTCGCCGCATCTTCGATTCTATAGCTTATCGTTATGATCTGTTGAATCACCTCCTAAGCGGGGGAATTGATTTCTATTGGCGCCGGGCTGCCATTGAATCGCTCGCATCGCGAAAGCCGAAACTCATTCTCGATGTTGCGACCGGCACGGGAGACTTTGCCATAGCAGCTCTGCGCTTAAACCCTGCAGAAGTGATCGGTGTCGATATATCCATACCGATGCTTGAATGCGGGAAGCGAAAGCTCGCTGTTCGGAATTTGGACAGCAAAATTCGGCTCGAAACGGGAGAAGCAGAACATCTTCAGTTTCCGGACAATCGTTTCGACGCGGCAATCGTGGCGTTTGGCGCTCGCAATTTTGAAAATCTCGAAGGGGGATTAACGGAGATGAGGCGGGTAGTGAAACCTGGGGGCAGCATTCTTGTGCTCGAGTTTTCGAGGCCCAGGGGATTCCTTTTCAAACAACTCTACTTTTTCTATTTCCGAAATATTCTTCCTCTCATTGGAGGAATTGTCTCAAAAGAGAAAGACGCGTACCGATATCTTCCCGACACAGTCATGAAATTTCCGGACGGAGATGATTTTGTAACAATCCTGCGAAAAGTAGGATTCAATTCGATTACTCGACGCCTTCTTACATTCGGTGTTGCGACAATCTACTGCGGCGAAAAATAATTGACAGGAAAATAAAGGAAGCATCACTTATGGCCGATAGAGTTATTAGAGTGGGACATAGTCCGGATCCGGACGATGCATTCATGTTTTACGGATTGTCGAGCGGTAAGGTGAAGCTTGACGGGATTACTATTGAGCACATGCTTGAAGACATTCAATCGTTAAACGTCCGCGCAATGAACGCCGAGTTGGAAGTTACGGCGATTTCAGCACACGCGTATCCGTCTGTTGCCGGCAAATACTGGATCATGGCGACAGGAGCGAGCATGGGGGAAGGATACGGCCCGGTCATCGTCTCGAAGAAATATCGAACCCTTGGGGAACTTAAAGGGAAGAAAGTTGCGACACCCGGCAAACTTACAACCGCAACCCTGCTTTTCAAGACTTTTACGGACGGCATCGAGAACGTTGACATTCCTTTCGACGCAATTATGGAAAAGGTTACATCCGGCGAATTCGATGCCGGCGTTCTCATCCATGAAGGGCAGCTGACGTACACGGCGGAAGGGTTTAATAAAGTTTTGGACTTCGGCGAATTCTGGGAGAAAAAATCAAACGGCCTGCCTCTCCCGCTCGGGTTGGATGTTGTGAGAAAAGACCTGGGAGAGGATCTGGCAAGAAAGCTTTCATCGGGGTTGAAGCAGAGCATTCATTACGGGTATACCCATCAACGCGAATCCATTCCGTACGCACTTCAATGGGGGAGAGGCATCAATCAACAGCTGGGAGAAAAGTTTGTGAAAATGTATGTCAGCGAGCTGACGGTTGACATGGGCGAGAAGGGGAAAAAGGCGCTCGAACTTCTGTACAAACTCGGCGCTGAAAAGGGTCTGATACCCGTAGTGCCGGAGATACAACTCTTGTAATAAGAGATAACTACTTTTTTATCTATGAATCTTCTTGATCTGTTCCGAAGATTTCGCTCGGGCATCATCGTTGCGACGCTGCTTGTCGTCATTGAGAATGTTGCTTGGATTGCCGAACCCGCGCTTTTCGGGAATGTCATCGATGCGCTCATTGAAAAGGCGACGTCCGAAACCGCAGTTTCATACATTATGCCGCTGTTAATCTGGATAGGCGCTTTTCTTCTGAACTCGGGAGTCGGTGCGCTGCGGCGAATGCTTGATCCCAGAATTTTTTTGAGGATGTTTACTGAGATTGCAACCGATGTTGCGCGATCGGCAAAGGTGAAGGGGCATTCGGTTTCTAAAACGGCGGCGAGGGCTGAACTTTCCCGGGAATTTATCACTTTCGCCGAATACAGGATTCCGGACGTTATCGAACAAACGATTTCAATCGGCGGAGCAGTGTTCGCTCTCTTGTTTTTTGACTGGAGAATTGCTCTTTCTTGCCTGTTCATCGTTTTTCCTCTTCTTGCGATCTCGCGCTTATACAACAAAAGGGTGATCACGCTTCAAAAAGACCTGCACGACAACCGCGAAGAGGCGTACGAGGTTTTTTCGACAAAAGACCCCGACAAGGTTCACGCATATTACACCACGCAGGCGAAGGCCGAGCAGCGGATCGCCAATTGGGGAGCGTTTAATTTTGGAGCGATGAGAATATTCCTCCTTCTTATTTTTCTTGTCGTTTTGTACATCGCAATCGACCTCGACGACTTCAGCACCGGGAATATTTATTCCATCGTCGCATACTTGTGGACGTTTGTCACGTCATCCGAGTATTTGCCGGAGTTGATGGAGTCCTGGACTTCGTTGAAGGATATTTCGGAACGGTTAATGACCGAAGCGGTTTGAGGACGGTGCGATTTGTAAAACAGAAGGAAATCGTGCCTTCGCGGTTGATGATCTACGCTGCTTTTGCCTTGGGGAAGAGCTTTCTCAACTCGTACAACGTTCCTCGCTGTGCAGCATCGAAGCCGGATTCATGGATCAATTGAATGCATTCCGCGGTGTTGGTCTTGTTCACAAAATTTGCCGCGGCATGGACATTTTCTTCCAGAAGCGTTCCGCCGAAATCGTCAGCGCCAAAGTGAAGGGCAATCTGACCGGTCTTTTTCCCTTCTGAAAACCACGATGCCTGAATATGCTGGAAGTTGTCAAGGTAGATTCTTGAGAAAGCGATCATCTGCAGATAGCGCATTGGCGTCGCATAATGCGGAATGATTTTTTCGAGAGGAGTGTTGCCGGGTTTAAAACTCCACGGAACGAATGCCGTGAAGCCCCGATGTTCGTCTTGAAGCCTGCGAATGCTCTCAAGATGGGCAACAATATCTTCATCGGTTTCGAGATGGCCGTACATCATCGTCGCCGTTGATTTATAGCCGAGTTTATGCGCTTCGCGCATCACGTTCAGCCAGTCCTCCGAGGTCCCTTTTTTACTGCTGATTTTTTTCTTCACGCGGTCGGAGAGAATCTCAGCCCCGCCTCCCGGAATAGAACGAAGTCCCGCATCCCACAATCGTTGCAACACCTCCTGAAGTGTGAGCCCTGAAACCTGTTTCATCCCAAGGATTTCCGATGTGGAATAAAAATGGGGGTAAATCTCCGGTACTTCGGCAACGGTTCGCCGGACCATTTCAAGATAATATTCGAAGGGAAGATTAGGGTTCACTCCGCCTTGAAGCAGAACTGTCGTTACTCCTTTTGCCGCTGCTCCTTTAAAGTTTTGAATCATATGGTCCACGGTATGCGAATACTCTCCCTGTTCGCCGGGATGGCGGTAAAAAGCGCAAAAGATACAGTCAATGTTGCAAATGTTTGTGTAATTTGGATTCGTATCGATGACAAATGTTACTTGCTCATCGGGATTTTTTTTGAAACGAATCTCGTTCGCAAGCCCGGCAACATCGAGCAGCTCGGCGCTGCGTAGAAGAAAAAGGCCTTCCTCTTGAGTGATCCGTTCACCGCCGCGTATTTTGGAATACAACTCAGCTTGCATTTCTTTTCCGGCAATTAGATTGAAACTGAATACCCTGCGGCTTTCAACTCCTTGACGAGACTAAAACTGATCTCTTCCAATTTTACGATAATTTCTTTCCGTTGTACGCCGGGGGTATTTTTCGGAACCGCCGTATCTTTTTGATAAATGCAGCATACCCTGTTCGCGCCGATTTTTCCGACAAGATATCCCAGTTCGAACATCGCGCTCGGGATGTCTTCCGCACCGATCAAGTAAAAGGCGAAGTGCGATGTCGATTGTTTTTCAACGTAAGTCAGAAGTGCGTCGCTTCCGCCACCCGTGCGTTGATAAACCGATGTTTCAATGCTAAGCTCTTTCAGCAACGACGTTAACTGCGCCAGCAAAGGATTGTTCGCGGCCGAAACGACCAATGCGCTGTTCGCGGAAGGCGGTACTGGTTTGGGCGGCAGCGGTTTTGGCGATTCCGTGGCTTTTGGGATCTCAGGTTCGGTGACGGGTTTCAGGGCAGCGGGCGCGACGGGCGCTATTGGAGATGCGGGAATAAGCTCTGTAAATTTTGATGCTTCTTTGAGGGCATCATGGACTTTCTGTGCCGACGTTTGGTAAAAATATGCGCCATTCTCGTCGTTCGCAAGCCGGGCGCGCAATGCCGCACCTTTTTCTCCGCATTTGCTCAAAGCATCGAGACAGTTCTTCCGCCATAGAAGGTATTGGCTTTGCATTTTCGCATTGTATCCGGAAAACTCGAGTCCCCCTTCGGGCACAAGTTTGTCTCCCTGATGAATCAGTTCCTGTAATCTATTTGCCGGTGATGTGTCCATGATGATTTTTCGCTGTGATAATCAGATTTAAACGGTGACTTCAATTTCCTGAAAGAGTTTTCGAAATACTTCCATGGCGGTCCGCTCCCGGTCGCCTAACCGGTAATTGAAACCTTCCAAATATTCTCGTGTTTCAGAAGGCATCAACCCGATCTGTTTACCGTGAAGCGTGCCCACACTTTCGAGCATCGTTTCGCCTTTTTCGAGCGACGATTCGAGCAGATATTTTAATTCGGATTTCTTTTCCGATTCCAACGATTTTTTGAGAGCCCAAACTGCGAAGACGAACGGCAGCTTTTGCCAATCATACCACTCCTTTGCCAGGTCGAAGACAAGCTCGAATCCGGGAAGACCGAATTTATTCTTTCGCAATGCTTCGTCGCCGATGAGAAGGATTGCGTCAAATTCGCTGTGATCGTTCACGCCGGAATGCATTCTGACGAGTGATGCTTCGACGCCGTATTTTTTCTTCAGGAGTACCTGGAGAAGGCGGATCGAAGTCGCGGTATCGTCGGTAACTCCGATGCGTTTTCCTTCCAGGTCGCCCCAGCCTTCCTTCGAAAAAAGCATGACGCTCTTCACCTGGTCGCGCGTAGCGATGCAATAATTCATCAGCTCGAGATTCTCCTCCTGCGCAAAATAGTCCATCAACGAGAAGATTCCCGCGTCGATAAAGTGCGCGGTCGAAAGTTCGCCCATGCGGCGCGGCGCAACCGGAAGAATTTTGAACTGGCGTTTTTCGAAGTCGGAATAAAACGGAACGGAATTCAGATACGGTATTTTTCCAATGACGTTTTCAGTATATAATTTCAAAGGATTATAGTAGACGTCGCGCTGGACCGGGATCTTGCATGCATCCCTGATGATCTTGACCATCTGCTCCTTTGCAAGACTCATCGGGCTGACGGCTCCGGCATCATGCGCGATATTTTCCCCGCCGACCGTGCCGTCCATGTCATCGGCGCCGAAATTCAGGGCGACCGAGGCAACTTCTTCTGTCAACATCACCCAGTATGCCTTGATGTGCGGAAAGTTGTCGAGCATCAGCCGCGAAACCGCAATGGTTTTTAAATCGTCAATCGCGGAAGTGAACTCGTTCTTCGGTTTGATTCCGGTGACGCCCGGTTGAAATGCCAGCGGAATGAATGTGAGGAACCCGCCGGTTTCATCCTGAGCCTCGCGCAGCTTCATCATATGAACGATGCGTTCTTCGTATGTTTCAATGTGGCCGTATAACATCGTCGAGTTTGTCGGAATGCCAAGCTTATGCGCCGCTTTGTGAACTTCAAACCATGTCTTTGCGCCGATTTTCGCGCTGAAAAGTAGTTTTCGAACCCGTTCAGAAAAAACCTCGGCCCCGCCGCCGGGCATTGTGCTAAGCCCCGCATCTTTCAGCTGCGAAAGAACTTCTTCAATAGACAATTTGAATTTTTTGTGAAAGAAATCGATCTCGACGGCGGTGAATGCCTTCACGTCGATGCCGGGAAAGTTTTTTTTGATTTCCCGCAGCATGTCGAGGTAATAGTTCCATTCCCACTCCGGATGCAAACCACCGGTGATGTGCACTTCCTGAATATCCGCGGTTAATTTTCCGACAATGTCCGCAACAGTCATTTCATACGTATTCGGTTTTCCCGCCTTGGTCGCAAAATCGCAGAACTTGCATGCAAGAACACAAATGTTTGTCGGCTCAATTTTTTGATTGAGGACAAAATATACCGCGTCCCCGCTTTTCTGCTGCTGGACGGAGTGGGCCATTTTACCGATCGAGATAAGGTCATTCGATTGGAACAGCGCAACGCCGTCGGCAAGAGAAAGCCGTTCGCCGTTCCGGACCTTGTCCCAGATCGGTGAAAGCATCTGATCTCTGAAATTGATGTTAAGCACTACGATCTCTCATGTTATTTCCAATAGCTTTCCCAGCGGTTGTCGACCAGTTTCACAATTTTATTGTCCATAGCAAGCGGCTCCGGGTAGCCATCTTTCCATGTTGCATCAATTCCCATGGTTCCGATGTAGATGGGGGATATCCCGACAAGTTTCTGTTGAGTAAAAATCACGTCCCGTTCGCAGTCGAAACGCGTGAAGACACCCCAAATATAACTTTCTTGATCGTGAATATCCACATCCTCACTTACCGCCGCTATAAGTTTCACCCCGTCCAGCATTGCTGACTTGAGCAATTTTCTTATGACTGCGGCTCCATCGTGTTTTACTTTGACCAGCAGCAGCGTGTCCGCGATCAGATTTGTTGCGATAATTCTCCGGTCGTGGACTGCCAATTGGTGGATGAAAGCTTCGGTTTTTTTTGAAATGCGTGATTTGTTTTTTATTTTTTTCTTCGTTGCATCTATAATCATTTTGCTGCCGAGGTTCATCGCATACGACGTGAAATCGAGCGTATCGAGGGGCACTTTAGGCAGCAGAATGAAATCAAAATGCGGATCGAAATTGTCGCGGACTGCGTGAAGCACTTCCCGAAAATTTCTGGGGTCGACGTCGTTTGAGACCGTGATGAGGCATTTTGTCAACGAAAGCTGTTGTGTTCCCATTAAACCGAGCGCCGTTTTCATCGCTTCCTTCTGATACCGCTCTTCGATGGAAACAACAAGCAGATTGTGAAAACCGGCTTCATAGTACGCCCACATACTATTGATCTCCGAGTGGAGAAGTTTCGCGAGCGGTCCGAGAATTTTTTGCGTTGCGTCGCCGAGGAATTTGTCTTCCATCGGAGGAATGCCGACGACGGCCGCCGGATAGATCGGATTCTTTCTTCGCGTGATGGCAGTGACATGGAAGACGGGGAATTCGGCGGCGGCGGAATAGTGTCCGAAGTGATCGCCGAACGGCCCTTCGCTCCGGCGCTCTTTGGGCGCGACAAATCCCTCCAGGATAAATTCGGCATTTGCCGGCACGCTGATCGAGACCGACCGTCCTCCGACGAGCTGGGTTCCTTTCCTGCGCAGGAATCCGGCGAACATTGCTTCATCAATTCCCTCCGGCAGAGGTGCGATTGTTGCGAGAAGCAACGCCGGATCGGTGCCGAGTGCCACCGCAAGTTCCAGCGGTTTGTTTATCTTGTCGGCCTGGTAATAATGGAATCCGCCCCCTTTTTGAATTTGCCAGTGCATGCCCGTCGTTGTGGCGTCGAACACCTGCATGCGGTACATGCCGACATTTCGTTTGCCGCTTCGAGGATCATGAGTGAACACCTGCGGCAGCGTGATGAACCGCCCGCCGTCCTGCGGCCAGCACTGTAAGATCGGAAGAGCGTTAAGGTCGGGCTTTTCGATAATTTCCTGGGACGGGGCGATCATGATATCGGTCGTCCGCGAGGAGAGGAATCTTCGCACCATGCTCCGATGTTTGACGAACATTTTCGCGGACGGCGGAATGGCTTCTTCAAAAAAAGAAATGAGCTGTGCGCCGAGTGCATCCGGCTGTTCGCCGAGGGCAATCTCAATACGCCGTTCGCTCGCCAACGTATTGATAACGAGGGGATAGTTGGACCCTTTCACCTTCTCAAATAGAAGAGCGGGCTTTTTTCCTTTCAGCGCGCGTGTTGCAATCTCTGTGATTTCGAGAATCGGGTCGACTTCGACAGTGACGCGATGGAGTTCTCCGATTTTTTCGAGGTGGTTGACAAATTCACGAAGGGCAGTAAAGCGCATAAGTCTTATTCTAATTCTTCAGTTCGCCAGCCCTTTGACGTTCGTTCTCCGATTTCGCCGAGAAGTTTATCGGTGAATGCCGAAACGTATTCATCGACGGTTTTCGGAACAAAGTAGAGCGGAGAGGAGATCGGCATGATGACGGCTCCGTACCTCGAAAGCCGGGCGCATTGTTCCAATGAGACGGTGGAAAGAGGCGTCTCACGAATGCAGAGAATGAGCTTGAATCGTTCCTTCATCGCGACCTGCGCGGCCCTCGTTATAAGAGAGTCGCCGATCCCCGACGCAATTTTCCCGAGCGTTGACGTCGAGCAGGGAAGGATGACGCATGCATCAATGCGGTTAGACCCCGAAGCGATCGGCGCCGTGAGGTCGTCGTTCGAAAATTGACGCTTTACGTACGGCTGCAATTCCTTTTCCGTGATGTCGAGCTCGTCTTTCATCAATGCCTTTCCCCATTTGCTGATGACGAGATATTTGTCCGATGTTGACTGTTTCAAAAAATCCAATGCAAAGACGGCACCGGATGAGCCAGTAATTCCGACAACGATTTTCATGGCAGGACACTTGGAAGGATGACCATCGCGAAAATGTTGAAGCCGAGCAGGATGTTGATCTTAAAAAAAGCGAGTTCGACGTCGTCCGCCTTCTTCTGCTCAAGGTAGAGTAAAATTCCGCTCAGCAGCAGCGGCGGAATCGCAACAAATCCTTTGAGGGAATGGAAGAATAAAATCACAAGAACGATAAACGCAAGGAAGTGAAGTCCGGCTGAAATCTGCAGCGCCCGTTTTTTCCCAAAACGCGAGGGGAATGAAAAGAGATTTGTGCCGCGGTCGAATGTCTCATCCAGCGTCGAGTATATGATGTCAAACCCCGTCCCCCAAAAGAGAACAAAGAGAGGAAGAATCAGGCCTGTACTAATGTTCTCGAATGACCCGTTCACGGCGAACCATCCGCCAAGGGGAGCCATAGCCATGCCGAGGCCGACTCCGAAATGCGCCAGCGGCGTAAACCGCTTCAAATATGGATAGACAATGAACACCACGAGAGGAATTGGCGAAAGACGGAAACAGAAGTCTGAAATGAATCTGGCGGCAGTTAGATAAAGAAGTAAACCGGCCGCTAGCACGGTGCATACCTGCCACAAGCTGAGTTTTCCGCTTGGCAATTCACGGTTCGCCGTCCGGGGATTTTTCTTATCGATTTCACGGTCGATTATACGGTTGAGCGTCATCGCGACGGTGCGTGCACCCACTGAAGCCAGAAGCACCAGAAGCAAGAGTTCATTCGATGGCTTTTCTTTCGATGCGAGGAACACGCCGCTGTAAATCATGGGCAGAGTGAAAAGCGTATGTTCTATTTTGATGAAGCTGAGGATCTTTTTCAATCGGATGCGGCAAAAATTAGAAATGTCAGGAAATTCGACTTGCCTTCCACAGAGGCACGATTCGACAAACACGAACAAATTTACCCAAAAAAAGCCAGCGAGTCAAGGAAGGTTCAAAGCGGGTGGTGGGGTCTTTTGAATGAATGTGGAGACCAAGCGATGCTAAACTGGTCCCTTCGACTCCGCCGCGACGGCTCATCCTGAGCAAGCGGAGCGCGTCTGCGCCGGAGGCGCATGAGCCTATGACTCAGAAGGAGACCGTCGCGTTCCGCCGCTTTTCGGCGGGATCAGGGTGAACATCAGTTCTTACGATGAGAAGCAAAAGACCTCACTACTTCAGAGCGGCTGTCGGACACCTTCTTGTTTTGCAATACCAAATATTTCAACATATTGCAGTTTCCCGGATAAGGTGTCCGACAGCTACGGATGCGTTTTTATAAGTGATGCCATGACTATTTCTACGGAAAAGTTCTTTCACTTCAATACTGAGCGGTTTGATTGGGAAAGTCACGGCATCACTTGGCCTCGATCTGTTTGGAAGTCCGAACCGGTTTTTGTATATTTACATACTACTTTTCCCAACGAATATTTATCAGAGAATGCATACTGTTACTCTTATTCCCGGTGACGGAATCGGTCCGAGCATTGCTGAAGCCGCGCAGCGGGTCATCGAGGCAAGCGGCGTCGAGATACAATGGGAATTCGCCCCCGCCGGCGTTGCGGCGATCGAAACCTTTAAGGATCCGATCCCGGAGTCGACCATCCAGTCAATTCAAAAGAATAAAGTTGCACTGAAAGGACCGTTGACAACGTTGAGCGGCAAAGGGTTTCGCAGCGTCAACGTGGCACTGAGAAAAGAATTTGATTTGTTTGTCAACCTGCGTCCTGCGAAATCGTTCGAAGGGGTGTCATCCCGGTATGCGAAAGTCGACCTTATAATGTTCAGGGAGAACATCGAGGAGTTTTATTCCGGAATCGAACATTATGTTGATGCACAAAAGAGCGCCGCTGAGACAATAGGCATTGTTACGCGATTCGGTTCTGAAAGAATTGTTCATGCCGCTTTCGAATACGCCCGGAAATACGGCAGAAGAAAAGTGACGATCGTTCACAAAGCCAACATAATGAAATTTTCAGGAGGATTATTTCTTGACGTTGCACGAGAGGTGGCGCAAAAGTACCCTGAGATTACAACCGAAGACCGTATTGTTGACAACATGGCGATGCAGCTTGTCCTTAATCCTAATCAGTTCGACGTCATCGTTACGACGAATTTATTCGGAGATATTTTGTCCGACCTTTGTTCGGGTTTGGTCGGAGGATTGGGATTGGCGCCGGGGGCGAATATCGGGGCGAACGCTGCAATCTTTGAAGCAGTGCACGGCAGCGCGCCGGATATTGCCGGCAAGAATATTGCAAATCCATGCGCTATCATTCTGGCCGGGGCGATGATGCTCGAATACTTAGAAGAGCAGGATGCTGCCACGAAAATCCGCAACGCCGTTGCAAAAGTTCTCAAAGAGGGAAAACATGTGACGAAAGATTTAGACCCGCGATCTACGACGGGAACTACCGAGATGACGGATGCTATTATCAGATCAATTCGTTCAACATCCTAAGAGAATCAAATGAAAAACATTATTCGAATTTCTCTCGCATTAGTATCAATGACGTTCTTTTTATCATTCACCTCGCCTGCGCAGGCGAACAAAGCAGGCAAAGGGGTAAGCGTTACATGGTACGGCCACTCCGCTTTTAAGATTTTAACTACGAAGGGAAAAGTCATCCTGATCGACCCCTGGCTTGATAATCCGAAAGCGCCGAGCAGCGCTCGGAATATTGACAGAGCTGATCTCATTCTGGTAACGCACGGGCATTTCGACCACATCGGGAATACCGTCGAGCTGGCGCAGAAGTTCGATGCAACGGTCGTTTGTAACGGCGACATTGCCGCTTATTTGACAAGCAAAGGAGTGAAAAAGACAGTAGTGCTCGATTATTCCGGCACGTATGAGGTCGACAAGCTGAAAATTATTATGGTGCATGCTGATCACGGCTCAAGCATCGACAATAATGGGCAACTGTTGGCCGGAGGCAACGCTGCGGGGTTTGTCATCCAATGCGAGAATGGAGTTACGTTGTATCATGCCGGCGATACAGGTGTCTTTGGCGACATGAAGTTGATCGCGGATCTCTATAAGCCCGACATCGTGATGATTCCGATCGGCGGTGTCTATACGATGGGTCCAAAAGAGGCCGCCAAAGCGTGCGAACTTCTCAATCCAAAATGCATCATCCCCATGCATTATGGAACTTTTCCCGCGTTGACGGGATCGCCCGTTGACTTAAAAAACTTTTTGCCGTCTCAATTAAAGGGAAGGGTTGCCGATATCCTTCCCGGCGACACAGTGAATTAATATCATATTAAAATGAAAATCGGGTCGTTTACAATATCAAATCCAATCCTTTTGGCGCCGATGGAAGACGTTTCGGACGTTCCGTTCCGTCTCGTTTGCAAACGGCTTGGTGCGGATATTGTCTACACGGAATTCGTCAACTCGGAGGGGCTTGTGAGGAATTCTGCAAAGACAAAGAAGAAAATGTTCTTTTCTGAAGAAGAACGCCCGTTCGGTATTCAAATTTACGGCGGTGAAGAGGCCTCGATGGAAGGGGCCGCGAGAATTGCAGAGAGCATGAATCCCGATATCATCGACATCAATTGCGGCTGCTGGGTTAAAGACGTGGCGATGCGCGGTGCCGGAGCCGGGCTTTTGAAAGACCTGCCGAGGATGGAGAGAATTGTCTCAACCGTCGTCAAAGCAACTCATACGCCGGTGACCGTCAAAACGAGGCTTGGCTGGGACGAGAACTCAATCCGTATTGTCGAAGTGGCGAAGATGTTGGAAGGCATTGGCGTACAGGGACTCACTGTTCATTGCCGAACGAGAGCACAGGCCCACAAAGGAGTACCGGATTATACTTGGATTCCTAAAATAAAAGCCGTCGTCTCAATTCCGGTGGTTGTAAACGGAAATATTCTTGAGGCGGCTGATGTGCAGAAAGTGTTTGATGAAACCGGCTGCGACGGGGTGATGATCGCCCGCGGAGCAATTGATAATCCTTGGATATTTCAACAAGCCAAAACTTTCATGGCGACGGGAGTTTCCGCAAAAAATGTTTCTCTCGAAGAAAGGGTTGCAGTTTGTATCGAGCATTTGAAATTATCGGTTGAATACAAAGGAGAACGGACCGGCGTTCTTGAAATGCGCAAACATTACTCCGGTTATTTACGCGGTCTTCCGAATGTTGCAAAACTTCGGGCAGAGCTCATGACATATGTAACTACCGAACCGATTGTTGAGCGCCTGCTTCGGTTCATGGAAGAAGTTTCCGTAAACCCGGAGCCGTCCGCAGGAATTGTTTTTGCATAAACGCTTTGCGATTCTTGTTCAATTCTTTTATCTTCTTGCGGCACCGTGGAAACGAAATTCTGCCGCACCGGCAGGATAGTTGTGCGCGTTGCAATTGCCTAATGTTACCCTAGAACTAAAAAAGTTTACATGATTGCCTTCATCGTAGGATTCGTTGTCGGTTTTTTTACCACCATCCCTATCGGGCCTATCAACATCGCAGTCATGACGAAAGGACTGTCCGGCAAGACCGGTCAAGGATTGATGATCGGTGCCGGTTCAGGGTGGATGGATATTTTGTATTGCGCGGCCGCAATGTTCGGCATCTCATCGTTAAACTCGAACCCGAAAATCGAACTTATTTTTCGAATTGCCACGTTCGCTGTGTTCTTTTTGCTCGGAATCAAAACGACGTTCTTCAACATACGCGAAGCGAAAGTGGCAAAGAGCGAAGAGTCTCCCGGATTCAAACGATATTTTCTTCTCGGCATTGTCCTCTACCTTTCCAATCCCTCCTTCATTGCATACTGGATTACCGTCGCAGGTATTGTTCACGGATACCATATTCTCGCAGCCTCATCATACAACAATTTGTTTTTTTCGCTTGGCACAGGGTTCGGAACGACCGGATGGTTTTTCATCCTTCTCGAACTCGTCGAAAAACAAAAAATGAAACTTGACAAAGCGTTAATAGAAAAAATTACCCGCGGTTTCGGCGTTATCTTGCTTCTCATCAGCTTGTTTATGGCGTACAGGCTGCTTTCGTAGCCGGCGCGGAACTGTACACGCATTTGTGGTGTCAATTATTCACGCATCATTTTTTGAAGGAGACGTACTATGGCCAAAAAAGGTCAACAGAACGGCTCGGCAAACATCACGTCCGTTCTCAAAGAATACCGTGTGTTCAAGCCGAGTGTGAAGTTCTCGAAATCGGCGACGTTAAAATCGTTCGCGCAGTACAAAAAGATGTACAGCGAATCGATTCACTCGCCGGAAAAGTTTTGGGCTGCAATGGCAGAAGAACTTTCCTGGTACAAGAAGTGGACGAAAGTTCTCCGATGGAAACTACCCTTCGCTGAATGGTTTGTGGGCGGAAAGATTAACGTCTCCGCGAATTGTCTGGACCGGCATTTGACGACATGGAGGAAAAACAAAGCGGCGATTATTTGGGAGGGGGAACCGGGAGATACGCGCACGCTGACCTACGCGGACCTTCATCGTGAAGTGTGCAAGTGCGCCAACGTGTTGAAGAAACTCGGCGTCGAGAAAGGCGACCGCGTTATCATCTACATGCCGATGATTCCCGAACTCCCCATAGCAATGCTCGCATGTGCGAGAATTGGAGCGACGCACAGCGTCATTTTCGGGGGGTTCAGCGCTGAGGCACTGAAAGACCGCATCAACGATGCACAGGCGAAACTTGTCGTTACTGCCGACGGAGGTTACCGGCGTGGAAGTATTATTCCGCTGAAGGCAAATATTGATGAGGCGTTGAAAGTCACGCCCTCCGTCGAGAGCGTCGTTGTTGTTAACAGAGTCGGGTTGGATGTCGGCATGATTCCAGGGCGCGATCATTGGTGGGATGGATTGATGTCCACAACATCCGCTGAGTGCGAGCCGGAGAAACTAGATTCCGAACATCCGCTATACATTCTGTATACAAGCGGTACAACCGGCAAGCCGAAAGGCGTTGTGCATTCGACCGCCGGCTATTTGCTCGGCTGTCATCTTACTATGAAATATGTTTTCGACATTAAAGATACCGATACATACTGGTGTACGGCCGACATCGGCTGGGTGACGGGCCACAGCTATATTGTGTACGGCCCGTTTTCGAACGGTGCAACCGTTGTGATGTACGAGGGGGCTCCGAATCATCCGGAGCCGGACCGTTTCTGGAGCATTGTCGAAAAATATAAAGTGAACGTTTTTTACACGGCACCCACGGCGATCAGAGCATTTATAAAATGGGGAGAACAATGGCCGCTCAAGCACGACCTGAGTTCACTCCGGCTTCTCGGAACGGTAGGGGAGCCGATAAATCCTGAAGCGTGGATGTGGTACAGTAAGATTATCGGGAAGGGGAAATGCCCGATTGTCGACACGTGGTGGCAAACGGAGACCGGTTCAATTATGATTACACCTCTTCCCGGAGTGACGCCGACAAAACCGGGAACTGCAACGCTTCCGTTTTTCGGCATCCAGCCCGATGTCGTCAATAAAGAAGGGAAGTCTGTTGCAGCGAATCAAGGCGGTTATCTTGTTATCAAAAAACCATGGCCGTCAATGATGCGTGGTGTGTATCGCGATCCGGAAAGATTTAAGAAGACGTACTGGAGCGACATTAAAGGAATGTACTTTACCGGCGACGGTGCGAGGCGCGATAAAGATGGATATTTTTGGATTATGGGCCGCGTTGACGACGTCATTAACGTTTCCGGGCACAGGCTCGGGACAATGGAAGTGGAAAGTGCTCTCGTTAGCCATCCCTATGTCGCCGAAGCAGCTGTGGTCGGCAAACCGGATGAAATAAAAGGCTCTGCCATATGCGCCTTTGTTACTTTGGAGGGGAAGCGAACGCCGTCGCCTCAATTAAAAGAAGAATTGCGGCTGCATGTAGCCAAAGAAATCGGCGCCATGGCAAAGCCTGATGACATTCGATTCACCGACGCATTGCCTAAAACACGAAGTGGGAAGATTATGCGCCGTTTATTGCGAGAAATTGCTTCAGGGGGAGCAACAACCGGCGATACGACAACGCTTGAAGATTTTTCAGTATTGGAGAAATTGCGCCATCACGAAGACGAAGAATAAAGCCGATAATCGAGCATTATTTCTTATTTGAAAATAATTCGTTGACGCAGTTTTATTGAATGCTGAGGCGCGTAATTCTCGATCACGCTTTTTCGTTAAGAAGGGATACGGGTAAGCAAAGAATCGAACCCGCCGCCCGAAGCATTTTATACAATTTCTCTGCCTAAAATTATACTTGCGCCCATTTACCGACTTTGTTATATTCAAACGTCCTCGGTAGAGCAGGAGAAATCACCACGTTTAACTTCACTCGGTATGCCTAAAGTTTATTGCACATCATTCGACTCCAAGATTGGCCATATCTATATTGCCTCAACGGATAAAGGGGTGTGCAAGATCAGTATCCCTAAGGAATCAAAGAAAGATTTTTTCGACTGGTTGTCCATCCATTTCGACGACGATGATGTTGTTGAAAACAAAAGCCGCAACAAGGAAGCTATCGATCAATTGAACCGCTACTTCAACGGCAAGCTCGCAAAGTTTTCCGCCCCGGTTGATCAAATAGGTACAACGTTTCAATTGAGGGTATGGAAGGAGTTACTGCGGATTCCGTACGGAACAACCATCACGTACAAGCAGCTTGCCCGGAGAGTCGGCGTCCCGCGCGGCTTCCGGGCAGTAGGAACAGCCAACGGAAGCAATCCGCTTCCTATCGTTGTACCATGTCACCGCGTTGTCGGACATGACGGCTCGCTCGCCGGTTACTCAGCCGGAGTGAAGACCAAAGAATTTCTTCTGCGGCTCGAAGGCGCAATTATTTTGTAGCGGAAGCTTCATCGGCACTTCTCCCCCTTTTTCTCCCCGTGCAATTCTTTGTCCCGTTTGCATCCATTCCGTAATTTATGTATTTTTTTGCACACACACATTTTCGTTTTCTCTTCCTATGGATTTGCTAAAGCAGCTTAATCCCGTTCAACAACAGGCGGTCTCCGTTACCGGCGGCCCTGTGATGATTGTCGCCGGTGCGGGAAGCGGTAAAACGCGGGTGCTCACGTACCGGGTTGCTCATCTTATTGAAAATGGAATTAAGCCGTACCAAATTCTGGCGCTGACGTTCACGAACAAAGCCGCAAAAGAAATGAAGCACCGCATCGAAGAGCTTGTTGGCGAGCAGGCGGTGAATGTGTGGGCTGGTACATTCCACTCGATCTTCGCGCGCATTCTCCGCCACGAATGCGAAGCGATCGGATTCCAGAGAAATTTTACCATTTACGACAGCGAAGACAGCCTAGGGCTCGTCAAAAATATAATGTCGTCGCTGAACATCTCCGCGCAGCAGTTCAATCCTCGTGGAATCCAGTCCCGCATCAGCGGAGCAAAAAACCACCTTGTTTCGCCGGAGCAGTATGATGAGATCGCGAAAGACCCGTTCGAGCAGCGGACGGCGCTCGTCTTCAAGGAATATCAAGAACGGCTGTTCAAGAGCAATGCTATGGATTTCGACGATTTGCTGCTAAAGCCGATCGAATTATTCCAGCGCAACGAGGGCATTCTAGAGAAATATCAATACCGTTTCCAGTATCTTCTTGTAGATGAATACCAGGACACAAACCGCGCGCAGTACGTTCTAATCAACCTGATGGCAAAACGGTTTAAGAATATTTGCGTTGTCGGCGACGACGCACAGAGCATCTATGCTTTTCGGGGAGCCGACATCAAAAATATTTTGGATTTTGAACGAGATTACCCCGAGAGCAAAGTCTTCAGGCTGGAACAGAACTACAGGTCGACGAAGACGATTCTCGCCGCCGCGGACTCCATCATTAAGAATAATCGGAATCAAATTCATAAGACCTTGTGGACGTCCAATGCTCAAGGGGATCTGATCACGATGATCGAAGCGGAGGACGATAAAGATGAGGGGATGAAAATCGTTTCCCATATTCAAGAGCAATGCGGAAAAATGAAGTTGGACTTGAAGGACTTCGCGGTTTTATACCGGACGAATGCGCAGTCGCGGTCGTTGGAAGATGGACTGCGGAGAAACGGAATTCCATACGTCATCGTCGGCGGCGTCGAATTCTATAAACGAAAAGAAATCAAAGACGTTCTCGCCTACCTTCGTTTTATCGTCAATCCAAAAGATGGAGAAAGTCTGCGGAGGATTATCAACTTTCCGGTTCGCGGAATCGGCGACACGACCTTCGAAAAAATACTTTATCATGCCGAGCATGGTGCTGGAGGGCCGCGGAGTCTATTCGACGCCATGAAAGACATCAATGAAGTCGGTGCAATCGGCGACCGGGCAAAAACCGCCATTCTTCAGTTTGTGCACTTCCTTCAGAAATATATCGAGCTTAAACTGCAAATGTCTGCCAGCGAACTTGCCCGTGCGCTGGTGGATGAACTTGGCTTTCTGCGGAGCTTGAAGGAGGAAGCGACCACCGAAGCGCTCGCCCGCTGGGAGAATATTCAAGAATTGCTTTCTGCGATCACCGAATTTACGTCGCAGACACCCGACGCTACGCTGGAGAGTTTTCTTGAAGAAGTCTCGTTGGTTTCTCCCGTCGACACCGTTGTGGACCAGCGCAACGCGATTACGTTGATGACGCTCCACTCCGCAAAAGGACTGGAATTTCCCGTTGTCTTCATCGCAGGACTAGAGGAGGGATTGTTTCCGTTGTACCAAGTTGCGCCCGAACCGGAGGAGTTGGAAGAAGAACGCCGTCTTTTTTATGTTGGCATTACCAGGGCAATGAAGAAATTATATCTTACACACACTCGCCTGCGGTACCGCTTCGGCGACGTTACCTATCCCGTGCTTTCACGCTTCGCCGAAGAGATCGACCCATCGCTGATTTTGCATGAAACTTCCCGGCGTGTTGCCCTCCCCGTGCATCGTCATGGCGGTGCTGCGGGACAGGAGGGGAGCCATTTTTCGTTCAAAGGGGATCACGCAAAGAAGCAGCATGGTCCGATACCAACGGGGTTCGACAGAGAGAGCGAACCCGATTATGAAAATGAATCTCAAGAAATTATGACGTTGAGGGTGGGGGCGAAGGTTGAACATGAATCATTCGGAATGGGAAAAGTCCTTCAGCTCGCCGGCACGGGAGATTCAAGCAAAGCGGTCGTGTTGTTCGACAGCGTTGGACCTAAGAATCTCATGCTCAAGTATGCAAAGCTGCGTTTGCTATGATGACTGTCGTTCAAGGAGTTTCATTCATACCTTTAGAGCGGATGATCAGCATGTTGCCCCAATAGTCGCGATGGATGTAGTGCGTGATGATCGCCGTGAACTGGGCAATTGAATCCGGCGGAAGGATGAAACAGACTTGCGTCGGTTTTCCGTTTTCAGCGTTTTTGTGGTCGAAAAAAACATCGTATTGAGTCAGTGAGTGGGGCGATTCGAGAGTGTTGTTGTCTGCCTTCACGACGCCGATAACGAAGCGTTTGTTTATCTCGTCGAATGCAAAAACGTCGGGCCGTTTGTTCTGCTGGTCGCCGTATCCATCATTGTGCAGCGCGTCCGGATTGCGGTACCCTTCAGTATCTCTTGCGCCAATGATGGTATACTTTGCCGACAAACAGTGCTGAAGCAATTCTTCAATTAACCGTGCTGACAGATCTTTCATAATAGACAAAGTAATTTTTTCACGAACGAAATGCAAAAGCTGAATGCCGATTCCTGACCCGCGAGAAGCCAGCTCGTCTCCCATCATACCGAAAATGGCCTCGCTTGCTGCCGTGGTTGCTTGCTTCGCTTTCATCGAATGGGTATCGTCGTTTCATATTCTTACAAATATTCTTCCCATTCCATCATCGTTGTCAACCCCGCTCGCGTGGCTTTTTGAGCATCATGTCTGGCAGTTTGCCATCGCCATGACGGCCATTACCATTCTTTCACGAGGACATTTGTGGAGTTACGGAATCAATTCATCCGATATCCGGCTGTCAATGTCTATTCTTCTGAAGTTTTATGCCGTGGCATTTATCACGATGATCGGGTTTGTAGTAACGCCGCTGCTGGTATCGGGAAGTCTGCCGGGATATTTTGCCCGGATGGGGAGGATCGACGTGATCGCATGGATTCTCTTTCAATGGATGGCGACGGCCGTCGCGGATGAAATTTTATTCCATGGATTGTTCCAAACGCTTTTGTTGAAATATTGGCGGGAAAAATTTGTGATACGATCAGTTGAAATTCCGGTAGTCGTTCTTTTCACCAGTGTCGCATTTGCAGCCGGCAGAACGAATGTTCCCGTGTACGGAGGATATGCTGTGGAATATGTTCTTGCGCTGTTGATGGGCTTGTACGGCGGATTGGTGTATTACCGCACACGAAGCCTGGTCACTCCGATGCTTTCGCAAGCGTTTTTCTACGGACTTCCGTTTGTTATTCGATTTGCCTACGTTGCTTTTATGGCGAGATAATTCTTTTTTGTGTAACGATGGGTGCTGTTACGTTACCGGCTATTGGTTGAAGCTGTGTTGAGGATCCTTTCATAGTGGCGTTCGTAGACTCCGACAATTTCGTCGATATCGAAGTTCTCGACGGCGCGCTTACGGCCTGCCTTCGCGAACATTTCCCGCCGCGTGGTGTTCACCAGCAGTTCAATTGCATACTTTGCCATCCGTTCAATATCGCCGATCTCGGCGATATAACCGGTCTCACCATGCACGACAAGTTCCGGGAGCCCTCCGACGCTCGAAGAAATCACAGGGACCTCGCACGCCATCGCCTCGAGCGCCGAAAGCCCGAAGCTCTCGGACTGGCTCGGCATCAGAAATAAATCCGCAGCCGAAAGCAGTTCCACAAGCTCGGCTTGTTTTCCCAAAAACTTAACACTGTCTCCCAACCCCAGTTCGCGGCAAAGATTTTCACAATTCGACCTGTCCGGTCCGTCGCCGACCAGGACGAGTTTCGACGGGACTTTCTTTAGGACCAGGTTGAAGATTCTGATGACGTCGGTGACCCGTTTGACGAGACGGAAATTGGAAATGTGGATCAAAATGTTTTCGCCGTTCGGGGCTATCGCTTTTCTTACATTCGTCTCCGCCATTCTTGAGAAAAGCTGAGTATCCACAAAGTTCGGAATGACTTCGATCTCTTTGTTGATGCCGTAGTTTGTGATCGTCTTTTCCTTCAAGAACCGCGACACCGCCGTCACTCCATCGCTCTTTTCAATGCTGAACTTCATGACCGAGAGGAAGCTCGGTTCCAACCCGATCAGCGTGATGTCGGTTCCGTGTAATGTTGTGATAATGCGCAGGTGCTCGTCGTTCAGGATCTGTTTTGCGATGTAAGCGCTCGTTGCGTGCGGAATAGCGTAATGTGCATGGATCAAATCGAGTTTCTCAAACTTTGCGACCTCGACCATCTTGCTCGCAAGAGCTGGAGTGTAGAGCGGGAACTCGAACAACGGGTATGTTGCCATCTCGACTTCATGATAAAAAATATTGTTCATGAACCCGTCCAAACGCATCGGCATCGCATAGCTGATGAAATGAATCTGATGCCCGCGTTTCGCGAGCCCTTTGCCGAGTTCCGTCGCGACGACGCCGCTGCCCCCGTATGTGGGGTAACATGTAATTCCTATTTTCATTTAGTTATCCATCCAAAATATAACGTACGGTTAATTCGCCTGAATTTCAAGATCGTACTCACTGACCGCAGCGCAATGTCTCAATTGCATGGCTGAAACTATTTAGTTATTTTAAACCGCCACAACCATTGTAAAAGGAGTACCATGAAAGCTTGCGTTTTTCTACTGTTGGCTGTTTTTTGCTTTTCCGTTGTTGTCTCCCAGGCGAAGAGAGATGACAAGAAGGTTGCTGCACAGAATTCTTCAGCTCCAAAATCCAATGAGGGAGTCATTTGGGGCGAAACTTTTGCAGACTATTCGTATGCCGCGCAGGCAGAGGACGCTGCGCAAAAAGGGAATAATGCTTTTTCCATCCGCCGAATTTACCTTGGGTACGAGCAGGATGTTTCAGAACAATTCTCTGCACGGATTCTTCTTGAGGGAGACAATGGTGACACGACGAGTTCCGGTGCCATGACCTTTTATATAGATCAAGCATTCATCCAATGGAAAGACCTTGTTCCTCTTTCGAGCATCTACTTTGGATTATCTACGACTCCGTCAATTACGCTCGCGGAAAAAATTTGGGGCTATCGATCTCTTAAAGAGGTGTTCCTCGTGAGCACCGGGTTGATGTCTATCAATGACATGGGTGCTGGAATTAAGGGAAAATTTGTCTCCGACGGAAGCGTCGGTTACGCGCTTATGGTCGGAAATGGCAGAGGGGTGAAATTTGAAAATGACAAGTTTAAAAAACTTTACGGCGAGTTCTATTTTACGCCCCTGAAGAACGGCGTAATGGAAGTGTATTCTGATTTTGAGAATAACCCGGATTCGCAATGGAAGCTCTCCGGTAAAGCTCTTCTTGGCTACCAGGTGGCGTCTGTGTCAGCTGGAGTAGAGGCGTTTTATAAGACTGTTCATAATGGCGTCTTCAACTCGGTGACGCCAGCCGATTCAAACCTGCTGGGCGGGTCGGCGTATACCTCATTCCAAATTGTTGAAAATGTCCGGGGGGTCCTTCGAAGCGACTATTATGATGCAAATGCCTCGGAGAAAACCGTCGGCTTACGTCAGATCATTTCTTTGGCGGGATTGGATTATTCGCCTGCGCAGGATGTCCATCTTATCCCAAACGTCCTGTACACACATCGCATGTACAAAGCCAATCCTGCGCCCGGCCCGGCGTTAGTGGATGATATCACCATTCGCCTCACGTTTGCTTATTCCTTCTCCGCACGAATACCATGAAGGATGAGTACCAGTCCATCAAGGCTGACGTAACAGCATCGTTGAAAGTGGAAGGTTCAAAATTTATAGCATCGGCGTATCCGGTTGAACTTCGTTTGCAGGCTGAGGAGATTCTCACAAAGGTGCGCAAGGAGTATTTCGACGCTACGCATCATTGTTATGCATACGCATTAGGGAGCGAACGGGGAGAATTTCGCTATTCTGATGACGGTGAGCCGTCGGGCACGGCTGGGATAAAGATCTTTGCTTCGATTCAATCGAAAGATCTTTCCGATATTTTGGTCGTCGTTACCCGCTACTTCGGGGGGACAAAATTGGGGACAGGAGGGCTTGCACGTGCGTATTTTGAATCTGCAATCGGAGTGTTATCGGAGGCCGTTGTTGTGCCGAAGCAGGTGGCCGAAGAGATACAAATAACTTTTCCCTACGATGAAACGAACAGAGTCATGAACGCTCTCTCGCACTGCAACGCGAGAATCGTCGACACCGTGTACGAGGACGACGTGACCCTCCGCGTGTCAATTCGGAAAAGTTCAGCGAACACGCTTGTCGATGAGCTTGTCAATGTTACGCGCGGGAACATTGCCGTGAAACAAGGATCACGCAAAGTCTAAAAGAAAACAGATCAACTGGTGTAGATCGATTTTGTTCGGACGATTTCCCCGCCGTTACATTACGTTCAGCGCTTCACAAATTGTCGAGGTATCGAGAGCGATCATAAGTTCTTCGTTTGTCGGAACAACGAAGATCTTTACTCTTGATGCAGCAGAATGGATCGGCTTCTCTTTTTCTTTTGAACTATTGCTCGATTCATCTATTTCGACGCCGAGAAATTCCAAATTGTTGCAACAGGCTCTTCGAACGTCTGGGCTATTCTCTCCGATTCCTCCGGTAAACACAATCGCGTCGGCACCCCCCATCGCTGCCAGGTACGCGCCGATATATTTTTTTATCCGATACGTAAACACGTCGAACGCATATTGCGCTTTTTTATTTCCCTCTTTCATCTCCGTAATGACTTCACGCATATCGCTGCTGACGCCCGAAATTCCCAAAAGGCCGCTGTGCTTATTGAGCAGCGTGTTCGCCTCCGAATAATTGAGCCCCTCTTTTGACATGATATGGAGAATTATATACGGGTCGATATCGCCGCTGCGTGTTCCCATCAACAAGCCTTCCAGGGGAGTCATCCCCATCGATGTATCAACCGAAATCCCCTTGTCAACTGCTGCCATGCTGCAACCGTTGCCGAGATGGCAGGTGATGAGTTTCAAGGTTTTATATTCCGACCGCATTAGTTCAGCTGTTCGTTGTGCAACGAACAAATGGCTTGTTCCGTGAAATCCATACCGGCGGATTTTATGCTGCGTGTACAGAGAATACGGAATACCGTAAAGGTACGCATGCGGCGGCATTTTTTGATGGAACGCCGTGTCGAACACCGCAACTTGCGGTATGTTGGGCAAATGAACCTGACATGCGTTGATACCCCGAAGGTTGTGCGGATTATGAAGAGGCGCAATGTCAATGTTGTCTCGAATGCGTTTGATGACATCGTCGGTAATGAGCACTGAGGCACTGAACGCTTCACCGCCGTGCACCACGCGGTGTCCGACGGCGTTGATTTGGTCTTTGTCGGTTAACACTCCGTGGTTTTTGCTGAGGAGTACGGCAAGAATGTACTCGATTGCGGTTGTGTGGTCGAGTATTTCGCCGGTTATTTTTATTTCATCTCCGTCGGAGCGCAGATTAGTAAGGACCGCGCCGTTCATCCCGATGCGGTCGACAACTCCTTTTGCAAGCGCCTGGCGGGATTCGATTTCAATAAGTTGATATTTGACGGAGGAACTTCCGCAATTAATGACGAGAATATTCATGGTTTGTTGAGAGTCGGTTCAATAGTGGTGGAATATCAGGCTGTGTGTTTCCCCTGGTCGTTGTATTTGAAAAATCCTTCGCCGCTTTTTCTTCCCAGCTTCCCCTCGCGCACCATTCGCCGAAGGAGCGGGCATGGGCGGTACTTCGCTTCGCCCAATTCATGGAAAAGAGATTCCATCCACGCGAGGACTTCATCCAGGCCCATCATGTCGGCTAACTCGAGCGGCCCGTACTGGAAATTATAGCCGAGCTTCATTGCCGTATCGATGCCGTCGGCCGTCGCGACGCCTTCCATGAGCACGTGCATTGCTTCGTTCAACAGCGGAACGATGATTCGCGTCGTCACGAAGCCGGGATACTCAAATACTTCGACGACGGTTTTCCCTATCCTTTCGGCAAATTTCCTTACGGTATCGAATGTCTTGTCAGAAGTTTTCAAGCCTCGCACCAATTCCACGAGGGGCACCTTCGGCACGGGGTTAAGGAAATGCATGCCGATCACTTTTTCGGAACGTTTTGTTGCAGCAGCGAGTTTTGAGAGTGTGAGGGTAGAAGTATTGGAGATGAAGATGGTCTCGGAGTCGCACAAGTCATCAAGTTCTGAAAAAATTCTTCTCTTCATCTCGAAGTTTTCATCTACAGCTTCAATGATGATGTTGCATTGAGCAGCATTTTTGAAATCTACCGACCCGTGAATACGGGAAAGCGTCGAGTTCTTTTCGCTCTTGGTCATCGTCCAGCGATGGATTTCTCTATCCATGCTTTCCTTCAGGATGGAGGTCATCGTCTCGAGCTGCTTCTCATTTTTTTCGATGGCTACAACTTCAATTCCGTGTGCAGCGATCGTCTGCGCGATGCCTTGCCCCATGACTCCAAGTCCGATTACCGCGACGGCGTTAATCCCGTCTTGATCATTTTTTTCAAGTTTTAGGTCGTTGAGAATATCTTCTATTTTTATATTCGTTGCCATTGGAAAATTGTCCATTCAAAAAAAATGTAAATGTCCCTATTTTAAGGCAAAAGTAGTGCCAGTCATCGACGGCTCATTTTCTTTAAAAATCAACTTTTCCCCGTTGTGATTTGTGAAATTGATAAAAATCTTGCAACAACTTACCCAAAAATGAAACTCAAGTCAATAAGCCCTTTTTTGTTATGCCATAACCTACGCTGGAAGTATCTAGGCAATTAGATAATGCCCAAAAGTAAGTGCTGTGCCCGCTTAGGAAAGCGTCCAGAGCAAACAAAATTGATTATCGACGAGTCGTCGGCCGGTTCCGAAGGAACTCCTTCGGAACTTTTGCTGGATTGACAGCAGATAAGACTGAGGCGCCGTTCTGCTGATGCTCGTCAGCTTGACTTTCGGGAGACTTTTGTTTATTTTTATGCAGTATTTCTCCAATCAGAACCAATTAGCAATAATGTTTGTTAAACAGAATGAATCTGGGATTGGCTTGCAGTGAAGTAAGACATAATTAGTCGGGTATATGTAGATGTTAAAGTTGTCCAAAAGAGTCGAATACGGGTTGATTGCGATACGGCATATTGCAGCCGCAGAATCGGGCAGAATTACGACCGCAAAGGAAATCGCCGACCGCTACCAGATTCCGTACGAACTGCTGGCAAAAGTGATGCAACGGATGGCAAAAAGAGGGTTGATTGTTTCCCATCAGGGAGTCTACGGCGGTTATACACTAGCGAAAGGTGCCGGTGAGCTTTCAATCTCGGCGATCATCCATGCAATTGAAGATCATCTGCCGGCGATCACTCAATGCATTGCGGAAAGTCCGGACAGTTGTTCTATCTACGATAATTGCACAATAAAGAATCCTCTCGGAAAAATTCAGTTGAACATTGAGCAAGTGTTTCAAACCATGAAACTCTCAGAGATTGTGTGACAATGAAACTCCCGGTGTACATGGATAATCATTCTACAACGCAAGTTGACCCGCAGGTGGTCGATGCGATGATGCCTTTTTTTACGGAGCATTTCGGCAATGCGGCCAGCCGCCAGCATCGGTTCGGCTGGGTTGCGGAAGAGGCAGTAGAAAACGCGCGAAGAATAATTGCCCGGCAGATTAACGCCGATGCAAAAGAAATTATCTTTACAAGCGGGGCAACGGAGTCTAACAACCTTGCACTCAAAGGTGTTGCTGAAGCATACCTCAAGAAGGGAAAGCATTTCATTACATCCAAAACCGAACACAAGTCAATTCTGGATGTTTGTTCTGTTCTGGAGCGATCCGGGTTCCGGGTTACGTATTTGGGTGTGGATGAATTTGGAATGGTGCGCCCGCGAGATGTTCGCGACGCCATTACCGACGAAACTGTTCTGGTCTCGGTGATGATGGCGAATAACGAAATCGGGACGATCGCTCCTCTCGCGGAAATCGGCAGCATCTGTCTTGAGCGTGGAATTCTCCTGCACACCGACGCCGCGCAGTGCATCGGAAAACTTCCGATCAACGTTCAAGATTTGAATGTCCATTGTATGTCTTTCAGCGCGCACAAGGTGTACGGGCCGAAAGGAATCGGTGCGCTGTACGTGCGGAGCAAAAACCCTCGCGTCAAGGTTATCCAACAAATGGACGGAGGGGGACACGAGATGGGAATGCGTTCGGGCACACTAAACGTTCCGGCGATTGTCGGGTTTGCAAAAGCTGTTCAGCTCGCGGAACAATACAGCGGTGAATCGGCTCGCATCGCGGCACTCCGGGATACGTTGGAGGAACAATTGCTTTCGATTGAAGGAGCGCGACGCAACGGGCATCCGACAAGCCGCTTATACAACAATCTGAATATAACGTTTCCGTACGTTTATGCAGACGACTTGATGATGGCTTTAAAAAACGATGTGGCGATCTCATCGGGTTCGGCATGTTCTTCCGCAGACCTCGATGGTGCGAAAATCTCGCACGTCGCAAAGGCAATTGGGCTCGAGGATGAACTGGCTCGTTCCACGATTCGCATTGGGCTGGGAAGGTTTACCACACAAGAAGAAGTCGAATACGCAGGAAAGAAAATAGCGGAGACGGTGCGGCGGCTGCGCGAGTCGTCGCCGCAGTATCAAATGATGAAAAAAAAGAAATTACCCGCGGTCGCTGCGTTAAGCCACTAAGCGAGAAGAAAAATTCTGCAATGAAAAGATCAGCGACAATCTTTAATAACCAGGTTGAGTTCCTTCATTTTTTGAAGGCGAAATTCCCGTTGTATCACTTGTCAAACTTCTTTTTCCGGGATTTGCATTACGGTATCATCGGTTTTTTTGAACAGAGGAACCTGGAGATCGGCTACGGCGACGCGGAACTTGTGGCCCGCGAGGTGGCGCAACATTTTGAAAAGCAAAACATCTTCAAGAAAGTGAACCAGCAGGGATGGGTGCTGCTGTATCCCGAGTTTGCGGCAAAGAAAGCATCGTAGGCAAATTAAGAATTAGGAATTAAGAATTTACAATCAACAAGGAGTAGTAACCATGTCTGAAGTACTTACAGCGCAGGGACCACAACCGCAGACGACAATTCCGGACGAAATACAATTGACGGAGAAGGCGGCGGCAGAAGTGAGAAATATCAAATCTTCGAATAACATCCCGGAATCGCACGGCTTGCGGCTCGGCGTGAAGGGCGGCGGATGCTCGGGACTGACGTACGTCCTCGCGTTCGACGAGAAGGCAAATGAGAAAGATAATGTTCTCGACCTCCACGGCATCAAAGTATTCGTGGATCAGAAAAGCATGTTCTATCTTTCAGGAACCGTTTTGGATTTTACCGATGGACTGAACGGGCGCGGCTTCGTTTTCAACAATCCGCAGGCAGCAAAGACGTGTGGATGCGGCAGTTCTTTTGGCGTGTAAGTTGAACACAGATATACTTAGGAATGGAGTTCTGATGCAAGAATCAATGGAGACACTGGTTAACAAGGAATACAAGTACGGTTTTGTTACCGACATCGATACCGACGCGATTCCAAAGGGACTGAGCGAAGATGTCATCCGCTTGATTTCATTCAAGAAGAATGAGCCGGAGTTCATGCTCGAATGGCGCCTCAAGGCTTTTCGTCATTGGCTGACGCTGAAGGATGAGCCGCATTGGCAAAATTTCTCCTATCCGGCGATCGACTATCAGAATATCATCTACTATGCAGCGCCGAGGAAGAAACCGGAGGTAAACAGCTTGGACGAGGTCGATAAAGAAATTCTGGCGACCTACGAGAAACTCGGTATTTCGATCACGGAACAGAAGCGGATGAGCGGTGTCGCGGTCGACGCTATTTTCGACAGCGTCTCTGTTGCGACGACATTCAGGGAAAAACTTGGCGAGCTTGGAATTATTTTTTGTTCCTTTTCGGAGGCGGTGCAGCATCACCCTGATCTTGTCAAAAAATATTTGGGTTCGGTCGTTCCGTACACGGACAATTTTTTTGCGACGCTCAACTCGGCGGTATTCAGCGACGGATCATTTTGCTTCATCCCAAAAGGAGTCCGCTGCCCGATGGAGTTGTCGACATATTTCAGAATCAACACGGCGGAGACGGGACAGTTCGAACGGACTCTCATCGTGGCTGAAGAAGGGGCGAGCGTTAGCTACCTTGAGGGATGCACGGCTCCCATTCGGGACACAAATCAACTCCACGCAGCCGTCGTTGAATTGGTTGCGCTGGATGACGCACAGATCAAATATTCGACGGTCCAGAATTGGTATGCCGGCGACAAAGAGGGGAAAGGCGGCATCTATAATTTTGTCACCAAGCGGGGAAAATGCCTCGGAAAAAATTCCAAGATTTCATGGACGCAAGTTGAGACAGGCTCAGCCATCACCTGGAAATATCCGAGCGTGATTTTGCAGGGAGATAATTCGGTTGGAGAGTTTTATTCGGTCGCTGTTGTGAACAACCGCCAGATCGCGGACACAGGGACGAAGATGACACATATTGGAAAGAATACCAAGAGCACGATTATCTCGAAAGGGATCTCTGCCGGATTCGGCGGCAATACATACCGCGGATTGGTGAAAGTGCTGCCGAACGCAACCAACGCGCGCAATTACACACAGTGCGATTCGATGCTCATCGGAGACAAATGCAGCGCAAATACTTTTCCGTATATCGAAGTGCGTAACACGTCCTCGAGTGTGGAGCATGAAGCATCAACGTCAAAGATCGGCGAGGATCAACTCTTCTATTGTAAGCAGCGCGGCATCGACACCGAAAACGCGATTTCTATGATCGTCAACGGATTCGCGAAAGAAGTCTTTAAAAACCTTCCGATGGAATTTGCCGTTGAAGCGCAGAAGCTGCTGGGCATTAGTTTGGAAGGAAGCGTTGGTTGACAATCAACAATGAACAATCAATAGCTAACAGCTAATACCTAACACCCAAATATCATAAAGTACATTAAGGAATGAAAAGCAAATGCTCGAAATAAAAAACCTCCACGCCAATGTTGCGGGAAAAGAAATTTTGAAAGGCATCAACCTGACGGTGAACGCGGGCGAAGTGCATGCCGTAATGGGACCGAACGGTTCAGGGAAAAGCACGCTTGCCCAGGTGCTTGCAGGGCATCCATCGTATGAAGTGACCGAAGGAACAGTACTGTACGATGGAAAAAATTTGCTGGAAATGGCTCCCGAAATCCGCGCGCAGGAGGGAGTTTTCCTTGCGTTCCAGTATCCGGTCGAGATACCCGGAGTGAGCAATAGCTATTTCCTAAAAGCGGGTGTGAACGAAATTCGCAAATACAAAGGACTTGAGCCGTTCGACGCAATGCAGTTTCTCAAAATTCTCAAGGAAAAAATGAAGCTTGTTGAGATGGATCCAAGTTTCATTAATCGTCCCGTGAATGAAGGATTCTCCGGCGGCGAAAAGAAGCGCAACGAAATTCTGCAAATGGCTGTGCTCGAGCCGAAGCTAGCGATCCTCGACGAAACGGATTCAGGGTTGGATATCGACGCTTTGAAGATTGTC
Source organism: uncultured Chitinophagaceae bacterium (assembly GCA_964642725.1). Lineage (GTDB taxonomy): Bacteria > Bacteroidota > Ignavibacteria > UBA10030 > UBA8401 > JAGVPT01. The sequence goes on from CAZXQG010000009.1 coordinate 74,160, forward strand.
GCTCATGGCGTCAACCGGCTAAAAAAGCCGGATAATGCGGTCATAGTCGTGACCCACTATCAGCGATTGTTAAATTACATCGTCCCGGACTTTGTCCACGTGTTGGTCAACGGCCGCATTGTAAAATCAGGCGGCAAGGAACTTGCCCTCGAACTCGAGGCAAACGGTTATGACGACGTAAAGGAAGAAGCGGCATCTGTAGCCGGTTGATCTAAAAAATTAAGAGAAAAATGCAATCATCTCAAGAAATAGAAAAATATCTGTCAGACTTTCAGGCTTTTGAAAACAACGGCGCCGCACACGATCCGGCGTGGCTGAAGACTTTGCGGCTCGCGGCCATCGGGAAATTTTCCGAACTAGGCTTTCCAACAGTCAGACAAGAGGATTGGCGATTCACCAATATTCTTCCGCTGACGAGAACTCAATTCCAGCGTGCACCGGCGGCAGGTATGCCGGACGTTCGGCTGGATGAGACTACCAGGCACATTGTGGACGGATGTTCAAAGAGCGTTTTGGTGTTCATCAACGGCCATTTCAACAAAGGCCTTTCCAATGTCTCTGCTCTTCCAATAGGAGTTGTGGCAGGAAGTCTGGCAGAATCTCTTGGTTCAAACGCTGAGGTCGTCCGGCAACATCTCGGCAAACATCTTCCGCTTCAAAGTCATCCTTTTGCGGCACTGAATTCGGCATTTATTCATGACGGCGCTTTCTTCTACGTGCCAGAAGGAATTCTGGTTAAGCCGTCAATTCAGTTGCTCTTTGTTTCATTTGCACAGGGGGATACGCATCCCGTTTCATATCCGCGCAACCTCATAATTGTAGACGAAAGAGCCTCGGCGACTTTCGTTGAAAGCTACGTCTCGTTATCGGAAGATGTTTATTTTACAAACACAGTCTCCGAAGTTTTCATAGGGAAGGAATCGGCAGTTGACTATGTGAAAATCCAGCGTGAAAGCGAAAAGGCATTTCACGTCGGGACGATGCAGGTTGAGCAGGGGAGTCAAAGCAGATTCACGGCGTTCAGCCTTGCGCTCGGCGCAGCCATAGCGCGCAACGATATCAATATCGCCGTCAACGGCAAGCAGTGCGAAACGATGCTCGACGGTCTGTATCTCCCGGCTAACGATCAACTCGTAGACCATCATACTTTTATTGACCACACGCAGCCGAATTGCTCGAGCCGCGAAATTTTCAAAGGGATCATCACCGGTAAATCCCGTTCTGTGTTCAACGGAAAGATCTTCGTGAGAAGAGAAGCTCAAAAAACAGATTCCAAACAGACAAATAGAAATTTGCTGCTTTCTGATGAGGCGACGGTCGACACAAAGCCGCAGCTCGAGATTTTTGCCGACGATGTGAAATGTACGCACGGAGCGACGGTCGGCGGGTTGGATGCTGCGTCCCTCTTTTATGTGAAGAGCCGCGGCATCAGTGAAGAAGCGGCACGGGCGCTGCTGACAGTCGGATTTGCAGGCGAAGTCACGAATTATATCAACAACGAAGCGGTACGCAAGCATGTCGATACGCTTGTGATTGAGCGGCTCCAGGAAAAAGTTGTAAAGACATCACTGCCGGAAATTGTTCACTCTGAAACAAAAATGCCATGAAACCTTCTACTGAAACTCTTGTGAAAGACGCCGGGCAAAGCAGCGAAACACAGTTTGACGCAGCTCGCATTCGGGAAGATTTTCCGATACTTGCTCAAAGAGTCCATGGCAAACCTCTAGTCTATCTCGACAACGCAGCGACAAGCCAGAAACCGCAGGTTGTCATAGACGCACTGGCAAAGTATTATTCATCCCAGAATGCAAACATTCATCGCGGAGTTCACGCGTTAAGCGAACTTGCAACGTATGAGTATGAAAAGGCACGCGGCAAAGTAAAACTTTTTTTGAACGCCGCTGAAACACGCGAAATTATTTTTGTCCGCGGCACGACCGAAGGGATTAACCTTGTCGCGCAGAGTTACGGGAGAAAATTCATCAAGGCCGGCGATGAGATCATCATCTCGGCGATGGAGCATCATTCGAACATCGTTCCGTGGCAGATGCTGTGCGAACAAACCGGCGCCGTGCTGCGTGTGATTCCGATGAATGACGACGGCGAGCTGTTGATTGACGAGTACGAGAAACTGCTGAACAAGAAGACGAAGTTTGTTTCCATTGTGTACCTCTCAAATTCCCTAGGGACGATCAATCCGGTCAAGCAGATCATAAAACGTGCGCACGAATTCGGCATTCCGGTGCTTGTTGACGGCGCCCAATCGACGCCGCATCTTGCCGTTGATGTGCAGGACCTCGATTGCGATTTCTACGCTTTTTCCGGCCACAAAGTTTGCGGTCCGACGGGAATCGGAGTGTTGTATGGAAAAGCAAGCTTCCTTGAATCGATGCCGCCGTATCAGGGCGGGGGCGATATGATCAGTTCGGTGACATTTGAGAAGACGACCTACAATACCCTTCCGTACAAGTTTGAGGCAGGTACGCCCAACATTGCCGATACCATTGCGCTCGGCGTTGCTATTGATTATGTCCATAGCCTCGGATTGAAAGCAATTTCGTCGTACGAAAACGGTCTTTTGACCTATGCGACAGAAAAGCTTTCATCGATTGAAGGCGTGCGCATCATTGGAACGGCGAAGAAGAAATCGAGTGTTGTTTCCTTTATCATGGGGAGCATTCACGCGCACGATATCGGAACGATTGTCGACCGGGAGGGAATTGCAATTCGGACGGGACATCATTGCACACAGCCGGTGATGCAGCGATTCGGAATTCCCGCAACGGCACGGGCATCGTTTGCGTTCTACAACACAATGGAAGAAATTGACGCACTTGCCGGCGCTCTGTTGAAAGTTAAGGAGATTTTCGGATCATGAGCAGCGATCTTAATGAACTGTACCAGCAATTGATTCTCGACCACAATAAGAGTCCGAGAAATTTCGGGAAGCTGGAACATGCCACAAATCATGCAGAAGGCTACAATCCTTTGTGCGGCGACCACTTCACGGTGTTTGTTGAAATGGATGGAGACGTCATTAAGGATGTGAGTTTTCAAGGCTCGGGATGCGCAATTTCGAAAGCCTCGGCTTCGATGATGACAACGGCAGTCAAAGGAACAAAAAAGGAAGAGGCAGAAAAGCTTTTCGAGAAATTTCATTCTGTCGTAACGCGCGATATCCATAAAGAAGTCAACGATCTTGACGACCTTGGATGCCTCGGAGCGCTTGCGGGCGTTGCTGAGTTTCCGGCTCGGATCAAATGTGCAAGCCTGGCATGGCATGCCCTGCATTCGGCGCTGAAATCGAACGGCGCCGTTGTATCGACCGAAGACCAAAAAATCAACTGAACGATGACGAGATGAGACGATGGAAAATTCCGATTTTAATACATTCGAATTGTTGATTGTGAAAGATCAGGTTATCCAGGCATTGAAAACATGTTTCGACCCTGAGATCCCTGTGAACATCCACGAATTGGGATTGATTTATTCCGTCGACGTCGACAAAGCAGGCGCCGTTCAAATCAAAATGACACTCACTTCGCCGGCATGTCCTGCAGCGCAAAGTTTGCCGCCGGAAGTAAAACAGAAAGTCGAAGCGGTAAAAGGGGTGACTTCAGCGCAGGTTGACGTCGTGTGGGAACCTCGATGGGATCCAAACATGATGTCCGAAGAAGCGAAACTTGCGTTGAATATGTATTAAGAATTGTTTTTGGAAAAATAGTTTAGATGAAATTTTAACCACTTTCATACCACATAAATACAAGGAGAATTTACATGGCTCACACGGTCCCCGCACTTCCTTATGCATTTGATGCTCTCGAACCGTACATCGATGCAAAGACGATGGAAATCCATCACGACAAGCACCACGCTGCGTACGTTACGAATTTGAACAACGCCCTTGCGAACAACCCGGAGTTGCAGAACAAATCGGCTGTAGAATTGATCACATCGTTGGGCTCGTTGCCCGAAGCAATCCGAACTGCAGTCCGCAACAACGGCGGCGGTCATGTCAATCACTCGATGTTCTGGCAGCAATTAAAGGCCGGAGTCAAAGAGCCGACGTCCGGCAATCTTATCTCCTCGATAAACAGCGCGTTTGGTTCGACGGCGACATTCAAAGAGCAATTTAATAAAGCCGGCCTCGGACGATTCGGATCCGGATGGGCTTGGCTTGTTGTCGGCAAAGATAAAAAACTAGCGATCATCTCAACGGCAAATCAGGATAATCCGTTGACTGAGGGTGCGACGCCGATTCTCGGCTGCGATGTTTGGGAGCATGCATACTATCTGAAGTACCAGAATCGCCGGGCAGACTATCTCACCGCATTCTGGAATGTCGTCAATTGGTCGGACGTCGCCGACCGGTTTGATGCCGCTTCCCGGTAAACATAATCATCACAGCGGAGGACGGTCCTCATCGTCCTCCGCTCATCTATCGGCATTATGAGTTCACGTCGAATTCGAAATCTTCCGCTTTTTCCGCTCAAGGTGGTTCTCTTTCCCGGATCGCTCTTGCCTCTCCATATTTTTGAAGAACGGTACAAGACTCTCATCAATGAATGCATCGAGAACCACACGGAATTCGGGATCAATCTTATCGAAAACGACAAGATCGACCCGACCGGATGCAGTGCAATGGTCAAAAGCATCGTTAAAAAGTACGATGACGGGCAATTGGATATTGCCGTCGAAGGAAGAACACGGTACACCCTGGGACAGCTTGTTGACAGCGGCGCTCCGTACTTTGTCGGTGAAGTTATTTTCTTTGATGATAGGGTGGAAAAGATCAACTATTCCCTTCGGCGGCGGGCAATAGGGTTGTATAACCGATTCGTTGAGACCGCTTTTAAAGGGACCGTGATGCCCGCCAACGAAGCATCCTCCGATACCAAAATATCCTTTCTGCTGGTGCAGAAAGCCGGGCTAGATCTCAAGGACAGGCAGAAGTTTCTTGCCCTCCAATCGGAAAACGAACGGCTGAGCACACTGAACAGCCATTTCGAGTCAATGCTTCCTCTTCTCACATCGCGCGAAAAGTACGATCGGTTTGTCATGAACGACGGATACCTTTCGCCGCCGTGATATGCTCCTTGATTCCCGTCATCCATTTTTTTATTTTGATTGAGGATGGAAAAGGGACTGAGAATCACCGAAATACGATCGATCCTGAAATCTGCCGTGCAACCTGCCGCGGTGGAACCCCACTACTGGCAATATTGCGTCAATTGCGGCACGAAACTGGACAGTCGCAAGTGCAAATTGTATTGCCCGAAATGCGGATTTTATCATTCATGCAGCGAACCATAATTCCACATCCAAGGAGAAACTTTTTCAATGAATAAAAAAGGAATACGAGTCAGCAGGAAACATCGGAAGCGGCAGCGCAAACAAAAAGAGAAGCTGAAAACAATGCTTTCTCATAAGAAGAAACAGTCAGCCTAACCCACAACCCTCTCTACCGAGAGGGTTGTTCGTTTATTGCTAATCGTTCATCATTTCGATATATTCTGACGAAATGAACGTCCGACGACAATGCTTCCAGTAAAAACAGACATTCACAACTCACCGTTCGCATTTCGATGCGGCGGAAAGTTCATCGACCTTTCATCGCGAACCTATGTGATGGGCGTTTTGAATGTCACGCCCGATTCGTTTTCTGACGGCGGGAGGTACTTCAACAAAGATCGGGCTGTCGCGCATGCGTTGCAAATGGTTGTGGATGGAGCGGACATTATCGATGTTGGCGGAGAATCGACAAGACCGAAAGGTCCATATGGCGAAGGCGCAGAAGAAGTCAGCGCCGAAGAGGAGATCCGAAGAGTCGTCCCCGTGATCGAGGAACTTTCATCCCAGTCGGATGTCTTGTTATCAATCGATACGTACAAAGCTGTCGTTGCAGAAGCTGCGTTGAAAGCGGGGGCAGCGATCGTGAATGATATCAGCGGATTGAATTATGATCCCGCGATGGCTCGGGTAGTCGCTTCTCACGATTCGGTTTTGATCGCAATGCACATCAAGGGGACACCGAAGACGATGCAGCAAAATCCTGCCTACGAAATTGTTGTTGATGAAGTGAAAGAGAGGCTTTCGCAATCCATTGAAAAAGCGCGGGAAGCTGGCATCGAACATGTGTGGATCGACCCGGGATTAGGATTCGGGAAGAAACTCGAACATAATATCTCCCTCATTAAGAATTTACAACGGCTCGCTGATTTGCACTGCCCAATCGTCATTGGACCTTCCCGAAAAGCGTTTATCGGAATGCTTCTCAATCTTCCCGTCGATCAGCGGCTTGAAGGAACAGCCGCCGCAGTCGCTGCATGTATTTTTCAAGGAGCGAATGTTCTGCGAGTGCACGACGTGAAAGAGATGAAACGAATCGCGGTTGTCACCGATGCCATTGTGAGAGCTGCATAAATATTCCACTACTGATTGTATGGAACTTTTCAAAATTGGTTTTTTGACGGTCTCTCTGATCGACCTTTTCGATATTGCAGTCGTGTCGTTCATATTCTACCGGCTTTATATTGTCATGCGCGGGACTATTGCAGCGCAGATATTCGTCGGTATGATGGTCATCGTCGGTTTTTCGTTTCTAGCCCAAGCCATCAATTTGAAAGCAATGGGGTGGCTGCTGCACACGCTGACCGACATCTGGGTCATCGCTTTCGTCATTTTATTCCAGCCCGAAATTCGTCGTTTGCTTTCCACCATCGCGCGCAACAGAATTGTGCGGATGTTTTTGCGTATCGATGTCGATGAATCGATCGAAGAAATAGCCAGCGCAGTGGTTGATCTCGCAAAAAAGAAACAGGGCGCCTTGATTATCGTCGTGCGCGGAACGGGTTTGAAGAGCGTGAGCGAGTCCGGCATTATACTCCAGGCCAGGGTGAGCAGAGCGCTGCTGCTTTCTATCTTTAATCCAAAATCGCCGCTTCACGACGGCGCCGTGATTGTGAATGACAGGACCATCGAGGCGGCACGGTGCACGCTGCCGTTATCGGCTGTAACAAGAATGGGGGATATCGTGCTTGGAATGCGCCATCGCGCAGCGCTTGGGATATCAGAGCAGGCGGACGTTATCTCCGTCGTGGTATCTGAAGAGACCGGAACAATTTCCATTGCTGAAGACGGTGTGCTGATGCGAGGATTGAAATCGCAAGAACTCCGGAAGGAATTGCGCGGGCGGCTCGTGCTTTCCATGGAGCGTTCATGGAAGAACATATGGCAGGCCGTTCAGGACGAAGTGTAGCTTGACGGAATCGGAAATCAATGAAGAATATTGGTGTCATTATTCCTGCCTTTAATGCGGAGGGGACGATTGGTGCGGTTATCGCCGGAGTTGCGAAATATATCGCTTCTGAAAACATCGTCGTTGTCGACGACGGCTCATCGGATACGACCGCTTCTGTTGCCGCATCATTCGGCGTTCAAGTGCTGAGTCATCCGGTGAACAGGGGCAAAGGGGCCGCGCTTCAAACCGGCTTTGATTTCACGCTCCAGTCATCGTTTAACGCCGTCATTACGTTGGACGCCGACCTTCAACATCCGCCGGGTTTTATTCCGCAGTTTTTGGGTCTGTATTCGTCAGGCGATTACGATATCATCATCGGGAGCAGGCTTCACGCTAAAAAAGGGATGCCGTTTCATCGAATTCTCTCCAACACGATCACAACTTTTTTAGTCAGTGCACGAACTGCGAAAAAAATTGCGGACAGCCAGTCGGGCTACCGGCTGGTCGACAGAAAAGTGCTGGACTCCGTGCGGTTGACATCGTATGGGTTTGAGGCGGAGACAGAGTTTATTATCAAAGCAGCCGCGCATGGATTTCGGTTCGGATTTGTTCCAATAGACGCGATCTATGCGGGGGAGAAAAGTCACATGACGAATTTTTCAACGACAGTAAACTTTGTAAAAGTGTTGTTTCAGGATTATTAACAAACGGCTATCAAAAAAACGGAAAAATCTATCTCGCGCTAAGTCGCCAAGGCGCAAAAATTAAAAGAAAGAACTTAAGCCGCTTTGCACCTTCGCGCGAAAATCACTTTTTTGGGATAACTACAACGGCAGCCCTTGGGACGATTTGAGACTGATCGAAAAGAAATGATTGCGCTCCTGGAAACGAAAGGGATCTCCGACCCGAGCGTCCTCGCCGCTATGTCGAAAGTCGAACGGCATCTCTTTGTGGAGCAGCCTTTTGTCAACCGCGCGTATGAAGACAGCGCCCTGCCAATCGGCTATGAGCAAACAATCTCGCAGCCGTACACTGTTGCGTATATGACCCAGGCACTCGCATCCAAACCTGGAGACAAAGTGCTGGAAGTAGGAACCGGTTCCGGGTACCAAGCAGTTGTTCTCGCAAAAATGGGGTGCAGGGTCTTCACAATCGAACGGCATCTCGGCCTCCTTGCCGAGGCTCGAAAGATGTTTGATAAACTGAACCTTCGCATCGCATCGAAAGGCGGGGACGGCACGGTCGGATGGAGTGAATTCGCCCCGTTCGACGGAATTATCGTTACTGCCGGCGCCCCCGATGTTCCGGAATCGCTCAAACAGCAGCTTGCAGACGGCGGGCGGCTGGTGATCCCGGTCGGCGACCGCGAGGTACAGAAAGTGATCGTTATGAGAAGAGCAGGGGATTCGTTCTTGACTGAAGAAACCTTCGGTTTCAAATTTGTACCGCTCGTTGGAAAAAATGGATGGAGTTAAGTAACCCGCTTCCTACAATTCTCGTCATCACCGGTCCTACAGCGTCGGGGAAAACCTCTCTCGCTCTGGAAATTGCCCGCCGCACATCGGCCGAAATTATTTCCGCAGATTCACGTCAGGTTTATCAATTGCTCACCATCGGAACGGCGAAGCCTTCTCCGGATGAACTGAAAGAAGTCAAGCATCACTTTGTTGATGAGATTCTCCCGGATCAGCATTTCAGCGCCGGTGAGTTCGGCGTCGAAGGCAGAAAAATAATTCACAAAATTGTGACGCAAAAGAAACTGCCGATAGTTGTCGGCGGGACGGGATTGTACATCCGCTCTCTGGTGGATGGATTGTTTACAGGTCCCGGCAGAAAAGAAGATGTGCGCGACGAGCTTGAGGCCCGGTTGGCATCCGAAGGGGCGGAATCTTTGCTTGAAGAGTTACGCCGTGTTGACCCCGAGGCGGCGGCAAGAATGCTCCCGTCGAATCAGCGGAGGATTATACGTGCGCTGGAAGTCTATTATGCGACCGGTAAGCCGATCTCGCAGCATCATGACGAACATGAGAAGAAGAACTTCTTCAACCATGTTTTCGTCGGATTGCAATGGGAAAGGAAGAAGTTGTACGGCCGGATCGATTCCCGGGTCGAGGGTATGCTTGCCGCCGGTTTCTTGGATGAAGTAAAAGAATTGCTTGCCCGTGGTTATGATGACCGTTACAAATCCCTTCAAACGGTCGGCTACAAGGAAGCGTTCGCGTTCCTGCGGAAAGAAATCACCTACGGACGGATGGTCGAATTGATGAAGCAGAGCACCCGCCGGTTTGCCAAACGCCAATTGACATGGTTTAGAAGGGATATGAGGATTCGTTGGTTTGATATTGAAGAGGAGAACGAGATTCCCCGGATTGCAGAGCAGGTTTTGATTTTGCTGAAATAATTTCGTATAATTGGTCGACTGATAAGGGCCGTTAGCTCAGCTGGGAGAGCGCGTGAATGGCATTCACGAGGTCAGCGGTTCGATCCCGCTACGGTCCACAGAGAACGAAAAAAGGGAACAACATTGTTGTTCCCTTTTTTATTGTCGGGGCGGGGAGATTCGAACTCCCGACCTCTTGGTCCCGAACCAAGCGCTCTAGCCGGGCTGAGCCACGCCCCGTATTTCGTTGTGTTACTTTGGCTTCGTGGTGCCTCAATATACGAACGATTGCCCAATTTGTCAACGGAGTTTACACAGTGATGCCATGACTGCATTGCCCGCATAGAAGTCATGGCATCGCTTGACTAAAACTTTTTTCATTTTGTACTTGACAAATCCCTTCCCATAGTATATATTTCACCATAGTAAAAATATATATACTATGTAAAGGATTTCACTATGTCATCGCCGTCGATCGAACTCACCTCCCGCCAGCAAAAGGTCTATAATTTTGTAAAGCAGTTCATCGAGGATAACAGCTACCCTCCGACGCTGCAGGAAATTTCCGACAAACTAAAGATTCAGCCGAGCGCCGCACGGATGCACCTTCTTCTTATGGAAAAGAAGAAGGCGCTGCGCTACGTTCCGAACACTTCGCGCGGCATCGAGTTGCTGCACGAGCGGCCGTCCGGCATCCCGATTTACGGAAGCGCTCCGGCAGGACATCCGTTCACGTCCCAGGAAAACATGGTCGATACATTCGAGGTCCGGCGCTACATTACCGCGTCCGACGATTTGTTCGGCATTTACGTGCGTGGCGACAGCATGAAAGATGCGCAGCTTTCTACCGGCGACCTGCTTTTTGTCGACCCCAAAAAGGACCCCCGCAACGGTGAGATCGTGGTTGCCGCCGTGGAAGGAGAACCGACGATCAAACGATATTATAGAGAAGAGAGCGGCGTTGTGCTTCGTCCGGAGAATAAGAAATACAAACCGATTCACGTCAGCAGGAGCGACGAGAATTTCAAAGTCCTCGGCGTCGTGGTCGGAATGATCCGCGCTCTCGACAAAAAGAAGATCGACGCGTTGACCGATGAATACAAAGCGTACTCAAAGGCATCGTGAGGAACGAGGTGGCTATGGCAACGTCGACATATTCGATAGAAGAAGAACGGCAGATCAATTTTTATCTCAAACAGATCCTGGACCTGCTGAGCGTTCGCATTCCGGACGATCATTTTGGGACGGTGGAGATTGCATTCCCGCGCCAAAACGGAAAAATTGCCGGCGAAGTGGAGATAAAATTACGTTCGAAACACCGTCGGGGAAAGGTGCAGTAGCAGCCGATTGATCACAAATTTTGTTGTTGAAAATTTTGTCAGCAGGAGATGATGATGAACCGTGTAACTGGAACATTTGAAGTGAAGCTAAACCCTCAGCCGCTGGCGGACAAAACCGCTGATGCAACACTTGGGAGGATGTCGATCGAGAAACAGTTCCACGGCGATCTTGAAGCTGCCAGCAAAGGAGAAATGCTGAGCGCAGGAACGGGTGTGAAAGGTTCGGCCGGATACGTTGCGATTGAACGGGTCAGCGGAACGCTGCAGGGGCGCAGCGGTGTTTTCGTGCTGCAGCATAGTGGCACCATGACGCGTGGCGCCGCGCAGCTGAGCGTCGCTGTTGTGCCTGATTCCGGCACCGGTGAACTGACCGGACTCGCCGGGACAATGGCGATCAATATTGTTGATGGGAAACATTTCTACGATTTTGATTACACGATTGCAGAAACCCATTAAAGACGGCTGATTCCAATGAATACCACTTTTGAGGATAAATAAGATTATGGCAAAGAACCCACTCCTTTTGCGAAAGACGGTGAGCATCAAGGCTCCGGCATTAAAAGTCTGGGAAGCGCTGACTTCCCCGGAATGGATAAAACAATATCTGTTTGGCACAAACGTTATCTCCGATTGGAAGGTAGGAAGTCCGATTCGTTTTACCGGGACATGGGAAGGCAAAGAATACGAAGACAAGGGAACAATCCTGAAATTCGAAAAGGGGAAGGTCTTTCAATACAATTACTGGAGTTCGTTTTCGTCGTTGCCCGACGTTCCGGAAAACTACGCCGTTCTGACTTTTGAGCTCTCGTCGCACGGCGACAGGACCGAACTTTTGCTGACTCAGGACAATATCGCCGACGAAACAGCGTTGGAACATTCCAGCAAGAATTGGGAGGGAGTATTGGGGACGATGAAAAAGCTGATTGAAGCATAGAACTTGGTATATTTTCTTGGAGAAACAATCGAATGAAAAGCTCCGGTGCGTTCGTAGCGATTATTGTGCTTGGATTTTCCAGTCTTTTAAGTTCGAAGGCACATGCTCAAGATTCATCACATTCCACAACAAAGGAATCGGCCGTGACGACCCAAAACAATAACCATCGCATTGATTATATAGAGTTTTCCGCCACAGATATTACAGCGGTAAAACAATTTTACACGGCCGTTTTTGGCTGGAAATTTACCGACTACGGGCCTGACTACACGAGTTTTGAAGATGGCCGGATCAGCGGAGGGTTTGCAAAGGCGCCATCGATCTCCGGCAGCGGCGTGCTCGTGGTTATTTATTCGTCCGAACTGGAAAGAACGAAAGAAGCTGTCGTTCGTAACGGGGGAAAAATAACAAAGCCGCCGTTCGATTTTCCCGGCGGGCGGCGTTTTCATTTTACAGACCCGAATGGAAATGAGCTTGCCGTGTGGAGTGAGAAATAGAAACATCAAAAAATAGTCTCACGCAAAGACGCCAAGGCGCAAAATGCGTTAAACATAAAACTTACGCGGCTTTTCCCAATGGGATGGCTTTGCCAACGACTGGCGAAGCATCTTCCAAAGGAATCCCTTTGGGACCTTCGGGATTTGCGCGAGACAAAAGTTCTTGATTTTTCAGAAGTCTCAAATAATAAATGGTTTAGTTTCCATTTATCTTCTTCGTCTCCTTCGTGGATTGTTGTACCGGTAAGAAGAATGTAATTACATAGCAACAGGGTTGTTGAAATACTCAAGCCCGGTTTTGTGAAGAACGCCGTAATGCGTTCTCTCGAAACCGGGTTTTTTGTTTGTATCCATCTCACAAGGAGGCTGCAATGATCACACTGGACCAGCAAAAAATTTTTGTCGGGATGGGGGGCTGGGATTTGCCCCCGTTCCACCAATACTTCTACCCGCCGAAACCGAAGAAAGGGTTTCGAAGGCTGGAATACTACAGCCAGTTTTTCGACAGCGTGGAAATCAACGTCACGTTTTACAATACGGCCCTCACGGCGGATCATGCGCGGCGCTGGCTCGATGATGTTGCCGCAAACAAAAATTTCATGTTCACGGTAAAACTCTTTCGGGGGTTTACGCATACGTTCGATGCGACGAACGATGACGTCCGTTCTGTCCGCCGCCTTCTCGAGCCTCTTGCCGAGTCGGGGAAGCTGGGAGGGATCGTGGCGCAGTTTCCGCACTCGTTCGTCAACACGCCCGAGCATCAAAAATACCTTCAGCAGTTCAGCAGAGTCTTTTACCCGCATCGGGTGTTTGTCGAAGTACGGCACGCTTCCTGGAACACTTCGCTCTTTTACAATTGTTTACAGGAGAACAAATTGCATCTTGTCAACGCGGACTTACCGCCGATACGGAGCTACATGCCGCTGACGTCGCTGGCATGGAATGAAGTGGCATATTTCCGGATGATGGGAAGAAACGTCAAAACGTGGGCGCATCCCGAACTCGGAGAGCGGTACAACTATTATTACAACGAGAAAGAACTCAATGATTTGCTTGAACGGATGAAAAAGCTGAGGGAACAATCGAACACCCTCTTCGTCGTATTCCATAACGACCCGGAAGCAAATTCACTCGTCAACGGTTTTCAGCTGCGGCATCTTGCGCGGAAGCCCCCCGTGCTTGTTCCGCAGGGAATGATACGGGCGTTTCCCGAACTCAAGGGAATTAGTTCATCGGTGAACGTGCTGCATCCGCTTTTTGCCGACGAGGAGATTCCTGCGGATGCCCTTCATTGAAACACGCCTATTCTTTCTCGAGAGGTTTTACGCATTCCGGCACATCATTACGGGATGAACTTACAACGGTTGAAACACGGTATGCTTTCATTTCTTTTGCAGGATAGGGAAGAAGGAGTTTTTTGAGCGATGCAGTATCTTTGATGTTCCTGTCGAGCCATTCCTCAAAGTTCTTTTCGTGGAGAATGACCGGCATGCGATCGTGAATTTCTCCAACCAGCTCATTGGGAACGGTGGTGATGATTGTAAAGGAAGGTAGTTCTCTTCCCTCGGGATCTTTCCAGACGGAGAAGAGGCCGGCAAACATGAACGGCGATTCGTCTTTCATACGAATGCACATTGGCTGTTTTTCGATGACCTGTCGTTGTGCGCCGCGTACCTCTTTTGTGACGGCCGCCTTTTTCCACTCGTAGAAACCGTCGGCAGGAATAAGGCAGCGGCTCCCTTTAAAATAGGTGCCGTATAATTTGCTCTGGTCCAGCGTTTCCGACTTTGCATTGAAGGTTGAAAATGCAACCTTGCCGTCTTTCGACCAGTGCGGAACGAGCCCCCAGCGCATCTGCTCGGCAGCGAGGCTGTCGTTTCTGACAGCAAACACGGGCATCCGTTGAAGCGGAGATGCATTGTAGCGTGGCAGTTCTTCGAAAGCTTGTCCGGTGGATTCTAAATCCCGCAGTAGCGCAAAAGTTGCAAGGACCTTTTTGCCGTTGAGCAATAAATAACGTCCGCACATTGTAGTTGTCTCCGTAATAGTTAAGAAGAAGTTAGAAAAATGGACGAAAAAAATCTACTACTGGCAGTGCCAACGTCGTATCAAACAATGGTACAGCATTTTGCAGCGCCTTCCGGCAAAACATATCTTTTGTACGGGGACAAACCGATCTTCCTGCTCTCGCTGAAAATGGCTGCATACGGAATCGCCGGCGGTTCTTCCGTTGCCGTCGTCGACGGCTGCAACAGGTTCAATGTTCATTTTCTTTCCCAGTTTGCGCGGGAGAAGAAACTGAACATCGACGATTTTCTTCACCGTATTTATGTTTCGCGCGGCTTTACCTGTTATCAGATGGAACAGGCGATCGTTCACCGGCTCCCTTCATTCCTCAATACGATCGATTCACGCACCGCGATGATCTTCGGCCTCCTCGACACGTTTTACGACCAGCAGGCGTCGTTGCAGGAAGTCCGGCAGATCCTCCGGCGGGTCGTCGCCGCGCTTCAGGAAATGAAAGCAGACGGAATTTCCGTGCTTCTTGTGTGCAGAAAATTGAATGTGCTGCCGAAAGAACGGAACGAGTTGTTCACAACATTACAGGCAGGCGTCGATACTATTTACCGGTTGCAATCGGACGACGATGTGCCGAAACTTTTTCTTGAGAAAGGAGTGATCGACGATGGGGCGAACAGTGCCGACCTTCACCAACATTATCGACAACGAGATCGCAAGCTGGTCGAAGTACCGCCACGGACTTCGCAAAGACGACCAGGAGCTTTTTGACGATATTTTCCGCTCGGCGAAACTGCACTTGGCGGAAAATTTTTACGCCATGCGCACAATTCCGTTCGAAAGCATCGCCATTTCGATCGCCGTCGAACAGCGGAAATTGATCAAACGCCTCCACGAGCGCATTCTTCGACTGGAAGACCAACTGGCAGCTTCTCGTCATAGTCAATAAGGAGCAAAATGAACAGCATTGTGAACGGCTGGCTCTTCGACGTGTATCCTTCAGCGAAAGGAATCACGTTGTGGTTCATCGACCGGAACGGGATGAAACATTGCTGTTTTCGGCGTTATCGTCCGTCGTTTTTTCTTCACGTGAACGATTCGGATGCCAAGCGCATTGCGGCGCTCGGCGTCCGCTCTCCGGTTGAAGTGTCGCTGGGGCGGGCAACACGGAAAGAAATTTATTCCGGCGATTCGTGGGATGTCGTGCAGGTCTATGTTCACGATACGACGCGTTTCAAAGAAGCGGTGTGGTATTTCGAGCGGTTCTTCCCTCATTTCGCGTTCTATAACTCCGATATTCTTGTCTCTCAATTGTTTCTGTATGAGACGAAACTTTTTCCGCTGGCACTCGGCATCTACGAAATTGATGATGCCGGAGAGTTGGTTCGGTGGGAGGTCAACGATTCCGGCAATGCGCTGGAGTATGCGCTGCCGCCGTTGTCGATCATGTCGCTTCGCAACGCGAACGATTTTGTCCCTCCAAAATATCAGAAAAATTTCCAGATTGAAATCGCGTATGACGGCACGATATACGCGCTTGAGCAGCAAAATCCCGTTGAGATGCTCGAGGCGCTGAACTGGCACCTGCATCGCTGCGACCCTGATATTCTTCTCACTGAATACGGCGACTCATCCCTGATGCCGGCAATTGCAGCTCTTTCGCAGCAGCACAAAATTCCTTCACTGCTTAACCGAGATCAAGCGACGGGATATATGACGACGAAGGAGTCGAGTTTCTTTCAATACGGTAAGATTGTGCATAAGGATGGCGCGTTCGAGCTTGCCGGACGCTGGCATATCGATGCGAAGAATTCTTTTACGGTCACGGAAGCGGAATTAGACGGCCTGTTCGAAATGGCACGGTTGACGCAAATCCCCGCGCAGCGGCAGGGGCGGGCGAGTATCGGTACGTCGATGTCGTCACTGCAGCTTTCATGGGCATATCAAAACAATGTCTTAATCCCGTCGAAGAAGCGGGAACCGGAAGAGTTCAAATCGGCGGCGACGCTGCTGCTCGCAGACCGCGGGGGACTCATTTATAATCCGCCGATCGGCTTTCATGAGGATGTCGCCGAGCTGGATTTCGTCTCGATGTATCCTACGATCATGGTGGAGAAAAATGTTTCGCCGGAAACGGTGAATTGCCGGTGCTGCAAGAATACAAAAGTACCGGAGCTCGAATACACGATCTGCGAAAAACGGGAGGGCATCATTCCTGCAACGCTCCGCACGGTTGTGAAGAAACGGGCATACTATAAATCGATGAAGAAGAAATACAAAGGAAAGGACGAAGCCCTTTTCCGCCGGTACGACGGAAGACAAAGTGCACTTAAGTGGATGCTGGTGAGCTGCTTCGGATATCTCGGTTACAAAAATGCCCGGTTCGGGAAGATCGAAGCGCACGAATCGGTCAATGCTTTCTCCCGCGATGCGATTCTTGCGGCAAAAGAGATTGCAGAAACAAAAGGTTTTGAGATGCTTCATGCCATCATCGACTGTATGTGGTTGAAGAAAAAAGGGGCGACGGAAGCGGAGTACCAATCACTCTGCCGAACGATTGCGGAGCGCGTCGGTATCGACATTTCCCTCGAAGGAATTTATAATTGGATTCTCTTCCCGGCATCTAAGCAGGACCCTGAAATCACAACCGCGAACCGCTACGTCGGCTGGTATCAAACGGGAGAGATGAAAATGCGGGGCATTGAGTCGCGCCGGCGCGACACGCCGAAATTTATCAAGACGATGCAGGCGGCGATGTTGGAGAAGATGGGGCAGGCGAGACGGGTGGAGGAGTTGCGCGTGATGATCCCTGATTTGCTCGAAACTGTCCATGAATATCTTTCACTCTTACGCAGTGGAAAGGCGAATCCAATGGAGCTTGTGCTTCGGCGCCATATCACTAAGGAAGCGGAAGAATATACGAACAACAGCATCAGTGCCGTAGTCTCAAAGCTTGTGGAAAGCATGGGCGTCCATCTCTCTGCCGGCGAATCGATCG
>CAZXQG010000010.1:0-8113 GCA_964642725.1 uncultured Chitinophagaceae bacterium
GAAGTCGGGACTTCTCTCTCGATGCCGTCGCATATAACGCGGGCGATATTGGGACGAAAGTCGAGCAATGCATGAAGCGCGGTCGATGTACGGACCTTCGCCGTCGCTTCGAGATACCGCCCCGCCGTCACGAGAACGATCACCATCGTGCCAGTGTCGAAATAGAGAGCGGTGCCGCCGGTGAAAACTTCGTAGGTCGAAAACCCGTATGCCGCAATAGAACCAAGGACAATAAGGCTGTCCATCGAAAGACGAAGCCTGCGAACTTCGAGAACCGCGTTTTTAAGAAATGGATAACCGACGAGCACCATAATCGGCGTGGAAAGAACGAACAAAAGCATGTTCATGGCCGGAATGACGTCTTTGTCGATACCGAGCCAGTTCCCTTTTCCGGCGTAGAGCGCCCAGCTCAAGATCATAATATTCATCGACAGAAATGCGGAGAATCCCAAACGAAGCAAAAACATCGACGCAATTCCCCCCTCGCCCTTCTCTCCGGTCAGCGAATGAGTGAACGAACAACCATAACAGCAGAAATGGAATTCGATGCCTCCTTTCAATTGCGTCACTCCACCCAGCCCTTTTTCGGACCGGCTGTACGGCAAGCCGCACTGATCGCAGAGGATGTTCGTCGATGTGAAGTTTACCAAAGACATTTTTGGGAGCGTGAATAGTAAAATGTGAAAAGCAAAAAGTGAAGATGTAAGAAGAAAAATCAAGGTGCAATGCCACACTACGAACCAAGTCTCGTTCATCCTGAGCAAGCGATGCCGCTCGAAGAGCGGGAGAGCGCGTCGAAGGAAGAGCAAAGCATCTACGATGTCGGCGCTAAAAGTGAGCGTCACTCACTCAAGATGAACATGCTTGGTCGATGAGGAGATTAATGGAACCATCGAGATAAACGTAAACCATGCAAGCGCAAAACCGGCTGCGAACGCAAGCGACACGAGCAATTCCATGATACCGAACGGGAGAGTCGGTTCATGCCATAGGAACGGAGCTACGGCGAGGAATCGTTCCACAAACAGCGACGAAAGAATTATCGACGCAACGCTTACGAGGATTGCCGGTTTTTCTTTGGCCCGTTTACTGAGGAAAATGGCGAGAGGGAAAAAGAAAGCGAAGACGATATAATACCACGTTAATGGTGCCCAGAGCGGATTGTGAAAACGCATAAGCAGGTATGGAATCTCCTCCGTGAGGTTCCCGTACCATATCACTAAATACTGCGACCAATAAAACCCACCGGACAACATGCAGAATCCCATCACCAACCTCCCAAGGTCGTGAAACTGACTTGTCCTGAATCCGGCTTCCAGCGTAAAAGCTTTTCGTGCGGCAATAGCGAGAATCGTAATTACGACAAGCGCACCGTAGAACCCGTGAAGGAAAAAGAGCCAGCCGTATAATGTGCTGTACCATTGAGGAGAGAGCGACATCAAAAGGTCAAATCCGAGAAGAGTATAGAGAACAGCAAATGCAATCAACATCGCCGGAACAAGCTTTGCCATCGCTGATGCACTTTTTGCAGTTTCCAGTTCATCGCCCTCCCAGTCGCGCGTCAGCCGCTCGATGAATTTTTGGAATTTTTCCGGCAGATTAGCCCGGTGCCGTCCAAGTTCCGGTCGAAGCGATGTCCGGACATATTTGTAGCTTAGCCACATCATGAACAAGAAAATGACCGTATCGCGTGTGAAGAAAAACGGAGTGTTCAACCAGGATTCTTTTCCCGTCGCCTCGTGAAGCCACGGATAGATTTCCGACCGTCCCAGAAAAACGCCGATAAAGAGAACGAAGCTAACCGGAAGAAAGCTCACCATCCCTTCACCGGTGCGGCGAAACGGCTCACCCCATGTTCCGTTTGTCATCCTGTATGCTGCAGAAAAAACGACGCCGCCCTGAGCGATTGCCGTCCAAAAAACAAAATTGACATAATAAATTTGCCAGGCCCGCAGTGCATATCCCAGACCCAGGGAAGCGATAAACACAATGGCACCAATCGCAACGAACGTCCAAAGTATATTGCGCACTCGTTGTGAGAGCTTTTGAGTGGGGAATATCATTGATGAATCGGTCATTGCTGCTGCAGCCTCCGCAGATGCGCGATGATCAGCCACCGTTCCCGCTGCGTCGTGTGCTCGTAGTATGAAGGCATAATGTTATGGCCTTTGCGGATAACAAAATAAATGTAACCATCGGGCGCTGTCTTGTATAGCGGCATGGTCAGATCAGGCGGCGTCTGAAATTTCGGCGCGACGAGCCCGTCTCCTTTTGCCGCAACGCCGTGGCAGACCGAACAGTACGTATTAAATAGAAATTTTCCGGTGTCTTCCGATGTTCGTGTAAACACAAAAGGATTTTTCAAACGCGAAGCCTGGAGAGAATCTTTGATCGCGGGCTCATAACCCGACATCGGGACAGTCCCTGCAACGTGCGGGATCGGGTCTTTCTGCGGTTTGAACGACGGCTGGTAGTACATATCCGTGCGATATTCCGTTTGCTCGCCAGGCTGCTCGCTTTCGCATCCGGCGAAGAACGCCGTGCAAAGAAAAAGCGGCAAGGAAAAAAGAGAAAACCAATATTTAGAGTGTATTCTATGCACTTATAATCCTTGGGACCTCGCCACGGTCTCCGCTCCCAATTGTTTCAACAGCTTTTCGAGTTTCACGACATCCTCAGGCAAACAGTATGCAAGCACGCCGTAATGGTCGGATGAAAGACGCTCATCATATCCTTCAACAATTTTGATTTGCGGCATGCGGGCGTTGACCAGAAATCCTATAAACGTTGCAATTGTTCCGAAGAGAATCGTCGTTATATAAGCGACAACGCCGAACGGCGGAATCGAGACGATCGGTTTCCCGCCGACAATAATTGGATAGATCATTGTCGAACCGATGGTCATCGCCCAGCCGGTGATCAATCCGGTCAATCCGCCGATGAGTGTGAAGATGCGTACCGGGCTTGGTTTTCTCCCCAGCGCATGGGAAATTTCATGATGAGGCGTCGGCGAATAGACTTCGATTTCTCTGAATCCTTCGGCCGGCAATTGTTTGATGACGGCAAGGAGCGTGTCAAGGTGTTCAAAGATGCCAAAACGATGTGTTCGGGTCGGCAGTGGCATTACGATTGCTCCTTCATCGGCGGATCAATTTGCTCTTTCACTTCCCACATCGAAACCACGGGCAGTGTTTTCGAAAATACCATAAACAGAAAGAAAAACCATGCAAAACTCCCGATCACAATGAAGCTGTCAACGAGCGTCGGCTTGTAGATGCCCCATGCGTACGGAAGATAATCGTGCGCGAGCGAAGTAACAATAATAATAAAACGTTCAAGCCACATGCCGATCTCCACGGAGATACAGATTCCCACAAGCCATGGAATGCTCGTTCGTATCTTCTTCGACCACAGGAGCATCGGCACGGCAACATTCGTTGTGATCAGCAGCCAGAATGCCCATGCATAATCGCCCGTCATCCGGTACACGAAGATCGCCCGCTCGAACTGATTGCCGCTGTACCATGCAATGAACAATTCAATCGAGTACGCGAACCCGACAATCAGGGCTGTAAAAATCATAAACTTGGCGAGGCTTTCGAGATGATGCATCGTGATATACTTTTCGATCCTGAACGCCTTCCTCATCGGCACGAGGAGAAGGACGACCATCGCCAGACCGGAATGAATCGCGCCGGCCACAAAATACGGGGCAAAGATCGTGCTGTGCCAGCCGGGAATCACGCTCATGGCAAAATCCCACGATACGATACTGTGAACGGAAATGACAAGCGGAGTCGACAGCGCGGCCAGGAAAACATACGCCGCAGTGTAATGCCTCCATTGGTTATCGCTTCCCTGCCAGCCCATCGCCAGCAAGCCATAAACTTTTTTTCTCCATCCCGTCGCCTTGTCGCGGACAATGGCAACATCGGGCATCATTCCCAAAGTGAAAAATAATGTGCTTGCAGTAAGATAGGTTGTAATTGCAAGAACGTCCCAAGCGAGCGGAGAACGGAAGTTTGGCCATAGTCCGCCGAAATTCGGAATCGGCAAAATCCAATGCGCGACCCATACTCGGCCGAGATGTATGAACGGAAACAATCCCGCAGTTGCCAGCCCGAAAATCGTCACCGCTTCGGCACTGCGATAGACTGCCGCACGCCACTTGACGCGGAACAAAAATAAAATAGCAGAAATGAGTGTTCCGGAATGTGCGATGCCGACCCAAAAAACGAACGTTGCAATATACATCGCCCAACCGACCGGATTATTCTTCCCAGCCTCTCCGATTCCGTTGGCAATTTGGACACCCCATGCATACCCGCCGGCGCAAATCAACATGAAAAGAAACGTCAGCAGGATCCAATATCCTTTGCCCGGCGCTTTCAACGACTGCGTCAGGTCGATGTCCGTTTCGGTGTAAGAGAGTTTATAGTCTTCAGTCATAAGTTATAAGATGAACCATTCCAATTTCACCGATCAGATGCTTCAGAATTGCATTATTCAACTTCCTTCATCATTCCTAATTCATAATTCTTAATTCATAATTCTTAATTACTCTTAATTGCTTTCAAATACGTCACCGCCGGGCGCGTGTTCAACTCTTCAAGCACTTTGTAATCTCGTTGGTCTTCTTCGGCGATCAGTCTGGAAACGGAGCTGTTGACATCCTTCAGGTCGCCAAAGATGATCGCTTCGGCGGGACAGGTTTGAGCACATGCCGGAATAATTTCTCCGTCGCGAACCGGCCGCCGTTCATTCCGCGCAGTGTTCTTTCCGTCCGTGATGCGCTGGACGCAGAAGGTACACTTTTCCATCACGCCTTTTGTACGAACGGTAACATCTGGATTCAGCTGCCAGTTAAGAGGCTCTACCCATTGCGCTTCAAACCAATTGAATCGCCGTACTTTATAAGGGCAATTATTTGCACAGTATCGAGTGCCGATGCAGCGATTGTAGACTTGCCCATTGAGTCCTTCTTCCGTGTGGTAAGCCGCATAAACAGGGCACACGGTCTCACACGGAGCGTTGTCGCATTGCTGACAGAGCATCGGCGCAAAATCAGCGTGTGGCGTTTCGTTGCGCTCGTCGAAATATCGTTCAATACGGATCCACGCCATCTCACGTCCAACTGCAACCTCCTCTTTGCCGACTACCGGGATATTATTTTCGGCGTAGCATGCTGTCACACACGCGCTGCAGCCCGTACACTTGTCGACATCAATCGTCATCCCCCAGCGATGGTTCGGATGCTCATGGTCGGCGTACATCGAGAGCGCCTCTTCTTTATGTTGACCTTCTAACGCCGGGGTGTGAGTTTCGACCAATACGGCAAGAGGCACACTCTGCACTATTCCCCTGTCGTGTTGAGTGTCGCTCCCCGAAACAGTAGCTAAAACGAGCCTGTCGGATTTCTTCAGCAGTTCGACCTTCATGCCCGCCCATTCAAGTCCGCCGGTTCGCTCGGACGGCTTTGGGTCCAACAAATCGATGGGATTGTTTCCGATGTTATTGGCGTACCTTCCGTAGGAAGTGTGTCCTTGTCCGATTGGAATCGCGACAACGCCCGGCTTCACCGATGTGGAAACTTGAGCCGGAAGGTCAAACTGAGCGTAGGGGGATGAAATCTGAATCGCGTCCCCGGTCGATATCCCGGCTGCCGCTGCGTCCTGCGGGTGAATTTCGATCCATGAGTCCCAGACGTTCATCATCATCGGGTCGGGAAGTTCCTGAAGCCACGGGCGATTTGCGCCGCGCCCATCGTAATGGCTGAGCGATGGGTAAACAACGAGGGCGAAATTTTTCCCTGGTTCGCTGTCGACTTTTTTCATCCGGGAAAAGGTCGTTTCGCTAAAGCTTCCTGCTAATTTAGGTGTTTGGGTTTTGTCTTTTGGAGATTCCCAATAACCGCCTCGAGCCAAGCTTTCGATCCAAAAATTCTCAAAGTCAGATTTCTCGCCCGATTTCTTTTGAATTGCTCTCCATCGTTCGCGTACGTAATCGTACATTGATGCAGGACTGAACTCCTGTGACTTGCCTATCCTTTTTCCGGTTTCGAGTAGAATATCCCCGAACATTTTCGTTTTGAAAACGGGCTGCATTGCCGGCTGCATTAATCCGTACACACCCGGCTCCGTTTCCACATCGCCCCAGCTTTCCAGCGGTGTGTGGGTCGGAAGGATGAGATGTGCCGATGCTGAAGTCTCGGTCATGAAACTGGAGATACTAACTGAGAATGGAACTTTCTTCATTGCCTGATTGAATTCGAGTCCCTGCGGCGTGCTGAACGCCGGGTTCACGTCCGCAACGATCAGAGCTGGTACCTTTTCCAGGTTTATCGCGTCAACAAGCTTTGCGATATCCTGATATGAACTTAGCCTGGAAATGCTGGAATCTTTGAATGTTACCGTCTTTCCAATGTTGCCGCAAATATAATTAATTAAATTCACCGCCGCGACAATCGCCGCACCGTCCCCGCTTTCAATAGTTGTTCCCCCGGCGACTGCAAGGCTCGATTTTGCTTTTGCGAAGGCAATGCCCGTTTTAAGAATTGTTTCCGACGCAATGCCGGTTTCTTTCTCAACTTCGCCAAGTGAATACGGACTCACCATCGCCGCAATTCGTAACGCATCTGCGGAAGAAAGGCCGGTTGCTGCCTTGTTGTCGAGAATGACTTTGACGAGGCCGAGAGCAAATATTCCTTCCGTTCCGGGATTAACGGAGAACCATTGGTCAGCATTCGTCGCTGTCATCGACAAACGGGGACCGACGAAATAAAGAGATCCCCGTTTTCCATTTTTGAAACCGCGATGCTTCGTAAAACCTTTTGTGAATTCGACTGGGGAAATCCATGTTTCCAAAAAATCAGCACCAAATGCGATCACTGTATTGGCATCCGCGAAATTGTACGCCGGCACCTGAGCGACGCCGAACATCAATGCGTTTGCCTTTTTGATCGATTCATGTGCGAAGGGTTCATACCGAACATGCTTATTGGAGCCAAGCGCTCCGAGCCACTCGTCCACCAGCCCATCAATCGCGCCGCTCAAATGCTGCGTTATGAAAACAACATCGCTCCCCCGTCCGCTTTTCTGGATCTTTTGCAGTCCTTCGACGAAATACTTTTCTGCTTCTTCCCAGCTAATCGCTTCCCAGGTTCCATCCGTTTTTTTCCTCAACGGCTGTTGAATGCGGTCCGGATTGTATAATCCATGAAGTGCCGCCTGACCCCTGGCGCATAGTGCTCCCTTATTCACAGGATGAAGAGGATTGCCTTCGACCTTTACGGCGCGCCCTTCGCGAACACGGACAGAAACTCCGCATCCAGCCGGACATTCCTGGCAGACACTCGCGTACCAGACCGCTTTTCCGGGGGTGATATTTTCCTCCGGAATCACGTACGGTATCAGCGACTTCGGTTTCTTGATGCCACAGCCTGGAAGCGCGGTAGCAACAGTTGTAGCTCCTACAAGTTTAAGAAAATCTCTGCGCTGTAAACCCATTCTCCATCTTCGATAAATTAATTCTCTAAAAAAAATCAGCCATTCCGATTAAAAGGAATCTCACTTACCTTTCACAATCTTTTCAATCTGCATCATATGGTTGATGTCATGCCCTGCAACCATCTCCGTAATCCGTGTAACAGTCTCCATCCCCCGTTCCGAATGCATGCCGTAATTCTCCCACAGTGGCTTTGGAATGGACTTCAGTAGAGTAAGATTGTTCTCGCGCAACACCCGAAACACCTCCAGCGATTTTCGCGGGTCGCGTTTTCTATAATTGAATTTTTCCGCCCATGCATCCTGGTTGAATCCCTGAATCGGCGTTCCGTTCATGCCAAGCGTCAACCGCACCCGAAAACCGGAAACAAGTTCCGTGTCGGTAAGGTGCGCAAGGATCTCCGCAACTGACCATTTCGCCGGTCCGGGCCTGGTGATCAATTTCTTCCGGGAAACGCCTTTAATAAGGCGCTCGATCTTCTTTGCTGTTCCCTGTAAAATTTTCAACGGCTCCTGTCCTTGCTGGTATCCCAAAATTCTCGTTGTATACTGCTGCGGCGTCTCTTGCATTTATTCTCCTCTGTAAATAAGGTTTTGGCTTTTAGGTGTTA
>CAZXQG010000010.1:8213-87767 GCA_964642725.1 uncultured Chitinophagaceae bacterium
GGCGTCTCTTGCATTTATTCTCCTCTGTAAATAAGGTTTTGGCTTTTAGGTGTTAGCTTTTAGGTGTTAAGATATTTTCCTTAATTATTAATTATTAATTCTTAATTCATAATTCCTAATTCATAATTAATAATTACCTATGGCATGTGTAGCAATCGATGCTCGCATTGTTATCCTTGTGGCATCCAACGCAATACGACATGTCCGCCAGCTTGAACGGCGGTGTGACTTCGCTCATCGTCTGAATTTCGCCGTGACATTTCTGGCAGGGGATATTTTTCATGATGTGCGGCTGATGATTGAAATAAACAAAGTCCGGAAGGACATTCACTTTTGTCCACCGAATCGGCACCTTTTCATCCCATGCTTTGCGAATTTTCTGGATCTCAGGCTTCGTCGCCGCAACAAGTTGATGGCATCCGATGCAGGTCTGCACTGACGGAATCATTGCAGCTTTTCCTCTGCGTGCGCCGCTATGGCAGTACTGGCAGCCCATCTGATAATCTCCCGCATGAATCTTGTGGCTGAACGCGATCGGCTGGCGGGGCTTCAGTTCTTGTTTCCCGCAACCGGACACAATCATTGCGATGGATCCAACCAAAGGGAGAAAAGATATTCGAAGAAAAATTTTCAATGATGAAAAACGCATTGCTATTTCTTTCTCAGACTTTCCAAGGTTCCAGCGCTCCATGGACCTCTCCCGCTATATACTCTCCTCATGCTGTCCACCTGGGCAGGGACTACCGCCGCTCCCTTGTTGCCAAACGATGACCGTGCGTACGATACTGCGGCTGCAATTTCTTCATTCGAAAGCTTATCCTGAAATTGAGGCATTTTATTGTTGAAACCGTTTCCTTTCACGCGGATTTCTCCTTCCAGCCCGAATAAAACGATTCGTGCTGGAGTGAACGAATCCTGCATGAGCCATTCCGATCCGGCGAGCGGCGGATACTTCCCTTCTACTCCTTTGCCATCAGCCTGATGACATGCCTGACAAACGCCGGCATACACCATATCCCCTTTGACATCAGATTTCACTTCACCGCCTGTAAACATCTGAGGCTGCTCGACTTCATGTGCAATGGTCCCGAATGTTCCTCCGTATTTCCCAAGATAGTAACCCATCGCAAAAAGCAAGAGGACTGAAATCCCCCAGACCCACGTCGGCGTCGGCTCAAATCCTTCCTCCGGCTCGCCTTGTTCGCGTGAGACTATCCGAAGATGAATTTTATTTACATCCGACGCATCGGAATCTGCGAACACTCCATTTGCATCCGAGAAACCGAGATTACCGGCCGGCTCAGCAGGTCGTTCTTTGAGAATTTCCGGGGCGGGGGATTTCTCTCTCTTTGAAGTTCGCCTTTTTTCGACGGGTGGTTTATTTTTTCTTGGTTGTGTCATTAATCGCAGGTGACTGGCTCACGGGATATGTGTGATTCATGCCGATTAGGTAAGCAATCAACGCCCGCCCTTCTTGTGTGGCAACGACAACCTTCCCTTTCGGCGCAATAGAATCGGGAAGTGCAACGACTTTATCTTCAGGACCGGCAGTAATCTTTTCTTCAAACAACCACGGGAACGGAGGCATCACCGATCCCGGAGAGACAATTCGCGGGTTGTACAGATGAAGCAAATGCCACTCCTCGCTCGTTTGTCGCGCGCCGATGTTAAACAAATCAGGCCCGGTGCGCATCGTTCCTAATAAATGAGGCTTGTCGTACACATAGTCAGCTGGAACCGAAGGACGCCCCCAGAAGCGCTCCTGGTCTGCTCCGAATCCGACCGGGCGAACCTGCTGGCTGTGACAATACAAACATCCTTCACGAATGTAGATCGAGCGGCCGAACGCCTGTTCGTACGTATAGCGTTCCAACCCTTTCGGCGGCTGTACTTCAGATATCATCATATTGGGAATGCCGACTAATCCTGCCCAGCCGATCAGCAGCGTAGCAAGAACGCCAAGGAAGAAAATAAATGAGCGGAAGAACATCATACAGTTTTGCTCTCCCCGGTTGATTCAGCCGCGGGACGCAACTCAAACCACGCCGGTACATACCGTGCCGGTCCCGAACGATAGATGATAAGAACGAATTGATATGCAAAGACAAGATGGCCGACGAGCATCATCGTGCCGCCGACGGAACGCGCCCACAAATACGGCTTCGTAGCATTTACGGAAGCAATGAACGAAAGCGACGGGTCATTCATCATCATTCCCTGAATCCAACCGCCGATACACATCGCAATAACGTACAGTGCGATTCCCGTTGCGCTCATCCAAAAATGCAACTTGATAAGTTTCGGATGCGGCCATTCCCACTTCGCGATGCGCGGCATGATATAATAGACGGCGCCGAACAATATCATCGAAAGAAAACCGTAAACGCCAAGATGCGCATGGCCGATTGTGTAGTGCGTGAAATGCGCGACCTCGCTGAACGACCTAAGGGATTCAACGGACCCCTGCAAACTTACCGCTGTATAACTCATCGAACCGAAAACAACGAAGCGAAGTGTCGGACTGTACTTCAGCATCCTGAAATGTCCCAGCATAGTCAGGTGATGATTTACCGCAACAGCCATAACCGGGACAAACATCATGACGCTCGCGACGATTGACACCGTCACAAGCCACGTCGGAAGAGGTCCGCCCACAAGGTGATGGATGCCGTTCCAATTGTAGAAAAGCGCAAACGCCCAGAAACCGAGAAGGCCGAGATAGTAGCTGTAGATGGGGCGCCCGATAACTTTGGGGATGAAGTAATATGCGCCGGCAAGACCGACCGGCGTGAACCAAACGGCAAGGGCGTTGTGCGCGAACCACCAATTCATCGCGGCTTCGGTAACGCCGTCATAGATGCCGAGATTTGCTACGGTGTATAAAATTGGGAACCACAACATCGAAGCGAGGATATACCATAAACTGACATACAAATGCTCGACCTGTCGTTTCCGAAATGTGGAGATGATGGAATACACGAAAAATAAAAATCCAAGTGCGATCAAACCGCCGGCCGGTCTCGGAAACTCAAGCCACTCCATACCTTGATTGTAACCGAACAACAGCGACACGACACCAAACAGAACGCCGATGTTCCAAAGAACCGCGGATATATAGAGCGCCCAGGTTTTTTGTATCGCTACCCGGCAGAGCCTGCCGGTCAGCCAGACGACCATTCCGGCACCTGCGAGCGATGCCCAGCCGTACATCACAGTGTTGAGATGAACCGGACGGACCCGGCCGAACGTGAGAAACGACGTGCCGCCGAGCCAATCGGGGAGATTGAATTTTATCGCCGCTGCCAGTCCGGCAAGCGAACCGAACAGCAACCAGGCAATGCCGGTGGCAAAATACAGAACAACTGGGCTTGTAACGGATTCGTCGATCTCAACTCGATGCTGTTTTTCAGAGACGTCTTCAGCAGCGTCGGAGGCAAACGAAACGAACTGCTCTTTAGTGGTGGTTTGTACTGCCATTGGAAGGTTTTTTGAATATCAAATCCTGAGGTATGCCGATAGGTTCTTCGTCGTCAAAAATCTGTTTCGCCCCCTCATTCAACTGTTTGATGGAAAATTGCTTCGACTGGACTGCCCAGACGAATCCGGCAAGCGTTAATGCACCTGCCACGACAACGAAGGAGATGATGATAACAACTGCAACCGGCAAGCTCATAATTCTGTTCTTGTCTTTTAGTCCAGCCGCTCTTACGCGTTCACTCGTAAATTAAAATCTTGATGGCGCAAGATAGCACATTGTTTCAACTTTTTCAATATACTTCATAGATATTTTTGTCTGGAAATGGGCGCCGGGATTATGTAATTTATCCGAATCACTAATCGGAATGTCATGAACCTTACCCTTATCTTTCTAACTGGTTTTTTCGGAAGCATGCACTGTGTCGGGATGTGCGGGGCAATCGTTGCCGCATATTCCACACAAGATAATTTCCAGGACCGAAGCACAACCCGAAAGTGGAATCCACTTCTCAAGCATCTTGCATACAATTCCGGGCGTGTGTTGTCTTACATCTTTGTGGGTGCCTTGCTCGGTGCTGTGGGAGGCGGGTTTTCGGGACTGCAATCGGTTGGAAAATGGTTTTCGAGTGCCGCAGGAGTGTTGCTGATTCTTTGCGGGATCTGGATGATGAGGATCTTTCCGTGGATGGGGTTTCCGCGGGAAATACAGCTCCGTGAAGAGAAAAAGTCATTCCTGTTAAACGTGTATACGAAAACGTACGGCGCGTTGCTTGCCTCGCCTGCAATCGAGAGCAAATTTTATATCGGATTTTTGACGCCGCTCCTGCCGTGCGGATTGCTCTATTCCGCTTTCATCATCGCAGCAGCTTCCGGAAGCGCATTTAATGGAGCCGCGACAATGGCGTTGTTTGGAATCGGCATTGTACCGTCGCTTGTGATTGTTGGATTTGTATCGACGTTTTTTCGCTTTCGTTTGCGAACGTGGGGTGACAAACTTGCGGCGGCGACAATCGTGATGATGGGAATAATGATGTTGATGAGAGGACTGGGTCTGCCTTTACCATGGATGATGATGCAAGGGATGCGGAATTAATAATTAAGAATTAAGAATTAAGAATTAAGAAATGAAAACGAAAAGTTATTGCGATTGCAGGTCAATGAATTTAACCGTCAATTCTTAATTATTAACTATTAATTCTTAATTCTTAATTGTTCTTCAGCCTCAGCGAATTGCTCACCACGCTCACCGAACTGAACGCCATTGCGCCAGCCGCTATCGCTGGGTTCAACATTCCAAACGCGGCAAGCGGAATCCCGATCACATTATAGATGAATGCCCAAAATAAATTCTGCTTGATGATCCGAACTGTCCGCCGCGACAATTGAATAGCCTCAACAACTCCGTTCAGATCGGACGTCATTAATGTAATGTCGGCCGACTCCATCGCAACATCTGTCCCGCTTCCCATCGCTATGCCGACGTCGGCTTGAGCCAACGCAGGGGCATCGTTTACCCCGTCGCCCACCATTGCCACAATTTTTCCTTCAGCTTGGGCAGCCTTCACTTGAGCGGCTTTCTCTTGCGGCAAAACGCCTGCAATCACACGGTCTATGCCTGCTTCCCTCGCGATCGCCTTCGCGACATGTTCATTGTCGCCGGTCATCATGATCGTTTCGATTCCCATTTGTTTGAATCGTGAGACCGCCTCTTTAGAATTAACTTTGATCGTATCGGCAACAGCGACAACACCGGCCAGTGTTCCGTCGGAAGCGACATACAACACTGTTTTCCCTTCGGCGAAGAATTTTTGCACCGCAGAGTCCGCCTCAGTAATCCGGATAGCATTACTTTCCATCAGAGCACGATTTCCGATTGCGGCGGGTTTTCCTTCAACAACTGCAGTGACCCCCCACCCTTCGAAATTCCTGAACGATTCAATCCTTTCGCCGGCCGAAAGTTTTTGAATTACAGCATAATCGACGACCGCCGCGCCAAGGGGATGCTCCGATCTTTTTTCAAGTGCGGCTGCAAGCCGGATCATCTGGTTCTTTTCAAACCCATTGAATGCGGCGACATCCGTCACCGACGGTTTCCCTTCGGTAATTGTCCCGGTTTTATCCAGAATAACGGTTTGAATTTTCAACGCGCGTTCGAGGCTTTCGGCATTTTTTATCAAGATGCCGGCCGACGCTCCCCGGCCGGTGCCGACGATAATTGCTGTCGGTGTCGCAAGGCCTAACGCGCATGGACACGCAATGATCAACACGGCTATAAAATTGATCATAGAAGATGTAAATCCGATCCCGCCGACAAAATACCATAAACAGAACGTCACTGAAGCAAGACCGATCACAACCGGGACAAATAGGGATGCAATGGTATCAGCCAATTTTTGAATCGGAGCTTTCGACCCTTGTGCATCTTCGACAAGTTTGATAATGCGGGCGATGACCGTCTCTTTTCCCACAGCCGTCGCACGAAATTCGATGCTCCCATTCTTATTGATTGTCCCGCCGATGACTTTTTGTCCTGCACGCTTTTCAACAGGAAGGCTTTCGCCTGTTACCATCGATTCGTCAATCGTCGTAAATCCATTGCTGATCACTCCGTCAACTGGAATTCTTTCCCCGGGACGGACTCGAAGGATATCGCCGGCGACAAGCGCCGCAATATCTGTTTCGGATTCGACTCCTTCCCGAATCACGCGCGCGGTCTTAGGTTGAAGTCCCATCAGTTTTTTTATCGCCCCCGACGCGCGCCACTTTGCGCGGGCTTCGAGAAGTCTCCCCATAAGGATGAGCGTAATAATCGTTGCCGCAGTATCAAAATACACCGTCTGCATTCCAGCGCGCAAACCCAGCCATTGAGGAAACAACACTGCGGCAGCGCTGTAGAGATATGCCACGCCGGTTCCAACGGCAACAAGCGTGTTCATGTCGGCGGATAAATGTTTTCCAACCTGCCAGGCAGCAGTGAAGAATCGTTTCCCAGAAATGAACATTACCGGCGTTGCAGCAACAAAAAGCAATTTATTGATTTCGTCGGAGCTGAACGGCGACCAGCGCAAAAACCACTGTGTCATGCTCATCATACTGACGATCATAATCGGAACCGCAAGCGCAGCGCTGAGAACAAATTCTTTCTTTAATTGTTCGTAGGCCTTATGTTGGTGGGAATCGCCGTCTCCATCAGGGTTTACCAAAACCCCCGATGTCGTAGTTTTTTCATCCGGCAGCAAGAGCGTATAGCCCGCATCCGCAACCGCCGATGAAAGAGCTTGCAGGTTCGTTTTCTTTTCGTCAAAAGACACTGAGACTTTTTCCGTCGCAAGATTGACATTCGCTTCCAGCACGCCGTCGACTTTCTTCAGCGCCTTCTCGACGCGCAGGACGCAGCTTGCGCACGTCATTCCTTCGACTGGAAGGTTTAATGTTTGTGGATGGGAAATGTTCATGCTATTCTTAGATAAACGCAGCCGTTCAACGAACAATCTTAATTCACACTAACGAGCTTGTATCCCGCCTCGTCAATCGTGTCCGCAATCATCTGGTTTGATATCTTCGTTTCGTCAAATTGAATTCTTGCTTTTCCAATTTGAACGTCCTCCACGACAACACCAGCGAGCTTGCTCAACCCCTTCTTCACGCTCATAACGCAATGTCCGCATGACATTCCTTCGATTTTCAGTTCTTGAGTCTTCATAGTATTGTTTGTTGTCGATTCATTAACGGAAAAGACGTCTCCTTTCCCCATAAAAGTACAACAAACCGATCAAACAAACAATTTCACAGTTTTTTGAGTAGTGGGGTGTTTTGCTTCTCATCGTAAAAACTGATGTTCACCCTGATCCCGCCGAAAAGCGGCGGGACGCGACGGTCTCCTTCTGAGTCATAGGCTCATGCGCCTCCGGCGCAGACGCGCTCCTCTTGCTCAGGATGAGCCGTCGCGGCGGAGTCGAAGGGACCAGTTTAGCATCGTTTGGTCTTCACATTCATTCAAAAGACGCCACTGCCGTTTTTTGAGAATGCCTGAATTTGGCAAGAGCCATCTCAAGAGTGCTTTGCATTGTCATCCCGATCCTCGCCGAGTCGTCTATCTTCGATTCTACGAATTGTAGATTCGTAGAACGACCCGGCCGAGGACACGACTGAGGCAATTTATTGTATTCGTACAAATTGGGACATTCCCCTCTTTGTAATGTTTCATTTTCCTCAGTTGTCGAAGCGGCGCTGGGGAGGTTAAAAATGTCACAATCCATTTACATCATCCTTCTTGCTTCCGTTCAATCTCTTTCTTATTTTCCTTTACAATTTTTTAAAGGAAGCGTCACCATGGCGTTAATGGTAAGCATTTCAGGCATCCGCGGCATCGTCGGCGAAAGCCTGACTCCCGGCCTCGTTGTTAAATACGCGGCAGCATTTGCAGAATATTGCAACAGAGGAACGATCATCATTGGACGGGACGGGCGAATCACCGGTTCGAGTATTACACATATCGTCAGTTCCACACTCCTTCAGATGGGATGCAACGTCGTCGCAGTCGGTGTGTGCCCTACGCCAACGGTCGCCCTCGCGGTCGAGAAAATGAACGCTGCAGGGGGAATTGCTGTCACGGCGAGCCACAACCCGGTTCAATGGAACGGATTAAAATTTTTCGCACCCGGAGGAATGTTTCTCAACGGCGACGAAAATAAAAAATTCTGGCAAATCGCGGACCGTGGGAACTTCACGTACGTTCCATGGAACAAACAGGGGAATTATACGGCAGATTCATCGCACATCGACAACCACATCAATTCCATTCTCTCTCTGCCGTACATTCATCGAGAAAAAATCAGGAAGAGAGGTTTGAAGGTGGTCGTGGATTGCGTCAACGCGGCGGGGGGGGTGATTGTCCCAAAGCTCTTGCGCGAATTTGGCTGCGATGTTATCGAAATGAACTGTGATGTCAGCGGGATTTTTTCCCATACTCCGGAACCCATCCCCGAAAATCTAGGCGATCTGGCGAAACGCGTCATAGCAGAAAAAGCGGATGTCGGCATTGCTGTCGACCCCGATGTTGACAGGCTTGTCTTTATCGACGAACAAGGCAGGCCGTTTGTGGAGGAATACACGATCGCTTCTGTCGTTAAGTTCGTCCTCAACGCCGAGAAAAAATTAGGCAGGCATAATCACACCGTCGTCGTCAATCTTTCCACAACACGCGCCGTCGACGACATCGCAGCGGAATACGGAGCGCATGTAGTCCGCACGCCGGTCGGCGAGATCAACGTCGCATCAAAAATGAAAGCGCTTCATTCTGTTATCGGCGGAGAAGGGAGCGGAGGTGTAATTTTGCCGGAAGTGCATTACGGGCGCGATGCAGTTGTCGGTATCGGACTCTTTCTGCAGCTTCTAGTGGATTTTGGCGGAAAAACTTCCGACCTTAAATCCAGCCTCCCCCAATACACAATAGTCAAGGACAAGATCGATCTGGGTTCATTGAAACCGGACGTCATTCTTCATGCGCTGCACGAAAAATATTCGAAAACGGAAAAGACAAACATGGATGACGGACTTAAAATAGATTTTACGTCTTCGTGGGTTCATTTGAGAAAATCAAACACCGAACCGATCATCCGTGTCATCGCCGAAGCACAGTCGCGAGAAGAAGCCGCCGCTCTCGTTCAAAAGTTCAAGAAGGAAATCGGCAGTTGACCCTGGGAGCTTTGGAAGAACCTGGGCACACTCTTACAATAGTAGAAGGCAATCTTGACACTCTGCACGGTCACGGGTACGATTGTATCAACGCAAAAGAATCAAACGCTGAAAGAGTATAAGCTTCTTATCGTTCAGCCGATCGACCTGAACGGCGCCTTCATCGGCAAAGATGTTTTGGCAATCGACACTGTCGATGCCGGCATCGGCGACAAAGTGCTGATCATTCAAGAAGGGGCGGGCGCTCAGCAGGCGTTGCAACGGAAAGATGTTCCGGTGCACACCGTCATCGTCGCGGTCGTTGACGGATTCGATATCGATTTTCAATAGGGTCTTTGGGGACCTCTCCTTTCACGTAAATTCAACAATGCAAACATCGACAACGCAAAACGGGATCAATATCTCCGACTTGCTGCGGCTCTCCGCCATTCCCGGAGTCGGGGCAAATCGACTACGCGCCCTCGTCACACATTTCGAATCGCCGACTTCAGTCCTCGAAGCCGCACCTCGCGAGTTGATTCGCGTGGAAGGAATAGATAAGAAACTCGCCTCCACAATAGCACACTATACGGCTGGAAAAGTTTTTGCCGAAGAGCAACTTTCACTGCTCAATAAAGCCAACGGACGGATCGTAACGTTATGGCACGACGAGTATCCCGAATATCTACGGAAGATTTACGACCCGCCTCCTCTGCTGTTCGCTCTCGGTACTATCGCGAAGAACGATAAGTACGCCGTGGCGATTGTCGGTACGCGGCGCCCATCGGCGTACGGAAAACTTATCGCTGAACGGTTTGCAAAAGAACTCTCGGAAAAAGGGATTGCGATCGTCAGCGGGCTGGCTCGCGGAATCGACACCGCCGCCCACTGGTCCTCGCTGCACGCCGGCGGAAGAACGATCGCGGTGATCGGCTCGAGCATCGATATGATCTATCCGTCTGAGAATAAGAAACTTGCTGCCTGCATTGAAGAGAACGGCGCTGTCGTCTCGGAATTTTTTATGGGGACAAAACCCGACCCGGGGAATTTCCCCCGGCGCAACCGGATTATCAGCGGCATGTCGCTCGGCACGCTCATCATCGAAACGGCCGAAAACGGCGGTGCAATGATTACCGCTTCAACGACGCTTGACCAGAACCGCGAGCTCTTCTGCATCCCCGGCAACATCACGGAAAAATACAGCATCGGCACCAACAGACTCATTCGCGACGGGCATGCGAAGCTGGTTCAAACGGTGGACGACATCATAGCGGAATTGAAGAGTTCGCTAAGGCCGATTTTGAAATTCGCACAACCGCAAGCGCCCGTTGTGCTCTCTATTTTCGAACAAAAGATCTTCGATCTTCTCACATCGGAGCCGTCGCATATCGACGTTCTGTCGGAGCGGTCGGGGCTTTCAATACCGGATACCTTGGTCAATCTGCTCAGCCTGGAATTCAAAGGACTTGTCCGGCAGCTTGCAGGAAAAATGTTTCTTAAGGCGTAGATTTGGCTTGACACCATTTTCATAACACAATAATCACGCCAAAAAACCTTTTGATTCTTGCCAAAAAGGTATATATTTATTGTAATCCTTATGTTCACAATTGATGAAATTATCGTTGACGGCAGAGTCGCCGACGTTCACTTCGCCTGTAACCTTGCTGAGTGCAAGGGCGCTTGTTGCACCCTGAAAGGGGGCCGCGGCGCACCGGTCACCGACGAAGAAGTGGATGAGATTTACAATGCATATCCAGTCGTAAAAAAATATCTCCCGCAAGAACATAACGATTGGATCGAACAGCATGGTTTGGTCGAAGGAACCACAGGATACTATGCGACACAATGTATGGATGAAAATGCGTGCGTTTTCGTGTTCTACGATAACGGCGTTGCAAGATGTTCGTTTGAGAAGGCGTTTCACACTAAAGAAATTCAGTGGCGGAAACCTCTTTCCTGTCATTTGTTCCCTCTGCGGGTTAGCTACGGCACCCCGGAGCAATTGAGGTTTGAGTACTTACACGAATGCGAACCGGCTTTCAAAAAAGGAAGTCTCGAAAAAATACCGCTGTTCAGATTCTTAAGGGAAGTTTTAGTGCGCGCGTACGGCCGAACATGGTATAAGCGATTTGAAGCCGAATGTGAAGAGCGTTCAGGTAATTCTCAAAGAGGCGATTAAGATTTATGCTACAAATCTCACAGCAACAACGGTTGCTACAAAAGCTCACGCCGCAGCAGATCCAGTACCTCAAGCTTCTTCAACTCCCCACCGTAGCACTCGAACAACGAATCAAAACGGAGCTGGAACAAAATCCGCTGCTTGAAGAAGGCGTGGAAGACGAGATTGAGCTCGCTCAGGAAGATGCCGAGAACGAGGCCCCGGAGGCCGAAGCTGCGACGGACGGCGAAATTGAGGCAAAGAAAGACAAGAACGAAGAGTTCACTTTTGAAGACTACGTGAACGACGAGGCTTCGTACACGCCGAAATCCAGCAATCAGCAGGATGACGAAGATCGTGATGAGATTCCAATCTCCGCCCCCGAGCCGCTCATGCAAAAGCTCAGGGGACAACTGCAGCTCGCCGACCTGACCGATACCGGCATGCTCGTCGCGGATGAAATCATCGGCAACATCGACGAAGACGGTTATTTACGCCGCGATTTGAGCTTGATCGTCCAGGATATCAATCTCTCGCATGGACTCCAATTGACGACTGCGCAAGCAGAGCTTGTTTTGAAACGAGTTCAGCGGCTCGAACCGATTGGCATCGGTTCAAGAACTCTTCAAGAATGCCTGCTGCTGCAGCTTGAAGGGAGTGAATGTGAGCCGCGCCTTAAGAAGCTCGCACACGTCATCCTCGAAACATATTTTGATGAATTCACCAAGAAGCATTTCGAACAGCTCTCGAAACTGCTCGGCATCCCGCTCCCCGAGGTGAAAGAAGTCCTTGACGTGATTTCTCATCTCAATCCGAAGCCCGGCGAAGGAGAAATTTCAACCCAGGAAAACTACGTCACCGTGGACTTTATCGTCCACTTTGAGGACGGCGAGTTCATCATCCAATTGAACGACAAGAACATTCCGCCGCTGCGCATCAACAAAGACTACAAAGAGATGATGTCGCGGAAGAAAAAGAACGGAGTCAGTTCAGAAACAAAGACCTTCATCCGGCAAAAGTTTGAAGCAGCAAAGTGGTTTATCGCATCGATCTACCAGCGGCGCGACACGATGATGCGCGTGATGCGTACGATCGTTGAAAAACAGCGCCAATTTTTCGAAATCGGCGACGGGCTGAAGCCGATGATTTACAAAGACATTGCCGCGGTCATTAAAATGGATATTTCCACCATCAGCCGCGTTGTGAACGGGAAATATGTCCAAACGGATTTCGGCGTTCACGAACTGCGGTACTTCTTCAGCGAAGGCATCAGCACACAAAGCGGCGAAGATGTTTCGAACAAAGAAGTAAAGCTTCGCATCAAAGAAATACTGGAAACGGAAGACCCCCACAAACCGCTGAGCGACGACCGCATCGCCGAGATTTTGAATGAACGCGGCTTCAATATCGCACGGCGAACAGTCGCCAAATACCGGGAATCGATGATGATTCCGGTAGCACGCCTGCGGAGAAAAATTTCATAAAACCATATCGCCGGAACACACCATGGAAAGAACAATCCGCTCGACAACAATTATCGGCCTTTCACGCAACGGCAAAGTCGCCCTCGGCAGTGACGGCCAGGTCACGCTCGGAACAACCGTTGTGAAACACACCGCAAAGAAAGTACAACGATTGTACAACAATTCAGTCCTTGTCGGCTTTGCAGGCGCGTCAGCCGATGCCTTTACCTTGATGGAACGCTTTGAAGAAAAACTGCAGAAACATCAGGGGAATCTTGAACGCTCTGCGGTCGAACTCGCGAAAGACTGGAGAACCGACAAATACCTGCGCAGGCTTGAGGCAATGATCGGCGTGCTGGACAAAGAACATGCTTTCATCATTTCAGGAACGGGAGACGTTATCACACCCGACGACGGAATTGTCGCGATCGGTTCGGGAGGCCCCTATGCGCTGGCCGCTGCAAGAATGCTGGTCGCATATACCGACCTCTCGGCCCGGGAGATTGTTGCTCAATCAATGAAGACAGCCGCCGAAATCTGCATTTATACAAACCAAAATATCTCAATCGAAGAATTGTGAAACAATGAAAACACACAGCACAGCGGAAAAATCTTTACCCCTTCCAGCGGGGCGCGCGGACAGCCGGAAAGATTCGCAAGAGCTGACTCCCACTCAGATCGTCCGTGAGCTTGATAAATATATTATCGGCCAGCACGAAGCGAAAAAATCGGTTGCAATCGCGCTCCGGAATCGCTGGCGTCGTCTTCAGGTACCGGAAAACCTCCGAGAAGAAATCATGCCCAACAATATCATATTGATCGGGCCGACCGGCGTGGGAAAAACAGAAATCGCGAGACGGCTTGCGAAGTTGTCGAACGCGCCGTTTATTAAGGTCGAGGCTTCCAAGTTCACCGAAGTCGGCTACGTCGGGCGCGACGTCGATTCTATGATCCGCGATCTGACCGAGCTTGCCGTCGTGATGGTGAAATCTGAAAAGACCGGGGAGGTACAGGAAAAGGCGGAACATCTCGCCGAAGAACGGATCCTCGACATCCTCATTCCTTCCGTCCGAAAATCGAAGGCAGATGCGAACGAGACGCCGTCGGACGAAGAACTCAACGAAAAGACTCGCGAACGGTTCAGAGAGAAGATCAAAGCCGGGCAGCTCGACGACAGGATCATCGAGCTGGACGTTCCGAGCGATCAATTCCCCGCCATGCAAATCCTCGGACCGATGAATCTTGATGAAATCGGCGTAAATCTCCAGGACATGTTCGGCAACCTGATGCCGAAGAAAATGAAAAAAAGAAAACTCTCGATCGCAGACGCAAAAAAAATTCTCGTTCAAGAAGAAGCGCAGAAGTTAATTGACCAGGACGCAGCGATTAAAGAGGCAATCCACAGGGTCGAAAACTCCGGCATCGTCTTTTTGGACGAAGTGGACAAGATTGCCGGAAACAGGGGCACGGCGGGCGGCCCCGACGTTTCGCGGGAAGGCGTCCAGCGCGATTTGCTTCCCATCGTTGAAGGGTCAACGGTAGCGACAAAATACGGAATGGTCCGGACAGACCACGTGCTGTTCATTGCCTCGGGCGCATTTCACGTTTCCAAACCGTCCGATTTGATTCCCGAGCTGCAAGGCAGGTTTCCGATTCGCGTGGAATTAAAGAGCTTGACAGAAGAAGATTTCGTCAAGATCCTCACACTGCCTCAGAACGCACTTATCAAACAGTACACCGCCTTGTTGAAAACGGACGGGATCGAGATAGAATTTACGGATGACGCAATCCGCGCTATCGCACGGATCGCAACCCAAGTGAATGAAGAAGTAGAAAATATCGGCGCCCGGCGGCTTCACACAATTATGACGTCGCTCCTGGAAGAGATTCTCTTCGACGCCCCGGAAAAAGTCTCCTCAACGCGATTGGCCATATCGAAAGAAATGGTCGAAGAGAAACTCAACACAATTGTTCGGGATAAAGACCTGAGCAGGTTCATACTGTAACATCAGCGTTTACAAAATTTCCGTTTACAAAAAAAAGCCTATCCTGCATTTCAGAATAGGCTTTTTTGTCTCAGGTATGTTTCGACCGTCAGATCCTAAACCGCATCCCAAAGGTAAACGACGCGTTGTGGAAACTGTTCGGGTTGGTGAGGAGGGCGATGCTTTGTG
Organism: uncultured Chitinophagaceae bacterium; assembly: GCA_964642725.1. Taxonomy (GTDB): domain Bacteria; phylum Bacteroidota; class Ignavibacteria; order UBA10030; family UBA8401; genus JAGVPT01. The sequence continues at coordinate 23,162 of CAZXQG010000010.1, forward strand.
TTCCGAAATCCAAATCCCATACCGGCGTGTTCACGCCCAAGCCAAACGACCAGCCAAATCGTTCTCGTCCGCCGACTGAAATTCCAGTCCGGATCGGAATCGCGTTGATGGGACGGTATTCAGTGCCCAGCGAAAAGCGGGCCGTTTTAGTATTTCCCGGCTCATCGTTGAAACCAACATTGAGGTCGGCGGCAACAAGAAGTTGTCCTGGGAAATGAGTGACAAAGGAAGCTTTGTCCACCTGAAGTGCACCGCCAATGTGCAGCGCAGTCGGAAGGCTGGTCTTAAATGATGTCGTATCGTGCTTGTCCCCTTTAAAAGCATTCTTTAAAGAATCCTGCTGGTTGATATCCGAAATTGAAAAACCGCCGTTCCCCGAAATAACTTTTGTGTTTTCATTCCAAGTTATTTTTCCAATATCTGTAATGCTCACGCCAACACGCAACGCTTGAGCGACTTCCGCCGATACGCCAATGTCAAACCCGAGGCCCCTTCCCGCTGGTTTGCCGAGAAACTCCGAAGCATTCGAAGCGCTGTCGAAGTTCACTTGCGATTGGTACTGAAGGAAATTAACATTTCCGGAAATCGGTTCGGACGTCAGGACGTTTCCCGCCGGAGTGGGGGTGTAGGTGGGAACCACTTGAATATTGCCTGTATAATGGTCTGTCCCAAAATACGCGAAACCCTGCACGTATTTTATTCCGACACCGACCGCAATATTCTTGGCCCACGTTATATCCATCGGTACGAAGCGCGCGTACGAAAGATTGTATTGCCGCGTCCATGATGCTTTTATCGACGTATTGTCAAGGGAATAGGTAGCTCCGGTTTCGGGAAATGCGTCTAACAACATTTTCAAATACCCCTCAGGGATGTCAATGTTCGCAACGGCCTGGTCGCTCACGGAAAAGCCAAACCCTCCGAGTTTATCGTTTTGAAAGGTCAACCCGAAATACGTAACATTGAAATTAAACTGAGTGTGCGATATCCCTCCCGGAAACAAACCGAGGATTTCATCCTTATCGGATTGCGAGAGCACTTTCGCAATTCGAATGTTTTTTCCTTTTGCATCGACAACGGGCTGGCCGTTTGCGCCGATACTATCGACTCCAGTGAAATCATCCTGATAAATTTTATAGTTGATAAAATCGCTCCCGGCGACAACGCCGAACGGGGCCAATTCAAATGTAACGGTGCTCCCGCGGTCGTCGAGTGCGAGATTTGCAGGGTTGAGTCCGATCGCATCGAGCCCGCGGGACGATGCGGTAAATGTCCTTGCCATACCGACCGTTCTTCCGGAGGTGAGGTCGTTGCCGGCATCCGATGTATTCGCCATAACTACACCCAACGCCAGAGCCGCCATCATGCTGATAAAGTGTCGTTTCACATTAACGCTGTTCATTGAAGTCTCCTTTGAATCACTGTTAATGGCTGGAGTGAGTGAGTGTGTCAATATTGACGTTGTAACGGACGCTTACGAATGCTTTCAGACGGACGTAATACTCTTTCTTAAACTCAACCGGAGCGTTGCTTCCCGAAGTGTTCAACACAATCTTGACGGCAACAAAGCGCGCAGGATTAATTTTCCCAACATCGGATGTAGACATAGGGATAATTGTCCCGGTCAATCCGATTGGTGAATTGGTTGGGGGTGTGGAGGCATAGCGGGCGCTGTCCGCCTGTATCACTCCTGTCTTGGGAAGCGAAAGCAGCACAGCATTGGTGTCTGTGTTCGGTTTCGACATGTTCGAGGCAAGCCCCGGCAGCAATTTCGAACCGACGGTGATCTGAAGCGGAAATCCATTGAATATCGTAAAAATAACATTTCCGCTGTCGATTTGGGCGAGGTCTTTCTTGTCGATCTTGTTACCGGAGGTATCGGTGATAACAACGGTATCTCTAAAGATACCGTTGATAATTCCAACGTGAACGGGGAATGAAAAATCTACCGATGTGAAAACACTGTCCCCCACTTGGACCGTACCAGTGCTGTCCGGATATTGATAATACGATGCGGGGTCTACAACCGCTTGCCCCGTAACGACAAGCTTCGAAGGCAGGCTGCCGTTCCCGCCGGTGAAAAAGCTCGAAAGAAATTGATCGATACCGTACCCGCCATTGCTGGTAGTTTTGTCGAAGACAATATCCTTTTCCTGTCCTGGATTTATGCGAAGGACGTTCGTCAGCACACCGCTCGAATTACGCTCTTGTGCTGTAAGCGGCGCACCATGCACAACACCATTTTTGTCCAATCCTGAGATCTTCATTGTCAGATCAGTCGGGAACGAGCCGGTGCTTAGGATTTTGAGCTTTATGGAAACGGAATCAAAGTTGATGGCATCCGCCGTAAATTGATTGCCAATATTTCCGATCCCAGCGTCCACGGTTTCGTTGATCGGAACGGGAGTCGGTTTGACCTTGCCAACCACTTTTTCAAGAACGTATGTTTTCCGCGGAGGAGTTTGGTGGTTATTCTGCGGCAGCACATCAACGACTACGGAGTCGGTCTCCGAAATAACTACCTTGCTTTGCGTAGCAGCAAGAGTCCTGATCGCCAGCGAGATATGACCATTAAGTACTGAAAGTGTGTCTATCCTGGAACCAATAACGGTATCATGCTGCGATTGGAAGGCATAGTCTGGCATTGAAACCGTTTGCAACAACTGCCCGGGCTGTCCTGTCAGGGAATTCGCCGCAGGAACAGTATCCGTCTGCGTAAGATCATCTTTTAGTATAAAAGGAAGACCGGTGGTTTTATCGACCAGCTCTTTAAACGTGAAATCGACCGCAATTTTTGTTTGAACGTTGTTTGTGATCCTAATCGTAAAATTACCGTCCTTAAATTCAGCACGCTTAATTTTTGTCGAATCGTCAAGAATTTGAATTGCAGAATCCGGTATACTGACTACGGGGTACGGGACCTTCAACTGGATTTTTGCTTTGCTTATCGTCGGTTTTACACCCGCACCTCCGCCGTCGATCGTCATGCCGGCTGAAAGATTGTCGCTGGCGTTGATTTGTTTATTCTGGATATCGTTCGATTGGACGGTAAATCTCAAGTTCAGATTCGCGCTCATAGTTTTTCCCGAAATCGGCACCGTCGATGTCCCCGTAGATCCCGGAGCGATCCCGCCTGCAGGGAACGTGAATGTTCCAACCACCGAATCGTTCAAGGCGGGATCCGCCAGCATGTCGGTATTTACAAGTTGCACTCCCGGGGCTGCGAACGTGATGGTGAACAGAAAATTGTTCTTGATGGACAACGTCATCTGTCCGTTTTCAAATACGATATAATCATACAGCGCAGCGGGATTGTTAACCGGTTGCTGCATAGCCAACGAAAAGTTAGATCCTCCCGCCGGATACGTGAATGGCAGCGATTGTCCCTGAAACAGTTGGCCCGCCCCAATATTCACTCCCGAGATTGAACTTACGTCGAGCTGCAAAGGCCCTACCGGTTTGCTGAGTCGAGATGGCCCCGGATTTAATTCGGGAAGAGTAATTGGCGAAGGCTGGTTCACGAGTGACGACGGCCTGTAAATAACAGCCCCCGATGCCGAATCGACGATGAACTTCGGATCTTTCTGAATCATTTGTTCGAAAGTAAAGGTCCGGTCGATGAGGCCGATATTCAGGGGGACCTGCCACTGAGGAGCTTTGGGCTTGTTCGTGTCCAAAAGCTTGTTCACGCACTGGAATGAAAACGGCAGCGTGAAGAAAAGAATCACAAACAAAATGATTCTTGCTTTTTCAGGTTTCAACTTGGAGAGAAACTTCATGAAGTCCTCCTGATTAAAATGGTACCACAGGCGATGCTCGGCATTGGGAAGGTCACGGTCTCTTGATTGAAAATGGCCTCTCTGCTGTCAATGTAGAATATCCGCACTTGTTAAATGTTGATGTGCGTCATACAGGGCTCTGGGGGCGTGGAAAGGAAAAGTGCCGGGCGGCAATACTTTGCGTCCGGCACTCATGAAAACACAACAATTAGTGTATTTTCTCTTCTTTGGTTGGAAGCTGAAAGCCGAAGTTAGGCGTCGGCGGTTCATCACCCAAGATTTTTATATCGCCGAATTTTGACTCGTATTTCTCTATGTTGTCTTTCAAGGCGTTCAACAGCAACCGCCCATGCTGCGGAGTCATGACAATTCGGGCAAACACTTTCGCCTTCGGGACGCCGGGCAAGATGCGCGTGAAGTCAATAACAAATTCAGCGGGAGAATGGGTGATAATCGCCAGGTTTGAGTAAATCCCCTCGGCTTCTTTTTCTCCCAATTCTATATTTATCTGTTGGCCCTGCGGGGGCTGTGGATTGCTCATAAAATTTTCCTCTCGTGAAAAATCGAGTCGCCGCTATTCATTGCGTGAAACATCTGGAAAATTATCGATCTCCAGACCGCATAGATTATTCTATTTTTGCGTCGCTGCGCGCTCCACCTTGTTGAGTCATTCAGAAGAACACCCGCTCTTCAATCAATTTTTCCCTTGTCGGATCGCATCGGCCTTATCGTATGCCTGAAGGGCTTTCTCCTTCATGTTGAGGTTCGCATACACCTGGCCTAACAGCTCCCACATCTGGATGTCATTCTTTTTTTCGATGACGACCGTTTCGAGATACGGCAGTGCCATCTTGAATCTCTCTTTGTACGATAAATCGTCCTCTTTGCCGGCGGCCTTCAATTTCGCCTGCTCCACGACGCCCCAGTTAACATAGGTCGCGGCAATATTGTACACGGCAGAGGAGAACGTCGAATCCAGAGCCAAAGCCGTTTTGAACTCCTTGATTGCATCGGAGTACGACGAATCTTTCAGTAAGAACACGCCGAGATTGTAATGGTCGTATTTGCTGTCGGGGTATTGTTTCACCCGTTCCAGAAGAAGTGCCCGCGCTTCGTCATTCCGTTCGGCACCGATGTACGCGTTCATTAAGTTTTCGGAAATTTCCGCGTTTCCGGGAAACATCGTCTGCGCTTTTTGCATAGTAACAACCGCTTTATCGAACTGCACAATTGCAGCCTTCAATTGGGTCGAATCAACCGGCGGAGCGTACGGCTTGTCGTCATCGTATTTGACTTTTGTCACTAAGCCGCCTTCGACAGACAATGTCAGATGATATTTTTCAATCCTCCATGTTTCTTTTGTGTCCCCTTTCTTCGGCTTCTGGGGCTTGGTAATTTTTATTAACGAATCGCCCAGCAAATAACTTACGTCGGCGGTTTTTATTTTTTCGTGGATGCTGCTCAAATTTTTCATCGATTCAAATACTTCCCGATGATCTTCGATGAACTTCGCTTTGAGCACATTTCCGCTGTCAAGGTAAATTCGACCGAGAAGTTTGGCGGACAACGTATCTTTTCCCTTCTCAAAAGCTATGTTGAATTGAGCGATCGCGTCCGGGGTATCGTCGTTGCGGAGGTACGCCAGCCCTAGCGTGCGGCGTGTTAACAGGCTCTCCGGGAGTATCAACACCGCCGTTGAGAATGAGCCAATGGCTTTCTCCAAAAAGCCTGCAGAGTCGGCTGCCTTATTAATCTCGTCGACGCCTTCGTTGTACAATTTTCCCCATGCACTGAGTGTGAGCAACTGAATTTCCTGCTTATGAGTCGGGGCAATCGCCAATGCCTTGTCGAAGGATTCCTTCATGCCCTTGAAATCCCCCTGCACGTACTGAATTTCCTTCCCGAGCATATAATATGCTTCTTCATTTTTCGGATTCTTTTCGACTTCTTTTTCAAGCTGCTTCTTCGCGTTATCGTATTCTTTTCGCTGTAAATATAATTTTGCACTCGTCATTTCCGATGATGCGCATTCAAAACCCGTCGTCAGAATTGCACCAAGCACGACGCCAATAATCCCCAACTGGAGTAGTAGTTTCATACGATGTTCCTTCACTTATTCATTGTATTGATTTATAGATGGAAAAATCCCTGAAAATATAGAAAAAATAGGCCTGATAGTCAAACCCTCATTATCGCAGAGAAACGAGTTAAATGGCTATGTGAAGACTAATTCTAAATTCAGCATCAGACGGTCGTCCTTTTCCTCGCCGAGTCGTGTATCTACGATTCGTAGAACGACCCTGCGGCCGACGTCTCGACCCGGCGAGGTCACAGGCCCGTAGGGGGTCTTCGGCCGATGAAGTCGGGAGAGAAATGTCCATGACACTGAAGCACCGATCATTTCCGATGCAGAGTTGGCGTACATCCTTCATTCTGCTTCGCGCCTTCTATTTGAGTTAATTCGAAAAAAACACAATCCTGCTAAGGCCAAAGCGCGGCATTGCCGCTGCCTGCGTCATATTGCTTTCACACGACTATTTCGTTACTTTGATGACAGTACAACGGGGTGCAGAATCTCAAACCGAAGCGTTATGAAAAAACTTATCGTTTTCTTCCTTCTCATCCTCTCTCAACATTCGTTTGCCGGAAACGGCGTTGTCCTCTTCCTGAAAATTGACGGCTCGATCAATCCGGCGTCGTCCGATTATATCCATGAAGGCATCAAGCGGGCGGAAGAGAAAAATGCAGATTGCGTTGTCGTCGAACTGAACACACCCGGGGGCTTGTTAAAATCAACCCGGCTGATTGTGACAGATTTTTTAACGTCGACCGTTCCCGTTGTCGTATACGTATCACCTTCCGGCTCGCAATCGGCATCCGCCGGAGTGTTCATCACGTTGGCAGCCCATGTTGCCGTTATGGCACCGGGAACAAATATCGGCGCGGCGCATCCCGTGAACATGCAAGGGGGCATGGACTCAACAATGACGGAAAAGGTCACGAACGATGCGGCGGCGTTTATCAGGACAATTTCGGAAAAAAGGCATCGCAACATACTTTGGGCTGAAGAAGCCGTTCGTAAAAGCCTTTCCATTACCGAAACAGAGGCGCTGAAGAAAAACGTTATAGATTTCATCGCGAAGAACCGGGCCGCATTGTTGGATTCCTTGGACGGAAGGACAATTTCCACAGGCGACAGGACGGTTGCGCTGGCAACAAAGGGCGCAGCAATTGAAACATGGGAAATGGGCTGGCAATACAAAATTCTCGACACGTTGAGCGATCCGAATATCTCGTATATTTTCATGATGATCGGCCTGTATGGATTGTTGTTTGAATTGTACAACCCGGGAGCTGTTTTCCCTGGCGTTGCAGGCGCGATCTCCCTGCTTATCGCTCTCTATTCGATGCACACGCTTTCTATAAACTATTCAGGGGTAGCGCTCATCGTTCTCGGCATCATCCTGTTCCTTCTGGAACTGAAAATTACAAGTTACGGATTACTCACGGTCGGCGGTTCAATTTCACTTTTTCTCGGCTCTATTATGCTTATTAATACGGATGCATGGTTCGAATTCCAGGACATTTCGCTCAACGTCATTCTTCCCACCGTCCTTCTTACCGCTGCTTTTTTTGTCTTCGCCATCGGAGCCGGACTGAGAGCGCAGCGGCGCAAACCGGCAACGGGGGCGGAAGGGATCCTTGGCGAGCATGGCGTAGCGTTTACAAAACTGAATCCGTCAGGGCAGGTCAAAGTCCACGGTGAACTATGGAACGCCGAAAGCCTCGACGGTCCTCTGCCAAAAGACTCCGGCATCGTCGTTGCAGAAATACGCGACCTGTCGTTAAAAGTTAAAAAAGACGTTAAGGGCAAGTAGCCCTCGTAAAAGATCGGGAATCTCTCTCAACTTTCATCACGAAAAGGAGTTCAACATGGAACCAATTGGAGTTCTTCTCATCATTCTCATTTTCTTTGGCATCATCATCCTTTCTAATGCGATACGGATCTTGTCCGAATACGAACGCGGAGTCATCTTTCGCCTCGGGAGGATGATCGGCGTGAAAGGGCCGGGATTGATTCTTCTTATCCCCATTGTCGACAAAATGATTCGCGTCAGTCTGCGAACGGTGGTCTTGGACGTTCCGCCTCAAGACGTCATCACAAAGGATAACGTTTCGATCAAAGTGAACGCGGTCGTGTACTTCCGCGTCGTGCAGCCGGACAAAGCGATCGTGAGCGTAGAGAATTATATTTATGCCACGTCGCAATTGGCGCAGACGACACTGCGCAGCATACTCGGCCAGTTTGAGTTGGACGATCTGCTCGCACAGCGCGACAAGATCAATCATGAGCTTCAGATGATTATCGACCAGCACACCGAGCCGTGGGGAATAAAGATTTCAACCGTGGAAGTGAAGCAGATCGACCTGCCCCCGGAAATGCAGCGCGCGATGGCGAAACAGGCGGAAGCAGAGCGCGAACGCCGGGCGAAAGTCGTTCATGCAGAAGGAGAATTACAGGCGAGTGTGAAATTGGGCGAAGCGGCAGCGATCATCCAGAAAAATCCTATCGCGCTCCAATTACGGTATCTTCAAACATTGACGGAAGTGGCCTCGGAGAATAATTCGACGACCATTTTCCCCTTCCCGATGGAATTGCTAACGCCTTTTATCGACATGTACAAGAAGAAATAATTGCGGAATAAAAAAAACAGAGGGATCGCACGGATGCGTTCCCTCTGTTTCATTTTTTCGCGGAATTCACTTCGACCATCCCAATTCCGCACACTTCTTTTACACGCTTACCTTTTCCGTCGCACAATATTCGTCGAAAGCGCTTGTCAGGTCGGCAGCAATTGCATCGGCATCCCGGTTTTCAATTCTGAACCGTGGAATGAAATGCACAAGCTCGCCGTCTTTGAACAACGCTACCGAAGGCGACGACGGCGGTATCTGGCCAAACCACTCTCTCGCCCGCGCTGTTGCTTCCATGTCCTGGCCTGCAAAAACGCTCGTCAGCACATCAGGCTTGTTAGGATGCTGGAGTGCCTTCGTAATAGCCGGCCTCGCCCGTCCTGCCGCACATCCGCAAACGGAATTAACGACAACGAGCAGCGTTCCCTTCTTCTGGTTCATTACTTCATCCACCTCTGCGCCCTTCCGCAATTCACGAATACCGATTTTTGTCAATTCATCGCGGAACGGCTGGATTGCTACTGGATCATACATTGGAACTCCGATTATTAATTAAGAATTAAGAATTAAGAATTAAGAATTAAGAATGAATAATTAGTTGTTTGACTGCAGAGTTTTCAGAATTGAGCTTAAGATTTTTAGAAGCTCTTCACAGTCTACTATCAGTTTTTCAGATTGATTCTGGTCAAGATAGTCTCCATCTCTTAACAATCTTAACCAGTAATGAGTTTCCCGGGCTTCTTTATAAGATATCCTCAATTTGGCCTGGAAATCTCTCTTTGAATGACCGCCGATAGCTTCTTCTACATTTGCACCGATAGAAGTTCCACTTCGTATAAGCTGTTGAGAAATAATTCGCTCTTTTTTCGCATCCGCCAGCACTCTGCATGTTTTCATAATTTCAAGTGCAAACTGGTAACTTTTTGCCTGAATGACATTGCCCTGTTTCACTCTTCCCCCCAATTCTTAATTTTTAATTCTTATTTATTAATTTTTCATTGCATTCAGCGCGCTCCCCGCTTTGAACCACGCGATTTGCCCTTCGTTGAAGGAATGGTTCAGCGCAATCGAGTGTGTCGTTCCATCTTTGTGTTTTACTTCGAGACTCAACGAAACACCGGGAGCGAAGGTTGTCAAACCTCGAATCGCAAGTACGTCGTCTTCCCGGATCAGATCATAGTCCGATGAATTCTTAAATGTGAGCGCCAGCATTCCTTGCTTCTTCAAATTCGTTTCGTGGATCCTCGCGAAGCTTTTCACGATGATCGCTCGTCCGCCGAGGAAGCGCGGTTCCATTGCGGCGTGTTCCCGGGACGAGCCTTCTCCATAGTTCTCGTCTCCGATAGTAACCCAGCCTATTCCCTTTGCTTTATAGTCGCGCGCAACGGCCGAAAAATCTTTCACTTCACCGGTGAGAACATTTTTTCCCTTGCCGGCTTCGCCTGTGAATGAGTTGATCGCTCCGATGAACATGTTGTTCGAAATGTTGTCAAGATGTCCGCGGAATTTCAACCATTTTCCCGCCGGGGATATATGGTCGGTCGTGCATTTCCCCTTCACCTTTACCAGCACACGGAGGCCTTCAAGGTCTTTATTCTCCCAGGGAGTAAATGGCTGAAGAATCTGCAGACGGTCGCTCTTTGGGTCGACCTTTACCTGAACAGTACCGCCGTCTTTCAAAGGTTCAACGAATCCTCTTTCTCCGGGAGTAAATCCTTTTTTGGGAAGTTCGTCTCCGTGCGGAGGGTCAAGCTTCACCATTTCCCCCCTGGCATTGACAACTGTGTCAGTCAATGGATTGAATGTAAGTTTTCCGGCTAATGCAAATGCGGTGACAATTTCCGGGCTGGCAACGAACGCATGCGTTGCCGGATTCGCGTCGTTCCGTCCTGTAAAATTCCGATTGTATGAGGTGATGATGGAGTTCTTTTCTCCCATCTTGACATCGTGCCGTTTCCATTGCCCGATGCACGGGCCGCATGCGTTGGCAAGAACCAATCCGCCAATGTCGGTCAGAGTCTTCAATTGTCCATCGCGCTCGATCGTCGCGCGAATCTGCTCGCTGCCCGGAGTGATAGTGAATTCCGATTTTGCTTTCAATCCTTTTCCGAGTGCCTGCCTCGCGACCGACGCGGAACGCTCGATATCTTCGTACGAAGAATTCGTGCAGCTCCCGATCAATGCGACTTTCAATTCTTCGGGGTAATTATTTTTCTTCACAGCTTCAGCAAACTTTGAAATCGGCCATGCCAAATCAGGCGTGAAGGGCCCGTTCACATGCGGCTCAAGTTCGCTCAAATTAATTTCTACAATGCGTTCGTAATATTTTTCCGGAGCGGCAGCGACTTCCTTATCCGGCGTCAAAAATTCAGCCACACCTTCCGCGAGTGAGGCAACATCGGCACGTTCTGTTGCCCGGAGATAATCGGCCATTCGGGAATCAAACGGAAACACTGAAGTTGTCGCCCCGATCTCGGCACCCATGTTGCAGATGGTGCCTTTCCCCGTGCATGAAATGGATTTCGTCCCTTCGCCAAAATACTCGATGATCGCCCCCGTCCCTCCTTTGACAGTGAGGATGCCGGCAACTTTCAAGATGACATCTTTTGCGGATGTCCAGCCGTTCAGCTTCCCGGTCAGGTGCACGCCGATCACATTTGGAAATTTCAATTCCCACGGCATCCCCGCCATCACATCCACAGCATCGGCGCCGCCGACTCCGATAGCAATCATGCCAAGACCTCCGGCGTTGGGGGTATGCGAATCCGTTCCGATCATCATCCCGCCGGGAAACGCATAGTTCTCCAGCACCACCTGATGGATGATTCCGCCTCCCGGTTTCCAAAATCCGATGCCGTATTTATTCGAAACGCTCGCCAGGAAATCGTATACCTCCTTGTTATCTTCGCTCGCCCTCAGCAAATCCCCTTTCGCTCCAACCTGTGCCTGGATCAAATGATCGCAATGAACAGTTGACGGCACCGCGACTCTCTTTCTTCCTGCCGACATAAATTGCAGGAGTGCCATCTGTGCAGTCGCATCCTGCATCGCAACTCTGTCCGGGGCAAAATCAACGTACGACGTACTCCGTTCCGCGGCCTCCGGTGGAGTTTCAAAATAATGAGCGTAAAGAATTTTCTCGGTGAGAGTCAGCGGACGTCCGACGAGCTTTCTGGCAAGCTGGACCTTTGCCGGCAGCCCGGCGTACAATCTCTTGATCATTTCGAAGTCGAAAATCATAGTAAAGTTTCCTTATCAATGGGATTTAGGTGGCAATTTCCTGATGTAAATATATGAATCCTGAGTCTTCCCCGCAAGAGATTACCTTGCACGGCAGTCGTTTTTTCGTTATTTTTCAAAGATTAACGAGAGAAAAAGATGCGATGAGCGAGAAACCTCAATCAGATTCCGATGTGCTTGAGAACGTTATTGATGAGACGAAGCTAAAGGAACCGGTACGGGCGATCTTGTTCAATGATGAAGTCCACACGTTCGATGAGGTCATCAACCAACTCATCAAAGCATTGAGATGCGATCATGCAAAAGCAGAAGCGCTGACGTGGGAAGTCCATAATACAGGTAAGTCGTGCGTGTACACCGGTGAACTGACGCGGTGTCTTGAGATTACACGCGTTCTCGAAGAAATCGAATTGATGACTCAAATTGAAGTGTAGTTGAGGAAAATAACATGAGACGAATGACTCTTGCGTCGGTTGTGATGCTGTTCCCCCTGACGTACTGCGTTGCGGGCGAACTGATCCCTTTCAGGGACACGACGACTTCGTGGGACAACATAAAAACGCTCGCGGCGAAAGAGAAAAAGCTGGTTTTCATCGACGCGTATACCGATTGGTGCAGCTGGTGCAAGGTGATGGATAAAGAGACGTTCTCCGATACCGCCGTGACAAAATTCATGAACGAAAAATTTGTTCCGGTGCAATACGAAATGGAGACGGGCTTCGGCCTCGTGATGTCCGAAAAATATCGCGTCAATGCTTTTCCGACATTCCTCATTTTCACTCCCGACGGAAAACTTGTGAGCCGCATCATCGGCTACCACCAATCAAAAGAATTCCTCGAGGAACTCAACGCCGCGCTCGATCCGGCCAAGCAGGATAACTTGACCGGAATATCGGCCATCCTCGAACCGGGATTCCCGCAATTCTACAAAGATTCGTTCCTTAAAGGCAATCTCCGAAAACGGCCTGACAGCGCGACGGTAAACTCTTTCTTAGCGTCGGCACAAGACCTTTCGAACGAAGTTGCATGGTCGGTATTGTATCGTTTCAGTTATCTGGTGACGGGCAGATATAAAGAATTTGTCTTTAAGAATTATGACCGGTTGAAAAACATGTACGGAACCAGTGACGTGGGGAACGTGGTGACCACTTTTCTCTCGACCGACCTCGCTGCTGCAATCAAAGCAAACGACGAGCCGGGATTGGAAAAAGTAATTGCCGCTTCGAAGAAATATTTCAGCGGCTTGAACAATGAATTGGAGTTCAGCTATAAACTCGGATTTTACAGCGGCACGAACCGCTGGACCCCATTTGCCAATCTTATTGACAGCGTAAAAAATTCTGCAAGCGGGCTTGATGCAATTATAGTGAACAACTATAGCTGGATGGTGTACCAGCAGTGCGACGACAAAGAGGTTATAGCCCGCGCAACAACGTGGATGCGCGATGCGATAGAAAAAAGCCCGAAATACATGCTGCTCGATACGTACGCCGCTCTCCTCTACAAAAACGGAGACCTGAAGAAGGCGCAGCAGTACGCGGAGATTGCGATTGAGACTGGAAAGAAAGACAAGGAACAAGTACAGGAAACTGAAGAACTGCTCAAAAAGATCAATGCATCAATCGAAAAGAAGCCGTAACCGCCGATGACCTCACCTGAAATTCGACAATCGTTTCTCGATTTTTTTGCGTCGAAACAGCACCGCATCATCCCCAGCGCGCCGGTGATACCGCACGGCGACCCGACGCTGCTCTTCACGAACGCGGGAATGAATCAGTTCAAGGAAGTTTTCCTCGGTACCGGCAAACGCGATTACACACGGGTTGCCGATACGCAGAAATGCATACGGGTGAGCGGCAAACACAACGACCTCGAAGAAGTGGGCCGCGATACGTACCACCACACGTTTTTCGAGATGCTGGGCAACTGGTCGTTCGGCGATTACTACAAAGAGGAGGCAATCGCGTGGGCGTGGGAATTGCTGACCGGCGTGTGGAAGCTTCCAAAAGAGCGTTTATGGGCAACGGTCTTTAGAACTGACGATGAAGCGTTTGAATTGTGGAAAAAAGTTACCGACATCAACCCGGCGCACATTTTAAAGTTCGGAGAGAAGGATAATTTTTGGGAAATGGGAGAAACAGGACCGTGCGGACCGTGCTCAGAAATTCATATGGACTTGACTGCGGACGGCAGCGCAACCGCCTCCCTTGTCAACGCCGGGTCCCCGCAAATGATCGAGATCTGGAATCTTGTTTTCATCCAGAATAACCGCACTTCGAATGGCGATCTTGAAAATCTTCCAATGAAGCACGTCGATACGGGCATGGGATTCGAACGCGTGTGCGCGGTGATGGAAGCGATGAAAAACAACTTCAAACGTCCCGCATCGAACTACGATTCGGATGTGTTCACTCCGCTGATCAGAAACATTTCGGAAATTTCCGGAAAGCCGTACGGCCAGAACGACGAAGCGGATATCGCAATGCGCGTCATTGCCGACCACATTCGCGCACTCACCTTCGCAATCGCCGACGGCGCTATTCCCTCCAACGAAGGCCGCGGATATGTATTACGAAGAATTCTCCGGCGCGCAGCCCGCTTCGGGCGGAATCTCGGCCTGCACGAACCATTCCTGTTCAAACTGGTTAACACACTCGTGCAGACGATGTCGCATGTCTTTCCGGAAATTAAGGAGCAACAGCAGCATATTGAACGCGTTATCAAAGGAGAAGAAGAAGGTTTCAATCAGACGCTCGACAGAGGATTGGAGATTTTTGAACAGGCTGTGAATAAAGTTGTGAGTTTGAAGTTAAATGCTATAAGCGGAGAAGATGCTTTTAAATTGTACGACACGTTTGGGTTTCCTTTGGATTTGACCATTCTAATCGCAAAAGAACGAGGATTGAATGTCGATGAGATAGCATTCTCCAAATTGATGAATCAACAGAGGGAGCGCTCGAGAGATTTTCGCGGAGACGCAGGCACGGAAATAACCCTAGCGAAAAGCAAAGAGAAAGCGAAAGATCTCGGCATAGCAGCTATTGAAGAAAAATTCAGGTTCGATGGTTATGACACGCTTGAAGAAGAAGTGGAAATCCAGTCTGCTGTTGACGACTTGGTAATCTCTCTCAACACTCCATTCTATGGAGAATCTGGAGGACAAGTCGGGGACAAAGGTTGGCTCGAGATACCGGGGCATCACCTCGGTGTTATTGATACTGTAAAATCAGGAAAAGTTAACATCCATATTTTGGAAAAACCTTTCGATTGGCCGCAGCAACAGACTAAGGCGATTGCGAAAGTTGATCAGCCTCGCCGCCTTTCCATCATGCGCAACCACACCGCTACGCATCTTGTTCATGCCGCCTTACGGAAAGTGCTCGGCACTCATGTGCACCAGGCCGGGTCGCTCGTCGCACCCGAACATTTGCGCTTCGACTTTGCTCACTTTTCAAAAGTAAGCGAGCAGGAGCTTGCAGACATCGAGAACATTGTCAACGAGAAGATCACAGAGAATATTCAGCTCCAGCATTGGCGCAACATTCCTTTCGAGGATGCCCAGAAAATGGGGGCGTTGATGTTTTTCGGCGACAAGTACGGGGACAAAGTGAACGTAGTACAATTCGGCGAATTCAGCAAGGAATTCTGCGGCGGCACGCACGTAAAGAATACCGGCGACATCGGCTTCTTCAAGATCCGATCTGAAACGAGCAGTGCCAGCGGCGTACGGCGGATTGAGGCGATAACATACGATTTCGCGCTCGAATATTTCAGGATTCAAAACACAACCTACAAAGAACGCGTGGAGCTTGGATACCAGCTTATCGACGAAATTCAATCGCTCCAAAAAGATATTCTTCAGTTAAGCAGCGGCACTTCTTCATTGTCTAAAGAAGACACGCTCAATCTCGATATTGACCTGCGCAAGATGGAGCAAGTCCCTGAGCCGCCGACCGCGATTGTCGCCGCAAGACTTTCGGAGGATTTTTCAAATTTTCAGCAGTCATCCCGCAGACTGGAAAATTACATATTGATGCTGGCGGAGAAGAAGAAAATCTTCGAGAAAGAACTTGCGAAATATAATCTGAAATCGGCCTCGTCCGATATCGATGCGCTCATTGTGACGGCAACGGCGGTCAACGGATTCAAACTTGTTGCATCGAAAGTCGCTGCGGCAGACATTGACACGCTGAAATCCATCGGCGACACATTGCGTTCGAAGATCGGCAGCGGTGTCGGCCTTCTGGCGGCGATCATCGACGATAAAGTAGCGCTGGTCTGCGTGGTGAGCGACGATCTGATCAAGACTAGGAATATCCAGGCGGGTAAGATTGTCGGCGCTGTCGCCAAGATTGTCGGCGGCGGCGGCGGCGGAAAACCGCATCTGGCGACTGCCGGCGGTAAAGATGTGGCAAAACTCGACGAGGCGTTGAGAAGTGTGGCCTCGGTAGTAGAAAGCATGATGTAGCAAATTGAAAGTTAGAAGTGAGAAGTTAATAGTGAGAAGTTGATAGTGAGAAGTTGATAGTGAGAAGTGAGAAGTGAAAAATGCTGGAATGCATATCTTTTCCCAAATGACTCTGAGCTGATAAAATGTCCGTTTATCAAACTTTAGTTGCAGCTGCAAACGCCAAAGGGGCCGGATATCTCGTCCTGGTTGATCCTGACAAAATCGACGGAAAGACCTTTGCAAAATTCATCGAACGCGCGACGGACGCCGGGGTTGACGGATTTCTCGTCGGCGGAAGTTTGGTCCTTGCCGATACGTTCGAGGAATGCATCAAAACAATCAAGAAAAACACCGGTGTGCCGGTTGTCATTTTCCCCGGAAGCGTTCAACAAATCTCAAAGGAAGCCGACGCAATTTTATATTTGTCGCTTCTCAGCGGGCGGAACGCCGAGCATATCATCGGAAGCCAGGTAACGGCAGCACCGATCATCAAAAAAATGAACCTCGAAGCAATTTCCACAGCATATATGCTTGTGGAATCGGGCAGAACGACTTCGGCAGAATTCATGAGCAACACCAAACCTCTTCCGCGCAATAAACCTGATATTGCCGTTGCGCATGCGATTGCCGCAGAGTATATCGGTTTCAAGCTCCTCTACCTCGAAGCCGGCAGCGGGGCGGAACAATCCGTTCCCGATGAAATGATTACGGCAGTTACGCACTATTGCTCTGTTCCGCTCATCGTCGGAGGAGGAATCCGGACGTCGGAAGATGCTCACAAGAAAGTAAACGCCGGGGCAAAGTTTGTCGTGACAGGAAATGTTTTGGAGCAGAACAGTTCGAAGAATCTTATACAAGAATTCGCCTCCGCAATTCACGTTCGCTGACGATATCAACATCGAGAGACGCAGAAAGACTATTATGGCTCATCTTCCACTCACGCTCGTTTACCGCCAGAGTTTCATTCAGGATTCGCTGAAAGCGAGCGCCGAAACAAAGCTGAAAATCGCCGAGCAATGCAATGCAGATATCTCGAAAGCCATCGACATCGTTGTCGGCGCTTTCAATAGCAAAAAGAAGATCCTTCTTTGCGGGAACGGCGGCAGCGCGGCGGACGCCCAGCATCTTGCGACAGAATGTGTGATCCGACTTTCTCCCGGCATCAAACGCCCCGGCCTTCCTGCCATTGCCCTAACCACCGATTCATCGGCACTTACCGCAGGATCGAATGATCTCGGCTACGATGCTGTCTTTGCCCGGGCGGTTGAGGCGCTGGGCAATGAAGGGGATGTCCTCATCGGCATCAGCACCAGCGGAAACTCGGCAAGCGTTAACAACGCATTCATCAAAGCACGGGAGAAAAAAATGTCAACCATCGGCTTCCTCGGAAAAGACGGGGGAGCGTCGAAGGCACTTGTCGACCTCGCAATTATCGTTCCGTCCAGCGACACGCAGAGAATCCAGGAAGGGCATATCACCATAGGTCATATCATCTTCCAGGAAGTCGAACAGGAGATGTTTGGATGACAACGGAGTAATGCCAAAGACATCGCTCTCGCTAAGGCGCAAAGACGCCAAGATTTTGTTTTAAAAATTTTGCATCTTTGCGCCTTAGCGAGATACGATTTTTCAAACGTTTCAAAGAATGAAATTTTTCACTCATGATTCTATAAGGTGGATGCTATGAAAGGTTTCCCGGGAATGGGCGGCAATATGCAGGGAATGCTCAAGCAAGTTCAGAAGATGCAGGAAAGAATGGCGCAGGTGCAAGCGGAACTTGAACAGAAAACCGTGACCGCGGAGTCAGGCGGCGGGATGGTAAAGGTAACCGCCAATGGGAAGCAACAAATTCTTAAAATCATCGTCGAGAAAGAGGTTATCAACCCCCAGGAAGGCGATATGCTTGAAGACTTGATCGTCGCGGCCGTGAACAAGGCGCTGGAAGAATCGAACAAACTCGCGCAGTCCGAAATGGCTAAAGTGACGAACGGCATGCTGCCGAACATTCCTGGACTTAATCTTCCGGGAATGTAATGCGCTACACATCGGAATCCGTCGAACAGCTTGTTGAAGAATTTGCGCAGTTGCCGGGCATCGGGAAAAAGACCGCTTTGCGTCTGGCGTTGTTCGTCCTGAAAATGCCGCGCGAAAAGGTGGCTGCGTTTGCCCAAGCGCTAGTCAACATGAAAGACAAGGTGCGGTACTGTTCGGTCTGCAGCAATATCACCGAGAGCGATCCGTGTAACATCTGCTCAAGCCCAAAACGCAATCGAAGAGTCATCTGTGTTGTCGAGGAGCCGAACGACGTGATGGCGCTCGAGAAAACGAACGAGTTCCATGGATTGTACCACGTCCTCGGCGGCGCCTTGTCGCCGCTGGATAACATCGGGCCGGAGGATTTGAAAGTGAAGGAACTCCTTTCACGCATCAGCGATGATATCGAAGAGATCATTCTCGCCATGAATCCAAACATTGAAGGAGAAACAACAACGGTGTACTTATCCCGTTTGCTCAAGCCGCTGAAAGTTAATGTGACCCGCATTGCGCGCGGACTGCCCATCGGAGGCGACCTGGAATTTGCAGACGAGGCCACGCTCTCGAGGGCGCTGGAGGGACGCATTGCGCTTTAACTATATCATCCCGGCCTGCATTCTTCTCGGAGCAATCGCCGGGTCGTGCGATCTTCTGAAAACGCGCGACCCTCAACCCCCCACCCAGGGAGAGACGGAGAATCCGCCGGCAACCTTGCCGGAAATACTCGTCACTAACCTGGTAACTTCGTTCACGAATAAGAACGTGAATGATTACCAAAAACTTTTTTCCGACATCGGGTCCGTGGGAGGGCAATATGTATTTGTTCCAACACAAAAAGCCAAGGGAAATTACGGTGCAATTTTTTCCCGATGGACGACAGAGTCGGAGGCAAATTATTTCAGAAAAGCTGCCGCAAACGTGAGCGTTGGCTTTGTCGTGACGTTTTCACATGATCTTTACATATCATACCAGCCAGACTCAGAGCTGTATACGGCAGATTATACCGTTTTTATCGCCCCTAAAACGTACGTCGGTCATGCGCGGTTTTCATTGCTGCCGAATAAAAGCGCCGGCACATGGGTCATTGACCGTTGGGAAGATTTGCAATCGGCAAATGATTCAACGTTGAGTTGGAGCGATTTGAAAGGACAATTCAGCCAATGAAGCCGGCTGTGATAACGATTGCCTGTGCGATTGCATTCAGCGGATGCATTAATCCATTCGCGCCCGCGCTTGATAATTCAAATCAAACGAATGGGTCCGTGCTCGGCGACCAGAAAACCATCGACGGAGTTTTCCAAAACTTCAAAGAGGCGTATCTTTTTAAAGACACGACAATTTACGGCCAGGTACTCGCGCACAATTTTATTTTTGTCTACCGCGATTATGATATTGGCGCAGATGTTTCCTGGGGGAGGGATGACGATATGCGTACGACCAACGGATTATTTCAAAACGCACAGCGGCTCGATCTAGTTTGGAACGGTACGGTGCCGGTTGAGGGCGATACGACTGATGTAACTGTAAATGTCACGAGGAATTTCAATCTAACCGTAACATTCAGCCCCACAGACATCGTCAGCATCGACGGCTACGCGAGCCTGACGCTCGAACGTGCGAGCACAATCGACGAATGGAAAATTATACGTTGGAATGACGAGTCGAACTTTTAATGGGGATGGTTGGCTGCCAGTTCGGAGTCCTTAGTTCGGAGTCCTTAGTTCGTAGTCCTGAGAATTTGGCGTTAAGTTCTTTCGCTTTTAATTCTTAATTCTTAATTCTTAATTCTTAATTATTAATTATTAATTCTTAATTCTTAATTCATAATTATCATCCTCTTGTCTTCGCATCCTAAAATATCCTACCAAGGCGAGCCCGGTGCATTCAGCGAACAGGCGGCACGAGCGTACTTCGGGAAGAGTTGTACACCCGTCGCTCGTGAAACGTTCAACGATATTTTTGAAGATGTCGTCAAACGGCGATCCCTCTTCGCGATTGTCCCGATTGAGAATTCCTTGCACGGCAGTGTGCACCAGAATTTCGACTTGTTGTGGAAATACCGCGTTCATATCGTCGGGGAGATAAAACTCCGCATTAAAATGAATCTCCTCGCCCTTCCTGGTGTAACGACAAAAAACGTACGTGCGGTCTATTCACATCCGCAGGCGCTCGGACAGTGCGAAAAATTTCTGCGTTCGTTGAAACACGTATCGGTAACCCCATTTTACGACACGGCTGGAGCGGCCAAAATGATCGCAAACGAGCGACGTTATGATGCCGCCGCCATCGCAAGTCTGCAAGCGGCGGCGGATTACGGGCTGAAGGTTCTGCACGCAGGAATTGAAAGCGATCACAGAAATTTCACGCGCTTTTTGGTCATCGGTAAAAAACTTGTGAAACCTAAAAAGAATGCAAAAACTTCGATAATCTTCACGACAAAAAACATTCCCGGCGCGCTGTTTAAGTGCCTCTCGGTGTTCGCGCTGCGGAATATAAACCTTCTTAAAATCGAGTCACGACCGGTCATCGGCTCCCCGTGGGAATATTTGTTCTATCTCGACATAGAAGGCGATGCAAGAGAAAGAGAACGTGTTAACGCACTGAATCATCTACAAGAACTGACTTCGTATTTTAAAAATCTCGGTTCCTACGAAACCGGGATAATTGTCAACCCCAAATGACTTATCCGTCAGAGCAAATAGCATTATGAACGTTGTATACATCTTCAAAGAAGGGATTTCCGGCTTCAAACGAGCGCGGCTGTCCATGCTCATTTCAATTTTCACGATCACCGTCTCGCTCATCCTGCTCGGCCTTTTCACCATTGTCTTCCGCAACACAAACCAGATTGTTGAGTCGCTCCGCGACCGGGTAGAGATGGAAGCGTTCTTAGAAGAACCAGTCACCGAAGCAACGTCTCCGATCGTTGAAAGAAAACTTCTCGCTATCGCGGGCGTACACCAGGTCAAGTACATCTCAAAAGAACAGGCGGCAAAAATATTTAAAGAGCAGTACGGCGAGGACATCCGGAACATTCTAGACTTCAATCCTCTTCCGCCGTCTTTCAAGGTCTATCTTGAAAAAGACTATAAGAACGCCGACAGTGCGAAGGTTATCTATGCAAAATTGAAGCTTGTCCCTGGCGTCGACGATGTGATTTATCGAAAGACGCTTCTCGAATTGTTGGACAGGCGCGCCCAGCTTTTCGCCGCGGCAAGCCTCGCCGCCGGCGTTGCACTGTTGATAACGGCAATATTCCTCGTTTCGAACACCATTCGACTCGCGATATACGCAAAGCGGAAAATCATCGCGACAATGAAGCTCGTCGGCGCAACGCGAATGTTCATCCGCCTCCCTTTCGTGGTCGAAGGAATTGTACAGGGGGTGTTGGGCGGACTCTTTTCTTCGGGAGTGATTTATCTTATCGTAGAATATGCGTCAAAAATATTCGGCGGAGATTTGGCCGCAATCGTCTTCGTCGAACCGACATTTTACATCGTCATTCTAACGACGGGAACGCTGCTAGGACTTCTCGGAAGCATTATCTCCGTCCGAAAATTCATCACCGAAAGTGTTGCTTTGACAAATTGAATTGTGCGAGTAGTTGCCGGACACTCATCTGAAAACCGCTCCATGGTAGAATATTTGGCAAGGTAAATCACAAAGGTGTCCCAACTAAGATTAAGATGAAGAGTTGAGAATTAAATTATTGTTTCATACATTACGACGGTTTCGCTTGCCCGTTGAACTTTATGCTCAGTGTTAACGGGAAAGTATTTGCCATCACACCATTGTATCGCAGCCACAAAAAGGAGCTTATTCCGAATGTCTAGCAACTATCCTCCCGGCGGTTGGGCAAAAGTTCTCCTGGCTTACCACAAATTCTCCGGAAGCTGGGCATGGGTGCTTCACCGCATCACCGGACTTGTCCTGACCGGTTACATCATGCTGCACATTTTTGCGCTGATGTCGCTGCAGAAAGGGAAAGAAGCGTTTGATTCCGAGATGCTGTTGTTCCGGACGCCGCTGTTTCTTTTTCTTGAATGGTTCCTCTTTGCCTTCCTCCTCTTCCACGCGCTGAACGGAATCCGCATCGTGTTGGTGGATTTAGCGGAAGGAGCGCGCTATCACAAAAAATTATACTATGCCGTCCTGGTTGTCGGCCTCATTCTTTTCTTCGGCATGGGATACATAATGCTCACGCAGGATACTCTTCACTCCGTAGCGGTGGTGAAGTAAACACAATTAGAACAAAGGGATCGACGCTATGTCTTCTCACTATTACGGATCGCGGGGTTCGGGAGCGCCAGCATGGTACCTGCAGCGAGTCTCGGGTGTAGTGCTGTTCGTTGTCGCCATCGGGCACTACATTCTTATGCACTACCACCTCGATTCGGGCCATACGTACGATGCTGTGCTTGCACGAATGCAGAATCCTCTTTACAAGGCTTTGCAACTTTCTTTCGTCGTGCTCGGTCTGTACCATGGCCTCTCGGGTACATGGAATATTTTTCGCGATTACAAAATGCCAGGATGGCTGAGATGGACCATTCTCGGGCTTCTCTATCTTGCCGGTATCACATTCGGGTGCCTGGGCATCGCAACGATTTTATCATTTTAATTCATTGACTGACTTTCGGGAAGATCGCATCGCAACGTATTGGGCGTTGGCTGTTGGCACAAATCTCCCGAAGGTTATTTTGGAAACCTGAGTCTCTTTATCGGAGCTTTCAATGGTTCATACGTTTGATGTCGTTATCGTCGGGGCGGGAGGAGCAGGGCTGCGTGCAGCATTGGAAATCCCGCAGGGCCGCAGCTGCGCCGTGTTATCGAAAGTCTACCCTTCGCGCTCACACACAGGAACAGCGCAGGGCGGAGTCTGTGCGGCGCTCGCAAATGAAGAGGAAGATTCGTGGGAATGGCATATGTTCGATACCGTCAAAGGAAGCGACTATCTCGGCGACCAGGATTCAATCGAGATCATGTGCCGCGACGCCATCCGTGCCATCATCGAGCTTGAACACATGGGACTCCCCTTTTCACGCACTCCGGACGGAAAAATAGCCCAGAGGAAATTCGGCGGCCACACGCGGCCGGAAAACCCCGCCGACCCGAACTCAAAACGGGTCGCGGTGCGCCGTGCCTGTTATTCTGCCGACCGCACCGGCCACGTTATGCTTCACACACTGTTCGAGAGCTGCATAAAACAAGGGATCCATTTTTACAGCGAATTCTTTGTCACCGACTTGATCATCCATAATGGCGTCTGCTGCGGTGTAGTAGCGATGGAAATCGCGACCGGGGAAATTCATACGTTCCATGCCAAGGCAGTGATGTTTGCTACCGGCGGCTACGGCCGCGCGTTCCGCATTACTTCGAACGCGTTAATCGGCACCGGCGACGGGTGCAACATCGCGTACGAAAATGGAATTCCGATGGAGGATATGGAATTCTTCCAATTCCACCCGACGGGGTTGTGGAAGCTCGGCATCCTTATTTCAGAAGCGGCACGGGGTGAAGGAGGAATCCTTCGCAATAGTGCCGGCGAACGATTTATGGAACGGTATGCGCCAACGGTCAAGGATCTTGCTCCGCGGGACATGGTTTCACGCGCAATCTACACCGAAATCAAACAAGGCCGCGGCATCAAAGGAAGCGACGGAACATACTATGTCAACCTCGACCTTACACACCTCGGTGCACAAGTGATTCACGATAAAATTCCTGAGATTACAGGATTTGCAAGGACGTACCTCGGCGTGGAGCCGTTAAAGGAACCGATCCCTATTCAACCTACCGCGCACTATGCGATGGGCGGAATTCCGACGGACAACGACGCGCGGGTCTACTTGAATGCGAAAGGAAAAATTCTCCCGGGATTTTACGCTGCCGGAGAATGCGCATGCGTGTCGGTACACGGAGCAAATCGTTTAGGAACAAATTCCTTGCTTGATATTATCGTTTTTGGCAGACGAGGAGGCAAAGCGATCGCTCAATACTTGGACGAAGCAGAACTTACGCCGCTTCCCAAAGATCCCGGCGGGAAAACACGGGAAATGATCGACGGGATTCTTTCGAGCAAAGGGAGTGAAAACGCGGCAACGATCCGGACCGAGATGCAGGAACAAATGATGGACAAGTGTTCCGTCTTCCGTGAAGCGAAGATGATGAAGGAACTTGTCGGCGAAATTCACGACCTGAAAAGCCGCTACAAGAAAATCTCCATCGCAGACCACGGTAAAAAATTCAATACGGAATTAATGGAAGCGATCGAACTTCGCCATCTGCTGGGCACGGCGGAAACGATTGTCGTCTCGGCACTCAACCGGCAGGAAAGCCGCGGTGCTCACGCGCGTGAAGATTTTCCGAAGCGCGATGACAAGAAATGGCTCAAGCACACTTTCATCGATTACAACGGAGGCAAGCCGAAGATCTCATATAAACCGGTCGCCATCACGAAATTTCAACCGAAGGAACGAGTATATTAAAGCCCAAGGATCCCGGATATCTTTTTAAGCACGGCATGCGTGAAGATATCCGGTCTTTTCACGTAAGGTGAGGATAGTCAAATGCAGGTAACTTTTCGGATTCAAAAATATAATCCCGAGACGGACACGGCACCGTACTACAAAGAGTACACGGTCGAGGACGTCGATGAATCGTGGCGCGTGTTAGACGTACTCGAAAAGATCAAAGGCACATCGGACGGAACCCTTACGTACCGGCGATCATGCGCTCACGGGGTCTGCGGTTCGGATGGAATGCGCATCAACGGCCGAAACCGCCTGGCATGTTCGATCTTGCTCGGAGTCCTGGACTGCACAAAGGTCATCACACTCGAGCCGCTTCCTTCCATGCCGGTGATCAAAGACCTTGTCGTGGACCTGACGGATTTCTATAAGAAATACGAACTGGTAAAACCGTATCTTATTACCAAGACAAGCCCGCCGGAAACAGAACGCCTGCAGAGCAACGAAGACGCTGAGAAACTTTTCGAATCGGCGAAATGCATTTTATGCGCCTGCTGCTCGACATCGTGTCCTTCCTTATGGACAAACGAGAATTATCTCGGGCCCGCGTCGCTCTTGAAAGCGTACCGTTTTGCCTTCGATACACGAGACGAGGCGACTGGCGAACGACTCGACATCGTCGATACGCAGGATGGCGTCTGGCGTTGCCACACAATTTTCAATTGTATTGAAGCCTGTCCGAAAGAGATCAATATCACATGGCATATTTCGCAATTGAAGAAGGCACTGGTGAATAGAGAAATTTAACTCTAAAATACCGGTATCTTTGGTTCAACATTCCTGATAGAAAATGAAAAAGCTGGCGCGCAAATGCGGCCAGTTTTTTTTTGAAGAAATTATTCGTCCTCCTGGCGCGCGTCAACCTGTGGAGAATCGCCTTCTGCCGCACTAACGGAAATGATCATCGGCCTGCAGCAGACCTCACAGTCTTCAATGTACTCGTGACGAGGCAGCGTACAATCAACTACCACTTCTACTGCTTCCCCGCAATACGGACATCGTATTTGAACGGCTTTGAGTAATTCCATGTGACTCCCGATGCTAAGGGTTCGTTGTTTTTGGCAACTCTCCGCTCTGGTTCGATTGCAGAATAATTCCCCACAACTAATCCACTTACCAATTTGCCAAATCAAAGAGCGTCACTTTCAACCGGTAAAAATGACCTGGGCCAGGTAAAAAGCCTCTCTCTCTTGAAAAATCTGCAAAAAATAAGCGAAAAAATTGGGTTTTAAGTTTGGCACGATGAGTGCAGCTATACAACACATATAAATTAGACAATAAAAACCAACAATCATCAAAACCAATAATCAATAACAAAAGGAGCTATATATGGGACAGCAACAACTTCTTCTGATCATCTTGGGCGTCATTATCGTCGGTATCGCAGTAGCCGTCGGTATTACAATGTTCCAGGATAACGCAGTTGACCAAAACAGAAGTGCGGTCATCGCGGATATGACAACTTTGGCAGCCAAGGCACAGCAATATTATGCCAAGCCAACCACACTTGGCGGAGGCGGTAACTCATTCGTCGGCCTTACGGCAGATGCCGCAGGACTGGGAAATTTAGCGTCCACCGCTTTTACAAACAATCCGAACGGCACGTATTCGATCAAGACGGCAGGAACTGCTACGACAGTCGTTCTGCATGGTATTGGCAAGACCGCTTTGAGCGATGGGACATTCCCTTCGTATGACATGTCGGTGACATCACAGACCCAGACACCGACGAAGCTCAACTAATGTAGTATTCTTTTCAGCGATTTCCATCGGCGCAGATGGATCGTCGTATGACACAAAGCCCCGGCATTTACCGGGGCTTTGTGTTTCATTGCGATGCTCTTGCCTAGCTTGTTCCAAGCCTTTCGTCATTTTTTCGTCATCACGAACACACCGTTCCAATCATCAGGCGGCGGAGAATCTATGAACATGGTCGACCGCTGGATGTAGAGATTGGATACAATGTCATCGCGGCGGATTTGCAACGCCTGTTGGAATTGATCGTTGGCACTCTTCCATGCTCGTTTTTTGTACGCTTCGAGTCCTGCATGGTAATAGTCCAGAAATTGTTTTGTTGCGTCGTTTTGCACTTCGTCTGCCATCGCAATTAACTCGTAGATGCGCACAGGTTCAGTCTTTCCCATTACAACAACAAGATCCATTTCGCGGGCAAGAACTTTTTGGGAAACACGCCGGTAAGTAAACTCGCTCATAAGCAAGCGTGTACCGTATTCTTTGTTCACGCCTTCAAGACGGGACGCAAGGTTGACCGCATCGCCGACAGCAGTGTAGTTGAACTTCGCTTCCGCTCCCATATTGCCGACGACGGCTTTGCCGGTGTTCAACCCGATTCGTTGATTGACCACGGGCCGGCCAAAGTGAATCCACTTAGTATGAAGTCCTTCCAGCCTTTTTTGCATCCTCAATGCGGCGGCACAAGCGTGTACGGCATGCTCGGTGTCGTCCAACGGAGCGCCCCAAAAGGCCATGATCGCATCGCCGATATATTTGTCGAGAGTTCCATGATCTTCAATAATAATAGTTGTCATCTCGGTAAGATATGTGTTCAAAAGACCGACAGTGTTTTGCGGCCCGAGTTTTTCCGCCATGCGCGTGAATCCCTCGATGTCCGCAAACAATGTTGTGATCTCACGTTCTTCACCGCCGAGCTTCAATAAAGAAGGATTATCGACAAGCCGATCCACAACGGAGGCATCGACATACTTCTGGAACATAGCTTTGATCTGCGTCTTCTGTTTCCCTTCCGTCGCCGATATGTAGCTCATCGCACCGGCATAGCTGAAGAAGATCGCAAAGATAGGTTCGGTTAGATTGTACATTGTTCCGGTGTTTGCGAACGCAGAATATGCAAACCAAAGATAGCCGCCAAGAAGAAAGATGCCAATCGGAAAACTCCATCGCAATTTTAGCAGCGTCGACGAAATCGCAACGGTCAGCGTGAGAATCACGAGGAGTAATAACTGGGCGCCGAACGAGGCGAAACTGATATAATGGTCCGTCATGATCTGGTCGTAGACGTTCGCATGAACATAGCAATTCGCAGATTTTTCGGATACCGGCGTCGCACCAATGTCTGCGATAGAGCGGGCAGTCGGCCCGATGATCACTACTGCGCCTTTAAACATAGAGAGTACTTGCGCGTCTCCGCGAGTGAAGGCGTCGAGGACATCATAAAAAGAGATTTCTTTATAGATGGTGTTCTTACCGGCGTAATCAATTTGGATATCGCCATGCTGACTGACCGGAATCTCGAGCTGCCCGGCATGAACAAGCATTCCGTCATCGGTAGGCGTAATCGTGATAGATTTTAAGTCAATATGCAAAGCGTGGAATGCAAGCGCCGCACCGAACGCAGGATAATAGTCGCCGGCATATTCGACGAGAAACGGCATCTTGCGAATGATGCCATCAACAGAATCTGGATTGAGGAGCACATGTCCGACGCCGCTTCCGAGGGAGGCGAGAGAATCGAACGGGCGTTCATCGATGTATGTAGCGCGCGGAAAATTGAGACGGCCCCCTTTCTCCGGAATTGCAAAAGGATGCAGTACGGCGAATGCCTCTTTGTCGATATCTTTCGCTTTCAATTCGCCAAATTCTTCGCCGGGCACAAAAGGCCCAACCGCGTGGATCACATGATTTGACAGCGCTGCAAGTCTTAAGAAGAGACTGTTCTGGAATTGTGACGCGCTGTCTTGTTTCACGGTCGGGAAGAAATAGTCAACGCCAATGGCTTTTGCACCGCTGGCGGAAATAATGGCCAGCAGCGAGCCAAATTTGTCGCGCGGCACGGGGTAATCAAGCTCCTTCAACGTGTTCTCGTCGATTTTCACAATAACAACGTTGGATGTATGCGGCCGTTCTCCGCGAGAACGTATGAGCGCATCGTATGATTTTCGTTCAAGGGCCGGAAAGAAATTCGACCCCAGGGTGTTCTCCACAGAGTTAGTGTGGAACAGGAAGAGAGAAAATGCCACCGACGCGGCTGCTATGAGTATCCCAACTGCCACCTTCATCAATGTTTTTTTCATGGGGTGTAACCTTTTGTGGTGGAGGAATGATCCGGCACATCAATGCTTCGGAAAATTGAAATCAGCGAGATTTGAAAAATTGTCTTTCACCAATCCGGCGGCAAAGCAATCGGTTTGGGAAAAGGCGCAAAGCTTCAGTTGTAGAATCATTGTGCGCCTTGATGTCTTTGCGCGAACCGCACTATTGAAGACCGCATAACGGGTTCGATCTATAGAAGAGGCTGTCCAAACGCGCTCGTTTTTGGACAGCCCAATACACGTAAATCCAGATTATATTTTCCAGTAGAGGAAATCCTTAATATTAGAAAGCTGCGTCGGGTCGATGCCACGGCGTCCTCCGAAAACAAACTTGTTCTCGCCGCGCCGGATACGAGCGGTATTCGGCCGCGTTGTGCTCTTAGCAGCAACATCCTGCAAAGCCGCAAAGAGGAGGCTCTGGAGTTCGTTCCGGTCAATCGCCGCGCCCTTTTCCGTTCCCCGTGTCTTGTTCATTTCAGCCACGATATGGTCGATCCCCAGTTCGGTAAATGCTTTTTCCTGTGATGGAAATTTTGAGACGGCACTGGCGAACGAGTTTACAGTCCCCTCCTGGTCGCCGCCGAGATATTGGAGCAATCCCATATTGAGGTCGATGCCGCCGTCGTTTGTATCGGCTTCAAGAGCGGCGGTGTAATTCTTGTATGCGTCGGCCGAATCTCCCTGCATCAAATAAATATTCCCGAGATTGTTCTTCGCCATCGGCGAGGTGTATCCCTTCAGCACTGCAGCAGCATCGGCGTACCGGCCGGCGTTTGCAAGATACATTGATGCCTCGTTGTAGGATTTTTCATCGCCTCGTTTCTTCAATTCGGCGATCTTTTTGTCTAGAAGCTGATTCGATATTTGTGAAACATTCTTCATATCCTCATTCATCAGCGTACCGACTTTTTCTGCCGGGGGTGGTTCAGCAGTTTTCGCGTTCACTGCCAGATCTGCCGGCGGATATTGTTCCCACGCCGCGCGGACATCGATAATGTCAAGCCTTCCCTTCGAGTCTGCGATCTTGTAGTATTCTTCCGCAGCGAGCCTCCACGCTTCTGAAAACGGATGATTGATGATGGTTGTTTCCAGCGGAATCCAAACCGTGTTCTCCTTCACAACATAGTCTTTGTCATTGACACTGACCCGCGAGGCATTCTTCTTATTGACCCCGGAATCGAAAATGATGAACACATGGTCGGAGGTTCCGACAAGCGCAGTCCGGATACCGATGTTCTCCAGGCAGGCCGCAAGCAGAACGGAGCTGCCGCTGCAGTTTGCAGTATGGTTTGCAAGGGTCTCACGGGGAAATTGGACATCGTCAAGAAGATCGGCTTCGGCAACCCTCCGCGGCGCGCTGACATAATTGATCGAAAACGCGCGGATGCCTTCCCACACCGCTATCGCGTTCAAAAGATTACGTGGGGCACCTTCAAGAATCGTTCGATCATATTTCACCGAGCCAAGGACATAACGGGAAAAGTTATTCACTGCATCGTCATTCGACGTAATGAACGCACCGATGGAATTCGGGCGCGACCAGGTGATCGACGTCCTGCTGTATACTGTGACCGGTTTGATCAGGCTTCTTGATTTTGCTTCGCCTCCGACAATGTACGAAAGCTCAGCCTTTATCTGCGCCACCGTGTTCTCATTGATCGTGAGCAATTGCTTCGAATCCAATGTCACCGAAACGGGAAACGTCTCTTTGGCCCCGGCTTTGAGAAGCGGTATCATCTTCTCCGACGGCAATTGCATATACGCTGGGATAAAAAAACTCGCTTTCACATTTTTGACATCGGCCTTGCCGGTATTCTCAATCGTGATTTGCCCGATAGGGTTGTACGCGTAATAGTTGTAGGCGGCAGGAAAAATATTGTCGACCTTGAATTCTGAAATCTCCAGCGAGCCGGGAAGTGCATAGCTCACCTTCGCTTTCGTTCCGGAAACTTTCGTGTTCACGTCGAGGCGGTTGCCGGTGAACGATTCGATTTTATAGTCCGCCAATGACGAAAACTGCCTCCGCAGATCATCGATTGATCCCCGGATCCAGACATCCAGCACCGCCGCATCCCCTTCCATGTAGCGCAGCTTCATCTTTTGGATCATAGAAATCCTGCCCGGAAGATCCTGTTCGATCTTCGTCAGTGAAACATCGTTCACACCGAGCAACGCAAGCTGGACGACGACCGGCTGTTCCTTCGCTTCTTTTAATTTCTTTTCGACTTTCGCGAGCAGGTCAGACGCAAGGGTTTCACCCAGTTCATCGAGGGCTTTCGACGCCGCCTGCGATTTTCCCTGAGAGGATTTTTTGGATGTCGCGCTCGACACGGCGATAATATCCCCCGTGTCCGTAATAATCACTTTTATTTCGCCGTCGGCTGTATATTCGACGGTTTTGATACCATATGTTTCCCGTTCCTCTCCAAACACCGCTTGCGCACCGCCGGCGATGATCAGTTCCGCACCAAACCGCCTGCCGAGTTCTTTCGCTTTGGTCGGGTTCACATCGCCGAGCGCAAGGTCGCGCGCGCGGACCGACTCAAACTGCGATTTATCGACAAGCCGGTATCCCTTCGCGAGGAATGCGCTTTCAATTCTTCCTGCGACCTTCGGCGCGGTGACATCCTTGTCGTCAATTTTTTCGTCGACGACGACCATGATCCGGGGCAACTCCGCGTCTTGCGCCAGAACACGTGCCATTGCCGTCATCAACGCCGCAAGAACAGTCCACAGCATTATTATCACTCGTTTCATACGCATATCTCCTCAAATCGTGAACAGTTATGAACGCAACACTCTTTTATTGTCTTCCCTGCACTCCTTATTTTGTCTCTTTGTTCATTCTTGCTACCAATCCAGTCATCTCATCCACTTTTTGTTTTGCGGGTTCATAGCCGCTTGATTCATCCCACGCTTTTTGAAACATCGACCGCGCACTCTCGTACATCGCCGCAGCCTCGCCGGTCTTTCCTTCTTTTTCGAGCTTGTGCCCGTTGTCTTCCAGATTGAGCGCTTGAGCGTAGGTTACATAGCCGTTAAATTTCCCGTCCTTCGTGGACTCAAGTTGATCCTCTTCGACCTTGCTCAATTTCACTTCAAGGTCGTCCGAAATCTTCTTAACAAGCGATTTCAACATCGTCAAAAATTGATCGAGGTCTCCGGTTTCTTCCTCCGCTTTGAGTGTGAGGCCGGTTTCCGTTGCAACGATTCGAGCGTCGATGCGGAGCTTATCGCCAAACAAATTCGAAAATCCGCCAAACAGCAGCACCTTGGCACCCAGAAGTTTTCCCATTTTCTGAGAAGTCCCTTTTTCGACTAAATCAGTCTCGCCAAGATTCAGCTCTTCAACGACCGATTGTATCCTCTGACGTTCGACAACCCTGAGACTCTTGATTTTCGACATCTCCGTGATCAGCATATCCGCCAAGCCTTTTTTCAACGGATCGAGTTTGTCTTTGTCAACAACGCTGTTGTTTTCGAAGTAGAGAATAGCAATCGTTTGCGGAGCTGTCTCTTGCGCAGGAGCAATCGACGCCGACAGCCAGAGCAGCACAGCGATCGAAACCAACCACCATACGCCGCCGCGATGTAAACGTTGATTCATAGAAGTATCCTTCCTCTTTATGATTAAAAAATTGAGAACATTCATTTCAAAATTGGATGCGTCCACTGCCGCCAAATTCAATTCCGGTGACCGTCTGTGTAACATTATTGAGGACAATGCTCCCAGCCCCGTACTTTGCGTTGAATGCGACGCCGAACCACGACGCGAGGGAAAACCCTGCTTCAGCCCCGGCGGAGGCAAGCTGTGCTTTTCCGGTCTCAAAAATTCCGAGCCCAAACGGTATCTGATCGCCGGTATGCAATTTTCCTTCTGCCAGTCCGGAGATCGAGCACCACTCAAACGGGGACCACAATGCCGTGTATTCAACTTCGTAATGCTGTGAACTTTTGAACTTCTCTTCAACACCCGAACTAAAGATCTGGCTTTGCGTGCGCAAACGAGTTCTCACCTGCAACCGATGCGTTACCGGTCCCCATTTCAGCGAATAAACAGCGAGCGTCATGAAACGCAGGCCCGATTGGATAAAATTCTGGCCGCCCACTTTGTCGGGAAAATAGTTCGTCACGGTCACGTCTGCCGAAAAGCGCGATAATTTTGAAAACGACGTATAATCTAAACCGGCGTTCACCGAGATTTCATCGCCCGGTTCATACTTCTGGCTGAATCCTTCGATCGATGCCGGCTGGTATTCTCCCTTGTAAATGTAGGAAGCGCCAAATCCAACGACCAGCCTGCGTTGCAGCGGGTAGGCGTACGCAAATCCGAGATCCGCATTCGTACCTTGTCCGAAAACGGGCACGTGATAATCAAGCGAGGTTTCGGAAATAAACGACGCAATACTCAGCTCGCTTTCAGTCAGTTTTGTCACGCCGGTCGGCAAACTTACGCCGCCGTTGATCCACACTTTATCGCCCGGAACGACGTATGAAAAAGCAACGCGGGTATCGGCAATGCCTTCAAGCGTCATCGTGTCCAGCTTTGAAATCGCAGGAGAGTTTGCGACTGAAAGAAGAATGCGGTTGGAAAGTGGAATAGAAAGCATCGCCGGCGCGGATTGCTCGACAATGTTTCCTTCGTCTTTCAACTTCCATTCCTGCTGCGAAACACCGACGGTGATGCCTGTCATTCCTTGAAAGAGCAGCCGTTCGTCGTATTTTGGCGCTGCCATTTGAGCAATAAGAGGCTGGCCAAAATAAAAGAATACCGAGCAAACGGAAATCCACAGGGCGCTATGGTGAGGGATTGTTCTCACAGCTGGTTCATACATCGCATGAAATTATTTCAATAACATCAGTTTTTTTGTAGAACTAAATTGCTCTGTCCGGATTCTATAAAAATAAACACCGCTTGAAATTTTTGACCCATAGTCGTTCGTTCCATCCCACGCCACTGTATAACTGCCTATTTTCTCGTCGCCGGCGAAAAGCGTCTTCACTTTCTGGCCGAGTACATTGAAAACTTCCAGTTCGACATGAGTGCTGTGTCCCAGCGTGTACGCGATAATCGTTGATGGATTAAACGGGTTGGGAAAATTTTGCTCGAGCGAATAGCCAATCGGAACGATTGGAATACCGTTCGTATTCTTGCCGATGAAATCTTTGGTTCCGACGACGAGCCGGAACGACCGGTCAAGTTCATTCTTCAGAAAAGCAAAATTGTACGACAACGCCGAGCCTACATCGTGCGCCCGCTCCGTCGTCATATCGACAAGATATATTTCAAACTCAGGCGGGATGTTGCCGGACTTGTTAAATTGGACGGAAACGGAAGCTTCCACCTTCGCGGACGCGATATCAAAATCCCAATAGTTCCCCTCCTGATGAATCGAACGGAAATCGCCCGCGTACCGTCCCGGATTATTTTTCCAGTTTTCATGGTTGAACGAAAGGGCCAAATAGTTGGATGGAGCGGGAGGAGGCTCGGAAAAATCCTCGGCATCCCACTCATCGCTCGCCGACCGAAGAACGCCGACCACATTGTCGTTATCAGCTGCAACATCATCCGACGCACTGATCCGAACCTGCCACTCGTTAGCCGCAAATTGGCGTGTTGTATTCGTTTGTTTCGCAAGAGAACCAGCGGACGATGCTTCATTGGGGTTGATGTAAATCGTCACGCCGTTGTGAAGGCTTTTCAGAAAATATCCGGTAAAGGGCTGCATCACATTGGTTTCCTGCTGAAAGCCCACACCGTCAAACCCCCAAAGCCATGACTCCACGGAGTCGGGAGTCGAGTGCTGTGAGTTTGCCCAACTGACGGGGTATGGAAATGGGTTTCCGATCAAATTGTATCCTGAATCAAGCTGAATGGGGAAAAATCCCTGAGCCGAAGAAACCGTGGCAGAGCCGAGCGTAAGCGATTGCGATCCTTTCGTGATCAGCCAGTACCCTTCACCGCGTCTGAACGTAAGAAACCCAGGGCTTGGAAATTCAAGATATTCCGCTCCATCCCATCTGCCATACAACCGCCATTTCGTTTTGTCCACATTGCCTAGATCCTTTAAAACATCGGCGATAGTGAAATCAACGAGATCAAACGGAACGCTGATAATCTGGTATTGGTTGCTCAACGTTGGGTTCGGCACTTTCGCCGTATAGTTTCCCGTATAGCCAAAAACATCAAGTGCGAATTGGAGATTATCCCCTGCAAGAATCCCGGTCGGCAGAGGAGATAAAGTGTCCTTCCCTTTTACGTTCGACCAGATATCGACATCGCCGATCAGGAAGATCGTCCCTTTTCCGATCTGGTTCATCGCTGCGACCGTCGGCTTCAGGGTCTTGCTTTGAGTGCTGTCGCTGGAAATTGCAAACGTCGTGCTGCTCCCTTTGAGAAACGGAATCGCTTGCCCGGAAACTGCGATGCTCGAACTTCCAAAAGATACAATTGTCTTGACGCCTTTCACAAACGGCTGTGCCGTGTCTGTGAAGGCGGAGAAAATTGGCGACGTCGCGTTGCCCAAATAATTCGTCGTCGGGTTAGTGACTACATCATAATTCAGCGAAAGCCCGGTCGGTGTGAACGGCGGGTCTAGCGTCCATTGGAAGTTGCTGAGAATCCCGTTCAAACAAATATTGGCGTCGGAATTTCCGGAATCTCCGAGCATCACGACAAGGCCCCCGTTTGCAACATATTGATGAAGTTCGTTGATCTCCACCAGCGAATACGCCGTCTTCGGTGCTGCAATGATAATCGCATTGAACGGCGCAGCCAAAGGATCGAAAGGCTTTTGGTTCTCTTCCACGGTGATGCCGCTGCGCTGCAGCGCTTGCACGAATTCGGAAAGATATTGTGTTATGGAACTGGCGCCGAGATTCGACGATATGCCATGCGTTGTCTCGAGCAAAACCGTGCGGCTGACCGAAGTTATAGGAACGCCGGTTCCGCGAAGTGAAACAGCTACAGCCGGATTCGAGGGGTCGTCGGTCGTGAGGGTTAAGGTCGCCTGATATGCACCAGTCGACTTCGGCATAAATTGCATGGTTATCGTCCCTGAAATTCCTGGTTTGAGAGTTAGCGGTGTAGCGTTGGCAGCCAACGAAAAGCCCGACGACCCTGAAAACGAAAAACCACCTATGGTAATGCTTTGCTGTCCGACGTTGTTGAACGTAATGCTTTGCCCTGTTACACTTCCGATCGCCACCGTGCCGAAATCGAAATTCACTGGGGATATAGTGAGCGAGTTGATGATCGAAACGCTTGTCACTCCATGATTGCTGCCGATGAATATAGTGCTGTCATTCGCCGGGATTTGAGTTGTTGAGTAATATTGAGTGGAAGGGTCGCCGCCAATTTTCGTCCATGTCATGCCGGCATCCGGGCTGCGCAAAATTCCGTTGGAACCGGCGCAAAACACCGTTGATGACTGTGCCGGGTCAAACGCAATGTCGAAGCCGACAGCATTTAACGACGTCCAGTTAAGACCGCCGTTCGTGGTCTTGTATTCATTGTTCAGCATCGAATTCGCCATCGTCGAGAGGAATAAGACATTCGGATTCTTCGGATCAATCCTTGGATGAAATCCGAGCAACGGATAAATCGTTCCGCCGACGCTCACATTCAGGGGCAAATCACCGGTGATAGAAGCCCAGGTTTTCCCCAAATCTGTAGACTTCCAAACACCGTTGGCGGAGAAATAAAGAGTCGATGCGTTGATGGGGTCAAATTCAATGTTTTCAACAAGCGGAGAGAGTACTTTCTGCGGTGGCGTTAACGAATTCCAGGTAACTCCACCGTCCGAGCTGCTGAGGAATTCTCCCGTCAGCGCAGCGACAAAAAGATTATGCGAATCGACGGGAGAAATCTTTACCGTGCCATCTTCAGAATTATTGTTGAAAGGAGAAAGGGAATCATGGGCAATGCTTGACAATGAAACTTTTTGCCAAGTGTTTCCCGTGTCAGCGCTTTTATAGAGGCCGTACACACTGCCTGCATAGAGGGTTGCATTGTTTTTCGGGTCGGCAACAATGGCGCGGATGTACGGGTTTTCGATCCCTGAGTTAGACGGAATCCACGTTGCACCGGCATTCGTCGATTTAAGAACCCCGCCGCCGTAGACTCCGGCAATCAAATATTCTTTTGTAGAATTGACCACAGCGATCGTGCGGGCGATAGAGTTCATCATGCCGGTATTGCTGCGCACCCAGCTCGTGCCCGCATCGGAGCTTAGATAAATTCCGCCGGATGTTGCCAGATATATTTTTTGGGCATTTGACGCTGGAATAAAAATCGAATTAACATCGAGCGATGATTTAAAAAGAGGCGTCCATGTAACACCTAGGGTAGTCGTGCGGTAAAGTCCCCCCTTAACAGGCATTGGCGGAAACGTCTCCTCGTTCCCCTTTGTCCCTATATAGAAAGTGTCTGTCGCCGCGGTGTCGCCAAGCGTGAAGGAACACTGTATTACCGAATCGTCAATGGAGGTACCGGTAAATCGAATCCACTGCGTTCCTCCAGGACAAAAATATTCTCCCGACGAAGTTCCAGCAGTCAATCCTGTGCCTGGAAGAATGGAGAGAAAATGAATGCGCAGTCCCAAGCCTACAAGCCCAGTGTTTTTAACAAATGGATTCCATGTGTTTCCGCCGTCGTTTGTAGAATAGACGCCGGCGTTGTCAGTCCCGGCATACACCGTCATCCCTGCGACGACATCGGTGGTATCGATCGCCAAAGCAGTAATGGATTTGCTGACTGTAAGACCGGTTGATAGATTCATCCAGCTCAATCCTCCGTCGGTTGTTTTATAGACGCCGCTGCTTCCCTGCAACGTCTGACGGCCATCTCCCGCAAACATAATTAATGGAGCCTGAGCATAGATTGCAATTGTGGAAGTAGGTATCGTTAACGATGTCAGCGTCCATGATGTCCCGCCATCATAACTGACATATAATCCCTCTTTTGTTGCAGCGTACACAGTGAGAGGAATAGACGGATGGAATACAATGTCGTTCACTGAAGCTGCGGTAAGCGTCGTCGGCATCCAACTGGTTCCGCCGTTAAGTGAACGATACACCCCATTATTCCGCGTGCCGGCAAGAACAATGCTGTCGTTTGTTGTTCCCTTGACAACATTGACAATTCCGCCGTCGGGACCGATTGGAGTTACAGTAGATCCTTGTGCACAAAGCCGTTGCGCAAAGAAAAGAAATGATAATCCAAGTATAAAGGCTTTATATAGTAACGATCTTTTCATCCATTCTCGATTTCATTTTGGCGGTTTCGGCGGTTCCGGCAACGGGGTAACAACGGTCGTAGGCTGGGGCGACGAACTTGGCCCCGGCACAAATCCGGAGTTTACATTTGTCGAAGTCATCAAAGCACGGCCGGAGACCGCGCCGACGTTATCTTTCATTGCAGCGCTGCTCGGAGGAGGAGGAATTGATAGCATTGACCCAGCACCCGCTCCCATGATTTCTTGTGTCTTTTGGGCAGCCGCTAAGCTCGACTTCGCCTGGGAAAAATTCGGATCTGATTGCACCGCATTTGAATACGATTGTACCGCCTGGGCGTACATCCCTTTGTCCTCAAAATCCATGCCTTCAGAGTATTGCAGGAAGGCAAAAAAATTCTCCGTCGGAATCTCGAGAATCGATTCGCGCTCCTCGTCTGTGATCTTTATTTTAAGTTCGTGAAGAATGTTAAATACAAGTTCCTTCTCAAGACGGAAAAACTCTTTCATATTCCCCGAAATGTCGGTGACACCGTCAAGCTGGCCCGAGCGGGTTTGAGCCACAAACGCATCGATTCTTAATTTTTCGGACGTGAGGTCAAAAAATGTTCCTTTGACAAGACGAAAAGCTCCGAGCAGTTTTCCAAGCCGGGGTGCGGTTCGTTCGTCAACCAATCCTGATTCACCGAAGTTCAGTTCTTCCATAAGTTTTTGGAGGCGAAGCCGTTCGACCACTTTCACTGATCTTACCTTCGAGAAATCGGTGATCATCATGTCGGCAATCCCTTTTTGAAGGGGATCGAGAGTACGCATGTTTCCTTTATTCTCAAAATACAGTATGGCAATCGTGTTGGTTGGCACGCTTGCAACGTCGAGCTGCGATTCTTCAATCAAGGCTCTCTTTGCCTCAATCTGCATTTGCTGCCGGTATAAGAACTTAATGCGGGCATCGACGATATCTTTGTATTCTCCGAAAACCGTCAACTCTTTGTATCGCCGGTAAAATTGGATTGCCTTCGCATATTCAACGATGGCTTCATAGGATGATGCAAGATAATAGACTGCCTGGTCGTCTTCCGGATCTATTGCGAGAGAGCGTTCAAAGAATGGCACCGCTTCGCCGTAGTACTTTTTGTTATAGAGCCCGATACCGAGATATTTGAGAAAAAGAGGGTCATGAGGGGTCTGGGCAAGATTCACTCTGGCGAGGGCTATGGCTTCGTCATTCTTTCCTTGATCAAGCAGTCCGGAAGTCACTTCGTATGTTGTTGGACTGCAAGAGGAAAAAATCAGAATAATGGGGAAAAAGAAAACCGCAACAAATGTAGTACGCGAAAAGCAAAGTCGCATATTGTTCATTTTAGGGAATGGGCACTTCGCTAGTACAGGGTCTTTGAGGTCACGATGAGAGTGTATCTTACACGGCCTAATATTGTGAAAAAACCCCTTGATGTCAAGATAACGGAAATGGCACTTTGCCCGCAATCACTGAATTTATGAGGAACCAATTGACTTCATATGCGAAAATTGTAATATTCAAGCCACAATTCCTGCTTTATTATCGCAGACTGCGCATTGCAATGAACGCACTCATAGCAGAAACAAACACAGAGGTTTAGAGCCGCCTTGCACGATTCAATGCGTACTTTCGTAAAGAATTTGAAGAAATATATTTTCTTCGTGAACAAGCTGGATAACTCAAGGTTTTGCACAATAACAGTTGTTTAAATCAACCATGGCATCAAGCTCAAACAAGATCGTTTTTCTGACCGGTTCAACGGGATTCATCGGCTCACGCGTTGTGCACATGTTATGTCAGCAAGGCTGGAATGTGCGGGCACTTGTCCGCGATAGTGCGAAGGCACGAGGTATTTTCGGAAGTTGGCAGCCAACAACTCCAGGCAATGTCGAATCTATCGAAGGAGATTTGTTTGCCGGCTCTCCTGCAGATCGGACGAAGCTTTTTGAGGAATGTTTGAGGGGGGCAACTGCCGCTATCCACCTCGCAGAAGCGAAAAAAAAAGAAAAAGACTTTGATGCAAAGAATATAAAAACTTTTGGTCTGCTACTCGAAGCGGCGGGGGTAACATCGACCTTGAATCGGTTTGTTTTTGTTTCGGCATTTATGGCTGGAGGACTCCCCCAGCCGCTGCCAAAAGTGCTCACGGAAGAGATGACAGGAGCCGAGTTTCCCGATCCCTATTACCAGTGGAAAAGAATGGGAGAACGCTTATTGATAAAAGCTTCCAATCGGTCCAATTTCTCGTATTCAATCGTTCGTCCAGCACTTGTGTATGGACCAAATGCTGAATGGCTCGTTCCAATGTTGAGCATCATCAAGAATATGGGACCATACTTTGTACCTCTGCCGAACGGGGGAACCGCGCCTCTGGGAACCGTTCATGTTGATGACGCTGCAGCGACCATTGCGTTGTCCGCTTCGAGCGAGCATGCGGTAAATCAAATCATCCATGCCGTCGATAACGGCGGCACAACATATGTCGATTGGTTTGAAACAATCTGCAAAACCACCGGCCGGAAGGCGACTATCGGCAGGATTCCAAAATCAATTGTCTATGCCGCAGCCAAAGCAGCGGACACACTCACCTCGCTTATCAATCTCCATTTTGGCGCATACCTTTGGGCACAAGTATTGAGCGAGGGCTGCGGCTATTCCAATGAAAAAATGAAACAGATCATCGGCACTCTGAAGAATCCCACAATCCGTGAAGGCATTCCGGGAATGATGGAATGGTTTGCCCGAACTCATCCTTGACCCGCGGCCGCTAAAACAATCGGGCAGCGAATACTGCTGCTGCCCGATCCCCACTAGATTCCTGACCGTTTACTATTTCTCTATCGGCGCGTTGATAAGATTTCCCCATTCCGTCCATGACCCATCGTAATTTCGAACCTTCGGATAACCGAGAAGATATTTTAATACAAACCATGAATGAGAAGATCGTTCACCGATACGGCAATATGTGGTGATTTCTCTCAACCCCGGAATAATTCCTTTGCTTTCGTACAACGACTTCAAGTCGGCAGCCGATTTGAATGTTCCATCCTCATTGACAGCCTGCGACCAGGGAATGTTCTTCGCCCCCGGGATATGTCCGCCGCGCATGGACAATTCCTGCATTCCCGGAGGCGCGAGGATCTTCCCCGTGTACTCATCATTCGAACGGACATCTACCAGGCCGTGCGACGATTCATTG
Organism: uncultured Chitinophagaceae bacterium; assembly: GCA_964642725.1. Classification (GTDB taxonomy): domain Bacteria; phylum Bacteroidota; class Ignavibacteria; order UBA10030; family UBA8401; genus JAGVPT01. The sequence continues at coordinate 64,411 of CAZXQG010000010.1, forward strand.
AGGCGCGCTCCTACAAAATCCCGAAGCGCCCGCAGGTCGGCTTCAACCTTCGTAACTTTGTAGGTTTTTTTTCCGTAGTGCGGAACATCCGTTGTCAGAGGCTTCCCTTCTCCCACCCATTTTTTCCTTCCGCCGTTCATGAGTCGAACATCCGCGTGCCCGTAATATTTCAGCAGCCAGAATGCGTACGCTGCAAACCAATTATTGTTATCCCCGTAGAGAACCAAACCCGTTTCGGGAGCAACCCCCGATTCGCCGAGAAAACGTTCGATTTGTTCCTTGCTAAGAATGTCACGACGCGTCTGGTCCTGAAGCTGCGTTTTCCAATTCCAGCCGATCGCTCCTTCGATGTGCCCTTTTTCGTACTCGCTGGTATCGACATCCACTTCGACGAGCCGCAGATTCGCATCCTTCCGGTGCTCTAACGCCCAATCGGTTGTGACAAGAACGTCAGGATTTGCATACCCGCTGTTTGAAGCCATAGATCCTCCTTCATATACTGATTAGAAGCTATCTCAAAAATGGTCTTGCGTTTGCCCTTCGACGCTCCCGTTCCGCTTCTGCGGAACGGGATTGCTCAGGGTGAACTAATGGCCCGTTCATCCTGAGTAAGCGATCCCGCTCGAAGAGCGGGAGAGCGCATCGAAGGATCAAGTGCCATGTTTTTGAGATAGCTTCTAGTTACTTGTGACACGTTTGAAAAACGCTCTTGTAAAAAATGAAAGCCGACGCAGCCGGAGATATAGTACGCATCCAAGGCAGAAATTGACGGTCAAATTGACAAGTGCAAGTCCGGCGACCAGAAAAGAAAGAATCCATCCGACGACCGGTTGATTGACCACGGCCAGAAAAACGAACGCAATACTTAGAAAGATCCCTCCAAGGCCCTGGGCGAATAAATGCTGCACATTGTCCTCTTCGACAACATCCGGATGTAAAACTTGCAGCGGGCGGAGAACGTTGGCATACAGAAGCTTGAATGCACCCGCAGAAGGAATGATCGTTCCCACCAGCAGCACCAGCGCAAGCAAAGCCACAAGCCAATTCAGCTGAAGGGCAAAGGCGATCACAACGAGCGTAATGATCGACCCTTGATTGAATTTGAGCGCCGTTCGGTCAACGAGCGAAATTCCTTTTGGCATATCTGTGATTCCTTTCAAAGAATAGTGAAAAATAAAAAACCCTCTTCTTGATAGAAGAGGGTTCGTTTTTTAAACTTATCTGAGGCTTTCTAGGGATCGCCTGCAATCCTTCCACTCCTATCAATAATATCGCTCATAGTACAGCAACAACATGCGGCACGACGACAAACGTCTGAGCAACGGCTAGTTGAATGGATATGGAAATTAGTGACCTTCATTACATATAAATATAAGGATGTTTGAATAATTGTCAAGCGGCTTTCTTATTTTCTCCCATTATCAATCGAATTCCAAATGCCAAAACAGGCATCGCCATGAGAAGAAGAGCAAGAAGGAAGACCCGCCAATTGAACTGGGTTGGCAATTCCACAACAGCTCCGCTGTAGCCGCATCCAAGATTCTTAAACGAGTCCGCCATAAAGACGTACAACGCCGCAATTATTCCGCAAAAATAGGAACACCAGATTAATTTTCCTGGCGGGAATTTCCACTCATTGAATTCACTTAGTACCAACAGACTTCCGACGATTATCAAGACGAGAGAAATGAGCATTGGCGACAATACGGGACCCCACCATGGAAGCGGGATGAGAAACAGAATATCCCAGTCGAACAGCGAATGAGGCCAGCCGACGATGATTTTCAAAAAGAGATAATAGAAAATATCCCAGATGCCGAACGCCAACATAAAAAACCCAAGCCTGGTTTTCCATGACTTGCCGGCGAGCCAAGCGACCGTTATCAGCATCACCAACGTAGCAGCTTCACGGGCAATCTCTGTCATCCCAAAGGCATTGGTCATCGGCAAAGGCGACCGTTGATACGGCTCAACGCGATTCACCAGCGTTCGCAAGTACGCAACAGTGGACGACTCCATCCATGACATTGCGATTGAAAAAATAGCGACGATTACAAAGAGGCTTGTTAGGCGACTGGTTTGTTGTCTCACATCAGAATGTTCCATTTCATCAGGTATCTTTCAGCCGTGGCCTGTCAGCGGACGGTGGACTGCGACCTCTGCACCAACATATGGACGCAATACAGTGCGACGAGAGCGATCAACACAATCGGAATAATAAGAAAACTTGCAATTTTCCGCGAAAACGTTTTCACGGGCAGTATACTATCCATTTATTCATGACTTTGGCCGGCGACGAGTCCGTTCACTGCGCCGATTTTTGTTCGATGTGCGCCAGCGATGAATTTTCCTAGATACGCACCTCCGAAAGCCGGAAGAAAAGCGATAAGCGAACCGACGCCATCGGAGAGAAACAATTCATTTTGATGCGTCACGCCAATCCAAATGAATTGTGAAAGAGGAACAAATAGACCAAGCACTAAGGCCAGTTTCCAAACGCTTTTCGGGGTTGTAAATCCCAGAAAGAAACCGAACGCAAGAAGGAGCACTACGGGGAATTGCGGCTCCGACGTTTCGAGGTTGATGAATCCTGTTAACCATCCGAGAAAAAGCGATGCAGCCATCCCGAACTGATTCGGCCGGAAATATGCGACAACAACTCCTGCAAGAAATATGACGACGAGAACATTGAACCCGATGATTGTGAACAACAGTTTTGCCGGCATGAGCACCCTCAACAATAGTTAGAGTAAATGATATATGTATTATCGTGGTTTCGTACGCACGAAAGAGACTTGATTGCACAAATCTTTTCAGGCGCCCCGCGGCAAAACAAAACAACGATGACACGATGTCCCGTGTGATAAATGCTTTTGTCCTTTATCATAACCATATGAAAATCACTTGCACTGTTTGATCAATTTTTCCATGGCATCAATATGCTCCGAAAACGCCTTTCTCCCTGTTTGAGTCACCGTATAGGTCGTGAGGGTTTTCTTTCCAACGAATTCCTTTTCCACTTTAACATATTTCCTTTTTTCCAGGGTTGCGATGTGCGTTGCGAGATTTCCGTCTGTCAAAGCAAGCATTTTTTTTAACGAATTAAAGTCCATCGAATCATTTACGGCAAGAATCGACATTACCGCCAAACGAACACGGTTCTCAAAAACTCTATTTAAGTTCTCGAAGATCTCGTTCACTTTTCGTACTTAAAATACATGAAGGTCCCATACACAATGTGCAGAACACCAAACCCCGCCCCCCAAAAAATCAACCCGAACTGGATCCAGAAGGAACCAGCCAAACCCAGACATATCTCGCTCAAACCAAGGTAACGAATTTCTTTCAACGTGTATTTGCTTGTGTTGAGCAGTGCGAGTCCGTAAAAAATCAGCATCGCCGGAGCGATTAAGAAAGGAATGTTGTGATGCACCAGAACAAAGCAGAATGCCCCGCCCACAGCCAGCGGAATAAACAAATTCACCAAGAGCGACTTTGTGGCAGCGCTCCAAACTGGAAGTTCCTTTTTCCGCGCCATTCGCAACGAGAAATACGCTGCGAGGCTTAAGGCAACAACCAGCGTCGCGATAGATCCAACCAGGAAAAGACCTGCGGCATTCGGGGCTGAAATGTCAGTTCCCATAGTGAGGATGGAGTACTGCGCAATGACAGCCGCTGCAATTCCAACAATGCCAGCGCTTACTCCTGAAAGCCCGCTCAGCGAAAGAAATTTCGTCGATTGTTCCATCATCGATCGGATTTCCGAAATATCCTTCAGGCGGTCGTCAATGGTAGCCATAGAAAATTGTTCAATTAGTGGAAGACAGGGTGACTCAATTTATCGTATTATTTTGCAAAGCACTTTGTATCACAAAGTTAATACGCAAAAGAATCAATGTCAAGAGAAATTTCGCGGTGGGTCCGTTTCAAGCTAAGCGATTGCTCAATACAACCGCAGAGCTTATTCAGTGAGGAAATTCTGGCAGAATGGTCCGCGACACAGCGGTATCATCAACGGCTACTCGATTTCGCGGGCATGCAGATATTTATGCTCAATTACCAGCCAATTATTTACTCGCTCTCGCCGCCAACTGGCGATCCATCATAATCAAGCTCACCGGCGAATCGCCGACCATCTTCAATTGTTCAAGAATGTCCCCGGCGCTCTTCTCTTCCTCCAATTGTTCGGTGATAAACCATTCGAGCATGATCTGCGTCGGATAATCTTTTTCTTTGATGGCAAGTTCATACAACTTATTGATCATCGCTGTTACTTTCTCCTCATGCTCCACCACCTGCTTGAAAACATCGGCGGGCGATTTGAACTTCGCATGCGGCTTTTCGATCGTTTCCAACTCGACGTGCCCGTTCCGTTCGATCACGTACCCGTAAAACTTCATTGCGTGCGCGTATTCTTCCGTACTCTGAACTTTCATCCAGCTTGCAAAACCGGAGAAGTTGGACTCGGCGAAATAGGTAGACATTGCGAGATACAAATAGGATGAAAACAATTCCTTGTTGATCTGGTTGTTTATCGCATCCTGAATTGCCTTGCTCAGCATGGTGCTTCCCTTTCAATTAGTTGGATGATTGTTGGCAAATTTGAATAAGTTAATATAATCAATTTCATTGTTCAAAGCATGGAACATGCAGCGAAGGTAATGTGTCAGCTTTGGGCGCATTCTTCGTGTGACAGGCATTATTGCCAATCAAACAGGTCGGCCAAAAATATCTGACCAACGATGTGCTGAAATTGATCCATCGACTGCAGCTCACGCCCACAAAACCAGCCCTTGTTTTAATGGATTGTCGATTTCCATGTGGTGCGGCAGAATACGAACGGTGTAACCCTGCCGCCCGCTTGATTCTGACTTAATGGTACTGACGAATTCAAACGCCCTCCCTTTCAGTTTTCCTGATGCGGCCATCGGAAGAACCGTCGGATTCACAATTTCTCCGCTCAAATTAAGCATGCCGTGGCACAATTCCACCGTCACATCATCCGGCGTCAACGCCCCGAGGTCGATGCTCGCGCGGACATCGAGCGCCTCGCCAACCTTCATTCCTTTCTGCCCGTCCGATTTGATCTCAACGATCTTCATACCAGCCCAGTTCTGTTGTATCTTCGCCCGCCACAATGCAAGGGCTTTCGTGTTCTTCATTTTTTCACCGGTGAGCGACAGATACCGGTTATGGGCAGGGAGATAATATTGTTCCGTGTATTCTTTCACCATCCTGTTGGTATTGAACACCGGACAGATTTCACGCATGGAGGTTTTCATTTTGCTGATCCATGCGCGGGGCAGTCCGTCGGCGCCGCGATTGTAGAACAGAGGAATCAGTTCCTTCTCGAGAAGATTGTAGAGCGCGTTCGATTCGACTTCGTCCTGATAGTTTTCGTCGCCATACTCTTCTCCCTGGCCGATTGCCCAGCCGGTGTTGACGTTGCATGCCTCCACCCACCAGCCGTCGAGGACGCTAAGATTGAGAGCACCATTCACCGCTGCTTTCATCCCGCTCGTGCCGCTTGCCTCGAGTGGACGGCGCGGCGTATTCAGCCAAACGTCGACGCCTTGAACAAGATAGCGGGCAACGACCATATCATAATCTTCAATGAAAACCATACGGCGCCGAACTTCGGGCTGCCGCGCAAAATGAACTATCTCTCGGATGAATTCCTTTCCGGGATTATCCAGCGGATGGGCCTTCCCGGCAAAAATAATTTGCACCGGCCGGTCCTTGTCGCTGAGAATGCGAATCAGACGTTCTGCATCGCGCAACAGCAAGGTAGCCCTTTTGTACGTGGCATAGCGGCGCGCAAAACCGATTGTGAGAGCATCGGGGTTGAGGAGCTCCGCCGCTTGTGCCACCTCATTGCGCAACGCTCCTCGTGATTCAAATTGAGACCGGAGCCGCTGACGTGCAAATGCAACGAGCCGTTCTCGTCTTCGTTCATGCGTCCGCCAGATCTCTTCATCCGGAATCCGATGCACAAAACTCCACAACGCGCTTTCGCTGACGTCGTCCTTCCATCGGCGACCCAAATATCGTTCAAATAATCCCATCATATCGCGGCTGACCCACGACGGGACGTGCACGCCGTTCGTAATGGAACCGATCGGAGTATCTTGCGCCGGAATGCCGGGCCAAACATTCTGCCACATCGCCCGCGAAACTTCACCATGGAGTTTGCTCACACCGTTGCTGTATGCAGACATTCGCAAAGCCAAAATCGTCATGCAAAAATCTTCCGCGTCGTTGTTGATGTCTCTCCTGCCTAATCCGAGAAAATCTCTTCGGGAAATTCCGAGTGTGCCATAGAACTGGCCAAAATATTTGTCCATCAACACCGGAGTAAAATAATCGTTTCCTGCAGGTACAGGAGTGTGTGTGGTAAAGACCGCTCCCGCAGTCGCCGCCTCACGAGCTTCGGCGAAGGAAATATTATTCTCCTTCATCAGCTGCCGGCATTGCTCGAGCGAAAGAAACGCCGAGTGCCCTTCGTTCATGTGGCACACCGTCGGTTTCATCCCCATTGCACACAACGCCCTATAGCCTCCGATGCCGAGCATGATTTCCTGTTTCATTCTCAATTCACGATCGCCGGCGTAGAGTTGATCCGTGATGTCCTGGTCTTCCTGAGAGTTCACCGGGATGTTTGTGTCCAGCAGAAAAACAGGAACCCGTCCAGCCTGCACCCGCCATACTTGCGCAAAGACGCTTCGCCCCGGAAACTCGACCGACACCGTGATAGGCTTGTCTTCCTTGTCCTTCTCGATCTGGATCGGCTGTGTGTAGAAATCATTTTCAGGATGGCGCTCCTGCTGCCAGCCATCCACATTCAGGTACTGACTGAAGTAACCCTGTTGATAAAGCAATCCGACACCGACGAGCGGAATACCCAGGTCGCTGGCCGATTTGATATGGTCGCCGGAAAGAATACCCAAGCCGCCGGAATAGTTCGGCAAACATTCTGTCAACCCAAACTCTGCGGAAAAATATGCGACGGCCGGACTGCTCTCCTTGCCGTATTTTTTTTGAAACCAACTTGAGCTTACGTCAAGGTATTGCGCGTACCGGTCCCACGCACGGTCAAGTTCGCCCAGAAACGCTTCATCATGCGCCAGCGAGTTGAGCCGTTGCTGCTTAATTGCTCCGAGCATCAGAACGGGATTGTGGTGAGATTCTTCCCACAAGTCGGTGTCAAGGCGCATGAACACTTCCAGAAGTTCGTGATCCCAAACCCAAATGAGATTATATGCAAGTGCATACAGACGTTGAAGCGGTTGAGGAAGTGAAGGTGCGACAGAATAAGTGAAAATCGGACGAGTCATAAATCCTCCATCGTCAGCATTGAACGGTATCGAAGAATCGTGGAACCGATGTTATTTGAATTCTTCCATCGGCACGCCGTCGACAGTCGGGGGGTAGTCTATATTGAGAATACGAGCAAGTGTCGGAGCGATGTCGACTGTGTGGACTTCGCGTTGGCTATGTACTGCTTTCATTCCGGGGTACAAGAATATTATCGGCACATGGGTGTCATAACTGTAGACCGATCCGTGAGTGGTCCCGGTGGAATGGGACTCCACAAGGCAGTTTTCACAGTACCGAATTTGAAAGTCTTCTCCTCTCGGCGGATAGTAACTCCGTCTAAATTGTGCGAGATACGGTCGGTCGGGCGTGTTCGAATCCATCAACTCGCGGCGAAAATATACATCGGCGATACCGTCTATTCGACGCAACGCTTCACCAACATGTTGTTCGAGCTGGATACTGTCTTTCCCGGCACGGGCCGCAGCTGCATAATTGAGAAATTCTCCTGCTTCAAAAACCTGTTCTTGTATCCCCCATTCCATCCGAATCGCGTTGTCGATCGAATCGATCTTCATTTTTATTTGAGTAGGATATAGAAGTCGGCGCGCCTCCTGATGCCTGAACTGAACAAGAAATTCCGGCAGCGGCATCACCCCGTGATCGGCGCTTAACACTACGAGAACGTTGGAGGAACCGACAATCGAATCCACGAGAGAAAGAAAAGAGCCGAGCGCCCGATCAAGCCGGAATAAATAATCCATGATCTCGTGGCTGTTCGGGCCGAATGCATGACCGACATAGTCACAATCGGACAGGCTGAGACAGAGAAGGTCGGTAACGCGGCGTTGGCCGAGTTCTTCCGCCTCGATCGCTTTCCCCGCAAAATCCAGGACAAGCATGTCGCCGTACGGCGACGTAAGAATCTGGTCGTTTTTTCTTGAAGATGAAAACCTGTGAGGAAACGATGAAGAAGAATCCCATCTTGCTTCGGCGCTGAAGTCGTCGGGGCCTTCTTTGGTGTACACGCTGTCGGGCAAAAGCTTGGTCCATGAAGCGGGAACGTTATTTTCTATCCACTTTGAATTGTTGAAGCGGCGCACCCATTCCGGTTCATGCTGCGTGTAGTAATCCGATGTCACCATGTGGCCATTCTTCCGGCTGTACCAAAAAGCGTAATCGGGGTGTTTGCCCCCCATCAAAATCGCCGCCCGGTCTTTTCCAGACATCGCAATAACCTTCGACCGAGGCGATGAATCTTTCAGCCAGTCGCCTACCGCCGTAACAAGAAGATTGTTGGGTGACGAGCCGCCTCCTTCGCCGTCGACGCCGCCCGCCATGGTATCTGCAACACAATAGACCGACTTTCGCGTTACAGGATTTATCCATTCATTGTCGATGATACCGCTCTTCATCGGATACGTTCCCGTGCTGAGTGTTGCGTGCCCGAGACATGTTACGCTCGAAGCGTAGTTGAGATTCGCATTCGAGAAGAACACTCCATCGGTGTAGAGCCGTTTGAATCCGCCCGCGAAAGACGGGGCAAAGCGGTCAAAGTAATCTTCCCGCATCTGGTCCACCGAAATAAAGATAATCAACCGCGGCTGCTCGGCAGCATACATTCGAAATTTCATCATCGTCAGTATCGTCCCAGCCCAAAAAATTCGTTTGCACCAGCTGTTCATTATCGGCATTCTTTTCCCGCTGAAGTTCGTTGTTGACCTATTCAATTCGGGTGCAAGATACGACAAAGTTAGAAAGATAGAAAGAGCTATTCCAAAAAATCATTTTATTTTGTATCTTGAAACAACAAGAGTTGACAATTCCTTAACCTATCAACAACGGAGTACGGGCACCCACATGATAAAATCGATTTCTCTTGCCGGCTGTCTTTGGCTTTTGTCCGTTTTCCCTCTGGCCTCCCAGCCGAAAACCGTTACCATCCTGCATACCAACGATATCCATGCAAATTTCATTCCGCATGAAGCGACATGGATCAAGGAAACTCCGAAGCCGATGGTAGGAGGGATCAACGAACTTTCGTTCGCGCTCGACAGCATCCGGAAGATAAACAATGCGACGCTGTACCTTGACGCCGGAGATATCATGACGGGCAATCCGATTACCGAGTACGAGTACAAAGGCGCGCTCGGCGGAGCGCTGTTCGAAATGATGAACATGATTGGCTGTGAAGCGTGGTGTCTCGGGAACCACGATTTCGATCTGGGCCAGCAAAATTTACTCCGCCTCACGGAGATCGCAAAGTTTCCGACGCTCTCGGCGAATGTCGTGAACGACAAGGGCGAGTACCCGGTGAATAACAAGCCGTATATCATCGTTGAAAAGAATGGGCTCAAAATCGGCATTATCGGCGTCATGTCGCAAGGCTTGTACGGCTTAGTGAATCAAACAATGCTTGTCGGAATCAAAGTCCTTGCGCCGGCAGCAACAACGCAGAAGTTTATTGACGAGCTGCAGCCCAAAACAGACTTGATCATTGCCTTGACCCATGAAGGCGTGGACGATGATTCAGTGCTGGCTATGAATGTCCATGGCCTGAACGTCATTGTCGGCGGGCATTCACACACGCGCTTGAAAAAGCCGAAACTCATCAACGGCGTCATTATCGTCCAGACCGGTTCGTACTGCGAGAACCTCGGCATACTCGATTTGACCGTTGAAAATAAGAAAGTGACGCAGTACAACGGCCAGCTGCTTCAACTATGGTACGACAGCGCGCGGCCAAAGACCGAATTATCAGCATTCATCGATTCTGCCCGGCATGGCATTGAAAAAGACTACAGCCAAGTAATCGGAACGCTGAAGAAAGACTGGGTTCGCGACGACAACGGTGAGTCCGGAATCGGCGATTTTCTTGCGGACGCGCAGCGAGAAGCTGCTCATGCCGACGTCGGTTTTATGAACAACACTGGCATCAGGAAGAATCTTTCGGCCGGACCGATATCGAAACGAGACATTTTTGAGATTCTTCCGTTTAGAAATATTCTGACGACATTCGTGCTGAACGGAAACGAAGTAAAAACCATCGTTCTAAATTACATCGAGAAACATCTGAGGATCCAAACATCGGGTATACAATGCGAATGGAAACGGTCATCTGACGGAAAAGTTGAAATTGTGAAGCTTGAGATCAATGGAAAGCCGTTCGACGAACAGGGCACTTACATCGGAGCTGCGAGTGACTTCTTTATCGGCGAGGCGCGGCATTATCTGGGTATTGAGATTCTTCATCCTATATACCTCCAGCAAACGGTCTTCGAGACAATTGAGAATAAAGTACGTAATGAAAAAGAGGTAGATTCAAAAATAGAGAATCGTTTCAAAGAGGATAAGTAAATCGAGCAGTTCGAAAAACCGGTACGCGCCAAGCCGTGGAGGCGCGATGTTTTCGTTTTAGAATTAATTTTGTGACTTTGCGTCTTGGCGCGATCCTGACCTCTGGAATTATCAAGCAGTTTCAAATCATCTATAAGGCTACTCCATGAGCGGAACAAACTTTCCTATTCTCATCATCACCGGCCGACCGGCAGCAGGAAAATCGGAAGTAATCGATTTTCTTAAAAAGACAAATTCAAAAGAAAGACTGGAACGGTTTCACATTGCAGATTTCGAGGAGCTTGACGATTTTCTATATGTTTGGGAATCGTTTGAGATCGACGATATCTTAAGCAGGCACGGCAAGCCGCGTCTGTGGTCCGACGAAAAATATTGGTTCAAAGACCACTTCACATGGAATTTGTACATCGAGCGCATCAGCCTTGAATACCGAAAGAAGCTGGCGCGAAACCCGCACTATCATGACACAATGACGACGCTGGTGGAATTTGCCCGCGGCGGCGATGACGGCATTTACGAAGCGCTGACGTACATGCACGAAGAAATCCTTAAACGAGCCGCCTTGATCTATATCCGCGTATCGTACGAAGAGTCTGTGCGCAAAAATCGCCGGCGGGCGCGAAAGGGCCAAGAGGATTCAATTCTCTACCATTCCCTCCCCGACGAAAAAATGGAGTTCTACTACAAAGCAAACGATTGGGAAAAACTCGAAAAAAAGGACCCGAATTACATCGAGGTAAAAGGGTTCAAAATTCCTTACGCGTCATTTGAAAACGAGCCGGAGAAAACTCTGGATCCTTTGCTTATCGGGAGAGAATTGGAGCGAGTGACGACAAAGTTGTGGGGGATGAAGAAGTGAACCGTAGATGACCGTCACCTTAAGGGTAGCGGTTATCCACGTTGCCACATATTAACAACTAGATACGGTAACGGCAAGCTAAAACGCTTCTGTAACAGTCAAATACACCCCTGAAGAATTATTGCCGAAGCCCATATCGAGTCGGAGCGCAATACGTTCCTCGCGGTTCAAAAGGAAACGGACACCGCCTCCGCCGGCAAACTTGAATTCAGTAAGGCTCCACAGGGAAACTTTGTCCGCCACTTGCGCAACACCGGCAAAGGCGACGGCTCCAAACCTCCACCACACTGGAATCCTGTACTCAACTTGTCCGCCAACTTCGGTCTTATCCCGATACTGGCCGTCAAAATACCCTCGAAGGAAATCCTGCCCCCCAAAACGAGCCAGATCCTGAAACGGCGCCGTGCCGTCAATGACATGTGCGTTCGCTTGTATCGCAAGAATCTGAGAAGGAAGCACTTCAAAAAAATTGCGCAGATCGACTTCAACGTCGGTGTAGCTGAAGTCACTTCCTAACGACCTGCCGTTAACGACCGTCGCGATCTGATAAAAACTTCCGGAGTAGGCGGCAAATGTTTTGTCCCGCGAATCCCAGTTTGCTACAATGCCGGCTCCCGCAACGGTTCCGCCGCTGCTTCCGGCAATTGCACCGGACTCAAGCAGCCCGCCCGGCTTGGTCTCAATAATCGAAGAAGACTCGTACTGAAGAAGCGGGCCCAGGTTAAACTTCGCATAAACCTTCCGGTAGAGAACAATCTTTCCGAACAACGATTTCGACGTGTAGCTCTCGCGCGCGGCGGACACAGCGTTATTGCCGATTCCGTAAAAGCTGTTCGGAAAATTCTTGTACCACGTATCAGCCAATAGGCGGTACGTGCCGTCGACGAAATAGAAATCACCATCAATTTCGACAATAACCTGCTTCTTCTCGGTATAGACAGCGTCCCCGGTGATGTCCGACGGACGGCTATTCCGGAACGTCGTATCTCGATAAAGATAGAGTGCGGCGCCTCCTCCTGCAAAGCCGGTCTCAGGAGTATAATAGAATATCGGCAGCGGATAGACTCCAAGCTGTTTTCCCCCAAGAGTGTCGCCGTCAAAACTCTGTGAGAACGACACATGCGGCAGCACAATTGCGGTGACGATGGTCAAAGCAAGAAGTGAATTTCGGGCTATTGCTTTCATAGTACATCGTCTGCAAACTTTTCGCGAGCGGGAAGAATTTTGTTCGATGAAACAATTCACTTTTAATCGGATGCGCATCGGGGAGGGATATTCACAATGCAGTCTGAAACGGAATGTTTCTTCTCAAATCAGTGTGCTGCCTTTCCTTTCGGCAATACGTTCCATAATCGCGACATTACATACGCGCCGATGAGCGCGAACGGAATCGGCGCCCAATGCCACGCTCCCCATCCCCAGGTAGTGGTGATATAGCCTACTCCCATTCCAACAAAGGCGCCGGCAAGGTATTGCATTCCGTCGAAAAGGCCGGCAGCAGAGGCCGCAGCGCGCTTCCCTCCAAAATCCATCGACGCCGCCCCCCCGATCATTCCGTGTGCACCGTTGACGAAAAATGAGAGAAGGACTAGACAGCCTGCGGCCATGACCGGACCAAAATTAAGAAGATCGGATACACCGAACAACACCAGTACGACTGCCATCCCGATGAAACCGAACGTTATCACGGGCGCGCGCCGACCGCCGAAGGTTCTGTCGGACGCAATGCCAAAGACAAAGCCGCCTGCAATCCCAGCCAGTGCAATTCCCCATGTCGCGATGATGTATGGCAGATACGTTGCAAACGCCGATTTATTCGCGCCGTGAAAATCGACAAAATATTTCGGCCACCATGCATCGACGACGCTCCGGCGGACGAAACCGATCATCATTGAGCCGAGAGCGATCATCCACATAATGCGCGAAGCGAAAACTTTCTTAACGACAAATGCGAGAGACGAGGGCTTGCTTTCGTCGCCTTCAACCTCGTCGCCGGTATTGAAGTCGCCCAGTCCGGCATCCTTCGGAGAATTGTACATAAAGAAATAGTTTATCACGAACAGCACGATGACACACGCTCCGGGAATCCAAAAGGCATACTGCCACGGCAGCACGAGAAGGATGAGGGGCACGCCCTGAAACGCAAGCAGCAGTCCCATTCGGATCAACACGCCGAAAATTCCGGCAAACGTACCGCGCTCCCGGACGTGGAACCACTGTGCATTCACTTTCACAATTGAAAGTGCCCCGAAGGATTGAAAGTATCCGTTCATGCCCCACACGATTGCCATCAACGTAAGAATCATTCCGCCGGACAATCCGAATTTGAGCGCTGCCGGCGTCACGACATGCCGGGCGAGACCGGAACCCTCCCACACCGCCGGACTGGAAACGGCGAGGCTCGCCAGACCGAAAAGGAAATTCATAAGAGCAACGCCGACTGCTCCAAACAGGAAGGCTTTCTTGCCGCCGACTCTGTCCGCGAACGGGCCGTTGAGAACAACCGAAAGTCCGTAGACCAACGGCATTAACGTTTCGAAAATTCCCAATTCCGTATTTTTCCATCCGAGCAAGTCCGCCAGCGTCGGAGCAACGGCAGTGTAATTGTATCGGGTCATATAGAAAACCGCATACAGAAAGCCTAGCGAGAGCCAATTAATGATGCGCTGTCTCCGGAACTCGGGAGAGATGATGGGCCGTTCTATTGCGAATGATTCCATAACACTCTTTCCTCAGACTAAACGGTGAGCTTTCCGAGCATTTCCTCTGCCTTCTTCACAACATTTTCTACCGTTAACCCGTACTCTTTGTAGAGAACCTCAAACGGAGCCGACGCACCGAATTTTGTAATTCCCAAGATTGTTCCTTCGTCGCCGACATATTTGGTCCAGCCCATAGGCACTCCCGCTTCCACTGCAATCCTTCTTTTTATTGAAGGCGTGAAAACGCTCTCCCGGTATTCTTTGGTCTGCCGTTCGAACAATTCCCATGACGGCATACTTACGACCCGAGCTGAGAATCCCATTTCCAAAAGCCGCTTATATGCACCAATGACAAATTGCACCTCCGAACCGCTGCCGATCAAAATAATTTCCGGCTTCGTCGAGCTTTCAGCAAGCGTGTACGCACCCTTCCAGAAATTTTCTGCCGGTGCGTACACTGTCCGGTCGATTGTCGGCACTTTTTGCCGCGTGAGGGCGATGGCAACCGGCCCGCTGCGATGTTCTACGGCATACTTCCAGGCTTCCGCCGTTTCGTTTGCATCTGCCGGGCGAAGCAACGTCATATTTGGGATGGCGCGGAGAGACGCCAATTGTTCGATCGGCTGGTGTGTCGGCCCGTCTTCTCCCAGACCGATGCTGTCATGGGTGAAGACGTAAATGGGGCGGATACCCATAAGCGCGGCAAGACGTATCGGAGGCCGCATGTAGTCCGAAAAAATTAGAAATGTTCCGCCAAATGGAATGATTCCGTCGGTCAGAACCATGCCATTGAGAATAGACCCCATCGCGTGCTCTCTCACTCCAAAATGAAAATTCCTTCCGTCGTAACTCCCCGGCTGAAATTCCGGAAAATTTTTCAAGAAGGTATTATTCGACGGACGTAAGTCTGCCGAGCCGCCGATCAGTCCAGGCAAATGAGGCGCAATGGCATTTAGAACTTTGCCGGACGCTTCACGCGTCGCCATCCCGGCTTCCGGGCCGAATTTGGGAAGTGCATCCTTCCATGCGTTACCCAGTTTTCCTTCGCGTACATTTTCCAATTCTGCAGCGACGTCAGGATACGCTTTTTTATACTCGGAAAACTTCCTCTGCCATTCTTCTTCCGCGGCTTTTCCCTTCGCAACCGCTTTCCTGAAATGATCGAGAGCCTCCGGGGGTATAAAGAACTGTTTTTCCGGGTCCCACCCGTATGCTGTTTTTGTCAGCTTCACTTCCTCTGGCCCAAGGGGTGTGCCATGTACTTCGCCGGTATCGTGTTTATGAGGACTGCCGTAGCCGATATGAGTTCTTACGGCAATGATCGATGGACGGTCCGTTACCTTTTGTGCTGCCCGTATCGCGGCGTCGATCGCTTCGGTATCGTTCCCGTCGGCAACTGATTGCACATGCCAGCCGTATGCTTCAAAGCGCTTCATGCGGTCCTCGGTGAAGGCGAACTCGGTGGTACCGTCAATACTGATGTGATTGTCGTCGTATAAATAGATGACGTTTCCGAGTTTCAAATGGCCGGCGAGCGATGCCGCTTCCGACGAGACACCTTCCATCAGATCACCGTCGCCTACGATGCCGTAAATAAAATAATTGACAACGTCAAAGTTCGGCCGGTTGTACCGCGCAGCCATGTACCGTTCCCCGATTGCCATCCCAACACCGTTGGCAAAACCCTGTCCGAGCGGGCCAGTCGTCGTTTCAACTCCTGCCGTCACATGAAATTCCGGATGCCCCGGTGTTTTACTTCCCAGTTGCCGAAAATTTTTCAAGTCGTCAAGAGAAACATCGTACCCGGTAAGGTGGAGGAGGCTGTAGAGCAACATCGAGCCATGGCCTGCCGACAACACGAACCGGTCTCGGTTATGCCAATGCGGATGAGCGGGATGGTGTTTCAAGAACCGCGACCAAAGGACGTACGCCATCGGAGCGGCACCCATCGGCATGCCAGGGTGGCCGGAATTTGCTTTTTGAACGCCATCGATAGCAAGCGTTCGTATTGTATTGATGCATAATTGATCTAAAGCGTCGTTATCCACGTAAGACTCCCAAGGTTAATTGAAAAATGTGCAGCACGAAAGACTGGCTTTCCTGCGAAGGATTCCCGGAGAAAAGACTTCACGAAGAGGAATGATGCAATGGAAAATTATTCTTTAACTTTTATCAACTCGTGCTCGATCGCGTACCGGACAAGATGTGCGACATCATGAACGCCGACCTTGTGCATGATATTGGTTCTATGAGTATCAATCGTCCTGGAACTTATGAAGAGTTTCTGTGCAATTTGCTGGTTGGTGAGTCCTCGTGAAACGAGTTCGAGGATTTCCTTTTCACGAGCCGTGAGCAGCACGGACGGGGGCTGAGACGTTTTCGACTGCTCCCCCTTGCTCAAAAATCCTTTCACGATGACCTCGTTCACGCGCAAACTAAAGGCCTTGCCGCCTTTGACGACCGACCGTATTGCGGATATGAGTTCTTCTTTCTCCGCACTCTTCAATAAGTATCCTTCCGCTCCAAACTCGAGCGCCTGGTGGAGGTATTCTTCCTGTTCGTACGCCGTCAAAATAAGCACGTGGGTGGCGGGAAAATCCTTGCGAACAAGCTTCGCAACTTCAAACCCGGAAAGAAACGGGATGAAAAGGTCAAGGACAATGATGTCGGGATGAAGCTCCTTCACTTTGAGCATCGCTTCTTCGCCGTCCTCGGCCTCTCCGACAACGACAAAATCCTCAACATCTTTCAACTGGTTCCGTATCCCGAATCGCGCAAGGGGATGGTCGTCAACAATCAAAATGTGTACTTTTTTCATCAGCGCTGGCATGGGAAAAGCGTATTATGAATATGGTGCTCTTGTGAAACAAGTCGGAATTTATTGCAGCAAACATTTTGTGAAGTCCGGCGCAAAACGCAGGCGGAGAGCCGCCGATTCGCGTCATTCCTTCGATTGCACGAGCCCTTTGTCAATGGCATAACGGACGAGGTTTGCTACATCGTGGATGTTCAGTTTCTGCATGATGTTCGTGCGATGGGTATCGACCGTCCGCGCGCTGATAAATAATTTTTCGGCAATTTGCTGATTCGTCAGCCCGTCGGCAACGAGTATGAGAATTTCTTTTTCCCTTTTCGTAAGAATCTCGTCGTCGGAAAGAGGCGGGACTCTTTGGCCTTCCGCTTTTCGTATGAAGTTCTCGACGATGAGCTTTGAGATGCCGGGACTGAAGAATTTTTCCCCTTTCATCACAGCGCGGACCGCTTCGATCAACTGTTCTTTCTCAACACTCTTAAGAACATATCCTCCCGCCCCCGAGCGAATAATTTGGTAAACGTAGTCTTCGTTTTCAAAACCGGTCAGGATTAACACGCGGGTGGCGGGGTATTTCTTTTTCAACAGCTTTGTCGCCTCGATGCCGGAAATTCCCGGCATAAAAATGTCCATGATGACAAGATCGGGGCTCAACGCTTTTGTTTTTGCAATTGCGTCCTCACCGTCTTCCGCCTCTCCCACAACGATGAAATCTTCGTACGCTTTCAATTGGTTAATGACGCCAAAACGAACAAGCGGATGGTCGTCGACAACAAGAATTTTAATTTTCTTCATGGAATGTTGGCCGGACATAGGAAATAGCAGAATTCCTTCCCACTCTTGCTCAGTTTCTTTTCGTAAATGTATGAACTATAAGTGGAATTGTCAATTCCGGCAGATTTTTTCGATTAGTGTTTTTTGAATAGTGTTCAGTCGAACCTAGGCGGGAAAATCAATAGCCGCAGAGAGTGTATCACTGCCCAAATAGCTCTCAAAAATAGAGAGGTTTGTGAAGAAGTCCGGTCAGATACTTTCGCAATCCTCTTCGGGAATCCAGCCGACCTTCCCGTCGGCAAGGCGGATTTTGCGCCAATGGTTCACGCCGTCGAGCACTTGAACCCGTAGGCCTTTGTGAAGGACAAAAAGGTCATTCCCTTTGCTGTCCGGGGCGGCTTTGATGTTCGCCACATCGCTCATGACAATCGCAAACTCTGTATTTGATTCTTTGTAGGATTGCACGCCGAACCCTATCATCGTCAGAATGAGCGCTGCCGAAAAAACAAGCCCGGCAAACATCGAAAGCCTCTTCTGAGTGTATGTTCTCGAGAAAAGAAATAGCGCAAACGCCGTCAATGTCAGCATAAAAAATGCGTACACAATCCATCCCATCGTGGACAGAGAAAACAGTGCAAGCATCGAATCGGCCCAGCGGTAAACAAAAAGCCGAGGCACGGCTTCGATCTTGTCGACGACTTGAAGGTTTGCGAGCTGAAGGTTGAATTGCACATCCTCGTCGCGGGGAAGCAATTCTTTAGCACGCTCGTAATTGAGAATTGCTTTGGGGATGTTGCCGTTTTTGTAGTATGCATTCCCCAGGTTAAAATACAGTTCGCCGCTTTCGAAGCCCCCCTGCACGATCTTCTCGTATTGTGCAATCGCATCCGGATATTTTGCCTGAAGGTAGAGCTGATTCGCCTGTTCGAACATTTGGGATGCTTCATCCGAATACGAAATTCCAGCAAAGATCAGCAAGAGCAAGAGAACGATTAATAATTGTTTCACTTGCTCAACTCCTTTTCAGTCGAAATAATGACGTTGCTCGCCATTTCATAGATCTTGCTCTTTTCGTCCTGCCTAGAGCTCGCCGGTGCATAACGGGCAAACTCGCATGCTTCGAGACATTCTTTCAATCGCGCAACAACATCTTGCGAGATCGGCTTTCCCTCCAGTTGTTTCATCACGTTTTCAATAGAAAGCTCCGCCCTGTCAATAGACAGTTTGTCTGAAACGTATGCCCAAAGCGCGCGGGAGATCTCCGCATAAAATGCTTCGGCGCTCTCCGAACTCATCAAGACTTTCGCTTCTTTTAGCCTCTTCGATGCGGTCTTCATTGCTTTGCGGGAGCGGAATGATGCAACATCCGACAATTCTTTTAAAGTCTTTTGCCGGTACGCGGCCAGACCGACGAACGCAAGGAGAGGTAATACCGTGATGATCGCCAGAGTAGAGAGCGGAATGACGTCGCCCCCTTTTCTGCGGAATGAGCTGGAGTTCGTTTTGATGAAACGAATATCCTGGCTTAGGAGCTTCACATCCTCCTTCGAAATCCCGTTGACAATTTGCGGCGCTTCCGCACTTCCTTTCTCGACTGTAAGCTCTATCGCCGCGGATTTAAGCGCGACGTACTTTCCTTTCGAGGGGTCGAAATATGAAAACTCAAGGGGCGGAATCCTCTTTTGTCCCGGGTAGCGGGGGACAAGCAGCCACTCAAACGTCTTCGAACCGTTAACGACATTGCTGCTCCGGTCGATCGTCTCGTTGACCTTCGGGTCGTATTTTTCGAAATCGTTGGAGAGTTCAAGGTTCGGCGCCTCAAGGATTTTGATGTTGCCGGAGCCGCCGATCGTCGCTTTCAAAGACAACGGCTCATTTGTTTTGACCGTAGAGCTGCTAACGCCCGCGTTTAAACTAAATTTCCCCACCGCACCTTTAAAAGACGCGGGCACGTCGGTCTTCGGCAGCGGAAGCACTGAAATTTTTACCGGAGGGCTTTTAATGCTGATATTCGACGTCGCAACGTTGTTGAAAAACGGGTCGTTGAAAAACTGGTCGAAGAAATCGTTCGAACGCTTGCGGTTTTGGATTTGAACCTGACAAACAATTTCCAGCGGATTGATTTCAAGCGTACCGGATTGCGTAGGGAACAATGCCACTTTCTTTAATAATCCGGCTTGGTACTGCTTGCCGTTAACGGTTTCATTCGTCAAGGCGACTTGTTGCGGAACGGCAAGTTCTTCCCCCCAAAATCCCGTCATAGAGGGAAGTTTGTTAATCGTATAGTTCGTAATTCTGACCCTCGTATACACCTTAAATGAAACGGTGACTTGCTCTCCAAGGTACACGCGAGACCGATCAACGGTTGCTCGCAGAAAAAGATTATCGCCGACTTGAACATCCGTGTCGGGGGTTTGCCCCGATGCCGCAGACTGCTTGGGCTTTGCAGAGCCTTTTACGACAGTCATTTCAACGGGTTGCGAAGAATATTGTTTTCCGCCCGCTTCGATGGTCGCCGCACCGAGCGTAAATTTTCCCGCCTCGCGAGGCTGCAGAACATAACTGTATGTCACCGTCGATGAAACAGAACCGTTGACAATTTGCACGCTTGACGATTGGTTGGGTCCGGAAAGAATCATGAACTTGCCAAGGTCCGGCAATTTGAGATTTTTCCCACCTCCCATGCCGCCGCCGTTCAACGTCAATTCCAAAGTAAACTGTTCATCCGTGGCAACGGTATTCTTATCGACCGATGCTGTGAACGTAACACCTTGAGCGGCGAGCAATAAAGGAAGGGTCAACAGCATCAACCCTATCGCTGACGAATAACTTTTCACTTTTAACTTTTTACTTTTCACCAGCCAACTACCAGTCTTTTTCTACACTGCCCTTGACAACCTGTTTTTTGTGAAGCTGCTTCTGGACATTTTTCTCGTCGTTCTTTAACGCGTCGAGAATCCGTTCGGCGTCTGCACGAGACATCTGTTTCTCTTGTTGCTGCTGATTTTGCTGCTGTTGTTGATTTTGCTTTTGTTGATCCTGCTTGTCTTTGTCCTGCTTGTCTTTGTCCTGCTGTTTCTTCTGCTGATCCTTCTGTTGGTTCTTGTCGTTTTTATTTTGCTTGTTCTCCTGCTTCTTTTGCTGCTGCTGCTGCCTCAACATCTTCTCGGCATAGGCGAGATTATACTTCGTCTCTTCGTCGTCCGGAATAAGTTTCAGTGAACGTTTGTATTCATCGATGCTTTCCTGATAACTTTTCCTCTCAAGATGCGCATTGCCGATATTGTGGTGGAGCTGTGCTTGCACTTTTGGTGCGTTTGTCTTTGTAAGAGCATTCTGGTAATTCTGAACCGCTTCATCGTACCGCTGCTGTTTGTACAATGCGTCGCCAAGGTCGAAATAGCCCTGCATCACCTGGTTATCTTTTTCCAGCGACTTCCGGTACTCCGCTTCAGCATCGGCGAACTTCTGGTCTTTGTAGAGAGCATTGCCGTCGCTAATATGCGACCGCACTGTCTGGGCTGCGGCAAGCGAACTCAAGCATGCAGTCAGTAAGAGAAGCCTGTAAATAAAGGAATTCATTATTATTAGTGACTGGTCCTTAGTTCTGTGTCCATTGCTGATTGTTGATTGATCATTGTTTATTATCGACAACAATTCCTTTAAATGGATTAATCTTTTCCAGCCATGGAATCTTCTTATCGGACAACAATACTTCAATGAGCAGCAAAATCAGTGCTAATCCTATAAAATACTGAAATTGGTCTTCAAAATCAGTGAATTGTTTTGTCCCGAATTCGCTCTTTTGCAGCGCATTCACTTGCTTATAGATTGCATCCAATTCATCCTGGTTGTTCGTCGCCCGGTAATACTTCCCATTCCCAAGTGTCGCAATTTTTTGAAGCGTCGTCTCATCGAGTTTTGTCAAAACAACATTTCCGGCACGATCACGCTTGAAATCGACCTGATGTCCGCTTGCGTCATAGATTGGAATCGGCGCTCCCGCGGGCGAACCCATGCCGATGGTATAGATCAGCACGCCTTTCTTTCCCGCTTCTTCCGCCTGAGAGATTCCGTCCCCTTCGTTATCCTCTCCGTCGGTGATAATAATGAGAACTTTTTTAGTCGGCGCATTCGAGTTAAACGACTTCATCGCCTGTTCCACAGCCGTCCCGATGGCGGTCCCCGGGGTCGGCACCGACTCGACATCAACGACGTCTAAAAACAGATTGGCTGCGCTATAATCCGTTGTCAGCGGAAATTGCACGTAACTCTCGCCGGAGAAAATAATCAACCCAATCCGGTCGCCGCCGAGCCGGTTAATGAGATTGCCGATTTCATACTTAGCCTTCGCGAGGCGGTTCGGCTTGACATCCTCCGCTTTCATTGAAAGAGAGACGTCGAGCGCGATAAAAATATCGACCCCTTCCTGTTTCACTTCCTCCTGACGTATGCCGACTTGCGGGTTCGCCAGCCCCACAACAATCGACGAAATTGCTGCCAGCAGGAGCAGTGATTTCACCGTACTTTTCGCCCGGCTCGATTCCGAGGCGAGCCGCTCAAACATTCCGGCGGATGAAAATTTCTCCCTCGCCTCCCTCCGCTTCCTGCCGACAAACCAGAAAAGTGCAACGGTCAGCGGAACAAGCGCAAGCCAATACAAATATTCATAGTGTGCAAAACGTATCATGAGTTCTTAGTCCGTTGTCCGTAGATCGTAGTCCGTTGTCCGTAGTTGGCGAGGTTAACGGACTCTTCTTCATCCGCTGCAAGTGATTCTCGCCGAATCTTCGCTCGAATAGCGGGAGTTTGCAACGAAGAATGGATTCTTTTCATGCTTACGGCAACTTTCTTAACCAAGTTTTCGATATTCCAACGTCAACCATCAACAGAAACAACGCGAGGCCGGCGTAAGAATAAAACAGTTCACTGAACCGTCTGTAGGAGCGAACTTCAATCCGTGTCTTTTCAAGCCGGTCAATTTCCTTGTAGATTTTGTCCAATGTCGTATTATCGGTTGCACGAAAATATTTTCCATCCGTCAGCGCCGCGATTTTGGTCAGTGCGTTCTCATCAAGATCCACCGGCATCATTTGGTAGCGGATTCCAAACGGCGTTTGGGCGGGATACGGCGCTTCGCCAATTGTTCCCATTCCCACGGTATAAACGCGTATTCCGTACGACGCGGCGATTTGCGCTGCAGTGATCGGGTCGATTTCACCCCGGTTGTTTACGCCGTCGGTTAGCAGAATGATGACCTTACTTTTTGCTTTGCTCTCTTTCAAACGGTTCACGGCATTAGCAATTCCGAGCCCGATGGCAGTGCCGTCTTCAATCATGCCTGGCTTGACCGGCTTGAGAAGATTTTTCAGGACGGCATAGTCGACGGTGAGAGGGCATTGCGTAAAACTTTCCGACGAAAAAATGACAAGCCCGATGCGGTCGTTCGTTCGCCCGCTGATGAACTCCTGCGCAACAGCCTTCGCGGCTTCGATGCGGTTCGGGTGAAAATCCTCCGCGAGCATACTGCCAGAAATAT
>CAZXQG010000011.1:0-78615 GCA_964642725.1 uncultured Chitinophagaceae bacterium
TTTCAACTTAAGTCGGATGCGTTTGGCAAAATTTCCTTCGGCCAAAACTGGCTTGTGTTAAAGTTCTGACGGTAAGTTATCAGTGAACAGTAATGTGGTGTTAAGAAATTTTGACGTGTTAGGAAAGAGAGTAAAAACACTTGTCAATGAGAAACAACGAGCGGGGACATATAAAGTAAATTGGGATGGAACAAGTGAATCGGGAGGGAGAGTTTCAAGCGGTACATATTTTTATCAGCTTCAAATCAATAACAAGGTTGTAACCAAAAAAGCAGTTCTCGTTAAATAATCTTCAAATAGGAGGGGCTATGAAAAAGATTTGTTTTGTGCTTTTCGTAAGTTCAATCGCATTTTCGCAGCAGTTCCCCGTCGGCTCGTATCGCGTACTATCGGACTACACATTCAATCCCCTAATTGCTACGCAGGCGCATACAATTTTTCCTATGTGCAAAGATGCGTATTTCACCATGAGCTTTTGTCTCACTAAAGCGTTACCATATAAGGAATGTGAAAGAAAAGCTCGGAACAACCAGAGGAGTTTACGATGATACGAAAGATCATACTAATTGCCTGTTTCTTTTCAGTTCGGATGCTCTTTGCCCAGGCGCCCAAAGAATTAAAACCAATCGTCGAGATTGCAGGGACGGACACGAATGGATTATTTGGCTTTTACGCTGCTGGCGTCGAAGATATGAACAAAGATGGATACGCTGATTTTTGTGTGAGCGCATATAAAGCGAAACGTACTTATCTCTACTATGGTGGTAAGAATCCAAGCAAAATCCCGGCAAAAACATTTCTGGGCGGAGGGAAAATTGTCTCCGGAGACTTCAACGGCGATGGTTGGAGAGATTTAGCGATTGCCTACTATCTCACAGACACTGTGTTTGTGTACTATGGCGGGCCAAATATGGATACCATACCGGATGTGGTCTTGCACAGCAATTTTTATTCTTCATCCGGAGTCGAAGGGTTTGGTTACGACGGTTTACAGGCAGGGGATATTAATCGAGATGGTTATGATGACTTATTGGTTGGAGAATCACAATACCCTTATGACTTTAGTGACATGACAAAAACGTTTAAGGGAAGAATATCCGTTTATGCTGGTTCACTCAAAGGACTAGATTCCAGTGCTGTATGGTCAATTGTAGGTGATACCGCCTTTTCCCGTTTAGGTTTGGACATAGCGATAGGAGATGTAAATGGCGATGGAGAAAAAGACATTGTTGCGTTAGGACAGAATACGTTATCAAGTTCCTCCAATGATTGGTACTTTTACATTTCTGTTTTTACGGTTGATCCTTCATTTCAGTTCAAACGAAATTATTATTTAGATGAACGAAATTTTAATTCTGCGCACTATAAAAATTCGGTAGAATTTATTGCATGTTTTGATATTGATGGGGATGGCATTGATGACATTTTAATAGGGGGAATTTATGTTTTTAAAGGTGGAGCGAAATTAGATACAATGCCCATGTATCACATTCTTCCACCGTATAACGATACTTCGTCCTACGGGATTAACCCCTGGCCTTTTGGAGGTGGAGACTACAACAAAGATGGAATAAAGGATCTGTTATTGAGGTCCGGTCAAGGTGGAGGTGCACCTGGTTTCCGGGTCTACATGGGAAGGAAGAACGATGTCCCGCAATTCTTGGCATACCGCTCATTCCCGGCAAGCGACATAAATCCTCTTGACGGCATTCCCTACAATGTCGGAGATGTCAACGGAGACGGCGTTGATGACATCATGATGGGCACAACTTCAGCAGGTTTTCCCAACGGCTTCGGTCTCATCGGAATTTATTCGGGAGATACGAGCATCGTAACAGAAGTTAAACCGATAGTTGGAGACAAACCGAACAATTTTGATTTGAAGCAAAACTATCCAAATCCATTCAATCCTTCAACAGTTATCAGTTATCAGTTATCAGATAGAGCCGATGTCGCTCTTAAGATCTTCGACGAGATTGGAAAAGAGATCGTAACGTTAGTCAATGAGCGCCAATCTGCCGGAGAGCACAGCGTTCGATGGGATGGAAAAAGTAGTAACGGTCAGCAAGTTTCTTCAGGCGCATATTTTTATCAGCTTCAAATCAATAACAAGGTTGTTACCAAAAAAGCAGTTCTCGTTAAATAATATTCAATTAGGAGGGGCTATGAAAAAGATTTGTTTTTTGCTTTTCATAAGTTCAATCGCATTTTCGCAGCAGTTTCCTATTGGTGCATATCGCGCGCTCTGGGATTTTGGAACCAATCCCGCTATTACGACACAGGCACATGCAATTTTTCCGATCTACAAAGATGCGTATTTTAATACCGGGATCTTGTTCACGCATCACAGCGATACGAACACCGTGAAATCTATTCTCGATTCGGCAAATAACTACGGGATTAATAGCATGCTTCCGGCTGTGGTAGATTACTACACCAACGTTGAGCGGTTCTATATGGATGCGACGCTGCCCTTTTATTTTTTAACGAAAACCGGTGTCTCGGTGACAGACGGCGACGTGGAAGTGCCGCTCACTATAAATGACCTAACCATACGCGATGGTCTATCGCTTCGCGCAAACACGCCGAATGTCTCAATGGTAAGCGGGGCAATAATAAATCCATATCTTTACAAAAACCAGGACTACCGTGCGACATTTCGGTTGAAGTATCAGCGCACTGGTTCTGTACCACGAGGTACGCAGGTCGCCTACATTGCAGTAAAAAATGGGACCGACACAGTCAAGTATATGAAATTGTACGATTCATCTTTTGCAGCGCAGTTGACGTATCAAAGGTTCTCGTTGGATTTTAATAATGGCTCTGTCGGAAAATATAATGTCGTACAACAAGGTGCCCCATTATATTCACAAATTCATCTGCCTCTTGCCCAACCACAAACCCCGGCAGGAGTTTTTGACTATGACGTCGAATGGACCGGAGTTCCAAACACCACGATATGGTTGGATGATATTCGAATAGACGGGGCTCAATCGACCGATCAGTACGGCTACTATATTCCGGATTATTACAATGGCCCATGGGTTTGTAACGGGTCTTTTTGTGATTGGCCGCGACGATATCGTGGACCGAACTTTACCGATAGCCTGTTCAACGGGTACTTTGACTCAACCTTGAAACACAATGCAAATTCATACATAAACAAGCCGCGACTGCAACGTTTCTATTTCACAGACGAACCGTGGTTGAATCAGTATATGTCTGTCCGATATGTGAACAACGTATTAACAACGCTAGGGGCAAGCACAAGTACGGGGAAAGGGCTAGGTCATCAGGCAATCGAGGAAACAACAGGAATTTCAGCAATAGACATACCGTATAACCGATATTCTATTGAGGCCAAGCCTTTTGAAATTGCGACTGACCCTTATCGTTTTCATTATTTAGAACCGAAGCCGGGCGATGGTGGCTATACTATTTCAACTCAAGTAGGAAATGGAACAGAAACCAGCGGCCTGCAAACGCAGATCACTAAGTTCAAAGCTGCCCAGCAGAATGCGATTAATACTTATTCTCATAACTGGTGGTTTTATCCGAATGTTGGACTCTACGCAGACTCCTCGGATCATTTGGTCAATCGAGAGCCGACTTTAAACGAGATAAAAGTTCAGGTAAACCTGGCGTTGGCGTACGGCGCAAAAGGTGTCATGTATTTTAATTTTTGGTCTGAAGCGGGATATGATTCAACCTTTCTACCGAATGGCCTCGGTGTATTAGGACTGATAAACACTGATATGACACCAATAACTTACAACCGTTACGCTGAAAACAAATGGGCTGGAGTAAAGGCGATTAATCAAACACTTGCAGGACCATTAGGATCGACGTTGATGAAGCTTTTATGGCAAAGTGGTTTCAGCATCGATTCTCTTAATGGAGGTTCGACTGGAACCTACATCACTTACGTAACAACATTAGACGCAGCATACCAAGGTCAAGTCTTTTTTGTGTGTAAAATTGTAGGAGGTCACGCCGCACTCCGGTATGAGATGAAATGTGAATCGTTCACTTCCGGGCACATGAGGGATCGGATATGCCTGAGTTGAGTGAGCTCGTGCTCTGTCATCGTAACCCTCTGCCACTTTAGTGAAACCCGCCACAACACACCAAAGACCAATCCTACTGCTCCACGTTCGTGTTGATGTTGTGGCAGAATTTTCGTTCTCCGCTTCTCCTCCTCAAAACATCTCTCCAGGAGATTTGTCGTTCTGATAAACCGCCGGTGTGCTTCCGGATACTTCAGATGGATCAAGCAGGCGTCACGATCATCCATGAAGCACTTCACGGCTCCCGGATAAACGGGCGCATACTTTTCAATGAACCGTTCGGAGAGAAGATCGGCCGTCATCCGGTCCGGGGCGTAGTAAACCGCCTGAAGCTCGGTCATGACTGTCTTGAGGTGATCCTTCGGCAGTTTTTGAGCGATGTTCCGCAGTTTGTGGGCGATACAGCGCTGACGATCGGCTTTCGGAAAATGTCTCATCACCGCTGCAATGACCGAGCTTCCGCCATCGGTGATGACCAACAGCGGTTGCCGCAGCCCGCGACGGATCAAGTCCTGAGAGAACACCTCCCAGGCATCAGCGCTCTCGCTCTGCACCGGGGCAAGGTGAAGAAAGACCTTCGTTCCATCGGCACAAATCCCCCACGCACATAACAGTGCCTGACCGTTGGTATAACGCCTGACGGCCTCGTAGACTCCGTCCAAGAAGAGAAACACCACGTCCAACTCTGAAAGATCACGGCGGCTGAACGCGTCGTATTCTTCGTATAATCGGGCTGAGACACGGCTGACCTGGCTCCGGCTCAACAGCGGCTTGCCGTCAGCATCTTTGAATGTCTCTTCGACATCTCGCGTCGAGAGCCCTCGAACGTAGGCTTCGATGGCCAGCCGTCGAACTCTCTCGGCGACAGAAGCAACGCTCTTCAGTAATCGGCTGCTGAACTTCTCCCGTGTGTGCCGAACCCTCGGGATCGATACCTGCAACCGATCTCCGAGTGTTGCCACTGAGCGCTTGTAATATCCATTCCGGTGCCCTTGCCCTTCCTCTGCACCACGTTGATACCACTTACGCCCCAAAAACTCATCCACTTCTGCCTCTAACGCCTCCTGCATGGCCTTCTCCTGTGATGCTCGTAAGAAATCCTCCAACACTTCCCCCGTCTCTCGCTTCAAAATCTCCCTCATCGTATTGCTCTTTGTCTGTGATGCTCGTATCTTCTCCATGGGTGCTGCCTCCTTATGTTGGTTTGTTGTTTTCTGATAACTACAATCTAACCAACCGGAGCGGCACCTTCTACTTTTTACACAAAGATAGGGACTTCACCCTCTCTTTTGATCGGGGTAGTACTGCGGGATCAGGGAAGGCACAAAGATGCAAAAGATTTCTTCTTGTCATACTTAAACACGCATCCGGACAATCAGGCGGCCTACGTGTATCTCTACAGTTGTGCAGATAGTATAACGACGCCTGCCATCATCCGATATTTTAACAATCTGCCAAAGCAAGCCGCCATCGAGCAGAAGCTCCTCCTGGCCCATCTATATCTCATGCAAGGCGACGTTAATTCTGCTAAACAGATTAACAACACTATTATATCTGCAAATCCAAACACACGACTTGCAGTGAGAGCAAAACTCAACAACTTATTCATCGCGTTACATTTCGAACACGACGTTAGTGCTGCTTCAGCAATTCTAAACCAGGTCGAAGCTCAGGCCAGCTTATCAAGCCCGAATGAACTATCGACAGCGGAAGCCGCACTTAAGTATTATGTAGATCCGGGAACCGGACAAATGCCAAATGTTAACTTTAATGCGGAGCAAAATAGTAATTTAACCGATTCACTCGTAGCAGTCGATGAAGGGTTAAATCAGAATTTTCCAAATCCGTTTAATCCCACAACATCGATCATATATCGTATCACACACGCGGGAAAAGTCAGTTTGAAAGTCTACGATGTTCTAGGCAGAGAAGTCGCGGTGCTGGTGAATGGTGAACAAGGATTAGGAACCTATACGCAACACTTTGATGCCTCACGTCTTTCGAGCGGAATTTATTTTTATCGTCTGGTAGCACCCGGTGTCAATCAAACGCGGAAAATGTTGGTTACAAAGTAGTTGAACTGTTGTCGTTAAACTGATCCCCGAAGCAGATGATGTTTCGGGGATTTTTATTTATCAAAGTGCAAACCTTTTTTTTCGGGGCCGTTGATTTGTTGAAACTGACTTATTAAATCACTATTTTCCGGTAGACATTTTTGACAGCGAGTTTCCATGGTCAGCCCGGACGAACAGAAAGCATTGATCGACATCGCATGGAAGTCAATTCAGCGGACGGTCCGTGGGGATGTTTCCGAACAATCGCAGCAGCAGACCCGGAAATTCCGCGGAGAGAGCATCCTGTCGCAACCGGCCGGTGCGTTTGTTACGATATACAACAAGGGGGAGCTGCGCGGGTGCTTAGGCGTTCTTGTGTCGGAGGCGCCGCTTGCCGAGACAGTGTCGCAACTGGCGGGGCGTTCGGCTGCGGAAGACCCGCGCTTCAATCCGGTTACTGAAGACGAACTAGATGATATTCAAATAGAGATTTCCATTCTGTCGCCTCTCAGAGAGATCTCAACGATAGAAGAAATTCAGGTCGGCAAGCATGGAATTTTCATCAGTGCCGGTATGCATCGTGGACTATTACTTCCGCAGGTTGCGGTGAAACAGCGCTGGAACGTGCATCAATTTCTTGAAGAAACATGCATAAAAGCCGGGCTGCCGCGCGATCAATGGAAACATGCCGAAACGAATATTTATATTTTTTCCGCTGAAATCATAGAACAAGAACCGTCATGAACGAAGAATCGTATGCCCGCCCGCCGGTTGTCGCAGGAATGTTTTACCCCGAACATGAGCAGGAACTCCGGCATGTTGTTGAATCACTTATCGCCGGAGCAACGCCCGCACGGAAGGACGGAACGCTTGTCGGTATTGTTGTGCCGCACGCGGGCTATCCGTATTCCGGCCGTACCGCCGCGCAAGCATTTGGCCTGTTGGTGAACCGGCCGATAGGCACCGTGGTCCTTGTCGGACCGAGCCATAGAGAATATTTCGACGGCATTTCAGTTTTTTCTGGCGCGAGTTTCAAGACGCCGCTCGGGACTGTCGAGGTTGATACAGAATTGCGGAGCGACTTGTTGAAAAGGTATCCTGCCCTCCAAAGTTCTCTCGTGGGACACAAAGCTGAACATTCGCTCGAGGTCCAGCTTCCTTTTTTACAGCTTGCCGTACACGATTTGAAAATTCTTCCGATCGTGATGGGAGATCAAAAACGGAAGTATTGTGAGGGATTGGGCGCAGCTCTCGCTGAGGCGGCAAAAGATCGTCAGATGTTTCTTGTCGCCAGCTCAGATTTATCCCACTATTACCCTTCGGATGTTGCGCGAAAACTCGACGCGATTGCAATCGCATCGATTCAGGATTTGAATTACGAAGCACTGATGTCGGAACTGGAAGCTGATCGAACGGAAGCGTGCGGCGGAGGGCCTATCGTTACAGTCTTGCATGCTGCGACAAAAGCCGGCGCGGACTATTGCGAGGTGCTGGATTCGTGCAATTCCGGGGACGTATCGGGCGACACCGAGCGCGTTGTCGGTTATGTATCGGCGGCTCTTTGGAAAATTCATTGAGAAGAAGCCAGAAATTACCCGTTACCATTATAGGCGCAGGTGCCGTTGGTACCGCTCTTGCGTTCGCTCTCTGGAAGAAAAAATATCCTATTCATGCCATTTTGAGCAAGACGGGCAAGTCGGCAAAAATCCTCGGAGAGAGTGTTCACGCTTCATTCGGAAGGCTGCGGTCGGCGAAACATTTCGGAATTGAAGAGATGATTTTCATCGCTGTCTCCGACGATGAGATCAAGAATGTCGTTCGAATCGTCTCTCGCCGGAGTGAAGATTTTTCCCGATCGATCATCTATCATACTTCGGGCACATTCTCATCCGCGCTGCTTCTCTCGTTAAAGCAGAAAGGCGCGGCGGTCGGTTCCTTTCATCCGTTGCAGACATTTCCGCAATCCGGCAATAATCCCGAACGGCTGCGAAATATCTGGATTGGGGTTGAAGGGGATAAAAAAGCAGTTGCCGCAGGAAAACGTATCGCATATGATTGCGGTTCCACGCCTTTCGTTTTATCGTCCGAACACAAGGCGCTCTATCATATCGCGGCAGTATTTAGTTCGAACTATTTTGTAACGCTCCTCTCAATGGTAGAGGACCTTGGAAAGCAAATTCACTTGTCCCGCCGCAAAACACTAACCATAGTTGAGCCTCTTATTCTTCAGAGTCTCGAGAATGCCAAAAAATATTCGGCAACTTCGGCACTGACGGGACCAATTGCCCGCGGCGACATCCAAACTCTAAAAAGGCACCGCATCGCGTTGGAAAAGGCGGGCCTGCGACATATTTCTCGCGTTTATACCGCGCTAGCAAAGGAAACATCACGGCTTGCATCAAAAAAGGTACCTTAATGCTTGTTGACTATCATACCCATACCTCGCTCTGCAAACACGCCGACGGTTCTCTCGAACAATACATTGTCCACGCGGTAAAAATGGAGTTGAAAGAGATTGGATGCTCCGATCACTCACCGATGCCAAACGATTTTGACATTCAGCACAGAATGACGATGGAGCAGTTTCTACAAACGTATAAGCCGGAAGTGCTTGCGTTGAGGGAAAAATACCGGGACAGAATCGCCGTAAAATTTGCCGTGGAAGGCGATTTTTTCCCCGGGACGGAGAACTGGGTGAGGGAGTTTAATTCTCAGCATGAGTTTGATTATATTATCGGGTCGGTGCACTATCTCGGAGAATGGGGGTTTGATAATCCGACGTTTGTCCACAAATATGAAGAACGAAATGTCGACGAAGTGTATGACCAATATTACGACCACATCAAACGGTCGGCAGCAGCAAAGCTGTTCGATATTATAGGGCATTGCGACCTTGTCAAGAAGTTCGGACACCGCCCTTCGCGAAACATGGAAGAGGTACTCCGGGAAGTCTTCAAAGTTGTGAAATCGGCGGATATGGCGGTCGAGATCAACACTTCCGGTCTGCGGAAGCCCGTGAAGGAAGTCTATCCGAGCGAACAGATCCTGAGAATTATTCATGAGTACAAGATCCCGCTCGCATTAGGCTCCGATGCTCACTCGCCCGCCGATGTCGGCAGGGATTTTGAGACTGCGAAGCAGCTCATCGAAAAATACGGCGACGGCAAAATTTCCGTTTTTACAAAGAGACAACGAAGCGAATTACGAATATAATCGTTGATGTCATTCTTAATTCATAATTCTTAATTCATAATTGTTCTTATGAAGGCACTTATCGCATCGGGCGGACGCGGCACTCGGCTTCGTCCGATCACTCACACGCAAAACAAACATCTCATCCCGATCGCCAATAAACCGATTCTTTATTATGCGATCGAGGCTGCGGTGGACGCCGGCATTAAGGAAATCGGCATTGTTCATAATGCCGACAGCATGGAAGTTCCCCGCTATGTCGGCGACGGCAGCCGCTGGGGCGTTAAAATTACGTATATCCCCCAGGAAAAACCCGGAGGACTGGCGCAGGTTGTTATGCTCGCTGAAAAATTCGTTCATGGAGACAATTTTGTTTTTTACCTTGGCGATAACATGGTGGTAGGGGGGATTAAGCGCTACATCGACGAATTTCAAAAAGCCAAATGCAATTGCTGGCTTACACTTTCAAAAGTGAAAGACCCCGAGCGTTTCGGCGTTCCCGAGATAAAAAACAACCGGATTGTCGGCGTGGTGGAAAAACCAAAGAAACCGAAAAGCCAGTATGCCGTGGCAGGAATTTATATCTACGATAAACATATTTTTGAGGCGTGCAAAGCGATTAAACCCAGTAAGAGGGGGGAGTTGGAGATTTCAGACGCGCACCAGTATCTCCTCGATAAAAAATTCACTATCGGGTTCAGCGAGATCACCGGATGGTGGAAGGATACGGGCAAGCCGCTCGACCTGCTTGAAGCGAACCGCCTGATTCTCGACAATATTGTGTCTTCGAATCGGGGAACCATTGACGCAAAATCGGCAGTAGCCGGGAAAGTGATTATTGAAGAAGGGGCGAAGATCATCGACAGCGTTGTGCGCGGCCCGGTGATCATCGGGAAAAATTGTGTTATCGAAGAAAGCTACATCGGCCCCTTCACCGCCGTCGGGAACGATACGGTGATCAGAAAAAGCGAAGTGGAGTACAGCATCATTCTTCGGGACTGCAAAATTCAAAACGTCGGCATCCGCATTGAAGGGAGCATTCTCGGCAACGATGTCGAAATAATGGACGCGAGCGGCAAACCGCGGGTTCACCGGTTTATGATTGGGGACCAGAGCAGGGTGGAAGTGGCGTAATTTCTTTTTAGCATGCGAAAAAAAATCGACTTCATAACATTGCTTCTTATTGTGCTGACGGCATTGGCGGTTGCCCTGACGTTCGTTCGGGAGCGCTCCGGTGCGCCGCGGAATGCTGCCGGAGAAGCAGACGTGAAGGAACAACTTCCCATTAAAGAGATTTTTTCGATTGTCGATTCAACGCTGAAACGCATGGCGGTTCCTATGGAGAAAATCCGGCGGTCGAACATCTCGGTCGGCGATACCAGAGGGGTGAGGGAAGAGATCAAAGTGCAGGCGCCCCCGGAATTTGAGGTGCTTCGCGCACTCACGGCATTGACAGATTCGCTTCGGCGTTTCAACGTTACAATAGTCTCGACGGAAAACCTTAAAGAAAAAACATCCACAATTCATCTTTCGTTTGATAAACGCGTATTTGAAAGTATCGTCATTTCGAAAGAACGACCACAGAAGGGAGTTGGACCATCGGTAAGGAAGAAACAAAAGGGAACGCCGCACAAAGCCCGGCGGTAATGGAAAAAATTGTCTCGCTTGCAAAGCGCCGCGGGTTCGTTTTTCAGTCGA
This sequence comes from uncultured Chitinophagaceae bacterium, assembly GCA_964642725.1. Lineage (GTDB taxonomy): Bacteria > Bacteroidota > Ignavibacteria > UBA10030 > UBA8401 > JAGVPT01. The sequence goes on from CAZXQG010000011.1 coordinate 11,012, forward strand.
GCGAGATTTACGGCGGACTGAACGGCTGCTGGGATTACGGACCGATGGGCGTCGAGCTGCTAAACAATTTGAAACAGGCATGGTGGCGGTCAATGACGCTTCGCGACGATGTCGAAGGAGTCGACGCGTCAATCTTGATGCACCCGCGCGTATGGGAAGCTTCCGGACACGTAGCAAACTTCACCGACCCTATGGTGGATTGTAAACAATGCAAGGCACGGTACAGGGTTGACGTCCTGTTCGAAGAACTCTCGGTCAAAAAGAAAAAGGAAATCCTGCGAGCGCTCGACCCCGCGGCATTTGCGGGCCAGCTTGATGACCGGACAGTCGTCGAAGAATTCGCGCTGCGTGTTTCGTCCGATGAAGTAATTGCCAATGTTATACGGACGCTGGTCTCATGTCCCAATTGCGGCAATAAAGGAACGTTTACAGACGCCCGCCAATTCAATCTCATGTTCAAGACGTTCGTCGGGCCCGTCGAAGACACGAACAGCGTTGTCTATCTTCGCCCCGAAACGGCGCAGGGCATCTTCGTCAATTTTCTTAATATTCAGTCTGCATCCCGGCAAAAGCTGCCGTTTGGCATTGCGCAGATTGGAAAAGCGTTCCGCAATGAAATCAACACGAAGAATTTCCTTTTCCGGACGCGCGAATTCGAGCAGATGGAGATGCAGTATTTTGTCAAGCCGGGGGAAGAAGACAAATGGTTTGAGTACTGGCGCGAACAACGGCTGAAGTGGTTCCTCGATTTGGGAATGAAGCGGGAACAACTCCAGTGGCACAAACACGAGAAGCTTGCGCACTACGCGAAAGCGGCCTACGATATTGAATTCCAATTTCCGTTCGGCTGGGGGGAGATCGAAGGGATTCACAGCAGAACTAATTTCGACCTTTCCCGGCATGAAGAGTATTCCGGCAAGAGCATGAAATATTTTGACGACCAGGCAAAAGAGAAATTCATTCCGTTTGTGATCGAAACATCTGCCGGGGCTAGCCGTTCGTTTATGGCGTTTCTTGTCGCTGCGTACGATGAAGAATCAGCGCCGACTGCCGAAGGCAAGGAAGAAATGCGGACGGTGCTCCATTTCCATCCACGGCTTGCACCGGTGAAGGCGGCAGTTCTTCCCCTCGTCAACCGCGACGGGATGGACGGCATTGCGCACGCGATGACGCTCGACCTGCAGAAATATTTCCGGGTCTTTTACGACGACAGCGGCGCTGTTGGAAGGCGCTACCGCCGGCAGGATGAGATTGGCACGCCGTTTTGTTTCACCGTGGATTCACAAACGCTGCAAGATCAGACCGTGACCGTACGGGAACGAGATTCGATGAACCAGGAGCGGATCGCCCTCGGTGCTGCCAAAACATTCCTGCTCGATAAACTGGGAACCTTATGAAATCTGTCTTCTACAACGAAACGGAGAGGACCATTCGTGCCGGATGGCGAATGGGGATTTTCATCGCCGGTTTTACCGGCATCGGTTATATATTCAATCTTCCTGCAAAACTGATACTGCCGCACGTTCATTTTCTCCCTCCATTTATGGCCGGAGAAGCGGTACTCTACGCGGCATTGTTATTGACGACATGGCTTGTCGTCAAGTTTCTCGAAGGCCGACCTCCGCTGTCGTCAGTCGGTTTTCCACTACACGGCAATGTTTTGCGTGAACTGTGGCAGGGGACGCTCATCGGCGGCGGAATGATGACAATCATCTTTGTAACTGAATACAGTTTCGGTTTGGTAACCTTGTCGTTTAAGTCCTTGTCCCTCATTGGTGTTTCACATCTGTTTGGTGCGAGCGTTCTCATCTTCATCATCGGCGCGTTCGGTGAAGAATTGCTTTTCCGCGGATATCTTTTCCAGACTATGGTCGAAGGGACGGGGAGAATCATCGCTGTTGTTGTGTTTGCATCCTTTTTCGGGTTCGCGCACGCCAGCAACCCGAATGTTACTTTTTTTTCACTCGTTAATGTCGCGCTGGCCGGCGTGTGGCTTTCGCTTGCCTACTTCAAGACCAGAACGCTTTGGTTTCCAATAGCGCTCCATTTCTCATGGAATTTTTTCCAGAATCATATTTTCTCGTTCCCCGTAAGCGGGATCCAGCTCGAAAAATATCAGCTCGGAGTGCTGACGCAGTCCGGGCCCGTGTGGTTGACGGGAGGAACGTTCGGTCCCGAAGGAGGCGCGCTTGCGACGCTCATGCTGGTTGTGGCAGGACTTTTCATTTATTTCTCGGATTGGATTACGCTTTCTGAAAATGCATGGACGATTGAAAAATGGAATTCAGCGAAAGCCGAACAGGCCGTCGATGAACAAAGTACGATACAGAATGCCGAACCTTCATGACAGTCTCGCATTGACTAAACGTTCCTTGCTTCGTCCTCCGAAGGGGCTTGGTATTTCCATGCTGTTGAAATATGTCGCTTTACCGTTTTCGCTTGCCTTTATCCTGCCGTCGGTCAGCTCCTCGCAATGGCTTTCGGATCCGGATTTCGACCTTCACACGAAACAGGGAATCGACCATGTCTATAATCTCGAGTTCAATCAAGCGGATGAAGAATTTCAGTACATCATAAGGACTCACCCGGAACATCCCGCAGGATATTTTTTTCTTGCCATGGTCGATTGGTGGAAAATTTCACTGGACTTTGATAACGAATCTCTCGACGATAGATTTTTAACGAAACTCGATGTCGTGATCGACAAATGCGACAGCCTCCTCGACATTAACCCGGACGATATTACAGCGTTGTTCTTCAAAGGCGGCTCGCTCGGCTTTCGCGGAAGGCTGCATGCTAACCGCGGGAGCTGGATTAAGGCAGCAAACGACGGCCGGCTTGCGCTTCCGATTGTGCGCCGTGCGTTCAGCCTCGCACCGGATAATGATGATATCCTTCTTGGCATGGGGATCTACAATTATTACGCCGAAGCGATTCCGGAGCAGTATCCGATTGTCAAGCCGCTTATGCTTTTTTTTCCGAGCGGCGACAAGAAAAAAGGAATTGAACAGCTTACGGTAGCCGCAGCTAAGGCGAAGTATGCCGCCGTCGAGGCCGATTATTTCCTTCTTCAGTTGAATTACACCCACGAGCGGCAGTATGAAAAGGCCCTCGATATCGCGTTGAAGCTCTTTAACCGGTATCCAAAAAATGTTGTCTTCCATCGGTATGTCGGAAGGTGTTACATCAGCCTGGGCAGGTGGGAAAATGCGCACGCAGTGTTCCGTGAAATTCTTGCCCGTTGCGACGCCTCGGGCGGGGTTATGGCGGGATACACCGATTCGTCGAAGCGCGAGGCATTGTACTATCTTGGTGAGTACGCAATGAACACTGGAAAGTATGAGGAATCGCTGCAAAACTTTTTCCGGTGCGATGAACTGAGCAAGATGCTCGACAAAAACGGGGAGTCCGGCTTTATGGTTATGACGAACCTGCGAATCGGCTTCATCTACGATATGCAGATGAAACGCGACCTTGCAATTCAGCAGTACAATAAAGTATTGGGGATGAAAAAATTCGAGAACTCGTACGAACAGGCGGAACAGTGTCTTAAGGTCAGGTACACGGCAAAATGAGCATTCCTTCCACGATTATTCTGTTTGGCTTAATTGCAGCGAGCGCAGAGATTCTCGGCGGCAGCGTTGTCTTGATGCAAAAGGAATGGCCGCAAAAGATTCAGGAATATTTTTTAGCCCTTGGAGCGGGCTTTATACTGGCCCTCGTTTTGCTGGATCTTATTCCCGAAAGCATTGCAGGTATCGGGGCGATCGCTCCTCTTCTTATCTTGACGGGATTCAGCGTCATGCATTTTGCGGAACATACGGTCGTCGGTCATTTGCATTTCGGCGAAGAAGTGCACTCCGAGGTTATGGTCTCGAAAGTTGCGAGCTACTCGGCTTTTTGGGGATTGTTTATCCATGCGTTCTTCGACGGGGTCTCGATTTCCGCCGGCATGCAGTACAATTTTCCGGCAGGCCTGATGATCTTTTTTGCAATATTGCTGCATAAGTTTCCGGAAGGATTAACGATTGCTTCCGTTATGCTCGCGGCTGACCACCCGAGGCGAAATGCGTTTTGGGCGTCCGCCGGCGCGGGGGCCGGAACGATGCTCGGAATCATCGCAATGTTTTTCCTGAAAGATATCGGCAGCCAGGTAGTCGGCTATGCTTTCGCATTTTCAGCCGGAGCCGGAATGTACGTTGGGGCGAGCGACCTTATCCCTGAAATCAATCGCTCCAAGAATCGGATAGCGCCGATAGTAGTGTTTGTTGGAATGATTCTTTTTTACGTCAGTTCGGTGATTGTGGCAAGAGTCGTTGGATAGTGATTTCGCAGATTGTACAGATTTAGACGCAGATTGCAGATTACCGGCCGCGAGATTCCGTCGAATGGAATGAAATGTGTTCCTTGTTTTTGCTCCTCAAAGGTTCATTTCAACGGTAATGGTGTTCAGACTGCCGATCTTCCCGTACGATGTGAAGGCATAATCAAAGCGAAGCGTCGCGAGCACAATTCCGCCGCCAAACGAAAATCCCGCGAGCCCGGAAGAAGTTCCTAACGCCAAATCCTTTCGCCGTTCGTTGTCGAAGCCAAAGCGAAAACGGAGTTCTCTGCTCAAAATAAATTCTCCGCCGATGGAATACATCTTAAAGTGAGAAACGATGTCGTCCTGCGATTCGTTCAGTCTGTGAAAGTCAAAATTAAGTAAAAGCGGAAGATGCTGGGGTTTGATTGATGCCCCGACGTTCACATCGAGCGGGAGGCTTTCGCGGGTTGTTAAGTACGGATTAAGCTGTGTTCCGACATTCCGAATGCTCGCTCCAATCGACACCGGATTTGAACCCGGGATAACATACAGTATCCCAAAATCCGCGGCAATTGCCGATGACGATGCGTCGGCAATGGATGAATAAATAAACTTGCCCGCAACACCATAGTACAAATTCTCTTCGAACTCAGCTGCGAATCCAACCGACACATCAAGGTCGCCGGCGCTGAACGTTCCTATCTTGTTGGCAAGTTCGTCGGTCTCGTCGAAAGTTCCGTAGTTGACGTAATTAATGCCTATGCCGATTTTTCCGATATCGGAGAGGTCTTGAGCATACGAAACATATCCGGAATTAATGTCGAGCAGGTTCTTGAGAAATCCGAACGACGCCTGCGGCCGGGTAACGGTAGCAAGCCCCGCAGGATTGTAGAAAATTGTGTTGACGTCATTTCTCATCGAAACAAAACTGCCGGCCATTGCCGTGGAGCGCGCACCGACATCGCTCAGTAAAAAAGTGTATGTAGAATTTTGAGCATGGACTGCACAGTTTCCAAGGAGGAGGACATTCAACGCTAGAAACAGTCTGCCGCTGTTTCGTCGGAAAAGGCTCGGATTGTTCATACAGGTCTCACAAATATCGTGAACGGTTTGGCGAAGAGTTACAGTCATACAGCAGTAAGCAAACGTACGATATCAGTTCTCACGTTGTTGAATGTGGCAGGAGTTTATACTGAGAAATGTAAGAAAACCGTTTTCCAAAGGCAAGTGGGAGGCAACTGGCAGTTTAGGCAATTGTCGGGCACATTCTTGATCTACTCGCGAACTATTTTAGCATATCGCGATTTTTCTAAAACAGCGTCCGACACCAGCGAATAAAAGCCAAATGTCGCCTTTCTTCTAAGATAAAATATTTTTATTATGGTGAAGCAATAAAATGACGATGACAATGTCCATCATGGCAGCTGAACTCGACATATCCGCACGCACGAAAGTCTTCGGAGCCGGCGTCATCATTATTCTTTTTTCCATGTTTGGCTGCGCCGGACAACGCGCTCCGGAAGGAGGGCCCGTCGACACCACCCCGCCCGAAATCATTTCCGTCTATCCGCCTCCAAATACAACGGAGTATGCTTCTTCCCGTATTTCAATGGAGTTCAGCAAGTACGTCGACCGGCGTTCGGTTGAAGAGTCGATTTTTATCTCGCCTTACGTGAGGGAGATCGAATTTGATTGGAGCGGAAGAGAGGTTGAACTAAATTTCCGGGATTCGTTGAAAAAGAACACAACGTACGTTGTGACGGTGGGGACTGATGTTATTGACATCAATAACCGGAATCGCATGGCACATTCCTATTCGTTTGCGTTTGCAACGGGTGCCCGGATTGACCGGGGTGAGATCCGTGGACGCATATTTGACGAGAAGCCGGTCGGCATTATGGTCTTTGCGTACCTGTTGGACAATCTCAGACCGGACACGCTCAATCCCATGACTCAAAAACCCGACTATATTACGCAAACGGGCAATACAGGCGATTACTCTCTGACCCACCTCGCATTCGGCAGCTACAGGGTGTTGGCCATACGGGATGAGTCTCGCAATTTAGTGTACGACCCCGAGACGGACGCAATGAGTACTGCACCGAGCGATATCCGTTTGAATGAAGGCGATTCATTACGCACCGATTTGAATTTTCATCTTTCACTGGAGGACACCACAGCGCCGCGGCTCGTCTCAGCAATTGCGAAAGATAACCGCCACGTCGAGCTCGAATTCAGCGAACAAATTGATATTGGTTCACTTGTCTCCGGCGCGTTTTCAATTTACGATACGGGTCGAACCCGAAGCCTGCATATCAATGATTTGTTCCAACGCATAAATAATCCAGCGGTTGTCACGCTGATCACCGAGCCGCAGCTTGAAGATACTCTTTACAGAGTTTTTGTTACAGGTGTGAAAGATCTGACCGGTCATGTCGTCAACCCCTTGGCGTCGTCCAAACAATTCAGCAGAGCATCAGCCCCCGATACCATACCGCCCGGCCTGGTCTTTGCGACCGCAATGGACTCGGCGACGTTTTTGCCGATGGACCAGCAGTTTCAATTTGATTTCGACGATGCGCTTCAACATCCATCCGCGGAACATTCAGTGTCCCTCAGAGGCAAAGATTCCGTGGAAGTTCCCTTGCTCTTCGTCTGGAATTCTTCCGCGAGCTTCAGCGTTTTGCCTCGCCAGGCATTGCGACAGGATTACTCATATACTTTTTTTATCCGCTTTGACTCGCTGCGGGACGGAACTGGAAATCATTGGAAAGACAGCACGCGAAAATTTCCAATCCGAACAATGAACCCTGAACTTCTGGGGAGTATCGAAGGAGTGCTTGTCGATTCGGACACATCGCATGCAGACCGGTATATCGTTGTGGCTGAGAACACCGCGAAAAAGAAGAATAAGCCGGTACACGTGACAACCCAGCGCGGAAAGAAATTTTTGTTTCCGCTGCTTGACGCGGGTGAGTACCGGTTGAAGGCGTTCCAGGACGACTACAGCACCGGCTCGTACTATTCCGGCAAACCATTTCCGTTCATTCCCTCGGAACGATTTGCCGTCTATCCAGATTCGATCAAAGTGAGGGCACGGTGGCCTGTAGAAGGCGTGCGGCTAAAATTCCGGTGACCGCTATGCCGGACGGTGAGACCCGCGGTTGTCGGGGCGTCTTTTCCGGAACGGCTTTTGAAAAATGCTTTTTTCTCCGGTAGAGTGACTTCCCCGTTCGTGGTGCCGGCGCTTTTCTTCCCATCTCCCTCGAGGTTTTTCAAAATGTCCACGGCTTTCTTTGTGCTGTGTGCTCCTCGCAGATTCGTCTGAATGCGTGGTTGCGGCAGGCCTCTTCGTATCGTCGAACCCTGGATATTTTTTCAACTCGAACTTCCTTCCGACGAAGTACTCAATCTTCCGCAGGTATTCCTGTTCGCTTCGCGCAACAAAGGTGAGGGCGTCCCCTTTCGATGTAGCACGTCCGGTCCGTCCGATCCGGTGAATATAATCTTCGGCAAATGTCGGTGTATCAAAATTGACGACGTGCGTAATACCCTCAACGTCGATGCCGCGCGCGGCAATATCGGTCGCGACAAGAACCTTAAAGTCGCCGTGTTTGAACCCGGCAAGCGCCCGTTGCCGCTGAGCTTGAGTTCTGTTGGAGTGGATCGCAATAGATTTGATTCCCTTTCGCTCAAGGCGGTGAGAGATTTTATCCGCACCGTGCTTGGTCCTGGAAAACACAAGCACGCTTTCCATCTGAGTTGATTCGAGAATATGGATCAGGAGATCAACCTTTAGTTCCTGGTGGATGGAGTAAAAATGCTGCGTCACGGTGTCGACAGGCTTGCGCTGTTCGCCGACTTCAATGAATTCCGGATGTTTCTGAATATTAGCAGTCAGTGCACGGACTTCCTTTGACATGGTTGCAGAAAAAAGCATCGTCTGCCGATGAGCCGGCACTTTAGCGATAATCTTCCGCACATCCTGGATGAATCCCATATCAAACATCCTGTCAGCTTCGTCGAGGACGAGAACTTCCACGTTCGATAAGTCGATCGTTTGGCGTTCAAGATGGTCGAGCAGCCGCCCCGGGGTTGCAATGACAATATCGATGCCCCGGCGCAGTCGCTTCATTTGATTCTGGATATTTACTCCGCCGAAGACTGCCAAGCTCTGGAGGCTCATGAATCGTCCGTACGCGGCTACCGAATCCTCAATTTGCTGGGCAAGTTCCCGCGTTGGTGTCAGTATTAATGCACGCACTCCGCGATGCTTCGCATGGACGTCAGCTGACAGGCGGTTCAGGATCGGAAGCACGAAAGCAGCGGTTTTTCCGGTTCCGGTTTGAGCGCAGCCAATGACATCTTTGCCGGCAAGTGCGGCTGGAATCGCTCGTGATTGAATCATTGTCGGCGCGGTATAACCGGTCGCAAGAATTCCTTGTACTAATCGGTCATTGAGACCGAGTTTTGAAAAAGACATAAAAATCCTTTAGGATTGATGGGGAGACGCGCTGCGTAAAGATGGAAAATTGCGGAAGGCAAATCGAGGGAGTGATACCGATTTCCCGAACCGCAGCAAGGGCTTTTCTGCAACCTGCTGCAAACCTCAGCTTCTAATCATCGGAGAGCGAGTCTCAAATTTCCGCTTCCAAACGTATCAAGCTCGGAGGCGGGGCAACGCTTTAATATACGCCTTCTTCGGTCGGTATCCTAATGAATAATCATTAATTCCTGTCGGCTCCGGTACTATCGGCAGGGAAGACGGGCTTTGAACGAGGGTTCGCCAGCACTCGGTCCGGGACTACCCATGCACCCTTGTATCCTTTTTCGATGAACCCGTCAACAGCGAGGTTCGCATCGGCACGGTTGGTGTAGTCTCCTACGCGGACTTTGTACGTCGGCGCGTCGTAAACCATGTACACCCATTGAACGGGAAGTTCGAGATTGATCGAGTTGCGGACCGAAATAGCTTCGTCATAGTTGTTCGAGGCAAAGACCTGAATGCGGAACCCTTGAACAGTTTCCGGTTCGGCGATAGTGAACGATTCAACGGGGACGTCAACAATCGGCCTCGGCTGGTTTTCTTTCTTATGCAGAAGTTCAATCTCGGAATCGTACTCAGAGGGCTTGAACGATTTTTCAAACGTGCTGAGCTTTTCTTTACGGGCCGGTGGAACTGAATCTGCCGCTGTTTGAACGAAGGCAAGGGCATTGCCGGTGAGCACAAACCCGGCGGCGAGCAGGAAAAGGATGAGCCTGCGACTCATCGCCTCATCTCCGCAACCCAGGCATCTTTGTATTCTTTCGGATGCTGTTGCCGGATCATTTTTAGAAATTTCAACGCTTCGTCTATTTTGGGAAAATTTCCGACCGTCACGCGGTACATTTTTATCGGTTTATCATAGAAATGATAGACCGTTTTTTTGTACCGCTGTTGCGCAATTTTTTTTGCTCGATCTGCATTGCTTAAAACACGGAAGGCACCGAGCTGGACACTGTAGTATTTTTTCTTCTGGGAATGCTGCGACGGCAGTTTCACGTGATTCGCGCCCTGGTTTCGTGTAACGACCTCTGCTTCAATCGTATCTTCTTGGGTAACGAATCCTTGTTGTTTTCCCGAAGAAGATAATCTTCCACCGCGGGTTGTACTTTGGAAAGCGGATTGCTGGCTTTGAGAATATGCAGTATCGGATGGACCGGTTGATGTATTGTTTTGCGTCGAATCGGATGACGAACAACCCGCGGCAAAGATGCTCAATATTATTCCGGCGAAGAGCGACCGCCGGACGGATAGGTGCGCACTTTGGTATGACAAGGGCTGAGTGTGATTAAGTGTATTCAATAGCCGCCTCCGGCAGTTGTGGTTCCGCTGGCAATTGCAACGCTTGCGCTGGCTCCGATTCTGTCTGCGCCGCTGGCAACGAGCTTCAGGGCATCTTCGCGGCTCCTTACCCCGCCGGATGCCTTAACACCCATTGCGCTACCGACGACGAAACGCATCAATGCAATGTCTCCCGTCGTTGCGCCCCCCTTTGAAAAGCCGGTAGAAGTTTTCACAAAATCAGCGCCCGCACGTTTCGCCAGCATGCACGACTTAATCTTTTCCTCGTCTGTCAACAACCCCGTTTCAATGATCACTTTTGAAAGGACTTGGTACCGTTTTGCAGTGCTCACAACCGCAAAAATATCGCTTTCGACATAATCGTAATCGCCGGATTTAAGCCTTCCCACATTCATCACCATATCAACTTCGTTTGCCCCGTCTCTGATGGCGCGTTCTGCCTCAAATGCTTTGGCCTCGGAGGAAGTCGCACCGAGCGGGAAGCCAATCACGGTGCAGACTTTCACATCCGTATCCTTCAGTAGTCTTGAGCAGAGCGGAACGTACGAAGGATTGATGCAGACGCTTGCAAAGTGGAATTTCTTCGCTTCAGCGGTAAGTTTTTCGATCTGTTCGACTGTTGCTTCAGGTTTGAGCAACGTATGGTCGATCATCCTGGCGAGGTCGGGTTCGACGCCCCCCGCCGCATCCACGCCGACGCCGGCGGTAATTCGCGAGGCGCCGCTAATGACGATATTCTTGACTCCGTCTTTGTTGTGAATGACGCACATTCCGTCCGTACACACGCCGTCCTTGCAGCACAGATGTGCGATATTCTTTTCCTTTAATACGTCTTCAACTATTTGGGAGATGAGTTGCTGTCTATTCATTTGAGGAGCGAGGCATCGTTTTTGAAGAAACTATCATACCCGCCATAAGTCCGACGAAGTGAATACTTTTCAACGATGAGTCAGCGAAGGCAATACGCTCTCTTTTATCCGTAAATTCTCCTATAGGCTAGAGAACTTCCTTCAATATACTAGAAATTCTTAAAATTACAACACTGACCGACAAAGGGTTGTTTTACAGATTGCCCTAACCGTACTATGCCACTAGTTCGACTTTTCGCATTCCCCGAATGGAGTTGCAAATGAAAATGGCCTCTGCGGTGTGCAAATCCTGAAGAGACAATATTCTTTCGGAGGCACCGGGCGTATTTTCAAGAATATGCCGGCGGTAAATGCCGGGCAGAAGGCCGCATGTTATCGGAGGGGTATAGAGCGCTCCATTGTGTTGAGCAAACACGCTGCTGATCGCTCCTTCTGTTATTTCATTTTTTTCGTTGCAGAATAAGACATCATCGTACCCCTGTTGCTGGGCTTTCTCAAACTCAGCGTCATAGACCTGCCGCTGCGTCGTTTTGTGAAAAAGAAATTTGTCGCGCGACGACGTTGTGTGGAGCGATATGATGATTTTTCCCGTTGAAGGGAAGTTCGACAACTGTTGATTTTCAATCGTGATGGTTCCGGTCGATTCCAACTGGAGCCGAACTTTGTACTCAAAGCTTTTCGATAGTTGGATTTGATTCATGGTGAGTTCATGAAGAATCTGTTCGCTATCAGCCGCGAACCCGAAGTATGCCGCTGAATCACGAAGCCGCTCCATGTGGTATGGGAGCAGGCGGTAACTGCCGTTCCACAAAATGCTTTCAATGATCTGGAATTTTTCCGGCGGTTGCGTGAGGAACTCGGCCTTCAATGCGCATTCTTCATATTCCTGGCGCGTGTCAGAATCAAATACGATGCCGCTGCCTATTCCCATTTCGCCCTTAGCGCCGTCGATGACGAGCGTGCGGATCGCGACATTGAACATCGCTTCTTTCGAAGGAGAAAAATATCCGATAGCTCCTGAATAGACGCCGCGTGGCTCGTGCTCGAGCTGGTGAATGATCTGCATTGTGCGGATTTTCGGAGCTCCTGTGACCGAGCCGCTTGGAAAGATGCCTTTGAAAAGTTCAAACAACGAAAGTCCGCTTTGAAGTGTCCCTTGTATCGTCGAGGTCATTTGGAAAAGAGTTTCGTATTTTTCGGCGGCAAACATCTCCTCCACAATGACCGAACCGGTCTTGGTGACCCGGCCGACGTCGTTCCGGAGCAAGTCCACGATCATCAGATTTTCGCTCCGATTTTTTTCATCGTGCTGCAGCCATTTCTTGATTGCTTCGTCTTCGGATAAGTATTTTCCGCGTCGTGCGGTTCCTTTCATCGGTTTTGTCACTATTCTGCCGCCATCGAGTTTTAAAAAAAGCTCGGGCGAGAATGAGAGAATATACTTCCCGCCGGCGTTTATGATTGCGCCGTAGCTGACTTTTTGTTTTTCCCTCAACGCCGCAAAGCAGGCGGTCGGTGAACCCGAGAATTCAAATTTATATTTATCCGTGAAGTTGACCTGATATGTATCGCCGGCGGCAATGTAGTTTTTAATGATTTCTATCGCCTTGTTGTAATCATGTTCGGAGATTTGCAGCGAACAATTCTTCAGCGAGTATTGGGCATTTCGAACGGGGGGAATGACCGGTTGATCACCCTCAAACGTCCCCGTTTCATGATTGAAAACCAAAGGATTGCGATAAACACCGAACCATGCCAACGGCATGGAAGGATGAGGGGTAACCTGGGGATCAATATTCTCGAAATAGTAGCCGAATTCATAAGAGAAAAATCCGGCTACGAAGAAGCCTTCACCGATGCTCTTTTCAATCTCGGAAAAAAGCCGCGGTACATCTTCAAGCCGGTTGATCGAAATGATTTTTGCAGGATGGAGGAAGAAGAAACTGAGTTTATTCCCGCTGTCGAACCGAGAGGTCTCGAGCAAAACGAAATCCTTCTGATTCTCAACGAGAGCGTAGTATGCTGATGGAAGGGGAGTGAACGTGCTGAATGAGCGAATGATGATTTCCGGATTATTTCAACAAGATGTTTTTCTCAGAGCCTTTATGAGCCTTTACACTTGCCGGAGGATACGGGAAAAGTGTTTTCAAAATATTGCCGGTGTGTGCACGCCAATTTCCCCAGCTGTGCCCTTCATGGTATTCCGCGTATGTTACGTCGTATCCCTTAGACACGAGCAGATCGCGCAGCTTCCGGTTCAAGTCCAGAAACATATAACTGCCATCGGAGATATCGTAGGTGCCGACGTCAAGATAAAACTTCACCGGGATCTTTGGCCCGTTTTGAATCGGTCCAGCAAGAAGATCGGTGATGGTGCTTGACTGTCCGCCGACGAGTCCGAATATGTTTGGATAATTCACCGCAAGGTACAATGCAATAAATCCGCCGTCCGAGCAGCCCATTGTCCCTCGCTGGGAGGCGCGGGCGTCGGTGCGGTACACTGAGTCGATGTACGGCACCAGTTCCTTGTCCATCAAGTTTGTGAATTGCGTTATTTTTCCCAGACGGTATTCGCCCGCGCGATCTGGGCCGGGCGGGACAAAGACGCCGATAATCGGCCGGATATGTTTTGCCTCGATCAGATTGTCCATCACGTTTGTCATCGAAGCGAGTGAAAGATAGTCAGCCCCGTCATGAACATAGAGTGTAGGATAGCGAAGTGACGATGAATTGTACTTCGGCGGAAGATAGACTGTGATAGTTCGGCTGTCCCCTGTGTAAGAGCTTGTGAAAGTAAAAGTGGAGACGCTTCCATGCGGTATTGCAGGGTTATACTGGATCGCTGCTGGCTGGACGTAGGAGGACATTGCAAGTTCGGAATTCGGACCGAACCCTCCGTTGATTGTGTGCGCGTTTAACGGGTCGAGAATCCAATTCCCGTCTTTGACGAATTTGTAATCGATGCGGGCGTCGGGTTCAAATTTTCTCCCAAAGTAATAGAGATCCGTTGCCGAGACGTTCGTCATCAAATCGCCGTTTTGTGACCATTGCGTTTGGTCGCCAGTGACAACGATGACGGAATCAACCTTGCCGCGGTAAACGAAGTACGCGGTTGAGTCATTCGTCAGAGGAAATCCTTTGGGCTTTTGGGCAATGATGAAGCTGTCGACGATAGCGGAGCGCTTCGACCGGTCTTCTGCCGCGATGCGGTGAAGAAGGCTGCTGAACGATTCATTCGTTTGGGAAGCTGCAACGCGGATGATGATGAAGAGGAACGAAATGATCAGCGGCGTTTTCTTCATAAAACAAACGGTACCATCCGGACTAATTCTTCAACTGCTCTAAACTAGTTTTCAGTTTAACTATCGTCTGTTGGAAGCTTTCCTGTTTGTCTTTTTCTTTTTGGATGACATCTGCCGGCGCTTTACCCGCAAAATTAGGGTTGTCCAGTTTTGATAGAACAGCTTTTAATTGTCCTTCCAGACGGAGAACTTCTTTCTCAAGCCGGCCCCGTTCAATGTCGATATCGATTAATCCTTTTAACGGAACAAAGACTTCCTGCCCTTGGACAACAGAACTTGCCGAGAAACCGGGCTTTGGAAGATTGGTGCCGATGGTAAGCGAATTGATTTTTGCCATCCGTTCAAGCGACGGGCGATTTGATTCAAGCACGCCCATCTTTGCCTCATCGCTGCAATTAACGACAAGGTCGACTTCCTTTGTAGGAGGCAGGTTCATTTCGCTGCGGACCGTCCGTACCGCGCTGATCACGCTTTGGAGAAACTCCATCTCAAGGTCGGCCTTTGCATTGATCAGCGATTCGTCGGAAGCCGGCCACTGCGACTTCATGATGCTCTCGCCCGTCTTTCGCTCGCCGAGATGCTGCCATATTTCTTCCGTTACGAAGGGCATAAGAGGGTGGAGGAGTTTCAGCGTCTCTTCGTATACCCGGATCGCGCGGTTGACGACCGCACGCTTCAAATTGCTGTCGCTCGTTTCGGCGATTCTGTTTTTTGCAAATTCCACATACCAGTCGCAGAAATCATGCCACATGAAATCGTACAACATTTTCGCAGCTTCGTTGACCCTCAGGTTCTCAAGTGCGGCCGTCGTTTCCCGCACCGTTGCATTGAACCGCGAGAGAATCCATGCGTCCGACAAATCATCCGAAGGAGCGGTACTGACGATCGCGAGATCGGACGGTGATTCTGCTGCAATTGCATCGCGGTTCATCAGCAGGAAGCGTCCGGCATTCCAAATCTTATTTGCAAAATTCCTTCCCATCTCGCATTTCTCGTTCGAATACAAAACATCCTGGCCGATCGGCGCAAGATACAAAATCGTGAACCGTAGGGCGTCGGCACCGTATGTGGCGATCACATCAAGCGGGTCCGGAGAATTGCCGAGCGATTTACTCATCTTTCGCCCTTGCATATCCCTTATGATGCTGGTAAAATAGACATGTTTGAACGGGACATTACCCCTGAATTCCAGCCCCGCCATGATCATCCGTGCAACCCAGAAGAATATGATGTCCGGTGCGGTGATAAGCGTGTCGGTTGGATAAAAATAATTTACGTCCTCATTTTCTTTCGGCCAATCGAACACCGAAAAAGGCCAGAGCCATGACGAGAACCATGTATCGAGCACATCATCATCTTGCCGCAGATTCTCAGCGGTAAACTCTGAATTTTGCGCTTTTAGTTTTTCGGAGGCCTCTTCAACGCTTCGCGCAACGATCAGACTTCCGTCAGGAAGATAGTACACGGGGATCCGGTGTCCCCACCAGAGCTGGCGGGAGATGCACCAATCTCGGATGTTTGTCATCCAGTGTTCGTAAACTTTCGTCCAACGGTCGGGATAAAATTTTATTTCCCCGTTCATCACAACCTGCAAGGCCTTCTCGGCAAGCGGTTTCATACGTACAAACCATTGGTCGGAAAGGTACGGCTCGATGACCGTATCACAGCGGTAGCAGTGTCCGACGCTGTGGACATGGTCCTCTATTTTTGCCAGCAATCCCTTTTTTTCCAGATCGCGGATTATTTCTTTCCTGCATTCGTACCGGTCAAGGCCGCGATACTTGTTCGGGACATGTTCATTCATTTTTCCTGACGTGTCCATCACGATCAATTTTTCCAAGCCGTGCCGTTCGCCGATTTGATAATCGTTCGGGTCGTGTGCTGGCGTTACTTTGACGGCTCCTGTACCAAACGCTGCATCGACAAAATCGTCGGCGATGATGGGGATCAATCGGTTCGCAACCGGAAGGAGGACGCTTTTTCCGACAAGATGTTTGTAGCGGTCGTCTTTCGGGTTGACGGCAACGGCAGTATCGCCGAGCATCGTTTCAGGACGCGTTGTTGCCACCGTGACGAATTCGTCGACACCTTCGATCGGATATTTGATGTACCAAAGATGACCATTGCTATCCGAATGGTTCACTTCGTCGTCGCTCAGGGCTGTGTGGTCTTTCGGGCACCAATTGACAATATATTTCCCTTTGTAGATCAATCCTTTTTCGTACAAACGTACGAACACTTCTTGCACTGCGTTCGACAACCCTTCATCCATAGTGAAACGTTCTCGTTCCCAATCGCACGATGTTCCGAGTTTTCGAAGCTGTTTGATGATCGTTCCGCCGTACAACTCTTTCCACTGCCACACCCGTTGAACGAATTGCTCTCGCCCTAATTCGCGCCTGGCGATTCCTTCCTTGAGAAGAGATTTCTCAACGACATGCTGTGTTGCAATGCCTGCGTGGTCCGTCCCGGGAACCCAGCATGCTTCGTATCCCTGCATGCGGCGCCATCGGATGAAAACATCCTGCAGCGTATTATTAAGAACATGTCCCATCGTAAGGATGCCGGTGATATTGGGAGGCGGAATAACGATGGTGTACGGCTTCTTACTTTTGTCGGGTGAAGCGTGGAAAAAGCCGTTCGACTCCCAGAATTGGTACCATTTATCCTCAACTTCTTGAGGTGCGTAGGATTTCGCGAGTTCCTGCATTTTGACTGTAATGAAAAATGATGAGTGAACAATGTATGCTTGGGACGGAAGATGAGCGCCGGGAGGAGGTCACCTCTCCAGCGCCAGACTCAATGCCGTCGTAAGCTTAAGCACATCTTGTGTGGTTTTATCGAGCCTGTTGCTGATGATCGTTACGATATTTTTGAGCACATGGTATCCGATTTCATGGTCGGATTCCGTGAGCCTGAAAAAATCCTCCTGCGCAATTTCCGCGATCATACACTTTGATTTCGCGATGACGCTTGCCGAGCGTTCGGCGTTCGAATCGAAGAGCGCCATCTCGCCAAAGAATGCGTAATCGTCTCCCGTTAACCTGATGAGTGATTTGTCCCGCTGGTCCATTCCGCGCCCCGCAATTTTCAGGAGCAGCGATTTCGACACTTCCACTTCGCCGTCGAGAAGGATGAACATTTCGGTTCCCCGCGTCCCTTCCTTGATGATCACAGAACCGGCTTCCACGGTTTTTTCTTTGATGATGTGCTTGATCATATCGAGCTTGTCATCCGACAGTCCGATGAAGATCGGTATCTTTTTCAGGAAACTTGCTTCAATTTTCTTCATACCATTGCCGCGTTCTATGATTTGTCGACATCAATCGTTCCGATGATGACGGCCAAATCTTTTTTTTGAATTTGATAGTCGAACGGCGGGTTGACTTCGATCCGCATGCCCACTCGTTCCGCCACGTTGATCCCTGCCTCTTTAAATTTCCGCTCGATGAATGTATCGACCGCCGACATATCGTGCGACAGAATATCGCCGAGGCTCACCGTCTCTTCCTCCGTTACAAGGCCGATGAGCGTCCAGTTTTTTGTCCTCTTGAAGTGAAGGGATGCTTCCTCGAACGTTTTGTTGATAAATTCTTCGGGGATCGGAACCCGGTGGATATCGTTGCCGTGTTCGTAATCAAGAAGCTCCATGGCGACCTGTGACGCTCCGGGGGACAAGATTTGGTTTGCAAGGAAGAACCCGATGTGCTGGTCGCTCACGATAACGTCGTCGGCGTTTGCCCGTTTGACGTGTTGATAATTTTCGCGGTTGGCAACATGAACAAAGACTTTTATCTTCGGGTTCATCGATTTCATCGTCAGCAGTGCAAGCAGCGTCTTGTCGTCGGACAAATGTCCCGACTGCGACGTTGTGTCCGGTACAATGATTGCTGACCGGGCCGCTTTGATGTTTGCCCTGTTCAGCACAGGCTCGCGCGAGTAATCGCCGCGCACAAATTTGATATCGAGGTTCGCGTATGCTTCGCTGACGACTTCCATCAGCTCTGGCTGCGCTTCGTTCGCCAGCACAATTTTCATCGTCGTGGCCGCCGTGCTGTAGCGGTTCAAAATACGCAGGATCTCTTCGACGTGCGTATTCCATCCGCAGATGAGGATGTGATCTGTAAAATTGATGTCCTGCAATCCTTGGCTCTCCTTAATTTTTCTTGCAACGAAAATCGACGATATCGTCGCGGTGAAAAGTGAAATGAGAATTAACCCGCTGATGATTGTTATTGATCCGACAATCCTGCCTGCGGTCGTTACGGGAACTTTGTCGCCGTATCCGACCGTTGACATCGTCACAATGGACCACCATATCGCGTCGCCGAAAGTCTGGAATTGACGGGCGTTTGCAACGTGCTCGGACAGCAGCACGAACAATGCCGTTGCAGTAACAGCCACAACAATGACGACAATCAATTGCGCAAGCTGGCTCTTCCGCAGAAACTTTGCGGCCTGTGCCGCAGCGAGCGAGAAATTCTTTTTCATCAGTAGACGGTCAGCGTTTTTGCCAGATGTGCCGCGTTACCAACGCGGTCTTTGACTTCGACCTGTACCGTGTACCGCCCGCGCGGCAGCGGATCGAGAGGGATGTAAAACACCGTTCTTCTTTCCGGGTCGTATTCCGGAATAATTCGTTCGCCGTTCAAAAAAACATTGATCTCGTTGTCATCAACTCCCGAGAGATTGTCCCGAACAGAGAAGGAAAACAGCGGCCGGCCCTTTCTATTGGATGACGACGTTCGCCATCGGCTGATTTTAGGCTGTTGATCGTCGCGCAGCACGCCAAACGTGCCGAGCGTGTGCGCCTGGCGCAGGTCGAAGGTATGCGTTTGGCGGCTGCGGTCCGCCGTCAGAAATCTCCACCCCCCGCCGCTGTTTACATACAACCCCAGCTTATCGCCGGATTCAAATTTCTCCGTATATTTTAACGTCGCCTTGATCGCGCCTCGCAACAAGACGTCGCGGGGCTGGATGTCATACCGTGACTCGGTTATCTTTTCTATGACGGGATGAAGTGGAGCAAAAACTGCACCGCGCTCAAATGTCACCGTAAAATTTCCATCGTCAGACTGGATCGTTCCCTCCCGGTCGGGAAAGACGGTATTTAACATGAATGAATCGAAGACTTCCGACCGCTTTCCCCCAATTTCACAAAACGCTTTGAGATGCACCATACCGCGTAAGGTCGGCGATAATCTGTATACTCCGGTGTAAGTGTCTATGTCCACGGCTTGCAGCGGAATTGATGCGGTTGTCGCTCCCTGCTGAACTTGCAGGGAAGGCGGTTTGGAAAACGGGGCAGAGGATTCGACCCACACCTTCAAAAACGAGCCGTCAACATCGCTTGTCAATTCTGCATTTCCCGATATGGAAGAACGGTTGAGAAAATAATAGACAGGAAACGACCGAGTCCCCCAAGCATTTTTTGCCACCACACGTACGACATCGCGTCCATTGAAATTACCGGGGATGGAAAAAGTATCGTCCTTCATTGTCAGGAGGCGAGTATCGTATTCCTGCACGTTCCATCTTTTTGATGCAAACGTTTTCGTGCCGATTTCCAAAGACGCTACGTTCTGGATCTTTGGCAGATACGCCGTCAGTGAGTCGGCGGTGACATTCGAGATCTCGACCGCCGGTGGATGGTTGAGCACAAAGGTTCCCGAAAGTTCGGAAGAATTTCCGGAATAATCCGACGCAATGACTTTAAACGTGTGCAGTCCCTCCGAAAAATTCTTCAGTGCCACGACACCGTCGAACTGGTTCCGCCGGTTGTAAAACGGCAGTGTGTTTCCTTCATCCACATAGAGCTTTTGGAATCTTCCTTTTCTCTCTTTCCAAAGAGCCCAATCGAAATCTACTCCGATTTGTCGCGTCTCATCTTCCGGGAATCGATTGCGCTGCGACGTGAATATTGTTGTTCCGTCCACCTGAAACTCGAACGCGTACACGCTCGAGCGGTACCGCGTGTTGTTGACTCTGTCCGCCGCATCAATAGAGAAGCCGAGGGAGCCGGTAGCACGAATGACTTCGGGAATAGTAAACGACGACGAACTTTGAGCATGCGCTCGGTACACCTTTGGGGAAAATGCGTAGTCAACGAATGAATATTCGTCCATCGGCGTAATTGCGAGGCGCCGGATAATCGGGGGCTCCGTATCGGTGAACCGGTGAATATTGGGAAAGAGAAGCGGGTTGACCGGGTTGAAGTTCTCATCCCGTATCTCAAAATGTAAGTGAGCATCGCCGCTGCCGCTTTCTCCGCTGTACGCGACAACGTCGCCTTTTTGCACGGGATATTCTCCCGGCTGAAATTTCATTTCGATAGAAAATTTGCCGTGCTTCAGTTGTTCCGCGCGAACGGCACGTTCAAGGTCATCCTTGAAAGCGCTGAGGTGGGCATACGTTGTATAAAAGCCGTCTGCATGCCGAAGCACCAGGTATCTGCCGTAGCCGTAAGGGGAAACCTCGAGACGTGCCACGTAGCCGTCCCGTGAAGCGTAGACGTCCACGCCGATTTTATTGCTCGTCCCTATATCGATGCCCGCGTGGAAATGAGACGAACGGAATTCTGCAAAGGAAGACGTAATTTTCGGGCTGGCATTTATAGGCCAGACGTAGTCATCACGATCCGTTCGGATCGAGTCAAACGGAGCGTAAAGCGATTCTACCGACGATGCGTGCGGAGCTGCGGTGTTCGCCGGCGGCCAATACGCAAAACTCGGCAGTAGCGGCGACATAGCGACAAGGGCTGCGCCCAAGATGATCGAGAAAAGAAAATTTCCACGAAAAAAAATCACTTCATCACCTTTAGGACTTCGACTCGGCGGACACAACTGAATGACGCAGTTTTCCAATTCTGGGAATTTCTGCTTCAATTACATCCCCTGCTACAACTTTGCCCACACCTTCGGGTGTCCCTGTATAGATAACGTCCCCTTCTTCAAGCGTGAAAATTGAAGAAAGGAACGCAATAATGTAATCGATCTTATAGATCATATTCGAGGTGTTGGAGTGCTGCCGTTCTTTGCCATTTACACGCAGTACCAGCTCGAGAGTATTTGGATCGCCGGCCTGAGCTCTGGATATAAACGGCGAAAGAGGCGCTGAGGTATCGAACCCTTTTGCGATTGACCAGGGATTTCCGGCGGCTTTCGCTTCCTTCTGGAGGTCGCGCATGGTCATATCCAATCCGATTCCAAACCCCGCGACATAACTGAACGCTTCTGATTGCGAAATATTCCTGCCTTGTTTGCCAATCAAAACGGTCAATTCCACTTCGTGCTGAACGTCATTGGAAATTTTTGGCAAGACGATGTCGTCGCCGTTCTCGATAATAGCTGTAGAGGGTTTTAGAAAAATAATCGGTGACGAAGGTGCGGCCGCACCCATCTCTTTAGCATGCTTTGCATAGTTTTGGCCGAGGCAAAGAATTTTTCCCACAGCATATTTCTTGTGTGTGGGAAGAAGTGTGACAGATTTCATCGGTAATGAATCGTAACGGTAAGCACATGAAAATATAGTCAAGAGGCGAGACTTTATCAAGAGAGCGTTGAAGTAAAACCTTTTAGAGCATAAGGAAGAATGCGTTCAGCTTCGAAAAAAACTGTTTCAATTCTAGGGAAATATTTCTACATTGGTGCACGATAAATACGAAAGGAAGAATTTGTCGCAAACGTATAAAAAAGCCGGTGTAAATATTGCTGCGGGTGAAGCGGTTGTTGAGAGGATTAAGCGCAGCGTTCGTTCTACATTTACTAAGAACGTTTTGGCGGATATCGGTTCATTCGGAGCGTTTTACAGGGCATCGTTTGCGGGCATCAAAGACCCGGTGCTCGTTTCCAGCGTTGACGGGGTCGGCACAAAGCTCAAAATTGCGTTTGCATTGAAGCGGTTTGATACCATCGGACAAGACCTGGTCAATCATTGCGTCAACGACATCGCCGTCTGCGGAGCGAAGCCTCTTTATTTCATGGATTATTTCGCCGCGGGAAGGCTTTCGCCGAAAGTGGCTGAGGAAGTCATTTCGGGTTTTGTAAAGGCGTGTAAACAAAACTCTTGCTCGATTATTGGGGGGGAGACTGCCGAAATGCCGGGGATGTACCGGGACGGAGAGTTTGACATAGCTGGAATGATTGTCGGAGTTGTAGAAAAAAAGAAAATTATTGACGGAGGGCGAATCAAAGCAGGAGACGTTCTTATCGGACTTCCATCGGCGGGTCTGCATACGAACGGTTATTCTCTTGCGCGAAAGGTTCTTCTTCCCCGCTTTGGCCTCCACAAATTCTTCGCGGAACTGGATGGACCTCTCGGCGACGCACTTCTTGCGGTACATCGTTCGTATCTCTCGCCGATCCGATCGCTGCTGTCCAAAGATATTGTGAGGGGAATGTCCCACATCACCGGCGGCGGGATAGTGGGCAACACGAAGCGAGTTATACCGAAAGGCTTGCGGGTTTCGGTCGAATGGGATTCATGGGAGCGGCCGTCGATTTTTTCCCTGATACAAAACAGAGGAAAAGTGCCCGAACACGATATGCGTAAGACTTTCAATTTGGGTATCGGACTTATTTTCATCGTTTCACGACAAAAGGCAGATTGGGCATTACACGTTTTGAGGCAACTAAACGAAAGGCCGCTCGTAATAGGTGATGTGGTTAAGGACTAAATTACACGAATAGATTACATCCGAGATCAATATGTTGTTTTTAGGAGTGCACTGTGATGAAAATAGTAGGACAAGTACTATTCTTTCGGACCTGAAAGGCTAAATGGTAAAAGAAATGGCATCTGATTGGCAGTCTCCTAATAATTTAGAGTTGCCAAAAGAAGAACTGCGAAGCCGGCTTCTTGAGGCTCAGGGTTTTTCAAAAAAAATTAGTACTCTGAATGAAATTTCCCTCAAGATTGATGAGACAACTTCCCGCGATCAAATCTTAGAGGTTCTTCGAGCCGAACTCTCATGGCTTATCGAAGGAGAATGCGTTTTCATTTGTCTGCTCAACAGGAATAAATCGCATTATAGCATTAACACGCTCAGCCGCGTTGCCGATTCCCTCGATATCAATCACGAATTGTTTTCCATCGAGGCCGGCATGCCGGGGTGGACTATTCAGAACAAGGCGGGGATTTTTGTGGATATCGAGTCTGCTCCGGCTTTCAGCCCTATGCTTGAAGAGAAGTTTGTTGACGTTGGAATTAAATCGTTGTTGATCGTTCCCCTGCGGACGAGCACTGATGTAATAGGTTCGATCGGTTTTGGATCGGCGAAGCTCAGCGCGTACAGCCAACCGGACATGTGGCTTGCACAGCTGCTCAGCTTCCATATTGCAACGGCACTGCGGCACACAGAAATGTTTGACAATGCGCAAAAACGGTTGGCTCAAATCGAACTGGTGAACCGTATTGCTGGCCGGCTGACATCAACGCTGGATCTCGACAAGATGCTGGAATTTGCGGCCGAAGCGATCCAAAATGACTTTACGTATTTCGACGTCACGATTTTTATGACGGATAGTGAGACAAAGGATTTGGTGCTCGTTGCCCATTCGGGGAATTATGTTGATTTTCTTCCTCATGGGTATCGTCAAAAAGCAGGGCATGGTATAGTCGGGTGGGTTGGAAAGTACGGTGAAAGAATACTCGCGAACGACGTTTCCATCGAGAACAGGTATTTGTCATTTGAATATCATAACACGAGTTCGGAGCTGGCCATCCCGATAAAAGTCGGAATGGAAGTGGTGGGGGTTCTCAACGTCGAAGATACCAAATTACATGCGTTTGATGAGACAGACGTCATTGTCTTAAGCACATTGTGCGACCAATTGGGGAGCGCCATTCACAACGCTACCCTCTACAATGAAGTCATAGACTCGAACAAAAAGCTGCTCGAATTGGACAAACTGAAATCCGACTTCGTTGGCATTGTCTCCCACGATTTTCGGACGCCGCTGTCGAGCATCATGCTTGCCGCAAAATCTCTCATCAAAAAAGAATACGTTGCCACAAACCAGCATTTTAAAGAATACCTTGGCATTATCATCGACCAGGCGACGAAGCTCAGCCAGCTTGCCGAAGACACATTGACGATCACCAAAATGGAGTCGGGCCAGCTCAGCTACTATTTCAAACTGGTGAACATTGAAACGCTTGTCAAAGAAGCCGTGTCGATGGTGAAATTCTCTAACCGGCACCAGCTCCAGTACAATATCGAGCTCGATGCATCGTTCGTCAAAGGAGACCAGAGCAAACTGCGCCAGGTCTTGTTGAACCTCGTCTCCAACGCCGTAAAATATTCACCGCGCGGAGGGATGATCGAAATTTCGGTTATCAACCACGGTTCGGAAGAGATATTGCTTTCCGTGAAAGACAATGGTATCGGCATCCCGGAAAATCAATTGGCGAGATTATTCAAAAAATTTTCCCGCGTTGATTCTGCCGAGGTCAGCAATATAAAAGGCTCGGGGCTCGGATTGTGGATCAGCCGTGAGATCATCAAGGCGCATGGCGGAAAAATCTGGGTGGAGAGCGAAGTCGGCGTCGGAAGTTCGTTCATGTTCACGCTCAAAAAAGGGAATTAACCGCTGGGGCGGTTCGTTCTGTTCAATGTTGCACCAGCCTGCCTGCTTTGATACTGTCGACCACCGTTGTAGTCTCGTTGAGGAATTCCCGCCACGCACCGTCGTCACGCGAAATCTCGGATATTTGCTTCTCAAAATCCTTTGCGTTTATCTTTCGAGCGACAAAAAAATCATTTACATGCCGCCGGTACACGGAATCGGGTATGAAACCGGAAATTTTTTCCTTCTCATGCATCACGAGTAACTCTGCATACACATGCACTGCATCGCTTGAGAACTTTTTGGGTGCTGGTGTGCCGCATCCATCAAAAACCAAGAGTATGCA
This sequence comes from uncultured Chitinophagaceae bacterium, assembly GCA_964642725.1. Classification (GTDB taxonomy): domain Bacteria; phylum Bacteroidota; class Ignavibacteria; order UBA10030; family UBA8401; genus JAGVPT01. Next base: position 36,245 of record CAZXQG010000011.1, read on the forward strand.
AAAAACAAGTTGGATGAGAAAGCAAATCTGTTTAACCATGACGGGGTTTCCTTCTTGACTTTCGATGCCAATCTGACTATATTTTTGCCGCTAAAATACGGAAACCCCATCCATTTCACAAGTTTTTGAGCATTTTTTTAAATGATTGAAGAGCTAGGATATCTATGGCGACCACGTCCGATTTGAAAATAGGAACATTTTTGCGGTTTAACGGTGAACTTCATGTCCTCGAAGAGTACCAGCACCGGACCCCGGGCAACTTACGGGCGTTTTATCAGGCGAAAATGCGCAATATCAGGAGCGGAAGGACGATGGAAAACCGATTTCGCTCCGGTGAAGAGGTTGAAATTGTTCGGGTTGAAAGGAAACAGTACCAATATCTCTTTAATGACGGGCAAAGTTATCATTTCATGGACCAGGAGACATACGAGCAGATTCCTATTGACGAAAGAATTCTCGGCACAGGCGCGAAATTCTTGAAAGAGGGTCTTACGGTTGAAGTAATGTTCGACGGGAGTGATCCGGTTGGTGCCGAGCTTCCGTTTAATGTGGAATTGAAAATTGTCGAAACCGTTCCCGGAGTCCGCGGAGACACGGCGAACCCCGGCACCAAGCCGGCCAAAGTTGAAACCGGCGCCATGGTCAATGTTCCTCTTTTTATCAGCGAAGGCGAAGTGATTCGCGTCGACACCCGCACTGGCCAATATCTCGACCGTGTGAAGCAATAATTTGCTGTCCACCAATTCATCAATATCACGATGGAGCGATAATGGATTTGGCATTCGTTAAGAAGGTTTTGAAGCTGGTTGAGGAGAGCAACGTAAATGAAATCGAGCTGGAAGAAAAGGGCGTCCGGATCCGGATAACAAAGAATGCAAACAATGTCGGCGTTCTTCATCAAATGGCTTCGCCGGTACTGACGCAGCCCGTTCCAGCCGTTGCACCGTCCGTCCAGCCGACGGCTGAAGCCGCCCCTCCGATAGCGGAAAAGAAATACCATGAAGTAAAGTCCCCGATCGTCGGCACCTTTTACCGCGCTCCGGCTCCCGACGCAAACAATTACGTTGAAGTAGGACAGAATGTCGAAGAGGGGACAGTCTTGTGCATTGTTGAAGCGATGAAACTGATGAACGAGATCGAGTCCGACAGCTCGGGGAAAATTGTGAAGATTTGTGTCGAGAACGGTAAGCCAGTCGAATATAACCAGGTGCTCTTCCTCGTCGAAGCCGCCTGATGTTCTTCCCGCTCTGCTCTTTCGTGATATGGATTTTCATTCTCAAAACAAGCCATCGGTGAATTCCGGAAATGCGTTTGTTTAAAAAAATTCTTATTGCAAACAGAGGCGAGATTGCCCTCCGCATCATTCGCGCCTGCCGTGAACTCGGCATCTCGACCGTTGCCGTTTTCTCGGAGGCGGACCGGGAATCGCTGCATGTACGATTTGCCGATGAAGCAATTTGTATCGGCCCCGCGGCGAGCAAAGAAAGCTATCTCAACATTCCGCGCATTCTTGCCGCAGCCGAGGTCACCAGCGCTGACGCTATTCATCCGGGGTACGGGTTTTTGGCGGAGAACGCTCAATTCTCCGAAATCTGTTTGACCTCCGGTCTGCAATTCATCGGACCGAAGCCGGAGATGATCACAGCGATGGGGGACAAATCGCTTGCAAAGGAAACGATGAAAAAAGCGGGAGTGCCCATTGTCCCCGGGAGCGACGGAGTCGTGAAAGACGTCGAAGATGCAAAACGTCTTGCGAATGAGATCGGGATGCCGGTCATCATTAAAGCATCGGCGGGCGGCGGCGGAAGAGGCATGCGCATCGTTCGTTCCGAGAATGAGGTCGAGAATGCATTTCAGACTGCGCGCCACGAAGCCGAGTCGGCATTCGGCAATGCCGATGTCTACATGGAAAAATATCTTGAAGAACCGCGCCACATCGAAATTCAAGTGCTCGGAGATTCGTACGGTAACGTCATTCACCTCGGCGAACGGGATTGTTCCATACAGCGCCGTCATCAAAAACTGATCGAAGAGTCTCCTTCCCCGGCCGTCAACGCAGAGCTGCGTGAGAGGATGGGAGCCGCTGCTGTCAAAGGCGCGAAGAGCGTAAAGTACCTCGGTGCCGGAACAATAGAATTCCTCCTCGACAAAACAGGGAATTTCTATTTTATGGAAATGAACACCAGAATCCAGGTCGAACATCCCGTAACTGAATTTGTCACAGGTATCGACCTGATCAAAGCGCAGATTGAGATTGCCGCGGGGAAAAGACTGAGCAGCAAGAAAATCAAATTCCATGGGCATGCGATTGAGTGCCGCATCAACGCTGAGGATCCCGACCACGATTTCCGGCCGTCGCCGGGAAAGATCACGAGTTTACATTTTGGCGGCGGCCCCGGCATCCGTATCGACTCCCACATTTATGCCGGCTACCAGATTCCGCCGTATTACGATTCTCTCGTCGCCAAGCTCATCGTTCATGCCAACACACGCGATGAGGCGATTACGAAAATGGAATATGCTCTCGAAGAATGCATTATCGAGGGGATCCACACGACCATTCCTTTTCAACAAAAGGTCATGCAGAACGAGAAATTCCGCAGCGGGATTTTTGATACAAAATTCATCGACACATTCAACATAGGCGACTAAGGCTCTTTGGTCTGTTGACATCGAGAGAGAAAGGTGAATATGAATTTTCCTGAAAAACTAAAATACACAAAAGATCATGAATGGATCCGCGTTGAAGGTAGTGCCGGGTTCATCGGCATTACCGACTACGCGCAGGGAGAGCTGGGAGATATCGTGTTCGTGGAATTGCCGGCAGCCGGAAAAAGAGTGGAGCACAGCCAGGCGTTTGGGACGGTTGAAGCGGTGAAAGCCGTCTCCGACCTCTATTCTCCCGTCACGGGCGAAGTATTGGAAGTAAACAAGAAAATACACGACTCGCCCGAACTCGTGAACAAAGATCCGTATGAACAGGGCTGGATGATCAAGGTGAAGATTGAAAAACCGGCCGAGCTCGATTTGTTGCTGGACGTTGAAGCGTACAAAAAGCTGGTTGCAAAATAGTTTTGTGAACTTGGGGCATCTGCTTCATCCGATCAAGAGAACATTCTTCGTTGGCGGTGTCATTGTTCGATTTTGAATATGACACTCACTCCGAATCTCTTCCACATGCGATAGGATCAACTCCCGATACATTTTTTCTGATTTGGCGTTCTTAGCGTCCTTGGCGGTCAAAAGAAAAACCGCTGAGGTCGCCAAGGACACAAAATGTTAACCCGCCCGTCATTGAAACTCTTTCCATTTATAGGTATATTGACGGAAGAAATGGAAACGAAAACCCACAAAGCCGGATACGTTGCCTTGGTCGGCGAGCCCAATGTCGGCAAGTCGACGCTGATGAACACACTGCTGAAACAGAAGATTTCCATCGTTACCGACAAACCTCAAACGACGCGGCATAAAATCCTCGGAATTTTAACCGGCGAGAATTACCAGATCGTGTTCCTCGATACGCCCGGAATTATCACACCGAAATACTTGCTGCAAGAAGTGATGATGCAGTACGCGTCATCGGCGCTCGATGATGCCGATGTGGTCCTGCTGCTTGTCGATGCGGAAAAGATCAAGAACAACGCCTACCAAAGGGACGAAATATCGTTCGAAAAAATACGCGGAGCGAAGAAGAAGACGTTCCTTGCGATCAACAAAATCGACCGTGTGGAGAAGGCGGAACTTCTTCCGATGATCGACAGGTTCAGCAAAGCGTTCCCGTTTGAGGAGATTCTCCCGATCTCTGCGCTTAAGGACGAAGGGACCGAAGGCCTGCTGGCAACGATTCTCCGTTATTTGCCGGAACATCCTCCGTACTATCCGGCGGACATGGTGAGCGCAGCGTCCGAAAAATTCTTCGTCGGCGAAATCATCAGGGAAAAGATTTTCGACCAGTTTTCGCAGGAGATTCCGTATTCGACAACGGTTGACGTTATTGCGTTCAATGAGCGGGAAAAGAAAAAACACTTCATCAGCGCCGAGATTTTTGTCGAACGGCAGTCACAGAAAGGGATTCTTATCGGCAAGGGAGGCTCGGCGCTAAAATCGGTCGGCGAGAAGGCGCGAAAGGACATCGAAAAATTTCTCGGACATTCGGTCTTTCTCGAACTCCATGTGAAAGTGAGGGAGAACTGGCGGGGAGAAGATGCCTGGCTGAGACGGCTGGGATATGAGAATAAGTAAGAAGTGAAAAGTAAGTAGTGAAAAGCAAGAAGTTTAGAGAAAGCTGTTCAAAGTCTATGTCCGAGGGAAGTATCATTGAAAATTGCCATTCGTAAATCGAAAATATAACGACAATACCTTATGCCTATCATAAGACCGTTTCGCGGAATCCGGTATAATCAAACTGCCGTTGATATCAACACCGTTGTGGCTCCGCCGTACGACGTCATTTCGCCGGAGCAGCAGAATCAGTTGTACGCCAAGGATGCACATAATATCGTGCGGTTGATTCTTGGCCGCGAAGAAGACCGGTATTCAGCTTCAGCAAAATCATTTAACGAATGGCAGGCCGGCGGCGTCCTCATGCGCGAGGCCCAACCTGCGGTATATCCGCTCGTTCAGACATTCAGAACGACGACGGGAGCCGTCATTCAGCGAAAAGGGTTCATCGCTCTTTGCCATCTCGAAGAATTTGAGAAGGGGATCGTTCTCCCTCACGAAAAGACTCTTTCGAAAGCGAAGGAAGATCGGTTTAAACTCTTCAAGGCGACCAATTCAAATTTCAGCCAAATCTTCGGCCTGTATTCCGATGCTGCAAAAAAAGTTGACGGCCTGATCACTCCGTTATGCTCACGACCGGCCGCGGTAGACGTGACGTTTGAAGATGTCCGAAACCAGCTTTGGGTGATCAACGACGGCCGGGAGACCGAAAAAATTGCCCAGGAAATGCAACCGAAACAAGTGTTGATTGCGGACGGCCATCACCGCTATGAAACGGCGCTTGCATACAGGGATTTGATGAAATCTCAAAACCCAAAACATAACGGAACGGAATTGTATAATTATGTGATGATGTTTTTCACGAATCTCGATGACGAGGGTCTCGTCATCTTCCCGACGCACCGGGTTATTCACAGCCTGCCGAAATTTGACTGGAAGGAATTCTCAACGACAGTGCAAAAATATTTTACACTCACTGAGTTTCCTTCACCGGAGGCGATGGTAAAAGCGCTCGGGTCGCTAAAGCAGTACGCATTCGGGATCATTGTCAAAGCGGCTTCAAAGTATTGGATCGCATCCTTGCGGGACCGCGCATCGCTCGATGCGCTCATTCCTTCATCGCTGCCAGATGAAGTGAAAGACCTTGACGTCGTGCTTCTTCATTCGTATTTCCTCGGCACCGTGCTAAGCATTTCCGTTGAAGCGCAGGAGAAGAAGTTGAATATCCATTACATCCAGAGCGTCGATGACTGCGAAAATGAAATTGTGAAGGGAGTAGCGCAGGTCGCGTTCATCGTCAACCCGACGAAGATTGACCAGGTGCGTGCCGTTGCGAAGGCCGGCCATACGATGCCGCAGAAGTCCACATTCTTTTACCCGAAACTTCTTTCCGGCCTAGTGCTCAATAAAATGGCGGACTGAATGAGCGAACGATTCCGCGTTTACCTGTCATACATATTGGTCTGCAGTATCTGGGGATCGACATGGCTCGTTATCAAGATAGGGCTGGAAACAATGACGCCCTTGTTGGCGGCAGGATGCCGTTTTCTCGTAGCGGGCGCGCTGCTGTTCGCGTTGATCAAGCTTCGCGGCGTCAAAATTCCGTGGAATCGCAAAGAGCGCATGTTCTATATCGTTGTTGCCCTGACATCGTTCAGCATACCGTTTGCGCTGGTATACTGGGGCGAGCTGTACATTCCTTCCGGATTATCGTCCATCATCTTTTCAGTCTATCCATTTACGGTTGCCCTTTTTGCATTTCTCTTTCTTCCAAATGAAAAGATAACCGCCTGGAAAATTTCCGGCATCGTGGTCGGTTTCCTCGGCGTTCTGATAGTCTTTTCGAATGATATCCATACTTCAAGCCCGATGGCATCGTGGGGAATGGCGGCGGTTTTTGCGAGCGCGGTCATCCAAGGGTATTCGGTCATTGTTATCAAGAAACATGGGCACGCCATACATCCATTCGCCATTACGTTTGTGCCGATGCTGATAGGAGCCGCGCTGCTATTGACGGCGAGTGCGTTGCTCGAAGACCATTCGAAAATTGATTTTACTTCGCGAACGGTTCTATCAATTTTCTATTTGGGGATTTTCGGGTCGGTTGCTACATTCGTCAGTTATTTTTGGCTTCTCAAAAGAGTGGAAGCCGTGATCCTCTCTCTTACCTCATTCATCACGCCGATCATTGCCGTGGTCTTGGGTGTTGTTGTTTTAGGGGAGCAATTTTCCTCGAGAACATTCCTCGGGGCTGCGCTTGTTCTTGGCGGGATTGCCGTTTCTAACTACGCGGAATTGGTAAAATATCTGAAACGGAATAAGATTTCCGCCGTGTGACCCACGGTACTGCACTTCTTGACATTACCTCCTGAAATAGGTACAATTTTGAGACTTCTGAACAATCCCAAAAGTGCGGCTTGGCAAGAGACATTTATTCTGACATCTCGTTTCAGAAGGGATTTCCTGCTGGCAACATTCTGTGAAGAATTAAGCGGATCGTTTCACCGTGGATTTTCCTGAAATAAACCTTATCGTAAATTCTTCATCCATTAATTATTAACCGGAGCTCTGCTACGAAAAAAATTATTTTCTTTTTATCCCTCACGGTTGCCATAGCAGCCTTTCTGCTCATTCAAAGGTCATCCGAAAACAAAGGAATGCCGGATGAAGACGAATCGATGGAATCTTCACCGGGCGACCGTGATAATCCGGACGCCGCATTTCGATTCAGGTACGCGATCCTGGCCGGGAACCAGCAGAATGTTGATCTCGTGCAGCGACGCCGCGAAGCGGTCAGCTTCACGAATACCGTGATGAAACCTGCAAGAAGCTTGCATAAAGTTTCCGGAACGACATGGTCTGAATTAGGTCCCGGCAATATTGGCGGCAGGGTCCGTTCAATTATCGTAAATCCGGCCGACGGAAATGAAATTCTCATCGGTTCGGTCTCCGGTGGAATATGGAAAAGCACCGATGGCGGGGGATCGTGGGTTGCAAAATCAGATTCACTTGACGTGATGGCAATCGGTTCGATGGTCATTGACCCAATGAACGGCGATGTGGTATATGCCGGGACGGGGGAAGGATGGCTCAATGAGGATGCAGTGTACGGCGGCGGAGTGTACAAATCAACCGATTTTGGAGAAACATGGGTATTGCTTCCAAGCACATCCGGCACCTCGAGTCCGAATTTCAGGAATGTTATGAAAATGGCTGCGGACCCGTCGGGAAATATTTATGCAGCAACGAAAGACTATACTTACAAATACGGCGTGGGCGATTACTCAGTCTCCGGCGGCTTGTACATGTCTGCAAACGGCGGCACATCGTGGACGAAGATCAGCTCAACGGATTATACAACGAATTATTTTACTCCGGATGACGTCATTCCGGTTTCTTCGTCAGTCATTGTTTATTCTGTCGAAAGTAACGGTTCGACACTCGGAGGTATTTATAGGACTACCAACGGAGGGACGACTTGGTCGAAAATTGCGTCGAATCTGCCGACCGGCAATTACCGAAGGATTGCGCTCGCCCAGGATCCAAACAATGCGAACACTCTTTTGGCGGCTATTGAATCCCTCGACCTCACGTCGAGCGGAGACGGAGGACTGAAAGGTATCTACAAATCGACGGATGCCGGCGCAACGTGGACGAAGCTTACCTCGCCGCAGAAAATTGCATCGACCGGAAATTTATCATACTTCAAGGACCAGGGATGGTACGACAACGTCATCGCTGTTGACCCGAATAACTCCAACAATATTTATGTCGGCGGTGTCGAACTTATGAAATCGACCAATGGCGGCAGTAGTTGGTCGCAGGTGTCGCACTGGGATTCATTCTACGGAGCTCCGTACGTCCATGCAGACCACCATGCTATCGCTTTTGACAAGAACAATGCGAATACAGTTTTTGACGGGGACGACGGAGGCGTGTACAAAACGACCGACGGAGGTTCGACATGGACGAGCCTCAACCATGGGCTGGCGATCACACAATTTTACAGCGGCGCCGTTTTCAAAAACGGATCGACCTATTATGGCGGGACGCAGGACAACGGCCATTTGAAGTACAGCGGGACCGGGGCGCTGTGGACAGAACCGGTTGGCGGAGACGGCGGTTATGCGGCGCAAGACCAAACAAACAGCTCCGTTTCTTATGAAGAGTATGTGTACTTAGGGATGGAGAAAACAACGGACGGCGGCGTGACGTGGAGCGCCTGCATCACCGGATTGAGCGACGCCAACAATGATAGTAAGTGCTTGTTTATCGCGCCGTTTGCGATGGACCCCGAAAACTCGAGCGTTCTTATTGCAGGCTCCAATAGAGTCTGGGTCACAAGTAATTCAGCGGCATCGTGGTCGCCAATGAGCGGCGTGTTGGACAGCGCCAATGCCGAAGTAAGTGCGGTCGCAATCGTCAATGCATCGTCCACCTATCTTGCATTCGCCGGAACGACCGGCGGGAAAATTTATCGCTGCGCGAATTTGGACCCGACGTCCGGTGCGAACACATGGAATGAGATCACACCGGCCGGAAACAACGGCGCCTGGGTGCGGCGTATTATCGTCGACCTGAACGACAAAAACAGGCTCTTCGCTTGTTACGGCGGCTACAACACGGGCCTTCCGCTGGCATCGCGCCACGTGTGGTACTCCACAAACCAGGGGACAACATGGTCCGATGTTTCAAGAAATCTGCCGAATGTGCCCGTCCATTCTCTCGTTATTGATCCGAGCACATCTTCGTCGTTGTATGTAGGGACCGAGACCGGCGTGTACAAATCGACGGATGTCGGTTCAACGTGGTCGTCGTTCAATTCCGGTATGCCATGGTACGTCCCGACGGACGAGCTGGTAATTCAGAGCGACACAAAAGCGCTTTTTGCATTCACTCATGGCCGCGGCGTTTTTTCCACGGCTCCATCGTCCAACACTTCGCCGGGGTGGACCGTTCAAAATTCCGGTATTTCAACAGATTTATTTTCGGTGAAAGCTGTAAGCCAGTCGGCCGCATGGGCGGCAGGGAGCGGGGCACAAGTGTTGACGACGACGAACGGCGGAACTACCTGGAAACCCGTTGGAGGCGGCGCAATCGGTTCGGCGGACATTTACGAAATCACTGCCGTTGATGCAAACACCGCTTTTGTTTCGACGACACCGGACACCGTAACATTTATATATAGGACGACGAACGCCGGCTCAACATGGACGAATGTACTCAGTCTGAACGAAGGTTTCATCGACGGGATAAAAATGTTCGATGCGAGCAACGGCATTGCTGTCGGCGATCCGGTCGGAGGAAAATGGACCGTTTTGAAAACCACTAACGGCGGAGCATCGTGGGCGCGCATTGCGACCGAGCCGTCACAGGCCGGCGGTGAAGCCGGCTGGAACAACGCATTGGCAACATTCGGCACGGCAAATATCTGGTTCGGCACAAACTCGTACCACGTGTACCGTTCAACCGACGGCGGGGCAACGTGGTCGTCAAGCGCGGTTCCCTTTGCGAACAGCGTGAGCGTCAATTTCAGCAGCGCACTCTACGGACTGGCGGGTTCCGATTCCGGAGCGGCTGCGCGGACAACCGATGGCGGCGTTACGTGGACGCCTGTTTCATTGGGCGGCGGCGGTTATGTTTCCGGTTTTTCAGGAACGGAAAGCGATTTTTTTGCAGCAGAAGGCGGTTCTGTTTACCGAAGCTCAAACAATGGCGCGTCATGGTCGCCGTCATTCACCGGCTCAATCGGAAGTCTGAATTTTCTGGACTTTATCGGGGACGGTTCGAACCTCTTCGGATGGACTGTCAGTTCCGGCGGAAACATTGCCGCGTTCTCCGGACCTGTTTCCGGGATACAATCGAAGGTCAACGTTGTTCCGACGGAGTTTGCGTTGGAGCAAAACTATCCTAATCCATTTAACCCTTCGACAAAAATTGAGTTTCAAATTCCCAGGGCGTCGCGCGTATCTCTTAAAGTCTATAATTCCCTGGGTGAAGAAGTCGTGACGCTGGCGGATATTGTCATGAATGCCGGTTCACATTCTGTCGAATGGAACGGCAGGAACCGCTTCAACGCGACCGTTGCGAGCGGAGTGTATTTCTACCGGCTGACCGCGGAGAATTTTGTTCAAACAAAAAAAATGTTGTTGGTAAAATAAAATCATTCGTGTTACGGTATCAAGGTTTAGAAAGCCAACTGAGAACTCGGTTGGCTTTTTTATTCTCCCGGCAAAAGCAGTCCCGGCGGATGCGTTTGCATTAATCGAGTTTCGAGAGATAATTCAGTCCTCTCCGGGGAATTCAGAAGGACTTTATTTAACTTGGCCAACGTTCACGCCGCAGATCTTCAATAGAAGCCATCTCAAAAACTCCTAAAAATGTCATTCTGATCCGCCGTTCTTTGGCGGGAGAAGAATCCATGACAATCACGCATCTTGAATCTACGAGGCTTCGGTGTTGTGATGCTTCGTCCGCCTGCGGCGGACTCAGCATCACATTCACAAATGCACTCTACATCGAAATCATTTTTGAGCACCTAATTCGCTATTGACATTTATCTCGCTGTTTGCGAACTTCTCGAAGGGCGGATGGGGCATCTTCTTAAAACCTATTCCAATAACCGCGACCAACGTATGAAAACAGCCTCTTTTATTTTCTTTGCTCTTTTCTTTTTTTTCGCACTCACCTGCAAGAAAGAGCCGCCGGTTGTGCCGCCTCCGCCTTCTCGACCCGATACGACAAACCATAGTTTTACATTCACACAATACGAATTTGGGACCAGCCCGGGTTATTTCAGGGATTGTGCCATTATCAATGATTCCGATATCTGGTGTGTTGGCGCAGTCAACGAAGGAACCGACACCATGTATAACGCCGTGCATTGGGATGGAAGAACATGGTCATTAATAAAGATTTCAGCAAATTTTCGGGGCAATTTCATCACAGCCCCAATGGAAGGGATTTTTGCCTTTTCATCTACTGATATATGGCTAGCAGCTTCAGATCCGATTCATGGTGATGGACAAAATTGGGTTGATTATGATATAAGAAGTATTCCTGGTTATGATTCACTATCGGTCTCAAAGTGCTGGGGAACAACATCGAACATGATGTATTTTGTCGGACGAGGAGGTAGCATAATTCGTTACAACAGTGCTACCTGGACAAAACAGGAAAGTGGAACCACAATAGACCTTCACGATGTGTGGGGAACTACCGATGGAAGCGTTGTTTGGGCGTGCGGGTATTCGAACGACAACAGCCAAAGTATTCTTTTAAGATACGATGGGGTAGACTGGAAAACAACGTGGGCAGAAGGCACCACCACCACCCACCCGTATGGCGACCTCGTGACGAGCCTGTGGGGAATACAGCATTTGTTTACTTCAACAAACTTTGGAGTGTATAGGCAGAATATTTCGGGAACCGATACGGCGCAACAAATCCTCGCCATCAATCATTTTCCCTACCGGATTCGCGGTAGCGCGGAGAATAATATCGCCGTTGTTGGGGACGATGGAATGATCTGGCATTACAACGGCGCGAGCTGGAAATTGCTAAATGAAGTCGGCTCGGGCGTACCACTATATTCTGTTGCAGTCTCGGAGGATATGATCGTTGCCGTTGGGGCAGATTTCAACGTCACCGATATATTTCCGCCAAAAGCGCTAGTTTATCTGGGACGGAGAACAGAATAACCAAAATCTCAGCGAGAAAAAAATCAGGAGGATATATGATAAAAAAGTTACTTCTGACCACGATGACGGTGTTTTTCTTGTTTCATCGTTGTTCGGCCACCCTTGGGGAATTTAATATTCAAGGAATTGGCACTGGTATAAATTCGATTAGTATTTCTATTGCCAGTCAAGGATATGTCTGGACGTGGACAAACAACAGTGTTATGTTAACTTCAGCGTTTAGTCCTTCACCATACACGAGTCTTCCATTATACTTTGCTTCGCCGACCAGCTACAATGGCGAAAACCAAGGTGTCATGCCCTGGGGACTAATGACATTCCAGATTTCTGTCAACGGTGGCGAGTGGAGTCGGAATTTTTCGATAGATTTTATAGATGAACGATGGACTGACGGGCACACATATTCGGACATCTATTTGAATATCAGAGAATCGGATCAATCGATGTATCTGACGTTCAATGGTGAAGGCTCTCCGTGGAGTGTTCAAAATAGTGCAGCAATCTTGATTTGGGACATGTGTAATACGGGAAATCCAAGTCAGGCTGATTTTAAAATTCCATTGACAATAAAGAATCTGGTCAATAGTGGCAATGGCGGAGGATCGCTGCATGTGGACGGCAGCAGTTATTCGTCCGGCAGTAGCGTTAACGTCGGCTATTTTAGAATCATACCGACGTGACAGACAACGAACGATTTACAAACTATCAACAAAGCGGGATTACGTATAAGGATAACAACTGGAATAATTCTTCGGCTGATTTCAAATTGACGCACTCTTACACTCCACACACCGGTACTAATGAAGATGATGCTGTTTTTGTACCTCTTGCTGTAGCCACCCTCAGCAACAGTCTCGACGGAACGGTTATCACCGGTACAAACGGAGGCTACATACCGTTCGTCGATCCTTGGTATGTTGACGCAAGCGACAATCAGACCGGGCAACCGGTACAGATTACGTCGGGTAACTCCCCGACTGGCGCGTATGGCCAGTCAAGTGGGGGCGTATTTTTAGGACAAAATATTCATTTTGATCCTACTCTCCCTATCTACTCCGTTCAAGCTCCCACCTCACAAACAATCAGCAACCATACAGCATTTTTCGGAGGATGGAGTGCATCACCGAGTGGCTATGTTACGTTTCAGAACGTGACATCTCCAACAACGGCTGTGGTTTTTAATTCCGCCGGAGCAGCCGTCACCGCTAATTACATTTATTCGGTCGTTGCTTCAAACGCAACGTTGCAGGCGGGAACATATACGTTTGTCGGTTCGCTTACAATAAACTCCGGTGCGACACTTACTTTGAATTCCGGCACCACGCTAAACTTTCCTTCGGGCGCTGGGCTTGTTGTCAACGGCGCCTTGTCTGCCAGCGGAACAACGTTCAATTTTGTGCAGTCGCCGTCTTATCCCTACCTTACTGGCATCACTATAAACTCGAATGGCTCGTCGCTTACCAATTGCACAATCTCAGGAGCAGACCAGCCACTCGTATTCACAAACGTCAACACTGCGACAATATCGGGATGCACAATTAATAATTCGATATTTTCGAGCTCACAGGCAATTTCAGTTTCGAACTCCACACCGACAATAACAACCGTGCATATTAATGGGCTAACAGGAACAAACAATTCTTCAAACGGTGTTCGTTACACAAACGGCAGAGGAGGGACAATCAGTGGATCAGTCATTCAAAACTGCGGTGCAGGCAATGGGATTGTTATTCAAGGAAATTCCAATCCGACGATAACAGACAATACGATACAAGGCAATCATTATCATGGGATCATCGTTACTGGGAATGGAACGGGAACGCCAAACATAAATGGCAACGACCTTGAATCGAACGGAATTGTGAATGGAACGAAAACCTATTGCGGAATGGTTTTCGACGGATCAACAGGCTACGTCCAATTGAACACGATTCGGTATAGTAACTACGGAATTTACTGCGAAAATTCCGGTTCTCCACAAGCTTATATCAGCATGGGAGATATCGGCGACAACATAATTACAAATAATCTTTATGGTATCGATGCCTACAATCATAGTTTTCCGCAATTTGGATATGGCAATGCACAACTTGGACGCTATTATGCAGTATGCAATGAAATTCATGACAATACCAGCTATGATGCGGCTGTTCAAAGCAACAGCGGTCTCGATGCGATGTACAATTGGTGGGGGCAATATCCTGTGAATATGGCAAAACATTATCACGATGCTACCTCCACTGAAAAAGTTCGGTTCAAGCGTGGATATGGGACTTGTTGTCGCATTAAATACAGCAAACAACAAGGAATTTTCAGGTTCAGCGAATCCTTCAATAAGTGACGGTCAAAACAATGCAAGCGCTGTAGAGCTTTCGAATTATCCGAATCCTTTTAATCCGACGACAACTATCTACTATCGGATCCCGAAAGACGGCAAAGTGGACATTAAAGTATTTGACGCACTTGGCCGTGAAGTAAAGACCTTGGTCAATGAAAATAAAACGGCAGGCAAATATTCGATAGAATTCGACGCTTCACACCTTGCCAGCGGGATCTATTTTTACTCGATTCATGCGGGCGAATATTCCGCAGTAAAAAAGATGATATTGCTCAAATGACGTTAGCACAGGACAAAGTGATGACATCACTTTGCAGAGCGCAGGCGGCGGTTGTTTCATTGCCTGCGCTTTCTTATTTTTCAGAGTACGTCTTAATCAGCAATCATCACAAAAGAGTGAATTTTCATGGTCAAGCGGATTGCGCATATCGGTATTGCGGTGAAAGACCTCGGCCTTTCACAAATGCTTTTTTCAAAGCTGTTGGGGAATGATTTTCCTCGAACTGAGAAGATAGAAGAGCAAAAAGCTACAGTGTCGTTTTACCCTGTGGGCGATAGCTCCATTGAATTGATCGAGGCTGTCGATTCTTCCGGAGCCGGTGAGGCTCTTACTGCATTTATCGAAAAACGGGGGGAAGGTATTCATCATATTTGTTTGGAGGTGGACGATATCGAAAAAGAAATGCAGCGACTGACGGGTCTCGGTTTTCATTTCACGAGGAATACCCCTTTTTCAGGGGGCGGCGGCTGTCGTGTTGCGTTCATCCATCCCAAGTCGGCGAACGGCGTTCTTATCGAGCTCAGTCAGCCGATTGAATCAAAGAAGCCATAGTCATCACCGGGAATGTCCATCAACGAAAAAATAATTTCCTTCACGAAAGACGAGATCTCTCTCGACGAAAAGCTGAACAACCTTCCGGCGCTGCCGGGAGTGTACCAGTTTAAAGACAAGGAGGGAATGGTTCTCTACGTCGGCAAGGCGAAAATCCTGCGCAACAGGGTGCGGCAGTATTTCCACAAGTCGCGCGTCCTCGATCCGCGCATCGCGCTGATGGTCGAAAAGGTTTCCGATGTGGAAATCATCACGACCGATTCGGAGGTCGAAGCGCTCATCCTCGAAGCGAACCTTATTAAGTCCAAGAAGCCTCGCTACAACGTCAGCCTGAAGGACGACAAGAGTTACCCGTACATCGTGATTACCAATGAGCCGTACCCTCGGGTTTTTGTAACCCGCCGCGTGTCCCGGGACGGATCGCGCTATTTTGGGCCGTACACCGATGTTCACACCATGCGCGCGGCGCTGAAGACCGTGCGCGATATTTTCATGATCAGAAGCTGTAACTTCCGCATCGACCAGGAATTTATCGACAAGAAAAAAACGCGAGTCTGCCTCGATTACCATATCAAGAAATGTGAAGGACCGTGCGAAGGGCTGGTGTCGCAGGAGCGCTACAATCAAATGATCGACCATGTTGCGCAGGTTCTCCTGGGAAAAAGCACAAGCGTTATCGAATCTCTCGATTCACAGATGAAATCGGCCGCGGCAGAGTTGAAATTTGAAGACGCGGCGGTGTTCAGAAATCGCATGCGGGAACTCGAGGTCTACTCTTCGAACCAAAAAATTGTGGACGTCGAACTGCACGACCGCGACATTATTGCCGTAGCCGCAGAAGGGGACGATGCGTGCGGCGTGGTGTTCAAGATCCGGGAAGGAAAAATCCTCGGCAGGCAGCACTATTACATAAGCAAAGTGGGAGGCAAGAGCGAATCGGAGGTCATTGAAGCATTAGTGCAGCGGTATTATCTCGAGTCGAACGACGTCCCGTCCGAAGTGGTTCTCTCTTCGCCGATCGAATCCGGCGCAGCGGCAAAGGAATGGCTTACCGGCCAGCGGGGAAAACACGTTGACGTGGTGGTGCCGGTTGAAGGCGAGCTTGCGAAGCTTGTCTCGATGTGCCGCAAGAATGCGAAATATCTGTTGGATGAATTGAAGCTTCAAAAAATGAAGCGGGAAGACTTCATCCCCCATGCGGTCCAGTCGCTGCAACGGGACCTGCGTTTAAAAAATCCGCCGCGCCGCATCGAGTGTTTCGATATCTCGCACCTCCAGGGGACGGAGACGGTCGCCTCCATGGTCGTTTTTGAGGATGGCAGACCGAAGAAAAGCGAATACCGGAAATTCAAGATTCGGGCGACGGCGGAGGGAAATCTCGTCGACGATTTTGCGAGCATGAGGGAAGTCATCCACCGCCGCTACTCCCGCGTGGTGGAAGAACAGTTGCCATTGCCCGATTTGATCATGGTAGACGGCGGCAAGGGACAGCTTTCGAGCGCGTGCGAAGTGCTGAACGAATTAAATCTTCAATCGCAGCCGATCATCAGCCTTGCGAAGCGGCTGGAGGAAGTGTTCGTGCCGGATGAGAGCGAGCCGGTTCCTATACCGAAAACTTCCTCCGCGCTGCGGCTGTTGCAGCAAGTCCGCGATGAAGCTCACCGGTTCGCCATAACTTTTCATCGTTCGCTGCGTGACAAACGGACGCTCCAAACAGAACTCGATCTGATCGAAGGGATCGGGAAGAAGCGGGCGAAAGAATTGCTCGAAGCGTTCGGGTCGGTGCAAGGGGTAAAGTTTGCTACGGAGACACAGTTAGCCGAGATAGTTGGGGAAAAAGTGGCGGCGAAAATACGAGAGTATTTTGAAGAGCCAGTGAAGGAAGAAAATGGAAGTTAAGTGATAGGGCGACTTTCTGAATTAAATGGAACTAATCATGACATCATTGCACGAGAGAGACCTTCCGCAAGATTTCTAAATTGCCTTACTTTTCGGGGGAAAACGTTCAGAAGGTTTGTGCCCGGAAGCGGCTTGCTTGATTTTTGCTCTAAATATCCCTACACTTTTGTGAGCAGGCGGGAGTAAAAGAATAGAAACGCCACGCGGATGCCGGTCGCTTGTTGGAAAGACAGGAAGAACGACTTTGCATAGGCTCTGCTCGCACAATGACCTCTTGAAGTCCGCTCTTCGCCGATGACAGAGGTTTTTTTGTTCCTGGGGTATCTTTCAATTTCCTGCGTCATCAAATGTTTTTTCAAAGTTTGTTCTCATGATACCGCATTTCAGTTTTCTTCTGCCCGTTGGCTTGCTGCTCATCGGGTTTTGCATATTGTTATGGAGCTCGCTTCTCCGGCAGAGGCGCCATGATATCGAACTGCGCCAGAGCGAAGCGCGCTACCACAGCTTTTTCGAGAATTCTCCGATTTCGCTCTGGGAAGAGGATTTTTCCGAAGTCAAAGCCTACACCGACCGTTTGCGAAAGTCGGGGGTCAAAGATTTCAAACGATATTTTTTGAACCATACGGGCGAAGTAACGGCTTGTGCCGCCATGGTGAAAGTTCTTGACATCAATAAAGCGACGATGAAGTTATACGGGGCTGAAAGCAAAAAGGATTTTTTCACCGGGCTGAGCGGTGTTTTCGGGGACGAGTTTCACGAGGCATTTATTGAAGAACTCATCGCAGTTGCCTCCGACAGATCGACGTTTGAAACTGAGGATTTCAACCGGACGATGACCGGGGAACGGAAAGAAATATTTTTGAAATGGTCCGTGGTGCCGGGGCACGAAACGGATTATTCAAAGGTGCTCGTCTCGATCATCGACATCACCGAACGGAAGCTTGCCGACCAGGCCTTGCGCGATAGCGAGAAGAGATACCGCGATCTCGTTGAAAACATCAGTGAAGTTTATTTTGTCTGCGACAGCGACGGCCTCATCGAGTACAGCAGCCCGAACTTCTTTGCTGAAACGGGCTATTTGCCCGAGGAAATCATCGGTAAATCTTTTTTGAATCTGATTCTGCCTCACGATCGGCCGCGAGTTCTGAAATTTTATCGAGACCGGGCTAACGACGGAACGGTCGACACAACGTGCGAATTTCGCGGCAGAACAAAGGGAGGCAGCACGACATGGGTGGAACAATCGACAAGGATTATCCGCGATTCTCAGGGGAATGTGAAGGAGTACCGAAATGTTGTCCGGGACGTCAGCGAGCGGATTCGTGCGCGGGACGAATTGGCCTCACGAGAGAAAAGGTTCCGTGCGCTCATCGAAGAAAGTTCGGACGTGGTCGCCCTGATAGACCGCGAGGGAACCTTAACTTACGTCAGCCCCTCCGTTGCCAGGATTCTCGGCTACATGCCCGATGAGCTAATCGGCTTGAATGCACTTGCGTTGATCCATCCGCTCGACCTCGATTTCACCAAACAGGTCTTTGAAGATCTCTTGCAAGAACCGTCGAAGATTGTCACCGCGGAAATCCGTTACAAAGAAAAGAAGGGTTCCTGGCGGTGGATTGAGGGATTGGGGAAGAATCTGCTTGAAGAGCCCGCGGTGAATGCCGTTGTCGTCAATTTTCGAGACATCACGGACCGAAAGGTTGCCGACGAAATGTTGAGGGAACTGCCGATTCGGATTATCAATGCCCAGGAATCGGAGCGGCGTCGCGTCTCGCGCGATCTTCACGACAGCGTCAATCAAATTCTCTCGTCGGTGAAATTCCGGATGGAAAGTGTCGAAGAGCGCACCAAGCGCAAAGACAAAGCGCTGCGGGATGTCGTGGCGAGCGCGAAGGACTCTCTCGAAAGAGCGATGCACGAAGTGCGCAGGATTTCGCAAAACCTGCGTCCGAGCGAACTGGATGATCTTGGGGTTATACCGGCGGTGAGAAGCATGTGTGAAGAGTTCAAGGAGGTGACCAAGATCGACGTCGACCTCAAATTCTCCCGTTTTCCGAAAAAGCTTTCCCCCGAAATTGAAGTAACGATGTATAGAATCATTCAAGAGGCGCTCAGCAACGTTGCAAAGCATTCCGATGCGACCAAGCTGGTCATACGCTGCGAAAGAGAACAATCGCGGCTTACGCTCAAAATAAAAGATAACGGAAAAGGTTTCGACGAACAAAACCTGACGTCCCACTCTCCGAAAAATTCCGGCATGGGCTTGCTGAACATGAAGGAGCGGGCGGCATTTGTCGGCGGAACGGTTTCAGTCCATTCCTCTCCAAGAGGAGGGATGGAAATCAATGTGCAGCTTCCTTTTTGAATCCGGATATTGAAGGAGACGAAGAAGTGAAAAAATCGAAAATAACGCTGCTGCTTGTGGACGACCATCCGCTGGTCCGGGAAGGCCTCCGCTCATGCCTCGTTCAGCAAAAAACGTTCGACATAGTCGGGGAAGCAATCGACGGCCAGGAAGCTCTTCGCGAAGCGAAAAGCCTTCTTCCCGAAATCATTCTTCTTGATATCAACATGCCAGGCATGAACGGCCTGGAAACGGCGCGGTTGCTGAAAAAGACGGTTCCAAAGAGCAAAATACTCATCCTCACAATGCATGACAGCAAGGAATATATCAGCAGGATGGTTTCGACAGGAGTGCAGGGCTATGTGCTCAAAGATTCTTCGCCCTCGGAATTGATTGCGGCTATTGAAGCTGTCCACCGCGGTGAGAAATACTTCAGCCAGAAGATATCCCAGACAGTGGTAAACGACTATGCGAAAATCGTCAGGTCGAAGGGAAAAAAGGGAAGTGTCGAGCTTTCCCGGCGCGAATCGGAAGTCCTTGCGTTGATCGCCGAAGGGATGGGCAATAAAGAAATTGCCGGCCGATTGTTTGTCAGCGTTCGTACGGTTGAAACGCACCGGGAGCGAATAATTCGCAAGCTGGATATCCATACTATTGCCGGTCTTACACGGTACGCCCTGACAAAAGGGATTGTCAAGCTTGAATAATATCCGTATATTACCCGATAGCAAATATCCGTAGTTGTCCCGATAGCATATACTTGCTTGTTTCCGTATTTTTATAAAACTTTAGTAAAGCCATATTCCCTAAAATGGAAGCGCTTTTCGAAATGCGCATCGTTCCTCAATATCAGCGCCGGTCTGTATCGCTGAGAAGAGGAGATGTGTAATCATTCGACGAATAGATCAGTGGCAGAAATAACTCCATATCAGATCGTAGCGAAAGAAGCCTCGGGAAAGCCCGTTCAAGGGTTTGTCTCCGCAAGCTCATCCGCCGATGCGAAACGAAGGGCGAAATTGAATCCTCGTTTTCGCAATATGACTCTTGTATCGGTTCGGAGGAAAAAGAATTTTGCGTACCGCGTACGCCACGGAGCCAAAACCATCGATGGGTTTCAAAGCGCATATACGCGCGCGGAAGTTGTCGCGGCGCTGGAGCGCATTGGGTTCGATGTACGATGGGTTCGGCGGCACTATGATTTTCGTTTCCGGGCGGCATCGAATGAAATTGTCTCGTTTGTAGGGACGAGCGCGCGGCTGCTGGAACAGAAACTGCCCTACACCGAAGTCCTTCAGGTGATGGTGAACAGCGTCAAGGACAAGAACATGAAAGTCGCTCTGCGCGACATTATCCTTGACCTGAAGAACGGAGTGGATTCACGCGAAGCCTTTATGAAGCAGGGGAAGGTTTTTGGAGAACACACCGCCCTCATGCTCGGCATCGCTTCAAAAAGTGGAGACATGACGACGATCTTCAGGAACGTTGCCGCACTTGTCGAGCGCCAGGCAGAATTCAAGAAAGGTTTGACGAGCGCGTTGATTTTGCCGGCGGTAACGTCGCTCACTCTTGTCGGGGCGATTGCCTTCTATGTTTTGTTTTTGCTTCCGAAGATGATGAAGCTCATGGGGCCGCTCATCGACGAAATGCCGCCGCTGACGCAGTTTACGTTGAACGTTAGCGACGTGCTCCAGAGCCATCTGACGCTCATCATCGTCCTGTTCGTCCTGAGTATCGGCGGCTTTTACGCGTACATCATCTCTCCGAACGGCCGCCTACAGATGCACAAATATATTGTCAAGATTCCGTACGTAGGAAACATACTTCGCAATACAAGCACGGAAATCTTTTGCCGCGTTCTCGGAATCATGTATGCCTCCGCCGGCGAAAATATCGAGGCGATCCAGCTCGCGGCTGAATCGAGCGGAAATCGTTTTCTTTCACTCCAGATCAAAACCGTTGCGATTCCGTCAATGTTGAAGTACGGGACCGAATTGGCAAAGGCGCTCGAAGCGGTGAATTTTTTTCCCGATATGTTCATTTCACGGTTCAAGACCGCTGCGGAAACCGGCGCGGTGAAAGAAACGGCAAACCAATTGGCGGATTTTTATCAGATGGAAAATCACTACGCAATGAAAAATCTGATAAATTTCATCGAAGTTTTTATCTCCGTCATCATCATGGTCGCCATGATTTTCTTGACCCTTCTCTCCTCGGAGACGGCGTCGCTCAATATCAGGTCAATGTAGGGACCGGTGCAATTTTGATGCGCCCAGTACACTCACAGTGAATGGAGTAAACAGACGGCACCATGCAGACACACAGCGCAAAAAAAGAGCTTGGCGATATCCTGATAGATAAGGGAATCATCCAGCCGGATGTGCTTGAACGCGCCGTTGCAGTCCTGAACAAGGAAGAGAATAAAGGACGCCGCAAACTGCCGCAGATCCTTGTTGAACAGTTCAAGATGGACAGGGATCTTGTCTATCGTGAAGTTGCGGATTACTATGCCTTCCGCACGCTCGATATTTCGATGGAGACGATCGATGACGGAGTGCTGGCATTCATCCGGAAAGAGTTGACTTCACTCCCTGAGTCGATTCGCGAGATGGTTCACGAGAATAAAGTCCTGCCGTATTCGATCGACCCCGAACGCCCCGGGAGGCTGCTCGTTATAACGCCCGACCCGACCAAGCCCGAAGTATACAAGATTGCGCGGACGTTCCATTACCAAAAATTCGAAATCTGCTACGTGCCGTTGAGCCAATGGGACGGGATGTGGAAAAGGGTGAGCCTCGATAAAGCGATATACAAGGACAAGGAAACGATGCTGCGCGGCGAGTCCCTGGTCGACGAAGGGGATGATGATTCCGAAAACTACGAGCAAGCGCTTGAGGAAGAAATCAGCAAAAGCGGGCTTGTCGACCTTGTCGAAAGCATTTTTGTCGACGCCGTCCGGGTTGGTGCGAGCGATATTCACGTTATTCCCCGCGGCGACAGGATAACGGAGTTTCACTTTCGCGTTGACGGGAAGTTGTCGCGGTGGTATACGAACAATGAAACGCGCGCTGAAGCAGTCTCTGCCGTCGTCAAAGACAGAGCCAAGAATCTGGACCGCTTCGAACGCAATATGGCCCAGGACGGTTTCGCTCAATTGACGATCGACAAACGAACCGTCCGTTTTCGTGTTTCCGTCATCCCGTTGATCGGGAAAGAGCTGAAAAATAAGTTCGAGTCAATTGTGATTCGCGTATTGATGGAGCCCGTGATCGGCGGGAGCATCGAGGACCTCGGGTTCGACCCGTACAGCGAGAGCGTGATGCGCAAAGCCATTGCGAAGCCGTACGGAATCATCATCGTGACCGGCCCGACGGGAAGCGGAAAAAGTACAACGCTGGTCGCAGCCCTCCGTACGGTGATGGACTCAGCGCTGAACATCATAACGGTGGAAGATCCGGTCGAATATTTTATCGACGGCGCGCGGCAGGTGAAGCTGAATTCAAAGCTTGATTTTGAAGGAGCGCTTCGTGCAATCCTTCGCCACGATCCTGACATCGTTATGGTCGGTGAGATTCGCGACAAATTGACCGCCGAGATCGCGGTAAAACTGGCAAACACCGGCCATCTTACGTTGTCAACGCTTCATACGAACGATGCGCCGAGTGCGGTATCGCGCTTGTACAAGATGGGGATTGAACCGTTCCTTATCGCGTACAGCATCAACATCATCGTCGCCCAGAGGTTGATCCGGAAATTGTGCCAACGATGCAAAAGCCCCATCAACGAGCCGGATGTTTCGCTCTTGCGGAAGCTGGGGATGCGGGAAGAAGAAATCAGCTCCACGAAATTCTATCAGCCGATCGGCTGCAGCGAATGCCTCAAGGGCTACAAAGGGCGAATGGCAGTTCACGAGGCATTATACTTCACGAAAGAAATCCGTCAGCTTATCCTTGACGCCGGCTCATCCGTCAACGAAGAGGCGGTTCGTCAGCTAGCACTGAAGAACGGGATGCGCACGTTGAGAATGAATGCGCTTGAGCTTCTTAGGAGGGGCATGACAACAGTCGAAGAAGTTGCGAGCGTGACCGCCGACGATGACTAAAGTTTGTCTCAAGAATACTTTGTGGTGTCATTCAAGTTTTTTGTATTGCTCCGCCGTTTTGCATGATCGTCCCAGCCTTTGTTTCTTCCGTTGATAGGGAAGAAAGCTCTTTCACTCCTTGCCGAATGTATTATTAGGGTGCAACCAATGTGCTTCTCAAGAAAGCGGACGCTAAGAGGTGGAACTGCAAGAAGGAAATTTCATGTTTCAATGTATTCTATTACTCTTGTGACTAATCTCACTGCACATTTTGATGTGTTCGATATATTAGTACACTGTAGCGACGTGTTTCGTTTAATACTTTCTTCTGAAGAGGCTTTACAATGAGCCTTGGGCAGACGATGATTTCGGCGGCATTTTTTGTGTTGTTGACCCTCGCAGTTTTGAGCGCCAACAAAATGATCCTTGAAAACACAAAGTACTATCTCCAGGAAGAGGCAATCGAACAGGCTTCAAACTTTGCCAACGCGTTACTTTCTGAAATTCAAACGAAAAAATTTGATTCGCGAGTAACGCTTGATGGTTCGGGCAATGTTTCAGGTCCTTACAATCAATCCAATTTGCCCTGGCCTGCTGCCCCGACACTTTTCCGGCATAGCATGGGACCAACATTTACTGCGAGAAATAATGTGATGCCCGGAGGAGCTCCGGATGCGGCGCCGTATAAATCGATCCGGGGAGGTAGTCCAAACTACTTTGACGATGTGGGCGACTACAACGGATACGTGAGGACGGCAAAGTCTGCCGACATTTCAGGATATACATTAACAGTGAAAGTCTATTACGTTTTGAAGAACTCCCCCGATTCACCTTCGGGCGTCCAGACTTATTACAAACGAATCGATGTAACCGTCACTCATCCGATTTATTTGACGCAAGCTCTTACTTTTAGCGCGATTGCGACGTATTAATGAGCGTAATGCTGGACATAATCGGTTCAATGGTTATTCGCGGCGCCATCGTGCTCATGACCCTTTATCTGAGCGTAGGGTTGCAAAGTGCCTACACATACAAAAGTACACTCTATATAGTAAAGCAGAAGACCGTTGTGCCGGCAGAAGTCCTGACCGACGATATTCGGCTTGCGGGGTACGGTCCGACAACATCGAAAATTTTCGCGACGGCCACGCCCGAAGCAATGCAGTTTTATGCCGACATCAACAATGACAGCATCCCCGAGACAGTCCACTATTATTTAGGTACAGCATACGGCGGCTCGAATCATCGGAGTCTCTACAGGGAGGTAAGCTCGATTAATGGAGGGGCGCCGTTTGAGTTGGCGCGCGACGTTGATTCTTTATGCTTTACGTACTACGATTCTTACGGAAATACGGTAAGCGGCAGCAATGTTTCGGGAATAAAATCTATCAAAGTTAGTCTCGTGATGGAATCGAGCGCACAAATGGCTGATGAAATAACCACCGCGCCGACGTCGTCGGGTTTGTATTCTCATGAAGATACTGCCAACACGGGCACTACAAATTTTCCCACAAAATATGTGAGGGCATTCTGGGAGAGGACTGTTTTTCCGCAAAACCTTTAGTGAACCCGGGCATCCTGCGCATACCGTATTTCTGAATATACGCTCCTCCCCGTATTGTTATTGCTCAGGGAGATGTTATTTTTAACTTAATCAAAGTAAGGGAAAACGGCTTTGAAAAAAGCCTTTTCACGTAGGAAAGCCAAAACAGCGAGGAGTGTATGGGAACTTCAAAGGTCATCATCGGTCTCGGGGCGTATGTTATGATCGGAGCTTTTGCACTGCTGTTTACAAGCACGGACCAGGCTCTCTACAATGTTGCTCAGTCTCAAGCCTTCCATGATGAGGCACGGCAAATTTCTAATGCAGGAGTCAAATTTGCCATCGGAGATGTAGGAGGCAACTCGGCGGCCGTTCTTCCTTCGAGCACAGTGAACGTGAATGGCGGGAGCGCGTCGTATGTCGCGGACCGGCCGGCAGGACTCACAGCGACCCAGATGCGCGTGACATCGACCGGAACCTACAACGGTTTCCAGGTAACGATGGTAGCAATCTTGCAGTATAATGGAATAAAATGGACTCTCCAACGAATCTATCAACAACCGGATGCTGCTGAATACTCAAGATTAAGCTGAGAGTTTCATACAACAATTTCTTCGTTAACAATGCGATGCAATGAACATGCATCGCATTTTTTTTGCTCCTTCTAAAGGAGCCTGGAAAACAGCGTTTCGAGGGAATTGATTTTGACCCACAGCATTCTTACTATAGACCGAAACATGCGGTCATAACATTCGTAGTATGTTCCTATATTCCCAATGCATTCTTCCATTATTCCATGAAAGGCGTTCCTATGCATCCATTGACAATACTAGCCATTTCTATCTTCGGTGTTTTGGCTGCTGAATCTCACGCTGCGGTTGCCGAGGAACGGGACAGGGCAAAGATTCCCGAGAAAGACAAATGGAATCTTACTGAATTGTACCCCACCGACGATGCATGGAAGAAAGCGAAGGAGGATCTCATTGCCGAAATTCCGGGAATGAAAAAATTCCAAGGAACGCTCAGGTCGTCCCCGGCGCAGCTGTTTGCGTGCTTAGAATTCAGCAGCCGTCTCGCCAAAGAATACTCCCGTCTCTCCAGTTACGCAACCATGAGTTCCGACCTGGATACGCGGGAATCAAAGTACCAGGCGATGAAGCAGGAAATGAGCCAGCTCGGGTCGGTGATTGGGGCGGCAGCCGCGTTCATCGAACCAGAGATTCTCAAGATTGACCGTGCAACGGTCGACTCGTTTCTCAAGCAAGAAAAAAAGCTCGAAGTGTACCATCATTACCTCGACGATATCTTGCGGCGCCAGGCGCATACGGGGAGTGAGGGAGAAGAAAAGATTATTGCCGACGCCGGAACGATGGCCGACGGCCCGGAAAGCATTTTCAATATTTTCTCGAATGCCGAGTTTCCGTATCCGGAACTGGTCTTGAGCGGTGGAAACACAGTGAAGCTTGACCAGGCCGGTTTCAGCCTGTACCGGAGTTCTGCAAACCGCGACGACAGGAAAAATGTATTTGTGGCATTTTTTGGAGCAATGAACCGGTTCCGTCGGACGTACGGTGCGGAGCTTTCGGCAAACGTGAACAAGGATATATTCTATATGAAAGCGCGGAATTATAGATCGTCGGTTGAAAGTGCGCTCGACGCCAACAACATTCCGGTGGAAGTATACCACAGCCTCGTTGATAACGTCAATGCCAACCTCGCGACATTCCACCGTTACCTGAAGTTGAGGAAGAGAATTCTCGGGGTCGACACGCTCCATTACTACGACCTGTACGCCCCGCTCCTTCACGGCGTCGACCTGAGATATACGGTCGACGAGTCAAAACAAAATGTTCTTGCCTCGCTTGCTCCGCTTGGCGAAGAATACCTGTCCGTTACGAAGAGGGCTTTCTCCGACCGATGGATCGACGTTTTTCCGACCGAAGGGAAACAAAGCGGCGCCTATTCCAACGGCTCCGCGTATGATGTCCATCCGTACATGCTGCTCAATTTCAACGGCAAGTACGACGACATGAGTACGCTTGCCCACGAACTCGGACACACGATGCAAAGTTATTATTCAAACAAGACGCAGCCATTCCCGACTTCGGGCTATCCAATTTTTGTCGCGGAAGTCGCTTCGACATTCAACGAAGCCCTTCTGATCGACCATATGTTAAAGACGATCAAGAACGATACGGTGAAGCTTTCGCTTCTCGGAAAATACCTGGAGGGAATTAAGGGGACGGTATTCCGCCAGACGCAGTTTGCGGAATTCGAGCTTCGTATTCACGATATGGTAGAACACGATACAGCGCTGACGGGCGACAAGCTCAACGAAGTCTATATGGAAATTACAAAAAAATATTACGGACACGATAAGGGAATATGTATTGTCGACGGTGAAATTCAGTCCGAGTGGAGCTATATCCCGCATTTCTACTATAATTTTTACGTCTATCAGTATGCGACGGCGTTCACCGCATCATGTGCGCTCTCAGAGCAGGTGCTGGCCGGGGACAAGGCGGAGACCAAACGCTACATAGAGTTTTTATCCGCAGGCGGTTCGGACTACCCGATCAACTTGTTGAAGAAAGCGGGGGTGGATATGACCACTTCTGAGCCGTTTGCGCTTACGATGAAAAAGATGAACCGCGTGATGGATGAGATGGAAGAGATACTTGACAGGATGGGTAAATAATCGGCGCTGTGAAGCGCAACAACGAAGCCCTGCCTTTGCAGGGCTTTGATGTGTTTAGAGTACACGGCACTTGACATCGTCATCTGTATATCCGATACTAATGAGCAATCTCAAATGAAGATTTTGAATACTAACGCAATAGCTAATACTTTCACATGGAACAATGACGAATACAAACAATAACAAACACCGCGCGCTG
Source organism: uncultured Chitinophagaceae bacterium (assembly GCA_964642725.1). Classification (GTDB taxonomy): domain Bacteria; phylum Bacteroidota; class Ignavibacteria; order UBA10030; family UBA8401; genus JAGVPT01. Next base: position 64,097 of record CAZXQG010000011.1, read on the forward strand.
CTGCAAAAGATTGCGCGCCGAGCAATGCTTGAGAGGGGACTTCTTCCCGATTTTTCTTCACAGGCACTCGCGGAGCTTGACAGCGTACATGAGCCTGCAATGCAGGTTGCAATGCCGACCCGCGATCTCAGAAACCTTCTGTGGTGTTCAATCGACAACGATGATTCGCGCGACCTGGATCAACTCACCGTTGCGGAGAGCCTGCCTGCGGGATCGGTAAAGATTCTTGTCGCCATCGCCGATGTTGACTCCATTGTCAAAAATCATTCGGCGCTCGATGAACATGCCCGGCACAATACTACTTCGGTATACACCGCGGCTGAAATATTTCCAATGCTGCCCGAGAAGCTTTCGACCGACCTTACTTCGCTTAATTTTAATTCGGATCGCTTTGCCGTCGTCATAGAAATGGTCATCGACGGGGATGGATCGCTCCAGAGATCGGATATTTACGGTGCGGCGGTCCGCAATCGTGCCAAGCTTGCTTACAACAGCGTCGCCGAATGGCTCGAGGGGACCGGTCCAATGCCGAAAGAGATCGGCATGATCGCCGGCCTCGACGAAAACATCAGGCTTCAGGATCGCACGGCACAGAAGATGAAATCACTTCGGTATGTGCACGGCGCGCTTAACTTCGAAACGATCGAAGCCCGCCCGGTTTTTGACAACGATGAAATTACGCGCCTCGATGTCGAAAGGAAAAACAGAGCGAAAGATATTATTGAAGACTTCATGATTGGCGCGAACGGCGTCACCGCGCGATACCTCGCCGGCAAGAAGTATCCATCGCTGCGCCGGATTGTCCGCACGCCAAAGAATTGGAATAGGATCGTTCAGCTTGCCTTGGAGCGGAACTTCAAGCTTCCCGAAAAACCCGATTCGAAATTATTGGAACAATTTTTGATCTCGGAGCAGGCCGCCGATCCTCTTCGCTTTCCGGACATCTGTCTCAGCGTTATCAAATTGATGGGGCCCGGTGAATACATCGTTGAACTCCCGGAAGACACGGCAGTCGGGCACTTCGGCCTCGCAGTGAAAGACTATTCTCACTCTACGGCGCCGAACCGGCGCTATCCCGACCTTATTACGCAGCGCATAATGAAAGCGGCGATTGCCGGAGACCGCCAACCTTACACGAACGACGAACTGGCAACGCTCGCGACGCACTGCACTGAAGAAGAGGACGCGGCAAAAAAAGTGGAACGGCAGGTAGAAAAATCTGCCGCGGCAATGCTCCTTGAATCGAGAATCAAGGAACAATTCGATGCCGTGGTGACCGGCGCTTCGGTCAAAGGAACGTGGGTCCGTCTTCTGAATCCACCGGTGGAAGGAAGGCTTGTGAATGGTTTTGAAGGATTGGACGTAGGCCACCGGGTCCGCGTAGAGCTCGTTCACACCGATGTTGACCGGGGATTTATTGATTTTAAAAAAGTATGATAGAACGGTGCTTCGAGGGTTTGACTGGCTTCATGTAAAACGGAAAACAATCCACTCAGCTCACGAAGTGCACGAAGAAATCAAATTTCTACCGTCATCTCGTTCCCAATCTCTGATTGGGAACGAGATAGAATAAATCATTCGTGTTCTTTCGTGCGCTTAGTGGATACCTTCTTCTCGTTCCGGTTGTACCCGTTTATTTTGATTCAATGACGATTGAAGATCTTTGCAAGCCATCCGAAGTTGCTTCTAATGTAATGCGTCCGGCTTTTTCATTTGATTGGATTACCGAGAGGCAGAGTCCGTTGAATGCTTTCCGCTCGTGAGCCTTAAACGATTCAAGGCTTGTTTGGAGTCCGTTGTCCACGCCGGCAATCTTTCCTTCAGCGGAAATAGTAAAGTGGATGAGATTATCCGCATCTGGCACGAGTGTGCCTGCTTCATCCACAACCTTGACGGTTACAAATGAAAGATCGTTGCCGTCTGCTGAAATCACTTTTCGATCCGCTTCAAGGACAATATTTGCCGGCGCTCCGGCTGTTTTGATTTCCTGCGTCAGAATTTCTTTCCCGCCCGTACGACCGATTGCTTTCAATGTTCCCGGCGTAAACGGGACTTTCCACATGAGATGAAGTTCATCGCCGATTTTTTTCTTTGTTCCAAGCGACTTGCCGTTCAGGAACAATTCCACCTCAGCACAATTGGTATACGCCCATACATCGACCGTATCTCCTTTTTTCCAATTCCAATGGGGGAAAATATGCAGCACCGGTTTGTCCGTCCACTCGCTTTGGTACATATAATAGACGTCTTTGGGAAAGCCTGCCAGATCGACGATGCCAAAATAGGAACTGCGCGAAGGCCAGCCGTAGGGCGTGGGCTCGCCGATATAATCAAAACCGGTCCAGATGAACATGCCGGAGAGGAAATCATATTTCTTCATCACCTTCCATGTTTCTTCATGCGTCGAGCCCCAGGGAGCGCTGCAGTTGTCGTACGCGGAACACGTATTACCGGGGTTCCCGGCATTGAAAGGAATGTCCCAGCGCGTCGGCCACCGTCTGATGGTGTCCGACGGCATATCATAGTGGCCGCGTGTGGCCAGAGCAGATACCGTTTCGGTCGCGATGAATTTCTTGCCGGGAAAAGTTTTCGGAAAATCGGGATACTTATCGATGCTGTAATTGTTTCCGATCAAATCGAGAGCGCCCGAGAGGACGAGCGGATTAGAGGGAACCGGATTATTCAACGCCGATGTAACGGGTCTTGTTGAGTCGAGAGATTTTACCACAGCGCCAAGTTCTCGTGCGATGATTGTGCCGTTGCTGTCCTGCTTGTCCCATTGTTCAGGAATTTCGTTTCCGATGCTCCAGATGAAAACGCTGGGATGATTCCGGTCGCGAAGGATCATGTCCGTGAGATCCTGTCTGTGCCATGTGTCCCAGTCCAGGGAGTAATCGAAATCGGTTTTTTTCTTTTTCCACATGTCGAATGCTTCGTCCATCACGATAAAGCCCATTTTGTCGCACAGGTCGAGGAGTTCGGGAGCCGGAGGGTTATGCGAAGTGCGGATAGCGTTGCACCCCATTGCTTTCAGAATCTCGAGCTGGCGTTCCAGCGCTCGTTTATTGACCGCCGAGCCAAAACAGCCAAGGTCATGATGGTCGCAGACGCCGTTAATTTTCACATGTTTTCCGTTCAGGAAAAATCCTTTGTCAACGTCGAAAACGAATGTGCGGATTCCGAACGTCGTTTCGTATTCATCGCATTCTTTCCCGTTGCACTCGATTGTCGTAACGGCTCTGTATAACCGAGGGCTTTCAAGCGTCCAAAGAGCCGGAGTGCTCACTGTCATATCCTGGGACACTTCAGAAACGGAATTCTTTGCACCGACATTTTTTGTCTCTGTCTCCGCTGCTTTCTTGCCTTCCTGATCCAATACAACAGTTCTGATTGTCAGCGCTTGGTCTATCCCGGAACTATTTTTTACTTTTATACGGATGGACACCATTGCCGATTGCGCCGTTACTTCCGGTGTCGTGATAGACGTTCCCCAATGATCGACATGAATCGCTTCGGTGACCACGAGCCGGACATTCCTATAAATTCCCGAGCCGGAATACCAGCGCGAATTAGGCTGCTGCGAATTATCTACTCTCACGGCGATAATATTTTGTGCGTTGCCGTATTTCAAGAACGGCGTCAGTTCGTACTGAAAAGAGCTGTAGCCGTACGGACGCTTGCCAAGGTAATGGCCGTTGACCCACACCTCGCTGTTTCGGTACACTCCGTCGAAATCGACAAACTGCAATTTTTTGCTGTCCATTTCCGGGATTGAAAAAGATTTTCGGTACCAGCCGATTCCGCCGGGCAACGCTCCGCCCCCAGGCGTTGCAGGGTTGTCTTTGTTGAATTCTCCTTCAATGCTCCAGTCGTGCGGCAGATCAAGCGTTCGCCATTGAGAATCGTCAAAGCTGATTTCCTGTCCATTCGTGACATCTCCGAGATGAAACTTCCAGCTCTTCGTGAAATCAGCGGAGTGCCGAGTGTCTGAAGAGTATGTGATGCATGGAGTAGAGAAAAGAAAAGCCGTGATCATAAGAGAAAAAAAGAGGAGAGTGTTCTTGCTTTTACATATCATCGGTTTCATTGGCGGGCATCCTTGTTGGTAAGTGGAGAGCTAATCATCGAGATTGAAGTCGAAAAGTCACTGCAAATATACGATATTGGAGCTATTCAAAAAAGAAGAAATAAAAGCGGATTCGTCTTCCTACGACAATCTCTCGTTATAGAAAGAAAAAACCCTCGTTTTCTTTCTGAAAACACGGGTTTGTCCTGCGCGCTGCTGGGGTCGAACCGGGGACATTACTCCTTGATGTCATCTGTTATCAGATCTATGACTCTTTGAATGAAAAGCGATGAAGTTGAAAAATGCACTTGAGGATTAATTCCTCTTTCATCCCTATGGATGATTACAGTTACAAGCAAACAGTTGTATACTGCTTCTATCTCAATGAAATAGAGATCGATAGTTGTGCGCTGGAGAAACCAAGTTGGCATGGTTGAGCATGCCGACCCGCTTAAACCATCTCTTAAACTCCTTTGTCTAAAGTATTCCTACATTTTACAACAAACGCATGGAATTGCTACTTGTGAATTCGCAAACAGGAACGAACAGTTGCCCGCCGCTAGATTGGTGTAAAAAGCATCGTGTAGCAGAAAATTATCGTTGTATAATAAATCTCATTGGAACAAAGGATAGAATAAAACGATTGCTTCTATTCATTGTCATCGTTGTACATATTCCGATTTGTACCTATTCCCAAGATCATTATAGATCTGATTCAACCCAACTTTTTACACTCGAACAATGCATTCGCTATGCCCTGCAATACCAGCCCGGTTTGAATCAGTCCCTCGTGAACACGGCTATCGCCAGGGTGACCAATGCTATCAACCTGTCCGGTTGGTTCCCCCAATTGAATCTTTCCGGCAACATGGTTCATTACAGTCAATTACCTACGACGCTTTCGCCTAATCCTCTGCCGGGAGGGGCGCCGATTCCAACACACACCGGCGTTGCAAACACCGCTATCCCCCAATTATCCGCTTCGCAAACACTATTTGAGCCACAGCTGTTTTATGCCGCAACCAGCGCTCCGCTGTTCACGAAGCAGGCTGAACAAATCACGGACAGCGTGAACATCTTCATCGTCTCATCTGTCAGTAAATCATTTTATAGCCTCTTACTGACGCTTGAGGAGATCGATGTATTGAAAGCAGATACCGCACGTCTCGGCAGAAATATTTTGGATGCATACAACCAGTATGTAGGAGGAATTGTCGATGAGACGGATTATGAACAAGCGGTGATCACGCTCAATAATTCAAAGGCACAACTGAAGCAGCAGACTGAAAATGTTGTACCGGAATATGCCGCCTTAAAACAACTCATGGGGTATCCGCCGGAAAAAAACTTTAACGTGACGTTTGATACGACGCGAATGATGCAAGAGATATATTCCGACACCACGAAGAAATTACACTACGAGAACCGGATAGAGTATCAACAGCTTCAGACGGTAAAAGAATTACAGCATCAGCAAACCGTGTACAACAAACTTTCATTTCTTCCGACGGTCTCCGTTTTTTACGATTATTATTATGAATACGAAAGTCCCGCATTCTCAAACCTTTTCAGAACCGCGTACCCCTATTCATATTTTGGAGTGTCTTTCAACTTTCCAATATTCACGGGGTTTTCGCGTATCGAAAACCTGCAGAGATCGGAACTTCAGGAGCAGAATGTGAATTGGGAAGAGATGAATTTGAAATCGCAGATTTACACGGAGTACACTTCCGCGTTGGCCAATTACAAAAGCAACCTGTATAACTTACGCTTGCTGGACGATAATAAATCGCGGGCACAGAATGTTTACCGCGTTGTTTCGCTCCAGTACAAACAGGGAGTGGTCGCTTATCTCAATCTTCTTGTGGCTGAATCAAACCTCATCACCGCGGAAATAGGATCTATCGGCGCCCTCTTCCAGCTTCTGTCGAGCAAAATAGATTTGGAAAAAGCGATGGGCGAAATCCCTTCTCATTATTAATGCATTTCAACGGTCAGTATTATGAATAGAATTTTCTTCAATATAGCATTCATCGGTTGCCTGGTTATTTGCTCATGCAAACAAGAGTCGCCGCCCCCGCCCCCGCCCGTACCGGTGAACCTGTTTACCGTGAAGGCGCAACCGGTTACCTATTATGACAGGTACACGGCTACAACGGTAGCACTGAGCCAAGTCAATCTGCTTCCCGAAGTGCAGGGCTACATTACCGGAATATTTTTTAAAGAAGGGAGTCACGTAACGAAAGGGCAGAAGTTGTACGATATTGACAGGCGGATCTACGAAGATAACTACAATACGGCTGCCGCTAATGTTAAAGTTGCTGAGGGGAATTTGAAACAAGCACAACAGGATGCCGATCGCTATCAGTATCTGAATAAAAATAAAGCCGTTGCAAAACAGCTGTATGACCATGCGATGATTGCGCTCGAAAATTCACAAAACGCATTCCAATCGGCATTAGAGGCGTTAAAAATCTCCAAGACGAATTTGGCGTATTCCGTTATTACCGCTCCATTCGATGGAACGATAGGATTCAGCCAGGTGAAACTCGGAGATTTGGTGACGGTAGGGCAGACGATCCTTATTACCATCTCTACCGATGACCCGATGGGAGTTGATTTTTTGATCAACGAAAAGCAGCTCTCTTTTTTTAATTCTCTTCAACATGCCGGTCATCAGTCAGTTGATTCTTTGTTCACGCTCATACTGCCGAACAATTCTCTGTATTCTTCTACAGGAATACTTTCTGTCATCGACCGGGCAGTGAATCCTCAAACGGGTTCCATCAGAGTTAGACTTCTCTTTCCTAATCCGCAATCTTTTTTACGAGTAGGCATGAGTTGTGTTGTACGGGTCCAGAATCAGGATTCAACCGCTCAATTGGTCATACCCAATAAAGCTGTCGTGGAAGAAATGGGAGAATATTTTGTTTATGTGGCGAAGGATAGCATGATGAATACCGGCGATAAGGCTGGAGATTCCCCTGCGGCGAAGGGCGATCCCCGCCTGTTTGCATTTCAAAAGAAAGTCCAGCTTGGAGCAATTCTTGGGCCCAATGTGATTATAAAAAGCGGAATCAACGAGGGGGACAACATTGTCGCTGACGGAATACAATCATTGCATAATGGCTCATCTATAATGCCTTCGGGGGACCGCTCTTCGGCACAAGTAGGAAAAGGGACTGGAAGCAAACAAAATTCGCAATAGAACTCGCGTGACATGCAATAAAATCATTTCCGATTGAATAACTCATGTTACGAAAGATGGCCTGAATATCGCCACAAAGTCGCGAAAACTAAATATCTTGGTGACTTTGTGTCTTCGTGGCAATTTGGCAAAGATTTTCAATCCTGCGCAACATCAGCTAGTAAAAATAAACTATGATCGCTAATACCTTTATCAAGAGGCCGGTCACTGCTATTGTCATCTCGATCATATTAGTGATCACGGGTATTATCTGTATCTTTAACTCGCCCGTAGAGCAGTATCCTCAAATCACACCTCCCGTTGTGCAGGTGAACGGTCAATTTACGGGCGCCGATGCGCTGACTGTTGAACAGACCGTCGCAACTCCTATTGAACAGCAGGTCAACGGTACTCCGGGCATGGAGTACATGCAAAGCAATAATACCAATAACGGTTTGATGTCGATGAACGTAACGTTCGACATCGGAACCGATATTAATATTGCCACGCTGGATGTTCAAAACCGTGTCAGTATTGCCACGCCTTTATTGCCTGCAGCAGTGAGCCGTCTCGGCCTCACCGTGCGAGCGCTGAATCCCAGCATGCTCATGATGGTGGCCGTCTACGCACCGCAGGGAACGCACGACATCACCTTCCTCGATAATTATACGAACATCTTCGTGCAGGATGCATTGCTCCGGGTCCCCGGCGTTGGCAGCATCAGCAGATTCACGGACGATTTCAGCATGCGGATCTGGATGGATCCGGAGAAAATGACAAGCTACAGCTTAACTCCCACCGATGTCATCTCCGCGTTGAATGCACAAAATGTACAGGTAGCTGCCGGTTCGGCGGGCGTACCGCCGCAACAAAAGACGCAGACATTTGAATTAGGTATTCTTGTCAACGGACGCTTGAGCAAGGTTTCAGATTTTGAAAATGTCATCGTTAAAACAAGCCCAGCCACCGGTGAACTGGTATACCTGAAGGACGTAGCACGGGTGGAGCTAGGCAAGTTCACTTTTTCGAGCAATTCATTTGTCGATGGGAATCGAGCTTCTTGTCTGCTTATTTATCAGGCACCGGGGAGCAATGCTCTTGAAACGGCAAGCGGCGTTTATAAAGTACTCGCCCAATTGAAAAAATCTTTTCCCACGGATGTTGACTACAAAATCCCATTTGAGTCGGTAACCGTTGTCAGGGTTTCGATGAGTGAAGTTGTCGTCACACTCCTTCTAGCGCTGGGACTTGTCGCCCTCGTCGTTTATTTGTTCCTTCAGAACGTGCGCACCACGCTCATCCCTGTTCTTGCCATTCCCGTATCGATCTTAGGGACATTCTGTTTCTTCATTCCGCTTGGGTTCACGATTAACACGCTCACCATGTTTGGGTTTGTATTGGCCATCGGCATCGTGGTGGACGATGCTATTATTGTCGTAGAAGCGGTGGAGCATTACATGGACGAACATCACCTGTCCGCGAAGGAGGCAACCTATCAGGCGATGAAAGATATTTCAGCTCCCGTTGTGGCAATTGCGCTTATCCTGGCGGCGGTTTTCGTCCCTGTTGGATTCATACCAGGCATCGTAGGACGATTGTATCAGCAGTTCGCCATCACGATTGCGATCTCGGTGATGCTTTCCGCATTTGTTGCTTTATCGTTAACGCCGGCTCTCTGTAGTCTTCTTCTCAAGCCATCACAGAAAGAAGCAGCACCTCGAGGGGCGGGCCGGTTTTTTGCCGCCTTCAATAATTGGTTTGACAGACTCACGGATAGATACTCCGACGGCGTTAGGCGCAGCATCAAGGCGTCACGGTATGTTGTCGTCCTCCTTCTTTGTGTTTGTATCGGAGCGGCATTCTTATTTCGGAACAAGTCAACGGGGTTCATTCCTTCCGAAGACGATGGAAATCTTTACATAACATTTCAATTACCCCCTGCATCTTCTACTGCCCAATCCGTTGCAGTCATGACCAAGCTGATGGCGGTCATCGCGTCCACTCCGGGCGTCGGGCACTATGCGGCATTGTCCGGTTTGAATGTCGTGACCAATGCAACCAATTCGAATTGCGGTACTATTTATTGCCAGCTTAAATCATGGGATGAACGTTCTAAAGCCAGCGAGCAAGTGCCGGGCATCATCCGTGTGATGCAGCATCGGATCATCGACGCCGGTCTTACCAACGCCAATGTCCAGGTCATTCAGCCTTCACCGATTCCGGGCGTGGGCTCGGTGGTCGGTTTCAGCTTCCAGATAGAACAGCGCAACACCAACGATGATATCCATGCATTTGAAAAAGTTGTCAATAGATTTGTCGATGAGGCAAATAAGAATCCGGCGATCTCCAATGCGTACAGTTTTTATTCTGCCCATACACCCAATTACAATCTCACGGTCAATCGGGAAAAATGTGAAAAGCTGGGAGTGAACATTGCAGATGTCTTCACAACAATCCAAGCGTATATGGGGAGTATCTACGTTAACGATTTCACTACCTATAACCGCACGTTTCACGTCGTCGTGCAGGCGGATACGATGTCGCGCGCTGCGGTATCGGACATAGACAAATATTACGTTCGTAATCAAGCCGGGGCAATGGTTCCCCTCGGCACGCTGATTAGCTACGCGCCGACGGAAGCTGCGCCGCTGATATCACACTTTAATATTTTCCGGTCTGCCGAAATTGATGGAGCATCTTCCTCGGGATACAGCAGTACCGAAACCCTGGATGCCCTGAAAGATGTAGCGCAGAAAGTGCTGCCGCAGGGGTACGATTACGAGTATTCCGGTTTGAGCTATGAGGAAATCAAAGAAGGCTCAACGACAATCTATATCTTCGTCTTTTCGATCACCTTCGTTTTTCTTTTTCTCGCAGCGCTCTATGAAAGCTGGTCAGTTCCTTTTTCGGTACTGCTGGCCGTACCGATCGGGGCTTTTGGAGCTATCCTCACGCTGACTTCTCTGCCGAGCATTTCGAACAATGTCTATGCGCAAATAGGACTCATCACGCTCATTGGGCTTGCCGCCAAAAATGCCATCCTTATCGTGGAATTTGCTAAGGTGCGTGTCGATCGGGGGGAAGAGCTTATCAAGTCCACCATGGAAGCGGTACGTCTGCGTTTACGGCCAATCGTTATGACCTCCATGGCATTTATCCTTGGTGTGATGCCGCTTGTCTTTGCAACAGGAGCCGGAGCGGTCGCTCGCAAAACGATAGGGTTTACGGTTCTCGGAGGCATGCTGGCAGCGACTACGCTTGCTATTTTCATCGTCCCGGTGCTGTTCGTTATCATCACGCGTTTATCGTATGGCCGGGAAAAGCTCGCCTATCTCCAGGATCATCACATCGAATTAATGGAAAAAGCGAAACGAGTAGAACAACAAAACATCGACCCGGAATTAGAGTACGATTTGCAAAGATCCCGCGATATCTATAACCTTGACCAGGAATGATCGCTAATACATTTATCAAACGGCCGGTTACCGCAATCGTCATCTCTCTCGTGCTGATGATATCGGGTATTATTTGTATAGCGAACCTTGCCGTTGATCAATATCCGAATATAACTCCGCCCGGTGTCTCCATAAGTGGACAATATACGGGCGCGGATGCCCAAACCGTCGAACAAACAGTTGCTACTCCTATTGAAGAACAAGTCAATGGGACTCCGGGCATGGAGTACATGCAAAGCACTAACACCAATACCGGAGCGATGAGCATTAGTGTGACATTTAATGTCGGCACCAATGTTCATATCGCCGCATTAAATGTTCAAAACCGCGTGGGTATTGCTACTCCCTTGTTACCCTCGGTCGTGAGCCGCCTCGGCCTGACGGTCCGTGCACGCAATCCGAGTCAGCTCATGCAAATAGCTGTCTTCTCGCCGAAGGGAACTCACAATATTACGTTCCTTGATAATTACACCAATGTGTTCATAGAAGATGCATTGCTGCGAGTTCCGGGTGTTGGCGATGTAAATACGCGAACGGACAACTTTAGCATGCGCGTCTGGATGAATCCGGAAAAGATGGCAGCGTACAGCCTGACCCCGCAAGATATCATTACCGCATTGAACGCACAAAATGTGCAGGTAGCGGCAGGCTCGGTGGGTGCTCCACCCCAGCAAAACACACAAACGTTTGAATTGGGGATTCTCGTCAATGGACGGCTAAGTAAAGTTCCGGATTTTGAAAATGTCGTCGTTAAGACCGTTCCAGCCACGGGTGAGCTTGTTCATCTCAAAGATGTGGCAAGGGTTGAACTGGGTAAGTTCACTTTTTCCAGCAACTCCTTTGTCGATGGAAAGCGGGCCTCGATCCTGTTTATCTATCAGACGCCGGGAAGCAATGCCCTTGAAACGGCAAATAATGTCTACGCGACATTGGAGCAATTGAAAAAATCTTTCCCGGCCGATGTTGATTATGAAGTGCCTTTTGAGTCAATTACGATAATAAAAGTTTCTATGCAAGAAGTGATAGGGACATTATTGAAAGCGCTGGGTCTCGTCGCCATCGTGGTCTTCCTGTTCCTTCAGAACTGGCGTTCCACGCTTATCCCTATTCTTGCCATTCCCGTGTCGATCTTAGGGACCTTCTGTTTCTTCATCCCGCTCGGGTTTACGATCAACACGCTCACTATGTTCGGCTTCGTTCTTGCTATCGGCATTGTCGTGGACGATGCTATTATCGTGGTAGAGGCAGTGCAGCATTATATTGACGAACATCACTTGTCCGCGAAAGAGGCGACTTACCGCGCCATGAAAGATATATCTGCACCGGTTGTCACCATTGCGCTTATCCTCGCAGCGGTGTTCGTGCCCGTCGGTTTCATCCCGGGCATCGTCGGACGATTGTATCAGCAGTTTGCCATCACCATTGCGATATCGGTCATGCTGTCCGCATTCATTGCACTATCGTTAACCCCGGCGCTGTGCACGTTGCTTCTTAAGCCGCACGGAACCAACAAGTCACGATGGAGTGACAAGTTTTTCGGTCGCTTCAATCGTTGGTTTGAAACGCTGACGAAAGACTATGTCCACGCTGTTCGGCGCGGGATCAATGCGTCAAGGTATGTTATAATTTTGCTCGTGTGCATTTGTATTGCTGCCTTCTTCTTGTTCAAGAAGAAGCCATCGGGTTTTATTCCTGCTGAAGATGACGGTCGCCTGTACGTTACGTACCAAATGCCTGAGGGGACTTCTACCACTCAATCCGTTGCGGTTATTACGAAGCTCATGGAGATCGTCGGTTCTACCCCCGGCGTGAATCACTATTCGGCCATATCCGGCTTGAACATATTGAATTTCGGCACCACGTCTAATGCCGGTAGTATCTTTTGCATGCTTAAACCATGGGAACAGCGGACCGTGCCGGAGGAACAAATACCCGGCATTATGAATGTGCTGAGAAAACGCATTGCCGCCACAGGTATTGACAATGCCAGTATCGTCGTCATTCCGCCTCCTCCGATTCGCGGCATAGGGCAAGCTGCGGGATTCAGTATGCAGATCGAGCAGGGAAGCACGAGCGATGATGTGCATGCATTTGAAGCAGTCGTGAAGAAATTTGTCGCGGAGGCGCATAAGAATCCGGCAATCTCGACCGCGTTTAGTTATTACGGTGCACATACGCCAAGCTATGACCTTACATTGGATCGTGAAAAATGTGAAAAGCTGGGAGTGAATATTGCAGACGTCTTTACAACGATGCAAGCGTACATGGGAAGTTTGTTTGTGAATAACTTCACGCTGTACGACCGCACGTACCATGTGGTAGTGCAGGCAGATACAACCTATCGAGCGTTGATATCGGACCTCAATAAGTATTACGTGCGCAACCAGCGCGGCGAGATGGTGCCTTTCAGCACTCTGGTCAGCTACAAAGCGACCGAAGCGCCGCCGCTGATAACCCACTTCAATATTTTTCGTTCTGCAGAAGTGGATGGCTCCACGCCGCCGGGGTACAGCACCGGGGAAGGAATAGACGCTCTCAGGGCAACGGCGGAAAAGTTTTTACCGCATGGATATACGTATGAGTTTTCTGGATTGAGCTATGAAGAGATAAAAGCAGGGTCGGCCACAATTTATATTTTCATTTTTTCCATCACGTTCGTATTTCTTTTTTTGGCCGCCCTCTACGAGAGTTGGTCTGTGCCTCTTACCGTATTGCTTCCGGTCCCTATCAGTGCGTTTGGCGCCATCCTGATGCTGATGTGTCTGCCGCGTCTTACCAACAATGTGTACGCACAGATAGGACTCATCACCTTGATAGGGCTCTCTGCGAAGAATGCTATTCTGATCGTGGAATTTGCGAAGGTGCGCGTTGACCGCGGAGAGGAGCTTATCCAATCCACGCTGGAAGCAGTCAAGCTGCGATTACGCCCCATCACGATGACATCCTTGGCTTTTATCCTCGGCGTGATGCCGCTTGCATTCGCAACAGGCGCGGGTGGGGTAGCGCGGAATACCATCGGATTTACCGTTCTCGGCGGCATGCTCGCGGCCTCGACGCTTGCGATATTGATTGTTCCGGTACTGTTCGTCGTCATCACACGCCTTTCATACGGCAAGAAGGAGCTCGACTATCTCCAGGCCCATCACGTGGAATTGATGGAACGAGAAAAGAAAATAGAACAACAGAAGATCGACCCGGAATTGGAGTATGAGATGACTCATAATTTATGAGGGAAATAATAACAGGCGGGAGACCATGGCAAAGAAAAATGACGGCTCTTTGGATAGATGCAATTGGAGGGCTTAAAAAAACAAAAAGTGCAAACAAACCGCGCCAATCTGCTAGCACTTCTCGTCCTTCTTCCTCGTTCCCAATCTCCGATTGGGAACGCAATGTACAGAAGCTCTGCTTCAATGTTAGAACGTTCCCAAACTGAGTTTGGGAACGAGGAGAAAAGACGGCGGATCTCGCTGTGATGCGCTCGATCGGCTTTCTAAAAAAAGAAAGGGAAGAGTTTCCTCTTCCCTTATAGTGGGCGCTGCTGGGATCGAATCCGCCACAAGATGGCGGATCTCGCTGTGAAGCGCTCGACCGGCTTTCTAAAAAAAGAAAGGGAAGAGTTTCCTCTTCCCTTATAGTGGGCGCTGCGGGGATCGAATCCGCCAAAGGGCGGCGGATCTCGCTGTGAAACGCTCGACCGGCTCCCCAAAAAAAGAAAGGGAAGAGTTCCCTCTTCCCTTATTGTGGGCGCTGCGAGGATCGAATCCGCCAAAGGGCGGCGGATCTCGCTGTGAAACGCTCGACCGGCTCC